>JBMNGN010000004.1:0-642522 GCA_050949865.1 Syntrophomonadaceae bacterium
ATCTATTTGCATTGAGGGAGATGAGATGGCTTCCTCTAAAACAGCTTTTAGGGAGTGCTCTTTTTTGCTTTCGATTTCAAGGAACTTTTCAGGATTTTCTAGGTCTTCTTTGAGTTTTTTTGATTCAATAAAGCTAACTACATTTTTGATTTCTTTTTCAGAAACAAAAGGACCTTGAATACGTTTTAAGTTAGTGGTGTCTTTAGATTGAAACAAGAAGTCTCCTTTTCCTAGAAGTTTTTCTGCGCCTGCTACATCAAGCATTGTTCTTGAATCAACTTGAGAGGCAACCTTAAAACTAATTCTACTAGATATGTTTGCTTTGATTAAACCTGTGATAACTTCAACTGAGGGTCTTTGTGTGGCAAGCACTAAATGGATGCCAACTGCTCTTGCTTTTTGAGCTAGCCTTACAATGTAGGATTCTATTTCTTTCCTCTTGCCATCATAAGGTCAGCAAGCTCATCTATAATAACAACAATGTAGGGCATTTTTTCCATACCTTGCTTCCAGGATTTGTTATAGGAGGAGATGTCTCGATTGCCTGCGTTTTTTAAAGTCTCAAACCTTGATTCCATTTCTCCAACAAGCCATTTCAAGGCAATAATTGCTTCGTCAGGGTTTGCAATGACAGGGCACATTAAATGATTGATTGGATTAAAGGGCAAAAGCTCTACTTTTTTAGGGTCAATCATAACAAATTGATTTCTCCTAGGTCAGCATAAACAAGTTCACCCTTTAACATCTTTTCCTAGGGCAAAAAAAAGTGGTGATTCGGACGATCTAAAGTGTTTACTTGCAAGCATTTCATAAAGTGGAAACAATGGCTCTGTTTTTGTTTGGAATTTTCAATTCCAACAAGGGCTTTGCCTGGAATTGGAGCTTCGATTCTATATTGATTCTGTGCTAAGTCTAAGCTAAATTATAGGCTAGGTTTGTAATTCTAGAAAGTTTAATTCCCTTGGCTGGTTTTAATGTGTATTGAGATACAGTTGGGCCAACATTAACCTCTCCCATATCAACTTGTATTCCAAAGTTAAAAAGGGTTTTTGAATGGTGCTTGCATTTAACTTAATATCTCCACTTTCGGCTTTGCTCCTCTTTTTGAAAGTAAATTAAGAGGAGGTGCTTCATAAGGGGAAAATGTTTTAATTTTAGGAGCTTCTTTAATAATTGGCTCTTTTTCCTTTTTTTGTTTTCTTAAATCTAGGCAGGAACGGTATTTTCTTTTTAGGGGTGGGCTTTTTAATGACGACTTCTTCTTGCTCTAATTTTTCTTTTTTAAAAAGTGGTTCTAAAAGAATAACAAGGGTTGTTATAATAAGAATGGTGATGATTGACAAGGCAACCCAAAAGCCAAAACCTTTTATCATTAAAAAAGAGAGTAAATAGCCAATGACTCCGCCTAGACTTTGAGCTTGAAGATTAAATCCATTTGCCCCTATAAACTCTAGCTCGGCTATTCCAAAAAGAGTGGCAGATTCTAAAAGAAACGCAATTAAAAGAAAGCCTAAGTATTTTTCTTTTTTGGAGTAAGGATTAGCGCTTTGATAAGAGCAGGAAAAAAGCGGTTAAGAGGATAAGGGGGATGATGTAGACGGTGTTTCCAAGTAAAAAAAGAAAGGCTTTTTCGATAAGAGAGCCAATAACGCCTGCTTTATTTGTAAGGAAAAGATAAAGATAAGAGCAAAAATCAAGGAAAGAGAGGCAAAAATGTAGTATTTGTAAGGTGTAAAGAATTTTGTTTTAAAATGTTTTTCTTGTTTATTTTCCATTTTATTCTAATGATTTAAGGATGTTTTCTTTTATTTCTGATTAAAGCCTGAAAAGGCTTTGTTTTTCTAGGAATATGATGGGGTAATGTCTGAAATTACTTGAAAGACCCTGACTTGTTTTGTATTCTTTCTTGTATGTTTCAAGTTTCTCTAAAAAGTCTTTGTCTTTAGGTGAATAAATTTCGTAAGGGTAATTACTTAATTCTATAAATGCTCTTGCATCTTTTGAAAGCTCGCCTTTACTCCCTTGAAAGAGGATAATGGGGGTAGTTTCTGCGCTTACACTACTAAAAAGCAAAACAAGAGCAAAAATGATTATTTTTTTAATGTCCATAAGCAGTTTTGATTTAAATAATCGTTTAAGTTGCATTCTAAAATACATTTATTGTCTTTAATTGTCCCTCCAGTTATTACACAAAAGAACTCTGCTTCGCTTCTCAAAGTCATTAAAATTGAACCCTTTACATTTACCACTTAAAAGTGCTTGCATTTCGCATTCTGAATTGTCTTTAAAACACAAACATTAAATCCAGCTCTTTCTTTGATTTGTCCGCCTTGATTTAAACATTTCTCTAAAATTAGATCATTGCAATTTTCCTTTGTGTAAAACATCAACTTTCATTAACTTGGCAAAAGTTTTGTTCTGATAGGTTTGATGATCAACACCACAAAACAAAATCAATTTCTAATAGATTTTGAGCTTCCAGTTTTCTTTCTTCTGAATTGAAAAATGAGAAAAAGAAAACAGCGAGAATTAAAATTAAAAAAGCTAGGATTGCGTACTTTACTTGTTTCTTGACTTTGCTCATACTTAGCTTAATTGTAGTACTAACAAGGCAAAAAAGCAAACTTTATTGATTTTTAAAAATATTATGCTAGTTTGGATATAGTATGATTGAAAATGAGTTAAAGAGCTTGGATTTTGAGCCGACGCTCAAGATCATGCCTATAAACATTCCTTTTCTAAGGAGACGTGTTATCCTAAGTGATGAAAACGGGACTAACTATGTAAAGAATCCCAAAGTTTATCTGGTGAATGGAAAAGAAGGATCTGAACTTGCAGCGGTTATGCTTGCAAGTAGGGCTATTAGAAGAAGGGCGCAGATTGTACTTGACGTCGAGAAGTTCGAAGAAGAAAACTTTGGCTTCCTATTTCTTCTTGTTGAGGGTAATGCCGAGCTTGACGCCGAACTTGTTGCTAGGATGAGTGGCAACTTGTTTTTAAAGGGCGTATCTCTTGAGGAAAGAAAGCAGTTCCTTTTGATGAATGCCTCGGAGATTATTTCAGATTACGGAGAAAAGTTTCTCTTAGACTCCGTGTGGATTCAGAGTTTATTGATTTAAACTCTTTTTTGTTGGGGTGATTATTGCAATGCAAGTTGTTGTAGAGTACAATGAGGGTAATGCCTAAGAAAATTAAAAAAACAAGAAGATATTGCTTTGTTTGAACAACAAGGCGTGCGTAAGAAATGGCATAAAGGAAAATGGTATTCCTCGGTATCTGATGTTGTGCAAGTTTTGACTGATTCAAAAGATGTTAAGCAGTATGTAAAAAAGTTAAGACAAAGAGATGCTGAACTTTCGTTCTACTGGGGTACAATTTGTACCCCCCTTGAACTTATCTCTAAAGATGGTAAAAAACGAAAAGAAACTACTGCTGATTTAAAAGGTATTTTCCGCATTATTCAATCAATTCCCTCTCCAAAAGCAGAGCCTTTTAAGCGTTGCTTGCAAAGGTGGGTAAAGAGCGAATTGACGAAATTGCGAACCCCTGAATTAGCTGTGAATAGGGCTAAAGAGATTTATGAGAAAAAAGGATATGAAAAAGATTGGATTGATAAACGAATGCGAGGCATTGCTGTTAGAAATACTCTGACGGATGAGTGGAAAGAGCGAGATGTGAGAGGTATTGAATATGCAATACTTACAAATGAGATTTACAAAGGAACTTTTGAATACGATTATAAATCTTTAATGCGTATAAAGAGCTTAGACAAAAAAAGAGGAGATAACTTGCGTGATCATATGGGAGATGTTGAACTTATCCTAACAATGCTTGCAGAGGCAACTTCAACGGAAATTACTAAAACTAGAGATTCAAAAGGAATTAACGAGATACAAGAAGATGTAAAAAAGGGCGGGCAAATTGCAGGAGATGCACGAAAGAAAATTGAGGCAGAGACTAGTAAAAAAGTTATTACAAAAAGGAACTACAAAGAGCTGGGGTAATAAATTAAGTATATTACTTGCTCGGAGGCAGGGATTCGAACCCCAATTACTAGGGCCAGAACCTAGTGTCCTACCATTAGACGACCTCCGATTATTTATTCAAGTATTTTGAGATGGCAATGCTTGAGGAAACAAAGGCTAAGAGCATAGCAATAATGGTTTGTCCAATAAGGATAATAGAGAGATTATCTAGGAAATACTCATAGGCATTAAAGCCCATTAAGGTTTTACTCAAAGAAGCGTTGGCAAGATAAAGAGCAAGCAAAGTGACGAGGAAAGAGATTCCTGAGGCAATAACAGCACATAATGTACTTTGTATAATGTAGGGCCATTTAATTAGAAAAGCCATTTCTGATTTTCATTATATAAACAAAAGTAAAGAAATAGTTTTTTTATACCCAAAAAGGAACTGAAGTAAACTTCGGAAACCTGGAAAGATTAGAGGAAAAAACTAAATTCGTGGAACAGGTTTTAGAGATTGAAGCTGAGCTGGATGAGAAAGGCACTGATGTTTTAGAGTATGTTGACCTGCGATTTAAGGGTCAACCGGTTTTGAAAACCAGGAATGTACAGGAATAGGGGGGTGCTTCTTTTGCGTAGTAAAGGTGCTCAAATTTC
This sequence comes from Syntrophomonadaceae bacterium, assembly GCA_050949865.1. Classification (GTDB taxonomy): domain Bacteria; phylum Bacillota; class Syntrophomonadia; order Syntrophomonadales; family Syntrophomonadaceae; genus JBMNGN01. The sequence goes on from JBMNGN010000004.1 coordinate 4,623, forward strand.
CATAGCTATTGTCTGTATGGTATTGGGTATAATGTTGGCGATTCAATTCAAAACTACGGAGAGTTATCAGGCCAACCTGGTTCCTGCCCGGGTCGAGGACTTGACACAACAGGTACAGAGCGTAAGCGAAGAAAGAGATGCCCTGGTGGAGGAAGTACTATCGTTACGCGAAAAACTCAAAAATGTACGGGAAACTGACCAGGCTATGGCTGATTTGCAGGCTGATTTGCAAGATGCTAATATGAGTGCCGGGCTTATGGCGGTAGAAGGACCTGGTGTCATAATAACGGTCAATGATAATCCCCGTGAACTTCAGCCGGGGGACAATGTTAATTTCTCATTGGTTCATGATTCAGATCTTTTGATGCTGGTTAATGAACTAAATACCTCAGGAAATGGAGTTATGGTTAATAAGCGAAAAAAGTACAGTCCCGAAGAAAAAGCAAAAATAGTATTAGAGGTTCTCCGTGAGGAAAACACCTTGATAGAAATTTCTAATAAATATGAAGTAAGCCAGCAGTTAATAAGCCGATGGAAATCCGAGTTTCTGGCCAACATGCCATCAGTATTTGACAAGAAGGCAAATGAGACTGAGAAACTAAAAAAACAGTTCGAGGCTGAGAAGGCAGTTCTCGAGCGTAAAATCGGAGAACTGACCATTGACATTGACTGGCTTAAAAAAAAACAAGAACAAGCCTTGGAACTGCGGAAAAAAAGAAACTCATAGAGCATACTGGCTCCAGGCTGACAGTAAAACATCAGTGCGAATTACTAGATCTGCGGAGATCGACCGCTTACTATCAGAATGTCCCGGTTGAGGTTTCCCAGGATGAAATAGCAATTAAGAACGCAATCGATAGAATTCACTTCCTGGAACCATCATACGGGGTCAGGCGAATCCGCAACGAATTAAGAAAGCAAGGATTCACCAGAATCGGTAGAAAGCTGATAAAACGCTACATGGACGAAATGGATATTCATGTGTTTTATCCTGGGCCTAACCTCAGCAAAAGAGATAAGAAGTCCAAAGTATATCCTTATCTCCTAAGAAACCTTAAGATTGATCGACCAAATCAAGTCTGGGCCATTGACATTACGTATGTTGGGACCCCTTGTGGCTTTGCCTATATGGTAGCCATAATTGACTGGTACTCAAGGTTCATAGTGGGTTGGGCAATAAGCAATACCCTACAAACTGACTTCGTTGTAAGAGCAGTAAAAGAAGCCATAAGCAAATATGGAAAACCCGAAATAATCAACAGTGATCAAGGCAGCCAGTTTACGTCCAAAGCATACATAGACTGTATTAAGGCCCAGGAGACAATCAAGATCAGTATGGATGGCAAAGGCCGAGCAACTGACAACATAATGATTGAACGATTCTTTAGATCCTATAAATGGGAAAGGTTATATTTGTTACGTCCAGAAACCGTTAAAGAAGCAAAAGCAATGACCAAAGAATACATTCAGCACTATAACTATGTTAGGGACCACCAGGGATTGGACAATGTTACCCCGTACTCGATCTACCGTAATCAGCAAAAAGTAGCTGCATAAACACCAAATATTGGAAGGAGAATTTATCTTAATAATTCCAAAATCGTGTCTTGACAAGCGGGGGCATTATATAATTTGACTATGATATCCTAATTTTTCAGCCTCATAAACAAAATAATATGGGTCAACACCAATACAATGCCCTCCTACAAGACCTGGAGTAAATCCTAGTGCATTCCATTTTGTATTCATAGCTTCAACAACTTCTTTTGTATCTATCCCCATACGGTCAAATACCATTGCAAGTTCATTCATAAAAGCAATATTTATATCACGCTGACTATTTTCAACAACTTTAGCTGCTTCTGCAACTTTTATTGAACCAGCTCTATGAACCCCTGCATCAATAACAAGCTCATAAACTTTAGAAATTTCTTCAAGACTTTCCTCATCCATCCCAGAAACAATTTTAATTATTTTCTCTAAAGTATTTATCTTGTCACCTGGGTTAATTCTTTCTGGTGAATATCCTATCTTGAATTCAACTCCACATTTTAAACCTGATTCTTTCTCTAATATTGGCACACAAATATCTTCAGTTACACCTGGATATACAGTAGACTCATAAACCACAATGGAACCTTTAGTTAAATTACGCCCTACAATTTTACTCGCACCTTCAACCGGTGAAAGATCAGGTGTTTTATCTGAATTTATAGGTGTTGGAACAGCAACTATATGGAACTTTGCTTCCTTAAGTTTTGATTCATCCGCTGTAAATTCTACTGTTGTTCTCTTAATTCCCTCATTACCAACTTCATTAGTCGGATCAACACCGGATTTGTATAATTCAATTTTCTTTTCATTTAAATCAAAACCTATTACATCAACCTTTTTAGCAAAAGCAACTGCTATAGGCATACCTACATAACCAAGTCCAATAACTGCAATTTTTTCTTCCTTGTTAGCTAATTTGGCAAAAATACTCATTTTGCTCCCCCTTTACTCTTCTATGCTCTTTTTTGCTATTTCATAGTAAGAAAATTCTTTTGTTCCATTAACTACAGCTGTATTTTTCATATTTTCATATAGTTTTTTATCAGTAAAAATATTCATAACAACATCGCAATACTTGCTGACAGTATGTTCTTCTAAGAACATACAGTTCCCTCCTAAATCCACATGTTGAAACCCTTCTATAAATCTGAATACGCATGGTTTACCCAATCCTACAGATTGTTCCCACAGAACTGAATGTAATCCAGGAAACATTACTAAATCGGCTATGTACAAATATTTGTTCACTTCAGTTGGTTGAATCCAGCCTATGTATTTAACATTATTATTTAGAAGTAACTGAAAGCTTTCGTTTAGTTCCTCGGAAATCGAACCAAAAACTAATAATTTGATTTTGGGGTTATGCAACTTTGCTATAGCTTCCATTAATAAAAGAATTTCTTTCTTATTGTTATCGATTTTCCCTCCTGTAACAATTAAAAAGTCACTTTCTAATACATTATGTTCTTTTCTCAAATTCTGTTGTTCTATTTCATTCTTTATTTTAATTACATTTTCATCATCAACACCCATAACAAGCAATTCTACTTTTTCTTTATTTAGTTTATAAACATTTATTAAAAAATCGACTCTTGCTGGCAAAACACCATAAAATTTTGTTGTTAAAGGTTCTATTCTTTTTGCATAGCATCTCCAAATCCATTTGTGAAGTATATTTTTTGAGATCCAATTTGTCCCACTGTTATTAAAATCAGCGTGGTTATCTATATATAGTTTTACTTCAGGATTTTTTTTAACATATGCTTCTATAACTTTTAGATCAACAAATTGGCATCCATGAACAAAAATAATATTAGGTTCTTCTTTTTCTATGGTTTTATATAGATTTGGAAACCTTTTGAATTTGTAGGTAAACCATTTATTATTCTTAACACTTAATCTAATGGTTTTTATGCCATTTTCATTTATATAAGTCTTTCTATTATCAATTCCTATTTTCCCATTATCTTTATAAACAAAATGAGATGTAATAATACTAACATCATATCCATTTTTTTTATGATATTTAGGTAATAAATTGTCTTGATATGTCCAATAATCAGTTACAATTCCCGCAAGTGCAACGTGTGTAATTTTCATAGTTTATCTCCACCAAATAAAGCATATTTATATAAATCTAAGTACTCTTTAAACCTATCAGTACTTTGAAATTGTTCTGCACTCTTGATACAATCATCTGGAGACAGTTTTAAGTTTTTAATATTCAGAATTGCCTCATTCAGACTGTATACATCTTTCTTATTTACCACTAAACCAGTTTCTTTTCTAACACTCTCTGGACTTCCTCCAGTATCAAAAGTAATCACCGGTGTCCCACAAGCGAGTGCTTCTAAATTCGTTGTAGGAAAAGTATCTTCTAGTGTTGGATTAACAAATACATCTGCACTTGAGTAAATCTCAGCCAATTGCTCTACACTATTAGTTCTTGATATTCCTAATATATTGTCCGGCATCTCGTTTAATTGTTTACTTGAAAGCCCAACAAGTACAATTACTTCATCTTCTTTTAGCTTAGATGATAATTCAAGGAAGAATTCAATTCCTTTACGATGTCCCCATATACTAGCAACTCCGAGAATAATAAACTTATCTCCTAATTTGTAGTCTCTGCGAAAGTCATTTTCTTTTAGCTTGAATGTCGATAAATCAATTCCATTATTGATAACTTTAATCCTATAATCTTTTAAGAATGATCCTTTGACTAATTCACCTAGCCACTTTGACGGTGTTACTATGGTCATGTTTTTAACCCCAGTAAACAAGTCTTTTTTCATTTTAAAGTTCAGTCTGGAATTATCTAAAAATATGCTTTTCGGATATTCTTTTTTTTGTGGACAATCAAAGCATTCACTTTTCCATTTCTCGCATCCAACATAACTAAAGTGAGAACAGTGTCCTGTAAAGCTCCAGCAATCATGAAGTGTCCATACGATAGGCTTATTTGCTTCTTTTAAATACTCAAATAGAATTTCAATATTAATGTAGTATCCGTGTATATTATGAAGATGTATTATGTCCGGATTTAGTTCTTTAACTTTATCAATGAATTCTATAGTCGCCTGCTTAGACCCAAATCCATGCTTATCAAGCAATCTTGTTTTTGCAACATGAGCATAATTATCTATTTTACTTCCAATGCTTATCGCATTCTCACAGTTCTTTGGCAGATCTCTTCCGTATGCGATATAACTCTCATGCCCTTGTTCTATTAGAATATTATGAATATCGGTAGCAATTCGTCCAGTACTACCTATTCCACAAACGGAGTTAATCTGCAATACCCTCATTAACTTTTCCCCCAAACAACTCTATTTACATAATCAACATATGATAATATTATCCTAATCACCTTATCTGACACATTTGGCATACTGTAATCAGCTACTAACCTCAGGGTACCTTTCTCTTGTGTCTCTAATATTTCTAACCCTTGGAGAATTCTCTCTTTTTTAAGTCCCACCATCATAACAGAAGCTTCCTCCATTGCTTCTGGTCTCTCATGGGCTTGTCTTATATTCAGTGCTCTAAATCCAAGGATCGATGATTCTTCACTGATAGTTCCACTATCACTAAGTACTGCTTTTGCATTTTTTTGAAGTTTCACATAATCATTGAACCCAAGTGGTTTCATTGTCTTTACTAAGGGATTAAATTCAATTCCTTTGACTTCGATCATCTTTCTCGTTCTAGGATGAGTACTTACGATTAGTGGTATCTGATATTTTTCAGCAATAGTATTTAAGCTATCTACTAAATCCATAAAGTTCTGGTCTGAACTGATATTTTCTTCTCTATGAGCAGAAACCACAAAGTACTTATCTTTTTCAAGTCCTAACCTTTCTATGACATCTGAATTCTCAACATCATCTTTTCTTGAGTTCAACACTTCAAACATTGGGCTTCCTGTTTTAATTACCCTATCTGATGGAAGGCCTTCTCTTAAAAGATACTCTCTAGCGATGTCACTATATGTTAAATTAATGTCTGCTGTATGGTCAACAATCTTTCTGTTTGTCTCTTCTGGCACTCTCTGGTCAAAGCTTCTATTGCCGGCTTCCATATGGAAGATAGGTATATGCCTTCTCTTAGCCGCAATTGCACATAAACAACTATTTGTATCACCAAGCACAAGGAATGCATCCGGTTTAACTTCTTCAAGTATAGGATCAATTTTAACTAAAATATTTCCGATAGTTTCTACCGCTGTACCAATTGCAGCGTTTAAGAAGTAATCCGGCTTTTTTAGTTTAAAGTCATTGAAGAATACTTCATTTAATTCATAGTCATAATTCTGACCTGTATGAACAAGAATGTGATCAACAGCTTCTGATTCATCTAATTTATTTATAACAGCTGAAAGTCTTATAATCTCTGGTCTAGTACCTACAACTGTCATGACTTTTAATTTCTTCATCAGTTATACCTCCAAAAAGTAAGTGTCTGGTTTTTCAGGGTCAAAAGCTTCATTGGCCCACATGATTGTAACCATATCGGTGTCACCTAGATTTTCAATATTATGTGTATAGCCTGTAGGTATATCTACTACTTCCATTTTATCTCCACTTACAAAGTACTCTATTACTTCTTCTGAATCTATTTTCCTAAAACGAATAACCCCTTTGCCACTTACTACTAAGAATTTTTCATTCTTAGTGTGATGCCAGTGGTTTCCTTTTGTAATTCCAGGTTTTGACATGTTTACTGATATTTGTCCTCTATCAGGAGTCTTTATAAATTCAGTAAATGAACCTCTATTATCTACATTCATCTTTAATTCATAACTAAATTGGTCTTCTGCCAAATAACTTAAGTATGTGCTATATAGTTTTTTTGTAAATTCATCCGACATATCTGGAATAGAACGCTCTTTCCTGCTTCTCTTGAAAGAATAGATTAGTTCAACTATCTCACCAAGAGTAATCGTGTGAACTACTGGTACTTCACAAAAGTCTCCACTCTTATTTCCTTTTCCTTCAAGAGCATTAATCAATTCATTTACTACATCATCTATATATACAAGGTTCATTACAGCACTTGGATCATTCACAGTTATAGGTAAACCATAAGCAATATTATGGCAAAATGTTGCTACTGCACTATTGTAATTTGGTCTACACCACTTTCCAAACACATTTGGAAATCTATATACCAGAACTTTAGTACCAGTTTCATTACTATAATTAAATAGTAAATCTTCTCCGGCCTTTTTACTCTTGCCATACGGATTATCTAATTCCGCCTGAATTGACGATGAAATCATTACTGGACAGGTATTTTTATACTTCTTAAGTGTATCAAGTAAAGTTGATGTAAAGCCAAAATTACCTTCCATAAACTTAGATTGATCTTTTGGACGATTTACTCCTGCAAGATGGAATATGAAATCTGCTTCTTTGCAATACTCATCAAGCTTATTAGGTTCTGTGTCTCTACCATATTCAAATATATTCATGTATTCTCTATTTTTAAGTTCGGCAACTAGGTTTTTTCCGACAAAACCTTTTGCCCCTGTTATAAGTATCTTCATACCTAATACCAGCCTTTCAGTTTTATTTGGACGACGCTTTTGTGATTGCCGCTTCATTTGTAGCAGTAAAATACTTTAATTCCTGTCTTACATATTCAAGTGATAGTAACTTTTCTTTGATTTTCTCTATATTTAATCTTTCGGTGTTATCAGAATTGTATTCTTCATCAGTTGTAAGTTTCTCGCATCCTTCTACAAAATACTTATCATAGTTAAGATCTCTTTTATCAGCAGGTACTCTGAAAAATCCACCCATATCTTCTGCCTTTATATATTCTTCCTTAGTAAGAAGAGTTTCGTATCTCTTTTCACCGTGACGAGTACCAATAACCTTAATTTCATTATCAGCATTAAATAGTTCTTTAACTGCTTGTGCCAAATCACCTATAGTAGAAGCTGGTGACTTTTGAACCATGATGTCCCCCTCTTCAGCATTTTGGAAAGCGAAAACTACAAGTTCAACTGCTTCTTCAAGACTCATCAAAAATCTCGTCATATTAGGATCTGTTACTGTTAATGGTTGTCCGCCCTTAATTTGCTCAATAAACAGTGGTATTACAGAACCCCTTGAAGCCATAACATTACCATAACGAGTTCCACAGATAAGAGTTCTATCTGGGTCTACAGTCTTTGACTTTGCCACAAACACCTTTTCCATCATAGCTTTAGAAATTCCCATCGCATTTATTGGATAAGCAGCTTTATCTGTTGAAAGGCATATTACCTTCTTTACTCCATATTCAATTGCCGCTGTAAGCACATTATCGGTACCTAGAACATTAGTTTTAACTGCTTCTAGTGGGAAGAACTCACATGATGGAACTTGTTTTAGAGCAGCTGCATGGAATATATAATCCACCCCATACATAGCATTTTTAACTGATTGTATATCTCGTACATCTCCTATGTAAAACTTAAGCTTATCATTTTTATAGAGTTTTCTCATATCATCTTGTTTCTTCTCATCGCGAGAAAAAATACGAATTTCATTTATTTCTGTATTTAAAAATCTTTCCATTACAGCATTTCCAAATGATCCTGTACCACCAGTTATTAATAAAGTTTTGCTCTTAAACATATCATTTCCCTCTCTCTACTTGTTTAAAGTGGCTCATTATTATCTTATATGACTTTTTTGTATTACATTCATTGATTAAGTAATTTCTTGCATTGAATCCTAATTTATTTCTAAGCGTTTCATTATTAGTTAAACTGTCAACATTTTCAAAGAATGTTTTTATATCATTACTACTGTTCCACAGACCGATTTCGTTCTCTTCAACTATGTTTTTAAAATCTGTAAATTCATCTGTGGCAGCTAAGATAGGCTGAGACATGTTAATATGAGCTAAAGTTCTTGACGGAATATTGGCTATTGTAAATCGATTATCCAAGAAAACAAGTCCCACATCACATGCCGCTACTAATTGGTCAAATTTATCTTTTTCTAAGTAATTAATTACCTTAACATTTTTACTGCCAGAACTTTCAATTGCTTCATTTAATTTTTCAACTTCATTTCCACTTCCAACAAATAAAAGGAATGAATTATTACATTTTTTGAATCCTTTTACAATTTCAATAATGTAATCAATTCCTTGAGCTCTACTGATATTACCACCATATACATATACGATATTATTTAAAGGGATACCATATTGATTTCTTATTTTATCTCGATCCTCTTTCATCCTTTTAATTATAGTAATATCCATAGAGTTTATACTATTCGGGCAAATTTCGACTTTGCTTTTATCTATGTAAGGATTATCTGCTAAAATAAAATCAATGTTTTTTTGAGACATTACACCGATGGTATCAGACATTTTGTATAAGCCTTTCTCAATTTTCCTGAATAATTTATATGCTAGAGAGTTTTTATTTAAAATTCCTAAGTCAACCGCACTTTGAGGAAAAAAGTCTTTATGCAATAGATAGCAATATGTTCCGTATTTATTTTTTAGCTCTTTAATCACAGGTGTGTAAGTAATAGGTAATGTAGTGTATATTGCAATATCATATTTTCTATCTTTCAAATGTTTATTTAATATATATTTATACTGATAACCTAAGCTTAATGTAGATATCCCTTTCTCTATTATGTTAACCTTACCTCTGAAGTTTAAGGATTTAAAACGAATAACTCTTAAATTTTCATCTGTATATATTTCAGTTTGCTTTTTATACTTTCTTTCAATAGGTGTTACAACATCTACCTTATGACCATGCCTTAGAAATTCGTCTATAAGGTCAACATTTAAATTACCTTTATCCGATTGTTTATAAACAGATGTCATAAAAAGTATCCTACTCATTAATTCTTCTCCTTACCTTTTCAACAATCTTCCTAGCACTCATTCCATAGATATCTCTCAAATACTTCTGTGTTCCAACAATACTAGAATATTTATCATCTAAACCTATCTTCAATAAATTCGCTCTAGTTCCACCTATTTCAGCCAAAACCTCTGAAACAGCACCTCCAAAACCACCAATTATGTTATGTTCTTCAACAGTAACAATTAAGTCATACTGTTTAGCACATTCTTCTATTGCTTTTCTATCAATTGGTTTTACAGTTGGAAATGTATATAAAGCAGGGTTAATACCTTGATTGATTAATATCTCACTTGCCTCAATAGCTTCATCAAAGATAGCTCCAGTTGAAAAGATTGCTACCTTCTCACCATCTTTAATCTTGATTGATTTTCCAATCTCAAAGCTATCTATTTTTTCATGTATTCTCTTTTCTCCACCTCTACCAAGTCTTAAATAGCAAGTGCCTTGCTGCTCATAAATAGCTCTCGTAGCACATTCTGCTTCCACTAAATCTCCTGGTGCCAAAACAGTAACATCAGGTAAAGCTCTCATAATAGCTAAATCTTCAGTTGCATGATGGCTCATGCCAAGTGAACCGTATACAAATCCCCCGCCAACGCATACTATTTTCACATTAGCATTATGATAAGCACAATCATTTCGGATCTGCTCCAGGCATCGTAAGGTAGGGAAGTTTCCTATGGAATAAGTAAATACAGTTTTTCCTTCAAGAGCCAATCCAGCTGCAAAACTAGTCATGTTCTGTTCTGCTATTCCTGCATTTGTAAACTGGTCAGGCAATTGCTCCCAAAAAGGCTTTAAAACACCAAAGCCTAGATCTCCTGTGATAAGGTGCACATTTTTATCTTCTTTTGCTATATCAATTAATGTTCTTACAAACGCATCCCTCATTGTTATTGTTCCTCCGCTTCCTTTGTTGCGGCAACCTCTTTAAAAGATTCCTCTGCTTCATACATATCAGTTATACCCTCTGGCATCTGTGCTCTTAATTCTGCAACCGCTGAGTCATGCTCCTCGCCTTCGTGTGGGAATCGGTAATGCCAAAGTATGTCATTCTCCATGAAGGATATTCCTTTGCCTTTTATTGTGTTTGCGATAATTACAGTAGGCTTATCTATTGATTCTTTTGCTTTGATGAATGCATCTCTCAAAGCATCATGATCATGTCCATCTATATCTATTACATTCCATCCAAAAGCCTTCCATTTATCCGCAAATGGTGAAAGTGCTATTGTGTTTTCACAAAAATCAAGGCTTTGCATTTTATTGTGGTCAATGACTGCAACCAGGTTATTAAGTTTGTAGTGATTAGCGACTAAAGCTGCTTCCCATACAGCACCTTCATCACATTCACCATCACCACAAATAACGAAAACCTTATGTTGCTTGTTATCCTTTTTAGCTCCATAAGCCATACCAGCCCCTACGGATAACCCATGCCCAAGGGAACCGGTAGAAAATTCAACACCGGGAATGCCCTTATGTGAAACATGACCTGATAATCTGCTGCCATCGGCATAATGCGTTTTCAATTCTTCTACCTTAAAAAAGCCTTTTTCTGCAAGAGCGGCGTATATAGCCGCACCAGCATGGCCTTTACTAAGTATAATTCTGTCTCTAGCTGGCATTTTAGGGTTTGCTGGATCCACATTGGCAATGTCGTTATAAAGTACTGCAACAATATCTGCTACTGATAAAACTGCTCCAATATGAGACCCTTGTGATATATGAGTCATTTCAATTCCATGGCGTCTTATTTTCCATGCGAGTTGTAAGCTATTCATTAGTTGCTGCCACCTTATTATCATCCTCTGCATCGCTGTATTCAGATACTTCTGTTAATATATCAATCTGCTCTTTTGATAAATTCCACCCCAGAGCAGATGCATTAGATTGTAATTGATTTATATTTTTAACTCCTGCTATTACTACTGAATTTGGTATATAATCTAAGATCCATCTGATAGCAATAGCTGGAACAGGTTTATCTATTTTATTTGATATTTTCTTTATTACTTCAACTATTTTTAAATTATGACCCAACTTGTCTCCATGAAAATTAACATATATTTCTCTGGTTCTCCTATCATTTGAACCAAACTTGGTATTGATATCATATTTACCTGTTAAAATACCTTGTCCTAAACTTCCCCATGTTAAAGGCGTAAGTTGTAATTCCTCAGAAACAGCGAACATATCTTCTTCATTCTTCCTACAAGCCAAGCTGTATTCATCTTGAAAACTAACAAAATTTCCAATATGGTCTTTTAAATCTGCGATGTCCTTTTGATGAATATTCGAAAGGCCATAATATCGTATAAGTCCCCTTTTTTTAATAGCTTCTAATGTATCAATAACTTCATTTATAGGGGTTTTACCATCTCTATAATGGATTTGATATAAATCGATATAATCAGTTTTTAATCTTTTTAGACTTTGCTCAACAGCCTTATTGATCCATTCAGGCGAGTTATCATAAAATGTTTTTCCGTTTTCTACTCTAACTCCAAACTTGGTTCCTATTATCGCTTTATGTCTCTTAGAGCCTAACGCTTCACCTAGAGTCCTTTCTCCTTCTCCCAGGCCATATGTATCTGCTGAGTCAAAAAAATTTATATCATTATCTATCGCTTCATTAATTGCTCTTATTAAATCTTCCCTTGAAACATCTCCCCATCCATACCCACCCATTGGGCAGCCACCAAAGCATAACCTTGATACTTTTAAGTCTGAATTATTGAGCAATATCCACTCCATCTTTTTTTCCCACCTTTAGGATAACCTTTAAAGCTTTCTGTATGGTTCTTATTACAGTTATAAAAAATAATCTAAAATCAACTATAAAAGAAATCTGATTAACATATTTTAGTCTTAAAAAGTTTTTTCTTTTTAAAACATACTTTTCATACATTTCATCTGCATTTTCCCCACCAACTATTTCATCTAGATTGATGAACTCTATTGAGCTAAAATCAGTAATTCCGGGTCTAACTTTTAGTATGTATTTTTCTAAACCTTCATATTGTGTTGTATATCTAATCAACTCAGGTCTTGGACCTATAAAACTCATTTCGCCTTTAATAATATTTATAAGTTGTGGTATTTCATCTAATTTTGTTTTTCTTAAGAAATGACCTACTTTAGTAATACGACTATCATTTAAGGCCGTAGTTCCACCGCCTATTTTGTCTGCATCTTTAACCATTGTTCTAAATTTATATATCTTAAAAATCTTGTTTTTGTATCCCCCTCTATCAGCCTTGTAAAATATCGGAAACCCTGAATCTATGATGATAGAAAGCGATATAATTATTAGAACTGGTAATAATATAATAAAAAGGATTAATGCAATAACTAACCCTAACAATCTCTTGAAATATTTGTTGTAAAAACCACCGCTTTTTTTAGCTAATTTTTCTTCATTGTACTCTTCAACAACTCTACTCATAATTAATCGCCTTTACCATAACGTTTGGTCCTAGGGGGGCAATCCAGTTAGTACCAAAGGCTTCCTTTATATATTCCATTTCATAACCTTCATCACTCATGTGGGGTGATGAGAGGTAGATTCTATCAGTCATAAAATAAGACTTCCTTCCTTGTGTGTATCTATATATATCTAAATGCCTCAAGCATTGAATTTCCTATATTAATTAGTTATCATATGTATATACAAATTGTCACAATCTACATATAGTGGTCGTTACGTATTTATTTCGGTTTTTATGCAACATCTAGTATTTATCCATAGACCATACTCACGGCTTCGCAGAAATTTGGGGTTTTTGTGACATATTTTGTCAAATTATGCAATATCTTGCATAACCCGTTTTTGCCTTCTGCTACATCTTGTGTTATTTTATCCCTTACACATCCTCATGTCGAATGATTTATTGATTCCTTTTATTCGTCTGTTCTTCTAATTCCAATAAAAACCTATCGTAATCGGACATAAACAGTCTATCCTGCACAATACGGTACTTTTCAAACTCAGTTTCTGCATGGAGCTTTGTTGGCCAGTTAGTCAAGAAAACCTCTTTTCCTTTCCCCTTTCTACTTTCCAACTTTCCACTTACTGATCCCATAGCTTCGCCATTTTATCTGGGCTCCTACCTTATGAGCTCCCACACAATACTGGTTCAGGCTATGCAGCCTCACTACAATAAACACGCACTTGGCGATGATTTATTGGGAATGAAGCATTTTGAGTTGGTCAGTTGGAAAGTTGTTAGGAGTGTTACTGGGACGCTCTAACCGTCTTGGCAAACCTTTCTAATTGACCTTTTGTATTTCTGTTTCTGCTATACATTCAGCAGAAAGTGATACTACGCGTTTTTGGCCATCAAATTGGAACTCTACCCAAACTCTACGCTTATGCTTGTCTAACTTTACTATGGTTCCAGAACAATCCAGCAGCGGCCCATCTACGCACTTTGACGTTTCTGCCTTCGGCTAAGTACCTTGGATGCAGTAATATTACCATGATGGCGATATATCCACATGGAGTATTCATAATCCATGCCCTGTAGTTCTCTAAGACCTGATTCATAATTCAATATCTTATACAGATTCGGAATTTCTGCTCTCAATCCAAATTGTATTACTTCGTCTGCATAGAGCAATACATATCCGGGAAGTAAAATTTGCTCACGCTTTTCCCATCTGCCTTTGCGTTTTTCCTGTAAAACACGGGTGGGGGCGATGGCTTGGATTCTTTTATCTTTTTTGTTTATAAGTTCAGCGATAAGTTTTTCTGAACCGGTTTTGCAAAAGATACAGTAGGAGTACATGGCATATCTTGCATAACCTTTTTTTGCTTTCTGCTACATCTTGTGTTTTGCTTATCCCTTACACATAATCACGTCGATTAATTTATTGTTTTACTACATCTTGCATAAAATTTTTATTTTCTTTCAGTTTTATGCTACATATTGTGGTCGGTATCCATAGACCATACTCACGGCTAAATTTTTTTGTCATATTTTGTCAAATTAAGCAGTATCTTGCATGACCCGTTTTTGCCTTCTGCTACATCTTGTGTTTTGCTTATCCCTTACACATAATCACGTCGATTAATTTATTGTTTTACTACATCTTGCATAAAATATTTATTTTCCTTCAGTTTTATGCTACATATTGTGGTCGGTATCCATTTCCCATACTCACGGCTAAATTTTTTTGTCATATTTTGTCAAATTATGCAATATCTTGCATAACCCGTTTTTGCCTTCTGCTACATCTTGTGTTTTGCTTATCCCTTACGCATAATCACGTCGATTAATTTATTGTTTTACTACATCTTGCATAAAATTTTTATTTTCTTTCAGTTTTATGCTACATATTGTGGTCGGTATCCATAGACCATACTCACGGCTTAATTTTAGGTACCATTTACTTCCATTTATACCGTATATTGTATATCAACATGTATTCCCTACAATATATTGATTTCGTCATTGTATTAATTACGTGTAGTTTTATGGTCAAATTTTATTTTTAAGGATTTTTGCTACGTCTCCCAGGTTCATGGGCTCAAAGTAAATAAAGACTGTCATCAACTTTCCTGAGGCAAATCAAATTAATTAGCTGAATAGATCCTAAAATTATGATAAGTGCCGCACTATTTATTTTCTCCCGGGAATAATAACCCAATGATAACAATATCATTATAAATCTGTTTATAGTAAATCTTAAACTTTCTAATTATAATCCGTGATATACCTTTATATCTTCCAAACTCTTCTGTATATGTCTTACCAATAACCGGATTTCTTAAGAATTCCTCCGTTTCTATAATAATCTGAGAAATATAATTCAAAGTTTCTTCTGGAGTAAATCTTTCATTTCTAAATTCAATAAGTTTTTCTCTTACAACAGGGGTCCATATTACATTACGGGAGTTCATCACATAAAATCCTTTTCTGAAAGTGATTTTAAAAGCTCGGAGGTAGTTATTCCAAATCCTTTCTTGTACTGCTCTTCACTTTTCTTGAACATGTGATTAAGATTTGGATTTGACTCGGCATCGGCTTTTATTGATTGCACATCTTCTTCTTGCAAAACAAGAGTAAACTTACCTTTTCCTGGAATAGAAAACTGAAAAACTGAATTTTCGCTATCCATATTAAAAATGTATTTCATAAGCTCTTCCGACGATAGGATCTTTCCCATCATATTCACCACCAATTAAATAGTTTTTTATTCATATCATATCATACGCATTGGATTCAATAAACGAATAAATGCATTAATGTTTTTTCATAATAATACGCTGTCGAAGCTTCATCAGTCAAAATTTCAATTAATTCAATGTGGCAAACGAAACGTCCCCCAACATGCCCCTCCTGGCTACAGGTTGTCACGGTACCGGCAGTGTAGGCAAATTTTGCTCATTTTGCTCATACTGAACTTTTTTAAAATTCACTTATAAAAGGTAACTTATTTCAAGGGTCCCCGACTCACCGGAAAATTCAATTGTTGAGCCTACATCTTGCATAAAATTTTTATTTTCTTTCAGTTTTATGCTACATATTGTGGTCTAAAGCCATAGACCATACTCACGGCTAAAATTTTCACGGTAAATCATTCCCATTTATACAACATATTGTGCAAGAACATACGCTCCTCCACAAGTCTTGTTTCCTATATTTATTCTATTGCTAATCGCCATTTACAAAAAAGGAATACTTCCGTCGTCTTCATCTTCAGAATGTAAAAGACATCTGACTGAGCCATGCATATACACAATTTCACCATTATCCGGACATATGGTTTCCTCATAGTTATCCATAAACTCATCAAATACATTTTTAGTATCTTCTTTGTTTTCCATCAGCAAATAAACATGATACATTCGTCCCACCTGCAAGCAATTAATATTACAAACTTCCTTAGCTGCTCTTTCTAAGTAACCCGCATACATAGGAACTGCTATTGAAGTCAATATAGATAAAATAGCCATCACTACCAAAAGTTCTACTAAGGTAAAGCCTTTATTAAAAAATTGTTTTGTTTTCTTTCTCTCCACTTCGCATATTCTCCTACTGCCTATTTAATCTGCAGTATTTAGTTATTGAATGTGAAGTTAATGTATTGCAGAAATTCCTTCCCGTGCATAATGTTGGCCAGTTGGTAAGTTGGTTATTTCTGAGCCGGTTTTACAAAAGATACAGTAAGAGTACATAGCTAAGTAGAAAGTGGAAAGTTGAATTTTATAAGTTCTTTTTGCTTTCAGCCTTCAACTTTCTACTTTTCTTTCATTCTAAAGATAGCATCAACCCGTTTAATAACCTTCCTACTTCTTTTGCTCTATTTTGTAATTCATCATACTGATTCTCATCTATGTAATTTAGATCTTTTGAAAGTGTAACTTGATATTTCAACTCTTCTAAGGATCCTCTGGCAATGAATAAAAAGCGCTTAAAATCTTTAGTGGAACCTCTTGCTTTGCCTTCCGCTAACCTGTGAAATAGTCTTTCAAGCGGTTTCTTATATACCTCTTACCATATGCTGTTTTTAAATACTTCTCTCTTCGAAAAGCATCTGATTGCGTTATACAGGCTTCATAATAAACTAGTTTTAATGGCCTTCTATTCTTTGTAGAGTTAACTTTTCCTTCATTATGAAGCCGAACTCGCTCTTTTAAGTCATGCGTACAACAAGTATACCAATTATTATCTTTTTGTGATTATAAAACATATACATAATACATTTAAATCACCATTTCACAGGCCAAGTATTACTCGGTATTGATACAGCGGGAGCTAACTACCTTTCCACCTTCCACTTTCGACTTTACCCTACCCCACCACCATCTCATCTCTCTCCTGCTCCCCAGCAGTCCCCCGATACTCAGGCACCAGTTTCTTGATCATTTCCACCACATCTTTGTTGTTGGTACGGCCTACTTGGGCAAAGGTTAATATGGTTTTTTCTATGTTGTTGTACTTTTCTTCCAGTTCGTCATTGGATATGAAAATGCGCTCATGTTTGGTGGAAACCATCTGTTCTTTATTGGTAAACAGCTCTTCATAGAGTTTTTCCCCAGGCCTGATGCCGGTATATTTTATTTCAATATCAACACCTGGTTCATATCCGGCCAAGCGGATCAGGTCTTTGGCCAGGTCAACTATTTTTACCGGCTTGCCCATATCCAGGACAAATATTTCCCCGCCCTTTGCCATGGCGCCGGCCTGAATGACCAGTTGGACTGCTTCGGGTATGGTCATAAAATAGCGTTTCATTTCCGGGTGGGTGACTGTTACGGGGCCGCCCTGTTCGATTTGTTTGATAAATGTGGGAATGACGCTGCCCCGGCTGCCCAGTACATTGCCGAATCTGACGGCAGCGAAATTGGTTTTGCTGTGATGGTTTACATCCCGGATAATCATTTCCGCCAGCCTTTTGCTGGCTCCCATTACACTGGTGGGGTTAACCGCCTTGTCCGTGGATATGAATATGAAGGTTTCCACCCCGTAACGGTCGGAAAGTACCGCCATGTTGCGGGTTCCCAATACATTGTTGTAGAAGGCTTCTTCGGGATGCCTTTCCATCATGGGTACGTGCTTGTAGGCAGCGGCGTGGAAAACCACCTGGGGATGGTGCTTAAGGAACACCTTTTCCAATGCCGCAATATGTCGTACGTCTATAAGTTCAGGATGAATTTCTATTGGACGGTTGCGGTTAGCCAGTTCATTTTCTATTTCAAAGAGGTTGTTTTCACAACATTCCACCAGTACCAGCTTGGCCGGTGATAGGTCCAGTATCTGCCGGCATAGTTCGGATCCTATTGAACCCCCAGCACCGGTTACCATAACCGTATGGCCGCTGATATACTCTGATATTTCCTTAAGGTCGGTCCTCACTGGTTCACGCCGCAGCAGGTCCTCCATCTGGATGTCCCGGATATGGGAGAAAATGCTGCGGTTAGTGCTCTGGTAAATACCTGGAAGTATCCTGATCCTGGCCGGGGTTTTTTGCGCCAGTTCCATTATCTCCCGGACTACATTCCCCGGTACGGATGGCATGGCTATAATTATTTCATCTACTTCCATGCTGCTTACTATGCCGGGTATTTTTTTGCGATTGCCCAGGACCGGTATTCCCCCCAGCATCATCCTCTGTTTACTCGGGTCATCATCGATGAATCCTATAACCTTCAGGTTCACCTGGGTATTGCTGCGTATCTCCCGGGCCAGTATAGCTCCCGCATCTCCGGCCCCTACTATTAAAGCCCTTCGGGTTTGGTGGGGTTTACCGTTCAGGTAGTAAGTGCGCATTATCCTCCAGGAAATCCGGGAGACCCCTATGTATACATTCATTAATAACCAGGACAATAAATAAATACTGCGCGGAAGGCCCGGCAGGCTAAAGGTTAATATCAGGGTTACAACCGTTATCATGGTGAAGCTGATGGCACTGAATATAGCCAGCAATTCGTTGATACTGGCGTATTCCCATAGTCTGGCATACAGCTTAAACCCGTAAAGGTAGAGGAGAGCAATTATGGTAATTAACGGAGCAAGGCCCAGATAGGCGTTAATATAGTTTTGAGGAATATGAGCATCAAAGCGGAGCAGCAGAGCGCTGTAAATAGCCAGATTTACCAGAACAGCGTCAATTATAAGCAACGATAAATTTCTGGTTCTGAATGTCATTAAGACACCTCTCGTTAAGATTAAATTAGAATAGCTTTCCTCTAAAGGAAGTAATAGCAACTCCTTATATGTTATTCCACCCGGGAGCTGCTAATTCCTTCTCGAAAAATCGAAAATATTGACCTTTTATAGCTGTTTGACCTATATAATTTTGATATCTTGGTCCTAATGTCTAATCGTCCACCGTCCCATAATAATAGTAGTACTGGTAATACTTGCTGGTGATATCAAAATCGTTGATTACTACCCCTATAAGCCGGGCATTAGCTTTTAAGAGCTGTTCTTTGGCTTCCTTGGCCAGGTCGATCCGGGTTATATTTGACCTGATTACCAGGATAACCCCATCCACCTGGTTGGACAGTATGGAAGAATCGGCAACTGCCAATATGGGCGGGCCGTCTATCAGTACATAATCATAGCTTTCCAAGAGCACCTGCCAAAAACGGCGGGTCTGGTTGGAATTTAATATTTCCGCCGGGTTCGGTGGGATCGGACCGCTGGGCAAAACCGACAGGTTGTCTACCTTGCCGTTGTAAGCTACTTCTTCCACCGGCAGCTTCTGTAGTAGGCAGTTGGTAAGTCCCTTTTGATTCGGAATGCCAAATATTTTATGCTGCACCGGTTTGCGCAGGTCACAGTCCACCAATAATACATTATTCCCGGCCTGGGCCAGGACCACTGCCAGGTTGGAGGCGGTAGTTGATTTTCCGTCCTGGGGGTTGGGGCTGCTGATAAGGATACAGCGGCAATCCTGATCCATATTGGTAAAGCCCAGGTTGGTCCTCAAAGTTCTGTAAGCCTCGGATACCGGTGATTTGGGCTGCTCATGGGTTATTAGTTCATATTGACGCTTACTTGCCATTATTTCCTCCATATGGACTGTAATATGATGTACCCAGGTTCATTTTGGGTATAACCCCCAGAACCGGGAGACCTAATTCCTTGTTGATATCTTCCGGAGTCTTTAAGGTGTTGTCCAGGTATTCCAGTACAAAGGCCAAGAAGGTGAAGATCATTAACCCCAGAACTACAGCTATGGCAATATTCAGCTTTTTATTGGGTTTTACCGGATGTGACGGGACTGATGCTTCCGACACCACCAGAACACTGGTATCCCCCAAGTCAATGGATTTCATAATCTGGGTCTCGGTAGTTTTGTTAGCCAGGGTTTCTGAAGTTGCCCTTAACCGGTCTACCTCCCGCTGGAGTTTATCCTGCTCCATCCGCCGGGTAACCAGCGAGGTCTGCAAATTGTTGAGTTCCTGTTCCAGCGAAACCAGCATAATCTGAAGCCACTCTGCCTCGGCCTCTTTTTCAGCCAGGGCCGACTTCTTCTCGGTCAATTGCTGGGCAATCGATGTATATAATGGATTAATCTCATTGGTGGTGGAAGCAACACCGTTATTCCATCTTTCCACGGCTATCATCCGCGGGGTTATGGACAGGTCCAGTTCCAGGCTGGCCACCCCGGAGGTTAGCTGCTGGACTTCCACCTGCACCATTTTTAAACGGGAGGCGAAATTGACCATGTCCTGAGATTTCTTATTAAACTCCGCTTCCAGCAGCTCTACGCCCTTGGATTCGCTCTGAAAAGCTTGCAGCCTGACCAGGGCACTGTCTAGCTCGGCATCGGTAATACTCTTTTGTTCCTGCAGGAATTCCACGGAGCGGGTCATCTGCTCCTGGTTCTTCTCATTCATAAATTTGAGGTACTCCTGGGACAGGATATTGGCGATTTTAGCTGCGGCGACCGGATCACCATGGCTAACCTTCACCTCGATAAGGTTAGTGTCTTTTACCACCGCCGCCTCGATTAGGCCGACTAAATTACCTACTGTATACCCGGTTTCCTGGTTAATCCTTTCCTTAACTCTTCGCAACAGGGCTTCGCTCTTTATCTGGCCTACGTAGGTATTCATAGTCAGAACCGGAATCTGGGTGTTAAAGATGTCTTCCAATCCTTCCCCCGGGCGGACAGGCTGAAGTCTGTCAGTAGCCTGGGTTACCATCAGGAGGGTCCGGGACTGGTAGACCGGGTCTAAAACCAGGTAGCTGATCAAGGCGGCACTGATAGCACAAAAGATGGTACCAGCTAGGATTAGTCTGTACCACTTTTGTAATATTTCCAGTATCCCTCGTAAGTCTATCTCAATTTCGTCATTTTCCGGGTCGCTTTTGTAGGAATCTCGAGCCAAAGCTTATTCTCCTTATATGTATTATCGTTTAACTGGTTATTATTAATTTTATCCTCGAAATATTGATTTCGCTAATACCAGGCTTTTTCCTGCTATATTTCTGCCTTTTAGGGCTATCCCAGAAAGCTAGAACAACTTCCATTTCGAGGTTAGGCCGTACTTCCAGGGGGATTTTTTCCTTTCGTTTATAACCGGTAACACAACGTCCGTGCCTTTACATACCGCCAGGGGTATATCCCTGGTCATTTGGCCGGCGATATCAGTACCCCAATATTTTTCGATTATCTGAAAAGCCTCCCGCATTTGCGGGGTTCTTCCCTTTTCCGCGTGACCATCAGTAGCGATCATATGCCCCAGCCCTTCTGCAATCAGTTCCAGGGCGGTTCTCCTTACCCGGCGGCCGAAATAGCCAGTTACTGAAGCTGAGGTTATCTGGGTTAATACCCCCCTGACAACCATTTCCTTTAGAGCTGCATGGTTGCGCATCAGGCTTGCATTACGCTCCGGGTGCGCTATTATTGGAGTGATTCCCAGCAGCTGGATTTGGTAGAGGACATCAGCAGTATAATCCGGGACAAACGCGGATGGAAGCTCTACTAATAGATACCGGCCGGTGTTGTTTATGGTCAACACCTCTTGGTCCTGTATTCTTCCAGGCAGATCCGGTTCAATATGTACCTCGGAACCAGGCAGGATTTCGACTGGAAGCCCCTCCTGGCTGATTATTTGATTGAGCCGTTCAACCCCCTCCAGGATCGCCTGTTTAGTTGTTTCATATAACCCGGTTATGATGTGAGGCGTGGCTACGATAATCGTGATTCCATCCTTGGCTGCAGCTTCAGCCATGGCCAATGATGCCTCCAGAGTCGGCGCTCCGTCATCTATTCCGGGAATTATATGACAATGCAGATCTATCATCATTTAGCACCTTTTAATCCTTATTCCTATGATTACAGAGCTTATCACCAGGTAGCCAAGCATATCAACGATTACATCCTCTATGCACCCGGTACGCCCTGGGGTATAAAACTGATTCAGCTCGTCGCCAGCGGCAACGGCCCCCAGGAATACCCCGGCCAGAATCCACCTGATGGCTTTAAGTTCGTAAAAACCCCCGGTAGCCATTATCAGCAATACCCCAAAGAAGCCGTAAAAGGTGAAGTGAAATAATTTGCGGATTATGAATTGAATGAAATCAACGGCGTTTTCCCGGCTGTCAATAATCCGCCCCGCATAAGGAAACCTAACCTGCGGCATTTCCTGGACCAATTTTATTAAAGGTTCATATCGATTTATTATTGGTCTAATATCCTGCTCCTGCGACGGCTGCCTGGATAAAAAACCGATTATGATCAGGCAGGCAAGTATCATAACCCAGTATACGGTTTTATTCACAGAATTCTTCCTTAATATATAACTTTGGCTAATACCCCGGCAAAGGAATAATAATTGCGATTAGCCAAGGTACAAGTTTTATTTTACCAGAACGTAGTGTAATATAGATACAAAATATAATCGCGCATTAGCAGCTATTCAAGACCACTATATTTTATCGTCATTATTTCCTATTAGTTGCGTTTATCTTTACAGGGAGTTGAGTCGATGCTTCGATATAAAAAAAATAAAAAAGTTTTTATGGGTTTGGCAATTCTGGTTAATGTCCTCCTGTGCCTGGGGTTATATATAAATTATCAAATTAACAACCGTTCGGCGCTTATTAGCACCCCGGAACCAGTTACCAATAACCACATTACTAATAGTGGTAATAGTGAGAAGATTAATGCTGGTTCGGGCGATAATACGGAACCTGACAATTTAAATGATAGCCCAGAAGCTCTGGAAAGTAAACCCTGGTGGAGCTCATTTGTAACTGAAGTTTCGGAACCTGATGCTAAGGGTGGTAGCGAGCCAACTCCTGAAGAGATCACCGAGATAGCGGAGACCCAGCTGGGGAAGCCGGTAAAAAAGTCGGACATTGTCAAGGTCGGGGCTATTCTGGTTAGGAAGCTCAGCCAGGAAGAATTGACCTTTTGTTATAACGTGGCCAAAAACTCGGACCCCTCTCCTACGGATATCAAGAAGGTTAAGGAGATCCTGAAGGATAGACTTACCTCCGAGGAGTTAAAGCTGGTCCAGGAAACCGGAATGAAGTACGGGAAGAAGATGAAATTCGAGTAAAGAGGAGTTACATGGGGGGTTGTTACCCGTGCGACCGGGTAACAGCCCCCCATTTCATTAATGCAGCAGGTTATAGGTTCTAAGGATCATTACTGCGGCTTCGGCCCGGGTGGCAGTAGCCGTTGGGGCGAATTCATTATCGGTGCGGCCTTTTACTATGCCTTTTTCAACGGCAATGGCTACGCTGTCCTTGGCCCACTCTGCAATTTTATCCCGGTCTTTAAACTTGCTTAAAACCAGCTCAGCATAAAGGGTATTCAATTCTTCAGCTTCCCCCTGATAAACCAGGGCCCGTTTGATCATAACCGCCATTTGCTCCCTGGTTACCGGGTCATCCGGTCCGAAGTTCTTGTCAGTATATCCAGTTACCAACCCTAGCTCGGCTGCGGTATTAACCACGTTAAAATACCATTTGTCTGCGGGTACGTCATAGAACCTGCCGGTCAGATGCAGCTTTTGCTCGGCGCCGATATCCCTTAAAAGCAGGGCAGCGAATTCGGCCCGGGTAATATTGACATCCGGGGCAAACTGGGTATCGCTAATGCCCTTAACCAGGCCCAATTCCACCATTTTGGCTATATCACCCTCAGCCCAGTGCCCTTTAAGGTCCACGAATTTACTCTCTACAACCGGTACTTCGGCCGCCGGATTGTAGGAGATTATGGCATATTTGCTGAAATGCCTGGTGGTAAAGGTTAAAGTCTTGTTGGCCTGGTTGAGCTCGGCGTTGGTTTTCTCCCAGGTTTTTTGGCCTTCATTGAAATAGTAGATATCCAAGGTGTCTTCATCCAGGTCCTTTAGCTGCTCTTGCGTATAGGACATGGTTATAGTTACCGGTTGTTCAAAGTAGATACCCCCGATACTGCTCTGGGTAGTTCCTGCCAATTCATAAATATCCCCTACCAGAGTGTGGGCAGCCGGGGTCTGGTTGAGTATTTGCTTCTTTATAGTATCGCCAACCTGGGTGACACTTAAGGAAAGGCTGTTATCTTCGGCTAAAGTTATACTATCAGGGTCCAGCTTGATCAGCACCCCTTCAAAGTCTATCAGTAGGCTGCGGGAATTATCCCAGACCTGTTGGAGTATATCCCCCTTAATGGTGACTACGCTGCCATTGGCCTTCCCGGTCAGGGTAATGGTTTGCTGGCCGGCCTTCAATTGCTCCTGTATCAACTGGGTTATATCACCGGTGGTTAAGGAAGGCTCCTGGCCCTTAGATGTACTTTTTCCTTCCCCCCCTGTTTCTTCCTTATTCAGGTTCTCATCTTCACGGGGTTGGTTATTTTCTTCCTCCTGCTGGTTTTGCTCTTCCTCTTCATCTTCGGAACTGAATATGGCTTCCATTACTGCATTGCGGATGGGTACCAAATCAGGATGAAGCTGGCCCTGGCTCAAGGTATAATCGATTTCCTGGCCATAGCTATCCAGTAGTGCGTTAAAGATGGCTCTGTGTTTGCGCCAGGTAACTACTTCTTTAAGGGATTCATACATATAGGAATTGAAATTAGCCTGATTTAAGCTTCCCCTCTTGTTAACCTCAGCCTCTAAATCGGCTAAGAACGATTGGATACCGGCTTCAGTGGCCCCGCCGTCCTTAAGGCGCTCTATACATTCGGGATAATCGCGCAACAGGACTTCATAGCTGGCTCCGAGATCCAGGGCGTCTGCCCTGGTACTAGGCAGGACGGTCAGAATTATTATTCCGGCCACAATAAAGGAAAACAGTCTAACTAGGTTTCTTTTGGTTAACACCTCTGTCAAAATTACTCAGTCCTTTCCATGAGAAATGGTTGGAATAAACCGCCAGAATAGGTTTGCTATGTAACCATTATACCTGATTCCAAAGGCAAAAAACTCCTCTATGTATAACACAGAGGAGTTTTTGTCCAGTTCCTAATTGATTGCTCTTATGATTATAGTTGCGGCTTCAGCCCGGGTAGCATTCCCCTGCGGTTTGAAGCTGTTATCGGGGTATCCGGTAATGATGCCGAGCTCAGCGGCTGTAATCACTGCATCTACGGCCCAGGAAGAAATGCTTGCACTATCGGTGAAGCTTAATTCTCCCGCGGCGGTATCAGCGCCTTTCGCCCTGATGATCATGACCGCCATCTGTTCGCGGGTGATCTTGTCATCGGGGCCAAATTCAGTTTCGCTGTATCCTTGAATTATGCCGTTGGCAGCCGCAGTAGCGATATATTCCTTAGCCCAGTGGTTCTGGGTATCGTTGAACACTTTACCGCTTTCAAGCTCCAGAGCATATGCCTTGACCAGAACCGTGGCAAATTCAGCCCGGGTTATGGTGTTGTCGGGTTTAAATGTTCCGTCCGGGTAACCGGTAATGGCTTTCAGGTCTACCAGGGCCTGGATATTAGCTTCCGCCCAGTGACCGGCGATGTCGGTTAGTTCCACTTCCTCAGCACTGGTGGCAATGACTGCGAACTTGGACAGGTGATCAACTTCACCCTTTACCTTGGCTTCTGACCGGTTAACCACAACGTTGTCCAATTCGACCCATTCATTCCTGGTTTCGTTATACCAGTAGATGCTGATGGTATCGCTCTCATTTACTTTTCCTTGATCGTAGCTCAGGGTAATGGTGATGGGTTCTTTGAAAGCACCGGAAGTGCTCTTGGTAATCTCGTATACATCGCTGACAATGGTTTGATTAGCTGCAACTTCTAAACCGGTTTTGCTGACCCGCTCTATCTTGATTAAGGCCGTACCAGTTATTGCACCGGCCGGTATTTCAACCGTTGCTCCATACCGGGTTACTTTTGCGCCATTCTGATCCACATACGAGCCGGTGTAACCGCCGCCGCCTCCGCCGCCACCGTACGTTACGGCTGTATAAGCGAAGTATTCAGTGAAGTGGTTGGTCCATACGGCTACGTCCGCACCTACTGTTATCATGGCATCGGTAACTCCGCCTACCAGGGTCGCTTCAGCTTCAGCCTGGGTATCTTCTTTCAGAGTGGTGGTTATTTTGTTTACAACCCCAGCTCTTCTTACTCCAATCTGTTTTCCTGCCTGTCCCGGTAACAGAATTCGAACCGGTTTATCAAAGGTTAAGCCCATATCGCCAAGGCCCACCTCAATTACGGTGCTGACGGTCTGGATGGTGTCACCGCCAACGGTTGTTTGTTCGATAGTCTCTACCGGTTTGACTGTAGGCAGGGTTATGGTGCCGTCCCAATCAGCCGGCCCCGTGACTTTCGTTCCAGCAGGAATGACTACTTCCACATCGCCAATGCTTTTAGCTGCTTTTACTTCAATTTGCGGTAGAACAGCTTCTTGCCCTGCTGGTACCGGAGTGGTGGGAGCAGTGATACTTGCCACCTTCACATTTGCAGGTATATCAAGAACTACTTTGGCTTTAACCGCATCATCCGCGGTAATAGGCGGCAGTTCAAAGTTGCTGGTTGTGGTATCTACTGTCGGCTCAACTACAGCCGGATCCTCTTCGGTTTTTCCGGTAGTATCAATAGGAGGAATCGGCACTCTTTTTACTATTTTAACGGTATAGGTTCTGGTCTCACCACTTTCCGCAGTGACCACAACACTGGCCGTACCTGGGATTGCCGCGGCCTGGGTTATATCCACTGTAGCAGCGGCACTGACAGGGCTCGCGCTAATTACCGGTGGTGCACCAGTATAATCTGATGCCAGGGTAATCGTATAATCAGTTACGTACTTGTCAAACGCCGGCACCAGGGTTCCTTCACTTGTAGTCAGGCTGTTCAGATAGTTGGTGGTGTCAAGCCGGGCAAAATTGGCCACCAAGGTTCGGTTGGCATTAACTATAAATGTGTAATTGGCATTGGTGCTGACTTCGGTTCCACCTTCAGTCCAATTCACAAAGCGGTATCCTGGATTAGGAGTGGCCTTTACTGTTATCTTCGTCCCCGAATCGATCACTCCCCCACCTTCTACAGTACCACCTGCTGCCGGATTGGCCGAGAGATTAATAGTATACGGTACTACAATAGTACTGTATATGAAATTCTGGGTTACCGGAGTACTAAATCCGGGAGCGCTTATAAAAGCTGTATATTCAGTACCATTTACAGCATTGGACATTCTAAACTGGGTGGTGAAATTACCGTTGTCCGTGGTTTGAATTTGGTCCACGTGAAGAATGATATCGGTATCTTCAGCCTCGGTAATCTTTATAGCCACTTGGGTTCCGGCAACTGTTCCAATCTTGCCGCTAATGGTAACAACTCCATTGCTACAGCTTATTGACAGGTCGTCAACATTAGCTTGAGCAGGTACTATGAAAGCCCCGAAAACCAGTGCGAATATTAAGGCAACGTGTATTATTTTCTTCAATGGTTATCCTCCTTTCTATCCTCTCCTGGCAGATTTCAATCTGCCAGGAGATTATTATTACCTTAGGGCTGGCTTATGTTGGAAAGCGGATTCATTTTATCAAAGTCATCCCATACAAAGGCTTTTATCGTATACTGGTCAGGAACCCAGAATCCTCCGGTTAAGATGCCATTGTTGTCTCCAGCACCTATAGCAGCTTCCTTAAATATTAGGGCTTTCATTTCATTAATTCCATCTCCGGTGTTTTCATAAAGAGCCAGAATTATAACCGCGTCTGTATCGCTTCCAGCATTGTTAACATCAACGGTTACATGTTGACGGTTTCCTACCTGTGTTTTGGTTGCTGTTACCGTAAACTGTTTGGCTACAGAGAATATTACTTTGTATTCCTTCTTAGTGGTTTTATCCTGTGCGGTTACAGTAACCGTAGTAGTGCGTTCTGCCTCAGTGCCAGTCAAGTTAGTAGCTTTCTGAATATCTACTGTTGCGGCAGTATCGGCTGCAGTGGCAGTTACATCAGGAACGTCGGTGGTTCCATAAGGCAATTCAACCGTATAGGTAGTAGTAGCTGGATTAAATTCTGGTGTCAGGGTTCCTGGGCTTACGGCCAGGGTGGCTAAATCAGCATTTGTGCTGGGTTGTTCTCTATTAACAGTAATAGTGTAGGTTTTGGGGGCTTTGCCTTCCTCAGTAACTTCAATAGTAATGATATTATTACCAACGCTGAGGTCTATAGCTTCACTGTCACTGCCGCTAGCAACTACTTTACCATTGACTTTTATAGTGCCTTCATCAGCAACAGGAGTTACATTTAAGGACTCCACTGTATAAGGTACTGTAACATTGTACTGTGTAACGTTCTGATCAAAATCTGGACTTAAAGAACCATCGCTAATAGTTAGTCCTGTCAATCCAGCCGACATCTCTTGTGGCAAAACCTTGACAATTGCAGTAACTTGTAACGGTGTAGGGGGATCTGTCTGATCTACTCCAGCGGGCAAGGTAAATGTTCCCGTGGCATTGTAATCACCAGATACATTTGGCTGATAATTGGCAATGGCCCAGGTTAAGTTAACCGTGTGTGTTACATCATTGCTATCAGTTATTGTAGTAGTCTGTGGTAACGCGGCTTTGGCATCGTCTTCTGAAGTGCCATATGCCACCTCAATAGGACTAGAAACAGGAGATATTTCTTTAATAGTCGGGTTTGGCGGAGGAGTACCTATGTAAAAGGCACTTAAGCTGTTATTGATTTTTGAAGCATCCAATGCGTATAAACCATCAGCATCCAAATATACAAAACCTACTGAATCAGGTAAAGCATCGTGGGATGGTGGAGCAAATAACCGGATGTATGAATCTTCTTCAGCTCTAACCACAAAGGTAATTCTGTATATCTCCTGATCTTGAGCTAATGTTACCTCTTGATTAGTAGCAGCAGCAAATACTATTTTACCATTTGCCAGGTCAGTCCCTGTGGTAACCTTCAACCATTCATCACCAGTCAGCGGTGATCTAGGTCCATGCTCATATCTCTCATCATCGTCATCCCAATAGACCGCTAGAGTATCCGTACTCCATTCTAATCCAAAGTCAAGTCCTTTAAGAGTAGCATTTTTGATATTTATATTCACCTGAAATGTATCATTTACAGCTAATTGGCTTATGTCTTGACTCGTTGAGATAGTTAGTCCGTCGATTGTTGCTGCGGCTGATGCTGGGGCTGCAGGAAAAATAGTCACACAGCACATTGCAATAAATAATACCATTGTCCAAAAACTGATTAAACGATTAGCCTTTTTAATCATCCGTTGCATTCCTCCTTTAACATAAACTAGCCAGATTAATTAAGATCTTCCCAATATTTCCCATAACTATCAGCAAGAATTCCTAAATCAAATAAGTTAATAAAATCATCTCCATTAAAATCAGCATGCTCACTGTATTGCGGAGCTCCAGACTGAGAACCATAAGAATCCGCCAGCATACCCAAGTCAAACAAATTGACGTACCCATCTCCATTAATATCGCCTGCAACTAGGGTTACCGGGGGTACAACAGTCAATTGATCTTTAACAATTGTTATCGGTATTTGTCTTTTTAGAAATCCGTTCTTGCAAATTTCCAATGTATAAGTGCCCTCGGGTAAATTCATCTCGAAATTCCCCTGCTCATCTGATGTAGAGGACACCTGCAATTCCAAAACCGTAACCGTAATGCCCCCGTGCTTACCGGTGCTGGAATCACCTCTTGCTCCCAGCAATACGGAACCCGTTAAATTGTTAACAGATTGAACATTGACTGTAAACTTTAATATCCAGTCAGACTCTGGTTGGGCATTATCGAAAGCACGGTAAGCGTATATTGTTGCTGTACCAGCTCCCATCGCCTTTGTAACCGGGTAGCCTTGGCCCTCGGTATATTCAACTGTTGCCACACTGGGATCGCTGCTGGAGAAATCCACCAGAGTGCTGGCTTCTCTGCCCATTATCTTTAAGCGGTACTCGACGGCAGATCCTGCATCCTGGGTCAGATGTATTTCTTTGTTTGCATCCTTGGGCTGAAGAGTCTCTGTTTCATTTTCATAGATGTATAATTCGGTTTGGGATCTTACCAAAGCCTTGGCAACAGCAACTCTGGCTGCCAAATCTGGATCGATTAAGTCTCCAATCACTTTCTGTTGTTCTATTAGCTTACTCATGCTCCAGCCTATAGCCCCCAGCTTCCCGTTCAAAATACCTATTCCTGATGCTGGATCAGCTTCTGCCAGGACATTTTGCATCGCGTCCCTCAAAACATTAGGCATAGTGTCAATAAGCTCTTGGTTAGAACCATAGGCCAAGTTCTTGACGTAATCATCAGGGTTTGAAGCAATTACTTCCGGGAGTTCATTCTTTGCGGCAATTAATAAATCATACAATATGTCAACTGTGACTTCGGAACCGAATAAAGTATGAAAAGTGCCGCGGTGATTTTCTCTGAATTCTTCCAATCGTTGAGCCATATAGGCACTGTCGGAAGTGTAGTAAATCTCTGATAAACCGGCTGCAAATGATTTGGCTGCATCCCGGGCAGCAGGTTCACCTCCAAATGCAGCTATAACCTCCGGAGTGATTAGATTGTTATCAGTGCCAATACCGAATATGGCCTCCCAATCCTGGTGGTAAGGATCCAAATCTCCCAGCCCCTGTATTTCAGACCGGGCATTTTGTATTGCAGCCTTGTCACCTTCGTCTATGTATTGGTATATTTCTTCCATTTCAGCGATTATGTTATCGATAGTATCCGCTGCCGCTGTAAACGGCGGTAGAAGAGCAAAAACCATGAATAACGCCAATACTGTTATACAGGCTCTTTTCCTATTCGTCATTTCCGCAAACTCCTTCATTATAATATTATTTTCAGAATAAATATTATCTCCCCCTTTTCCTAATCGCTCATATCCCCATTAAACAACAAAACCAGCATTGTTGTAATGAACCTGTACTTACTAGTCAACCCCCCTTCCAGGGTTAGTTTGATACTACTAACGATAAAAATAGTGCAAAAGTATGGATAGACAGGCCCTCCCCTTAAGGCTTACATAAAGGCTAAACCTCAGGTAATTGCCCGTTCTCCCATATTAATTAGTATCGGCAATAGCTCTGGTAATTTACGTTTTATTAGAAAAACAGACAAAAAAACTATAACTTATCTAATAATACCATATTCCGAAAAAATACTTGCGCATAATGTGTCAATTCTGCTATACCAAAAGAGGCATGTACCCTGAGATTAGTTTATATTTTTTTACTGTTCTAAATAGATATTTCTATCCTATGATGATTTATCCTTTATTTCCAGGAAATATTCCCTAATTATTTGTTCGTATTAAAGGATTATTTTTTAGGAGTCACGGAGCCCAAAAATCGAATAAGATATGAACATGTTAATCATTTCTTTCAGGCAGGTTCAAATAATGTTATGGTGTTATCATGTAATTGCTTATGTTAAAATGTTCTCGAGTAGAGGTGAGCTGTTACTATGCTTTTGCCGGTATCCAAAAGCATCAGTCTAATCCAAACCGAAAATGGCGGCAAATACCCGAACTGCAATTGCCTATTGATAGATGATGAAATTAAGGCTGTGATCGATACTGGTTTTGAACCGGGTGATCTGAAGGTGCTCCAGGCTATGCACCTGGATGTGGTCATTAATTCACATTTTCATGAAGACCATGTAATGAATAACCGGTATTTTCCAGATGCAGAAGTATGGGCCCATGAGGATGATGCCCCGGCTATTCGTTCTTTGGAGGCTTTTCAGGATTTTTTCGGTTTTAAAATATTCAACAAGGAACACTGGGGCAAGAAGTTTATAAAAGTTGCCAACCTGGTTCCATGTCCGGTTCACAAAGAATTTAAGGCCGATGAGGTACTGGACTTCGGACGGGTCAAGCTCCGGGTTATACATACCCCCGGGCACACCCCCGGGCATTGCAGTTTTTACCAGGAGCAAACCGGGGTTCTTTTTACCGCCGACATTGATTTAACCCGCTTTGGCCCGTGGTATGCCCATACTTGCAGTAACCTTACCGATTTTATTGCCTCGATTAAAAAGTGTATGGATATTAATCCCCCGGTAATCCTATCCGGTCATAAAGGAATAATAAAGGAAAATATTAAGGAGAGACTGCAGGCATATATGGATGTTATACTAACCAGGGAAGCCAGAGTGATTAATCATTTGAAGGAGTCTCCCCTGACCCTGGATCAACTTTCCTACAAGAATATTTTTTACGATGATGCCCAGACAGGTTCCGATCCGTTTATGCGCCTGCTGGAAAAGATGGCGGTATATGTCCATCTCCAGCGGTTAATGGAATTAGGTGAAGTGAAACAACAAGAAGATGTTTTTTACATAGTGTGACCGTGACAGGGTGACAAAAGAACCGTCCCTTCGTCACCCCCAAAGAGGAAGGAGTTTTTTGTGAAGTCAAGAAAGCAGTTTGCCATTATTGGTTTAGGCCGTTTTGGAATAAGCCTGATCACCGAGCTGTCCAGAATGGGTTATGATGTATTGGCTATTGACAATGATGGGGCCAAGGTAGATGATATTTTGGAATTCGCTACCCATGCGGTTCAAATAGATTCCA
Organism: Syntrophomonadaceae bacterium; assembly: GCA_050949865.1. GTDB lineage: Bacteria > Bacillota > Syntrophomonadia > Syntrophomonadales > Syntrophomonadaceae > JBMNGN01. The sequence goes on from JBMNGN010000004.1 coordinate 37,557, forward strand.
TGGATAAACAGGCACTTAAGGCTCTGGGTATTACGGATTTCGATGTGGTAGTAGTGGCTATTGGTCAGAATATCCAGGCCAGTATTTTAACCGCCATTATTTTAAAGGAGATGGGGGTTAAGAAGCTTATTGTTAAAGCTCAAAACGAACTGCATGGAGCCGTTCTGGAGAAGATCGGCACCGATGTAGTGGTCTACCCGGAGAGGGATATGGCCATAAGATTAGCCCGGGCCTTAACCTCACACAATGTGGTGGACCAGATCAACCTGTCCTCAAAATACAGTATTTTGGAAATTAGGACGCCAAAAGCCTTCGTGGACAAAACCCTGGTGGAATTGGATGTCAGGCGAAAGATGAAAGTAACGGTAGTCGCTATTAAACGGGGGGATGAGATCATCATATCTCCCAATGCTGACCAGGTAATTAGGGCCAATGATATACTGGTGGTTGCCGGTGATAATGACTCTCTACGTATTCTGGATGAATTAGATCAGAGGTAAAAATGTTAAGAAAACTAGACCCACCTCAGCTGTTAATCATTGCTTATTTGGTTACCATTCTGGCCGGCAGCCTGCTCTTAGCTACTCCCTGGGCAGCCCGCAATGGGACGGTTGATTTTCTTACCGCCTTGTTTACCTCTGCCTCAGCCGTCTGTGTTACTGGCCTGGTGGTAGTTGACACCGGTACCTATTGGAGCGGTTTCGGCCACCTGGTGATCATCCTGCTGTCGCAAATTGGCGGACTGGGAATAATGGCTTTTGCCACCCTTTTTATGGTAGCCTTTAAACAGAGGATTAGCCTGAAACAGAGGCTGGCTGTACAGCAGTCTTTAGGCAAATCGGACCTGGGCGGCTTGATGGGGATTCTAAAACGCCTGGTGCTTTTTACCTTTGTGGTTGAACTGATCGGCGCCTTGCTATTGACCATATACTGGTTTCCTTCTATGGGCCTGAAAAAGGCAATGTGGTTCGGGGTGTTTCATGCCATATCAGCATTTAATAACGCCGGTTTTGACTTATTTGGCAACTACAGCAGCATGACCGGCATGGCAGCTTCCGCACCGGTGCTGTTGATCCTCTCAGGGTTGTTTATTATAGGCAGCTTAGGTTTTCTGGTGGTTTATGAATTATACAGATATAAGCACAAGAAAAGGCTTTCTCTCCATTCACGGCTGGTGTTAATTTTTACCAGTTTGCTTCTGGCTTTAGGCACCTTGGCCTTTTATTTGCTGGAGTTTAATAATGTATTAGCCAACCTGCCGGGCAGCAGCAAAGTAGTTGTGGCTTTTTTTCAATCAGCTACGCGCACAGCCGGTTTTTCAGCGGTTGATCTGCAGAGTACGTTTCTACCCACCCAGGTTTTGATTATGGCCTTGATGTTTATTGGCGGAGCCCCTGGTTCAACCGCAGGCGGCATTAAAGTGACTACCCTGGGAGTATTATGGATATCGGTAGTCAGCCTTTTGAAGGATAAAAGAGACTCGGTGTTTATGTACCGGAGACTGCCCGAAAGTGTGGTTTCCAGGGCTTATGCCATATTCTTCCTGGCAATCACCTTGATTATACTAATCAGTTTTATTTTAACCCTCAACAATGATTTCACTTTTAACCGGATTTTGTTTGAAGCTGTATCAGCGGCTGGAACGGTAGGCTTGTCACTGGGGATCACCCCGGAATTAAGCGTTCTGGGCAGGATATTTATTATTATTGCTATGTTTCTGGGACGACTGGGCCCATTAACCATCGGGTATGCCATAGGCTTAAGCAAGAGCGATAATGGGATCCGTTATCCGGAGGAAGATATTATGCTGGGCTAGTATAGGCATCCCCCGTTAATGCTCTGGATTGGATATCGGGAAGCGCGTGTAGAAAGTGGTACCCCTGCGGCTGGTTTCGATGTCAATGGTCGCTTTGTGCCGGGCGGCAATGCTGTAACAGATAGACAAGCCCAGACCAGTTCCCTGATCTTTGGTACTGAAGAACGGGGTGCCGATATTTCTCAGCAGTTCGGGATCTATCCCGCTGCCTTCGTCTTTCACCATCAGGACCACGTCATCTCCCTTCACAAAGGTTCCAATGGTTAAGGTACCCCCGGAGTCCATAGCCTCGAAACCGTTGCGGACAAAGTTAAATATCAGCTGGCGGATCTCTTTTTGATCCAAAAGGAGTAAAGGAATATCGCCCAACGTAGTTTTTAAGTATTTTTCCTGGGCAATGGCATCGGCCTTTATCAGCGGAACAATGCCGGTGATGATGGTATTCAGGTCTTGCAGTTTCAGATCTACACTCTTATCCTTAGCCAGGGATAGGAATTCCGTAAGTATGGTATTGGCCCTATCAAGTTCCTCAATCATTATTTCAAAATACTCTGCATCTTCCTGGTATTTCTCCTTGTCTTTTATTATCTGCAGAAAACCACGGACAGTTGTCATCGGGTTGCGGGTTTCATGCCCGATACTGGCGGCTATTTTGCCTACCAGGTTCAGCTGATCCAGCCTGGCTACCTCATGGAGCATATGATTGTAATCGGTAACATCGGTAATCGTATTTAAGCGGTATTTGCCATCATTAAGATCAATGGTATCTACCGACAGCAATCCTACCCTTTCCTGGCCGTATTTGGTGTAATAATTCATTTCCAGGTTTTGCACTGGTTTATTGGCCAATATCATCTCGCGGAATCTCTTCTGTTGTTCGATATCCGGAGCAAAGATTAATTGTTCCATCCTTTCGCCGATAATCTCATTACGGCTATACCCGGTAATCCTGCTGAAGTTGTTATTGGACTCGATTATTTTTCCGTCCCCTACTGTAATAGCCATTAAACTGGGACTGGAGTTGAAAGCCTTGGCGAATTTCTCCTGCGACAGGCGGAGGTCTTCTACCGCCTGTTTAAGCTGGCTTATATCAGCGATCATCCTTAATGCTCCTGTATACTTGCCATTGCGGTCAATAAGCGGAGTAACGGATACCAAGGCCCAAAAGGTATCCTTACCTGTTCTTAAGAATTCAATCTCATATTGTTCACTGACCCCGGCAGAATGGTTCATTTCGTGCCTCAGGGCAACCTGAAGCCAATGGGAAGCAATATAATCAATAATAGAAGTGCCTATTAACGATTCCTGGCAACAACCCAGCATATCAGCCATTTTACGGTTAGCAAAGGTAGTAAAACCCTGGGCATCGGTTATCCATATCCCTTCATTGGCCGTCTCCACTATCCGGCGGTACCTTTCCTCACTTTCAGCCAGGGCTTCTTCAGTTTCCCGGCGTTCGGTTATGTCCCTAACCGATTCAATAGCGCCTATCAATTCGCCTTTTTCATTATAAATAGGGGAGGCAATGCACAGGTAATAGGTCCGCTTTCCGTCGTTAATATAGTTCCTCTCCCCCATAGCCCGTTCACCGATTATTGCCAAATGTTGATAGTGTTCATTTAATTTATCGTACAGCTCCTGGTCTTTATGAAGGATATAGTCAATCAATATAGGCTTTCTCACCCCGTAAAATACCTTGCTGTACTTGTAATTGTCGTATCCTATCATTTTAGAGGCTGGAACATCGGTTATTCCCTCCATAGCCTGGTTCCATACAATTACCCTTCCATTCAAATCAATAGCCAGAGTAGGATTAGGATGATAATACAATATATCTGCCATCTTGAATTCTGGCTGGTCTGCGGTTGATTCCCTTATCGGTCGGTTTTTTTCGAAAGGGTATAACTGAGGGTTGTTTACTCTAACTTTATCATCTATTTCTTTCCTATTCTTCTTTAATTCGGTTTTGTAATGCCAATTTTTCAATTAATTCCTTCCAATCTGTTTTATTTTTCAGGATAATATTACAGTTTCTTATCTTACACCAATTACCCTTAATAACCTTCGGGAAAAATGGTTTTCTTTGTCGTAGAATAGAACTTTTTTTGCTGAATATTCGACATTCGGCCTTGGTGATAGGTAATAATGGGCTAATTTTCAGCCTTGCAGGCAGAAAGCAACCTGGTTTTTGCCTGAGCGGTATTCTGGGGGTTTCAGATAATGATGCTCAAAGAAAGCATGACAGGATAAAAAACGCCCGCAAGCGGGCGTTTTTTATGGAGCTTCTACCACTGGGGGTGATTAATAAATGATGAATACCATCTGCCGTCCTTCTTTACCAGGAAGGTATGCTTGCCTTCAACCTGATCAGTGACCTTAAACCACAGGTTGGGATCGGCATTGGCTGTCAATTCTTGTACCCGGTTATTGGGTAGGATTTGATACATTTTGGTAAACCGGGAAAGATTTAATTCGCCTATCTGGTATTCTACATAGGTTAATCCTTCAGTTATCCTTTCCCTTCCGGTGGCTAAGGCATTAACGGGGGTAGGGGCAGTCCAGTTCAAGGTGGCGGTATACTTTTGATCATTTTTATCTATAATTTCAAAGACATAGTCCCCAGTCGCTTTTTGAACATTAAACCACAATGTGGCATCGGAATTCGGGGTTAGTTCGGTCTGTGCATCGGCACCGGGCTCCAGTACCTTAATGGATTTAATGTTATCCCGGCTTAGATTGATCCTGGTTCCATTGGCTGCCAGAGCATATTCCTGATAGACTTTGCCGTCATTGGTGCCGATTTGGTTTGTAAACCGAAATTCAGCCGTAATTACGGATGCTGGTTTGTGGTTAATTATCGACTTATACCATCTTCCATCTTTTTTGATCAGAAATGTATGTTCCCCTTCAACCTGGTTAGTAACTGGGAACCACAAGTTTTCCTCATTAGCAGTCAATTCCTGTACCTTGCCGTCTGGTTTTATCTGGTACATTTTGGTAAACCGGGAAAGGTTCAAATTGCCTAACTGGTATTCTACCAGGAGTAAGCCATTGCTTATCAATTCATCGCCGGTTTTAACTGCCGGTACGCTGGTTGGAGCTGTCCATTCCAAGGTACCTGTATGAATGTCCTGGTCCTTTTCTATTACCTGGAAACGATAATCACCGGAAACCTTTTCCACGTTAAACCACAAGGTGGTGTCGGTATTGGGGGTCAAGTCCTTGTAAGCAGCAGCACCCGGTTCCAATACCTTTATCCTGGATACATTGTTGCTGCTGAGATCGATTACCGAATCACCTACTATAAACTCATATTCCTGATATACTTTGCCGTCACTGGTGCCTATGTTACCGGTAAACCTGAAATTCCCCTCCGTTATCTTAGAGTCATCCTTAACCACTGTTACTCTGCAGCGGTCTCTCTTGGTTACCCCGCCGCTGGTAACCGAGGCTGTAATGTATGCTTCACCGGTTTTGGTGTCCGATGCGGTTACTACCCCGTTACTAACCGTAGCAATCTCAGGATCGCTGGAAGACCATGATACGGTTTTTTCCGCCGGGTTTGCCGGATTGGTTACAACAACATTGAGGGCAGCAGATTCCCCCTGTTTAAGAGTCACCTTATCAGGGGATACTTCCACCTCAAATGAGGATTCGGAAGGCGTTTCGGAATCAAATATTCGATCCAGTATCCGATCCAGGATGGTGGCAATCTGGGCTCTGGTTAAGGCGCTGTTGGGATTAAATTTGCCATCGGGATCCCCGATAATAATCCCTTCATTATACATGGCTATAATGTACCCCAGGTCATCCCGGGAGATAAGTATTCCATCCTTAAAGGGTATTATAGAGGTATCAGCCGGGGTCAGTCCCAGGGCTTTAGCAATCAGCACCACTGCTTGAGCTCTGCTGGCCTGGACATGGGAATGAAACCGGTTAAGGTTTATAAAACCCTTTTTAGCAGCTTTGCCTACGGGTTTCTTGGCCCAATCCGGGGTGTTGGGAACGTACAAATCGCTTAGGTCAGCAACGTCGTCTTCATCATCTTCGATTATCCTTATGACCAGGGCTACTATTTCCGCCTGGGTTATCTCGCTATCAGGCTTGAAAGTGCCGTCAGGATAACCATTAAACAAACCGATCAAACCCATTCTTTCGATAGCAGGTGCAGCCCAATGCCGGTTGACATCCTTAAATCTGCCAGCGAAAGAATGCTTCTGGTAGGACTTCAGTATCTCTTTAACCTGCTTTTCAAGCTTCTGGTTCACCTTGTATTTGCCCTTCGGTTCCTTCTTTGTTTGATCCGGTTTGGCCAGAACTGCCGCGGGCAAGATGAACATAATGAACAACATTACAGTCATGGTAAGGGCTAAGGCCTTTCTCATTAGAATCCTCCTTTTTTCTTTTTACCATTAATGCGAGGGTAAAAAGATCTATTTAGGGGGTTAAGGGGTTTATTTTTCTAATGAACGGCCTATCTTATCATTTTAGCCATCTGAAGGCAACTCTATATGGAAGGTAGTGCCTTGGCCCTGGCGGGTTTCAAACCAGATTTTGCCCTTATGTACCTTGGTAATAACATATTGGACCATAAACAAACCTAAGCCAGTCCCGTTTTTATTGCCTTTTACAAACGGCTGAAAAATATTTTCCTGAATCTCCGCCGGTATACCGGGTCCGTTATCGGCAATAGCTATATGCACCCAATTATTAAGGCGTTTGAGTTCCACCTTTATAATACCCCCGTCGGGGAGTACCTGAGTCGCATTCTTGATCAGATTGTGCAATGCCCTTTTTAAAAGCCCGGGTTGCACCTTGCAGGTCAGCGCCGTGTAGCTTTTTAATTTGAGTCTGATATTTTGAATTTGGCATAACGGGTCTATTTCATCAAAGATTTCCCGGATAATAACTTCCGGGGAATAGTTCACATACTCATTATTATTAAAGACCCCAATAAAATCATTAAGCATTTTGCTCAGGCTGTCCACCTGCTCCACGATTTTATTGAAATATTCCATTTCCTTGTTGGTGGTGGCCATTATGCTGCCCAATTGCGCGATACCCCTGATGACTGTTAAGGGGTTTTTAATATCATGAACGGTAGAAGCTAAAAGACTGCCAGCCGCAATGACTTGCTCCATCTGTAATATCTGGGCCTGGACCTGGGAAATATAATAATGGTTCTGTAAACATTCAACACTGGCTAAAGCAATTATCAGGCACTCCGGTTTAGCTTCCTTGCTGGGAAGGAAAACGGCTAGAGCCCCAGTTACATCATCGTCGATCCGGATGGGAATCTCATAGCAACAGAATGTATCTGGCAATGAGGCGTGAATCCTTATGTCATACACAAACGTTGGCTGTCCGGTAATTAAAGAGGTTCCGAGCCCCCGAATACCAGTATATCTTTCCGACCAATTAGTTCCGGTAGCAAAGGCATGAATCGATCCTTTCGTATTATCTAAATAATCCGAAGTCTGGATTATCCATCCGTCCTGATCCAGTAGCGCAACCACATGCGGCTTTTCGTAAAAACATAAGGACAGATTTTCTATGTAGGGCCGTGCTGCTCTGATTAAATCAATACTCGATTCCTGCCTTTCAGCTAGCTGGGAACCTGTCATGTATCCCAGCTTAATAGAATCAGTATTATTCCCGCATTCGAGCTTTACCGTTTTAAATATCCGATGTTCCCTGGCATAATTCAGAAAAATTTCCCACTTGGTTATAATATTATTTGGGTTTTTCACGGTTTACCTCCAACTACTTTTTAGAATTATTTCCATTTCGTGCCATTTTATTTAAGTGTTCTATTAAACTTGTTTAAATGCCTGCAATGATGCAATAAATATTTTTTTATAGGAGGAATGTACCATGATCGCTTAACCTACAGGACCCCCAAGCTGCATTATATTGTTTTCTCCCTTTAAGCCATCCTGCTTTAAATAAGTGGGTGCTAATTCCACCAACGCCATCTTCTTTCATAACACTTATTGGCCGCACAATGAATCAATAAAAGAGTAAAGAAACAACCCAGCAGAAATACAAAAAGATATCCCATAACAATCTCCTTTCCTAAATTGAGGACGGTTCTCCCTTCACCGCTGATACGGTGAGGAACGGCAGACGGTGAGAGAGTGGAGGCGGTGACAGGAGAACCGTCCCCTTGTCACCCTCTTCGTCCTTTTTTGTATGATATTCAAAAAGGCTCTGAGTGGTTACAAAACTACTAAAACTACTAATGAATATTTTACGTTAAAACATAAAAGCTATTAAAAACGAGAGGAGGCTAGATTTGAAAACACTTTGGAAAGGCGCAGTCAGTTTTGGCCTGGTGAATATCCCGGTAAGCATGTACGTGGCTACCGAAAACAAGGATATCAAGTTTAATTATTTGCATGCCGAGTGTATGTCACCGGTTAAATATCAGAAGTTTTGTCCCCGCTGCAACCGGGAAATATCTAACCATGAATTAGTAAAAGGCTATGAATACCAGAAAGGCAGTTATGTAGTGATCAATGAGGAAGATTTTGAGCGTATCCCCCAGGAGAATACGAAAACTATAGATATCCTTGATTTTGTAAAATTAAGCCAAGTTGATCCGATTTTCTTTGATAAGACATATTACCTGGAGCCTGCACAAGGTGGGGAGAAAGCTTATACCTTAATAGTTGAAGCAATGAAAAAGACTAAAAAGATTGCCATTGCCAAGGTAATTATCCGTACCAAGCAGTCCCTGGCTGCTTTAAGGGTAAAAGACAATGTGCTGGTAATGGAGACTATTTTTTACCCAGACGAAATACGATCCCCAGCTTCTTTAAATCCAGGAATCGATAAAGGCAAGCTCCATGAAAATGAGATTAAAATGGCCGTCAGCTTGATTGAAAACCTTTCCACCGATTTTGTCCCGGAAAAGTATGAAGACACTTACCGGCAAGCCTTATGGGAAATCATAGAAGCCAAAATCGCCGGCAAAGAGGTTGCCACTCCGGCACCTGCAGCCGAAAGGGGAAATGTAATCGATCTTATGGAAGCGTTAAAACAAAGTATAAAACTGGCAGAAGAAACCCGCAAGGAAGACAATACCCGGAAAAAGGGCAAGACGGCAACGTAGAATATGAAAAATCATGTTTTTGAGCGATTAACCGGAGTAATGGAACCTGTACTATGGCCTGAGGCATTCGATGACAGCCGTTTTACCTTCCAGGTTAAATGGGACGGAGTACGGATATTATCTGTAATTGACGGGAATGGCGTAACCCTGGTTAATAAACACGGTAATTTTAGGACTCTCCAATTTGAGGAACTGCACCAGCTGCGTAAAATGATTAAAGCCCAGTATGCGGTTTTAGATGGAGAAGTTGTGGCCTTGAAGGAGGGCAAACCCAGCTTCCCCGCAGTAATGCGCCGGGATCGTACCCATAATCCTAAACAGCTGGCTTACTTGAAACAAAATATACCCGTCTATTATATGGTTTTTGACCTTTTAAACTGCGACGGAGAAGATTTAACCGGTAAGCCTCTAAAATTTAGAAGAGAGCGATTGGAACAGATCCTTAAACCCAACGCTCAAATCCAGCTGGTGGAGGATTTCCCCGCTGGTAAAAGCCTGTTTCAAGCGATTGAGTCTATGGGAATGGAAGGGATAGTAGCAAAAAAAATCGACAGCCCTTACCAGGCTGGAAAAAAGCATAATGACTGGCTGAAGATAAAATGCCGCCAGGTGCAGAACTGCATGGTCGGGGGCTACACATTACGCGGCAATACTGTAAACGCTTTGCTGCTGGGGGCCTACCAGGAAGATGATTTTATCTATATTGGACGAGCAGGCAGCGGGTTAACGGGTGCTCACCAGGAATTATTCTCCAGAAGCTTTCCCGCCCTAATGATCCCGGATTCGCCATTTGCCAACCTGACCAGGACTAAAGGTTACTATTTCCTGCAGCCCCGGATAGGGGTGCGGGTGGAATATATGGAATGGACCGAAGACTCAAAACTCAGGGCACCGGTAATTAAGGAGTTTATAGATGCAGATCGCGGCGATTGCCAGCTATAACAAAGAGAGGGGTTATATTATGCCGATTACAGGTTACACCACATTTGAAGGAAGAGAGTTTTCCTTATCCAATATCAATAAGATTCTCTGGCCCCGGGACCAGTATACCAAAGGCGATTTAATCAGGTACTATGCTGAAATCGGCCCATATATTATGAAACACCTTAAAGATCGGCCCTTGGTTTTTACCCGCTACCCCAATGGAATTGAAGGCAATTTTTTTTATCAGAAGAATGCCCCCCATTATATGCCGGAATGGATCAATACCTTTACCTGGACCAATAAGGACCATAGTGAAACCCGGTTTGTCCTGGCCGATGAAACTGCTACCCTGGTGTGGTTGGCCAATCAAGCCTGTATTGAAATTCATCCCTGGCTGTCCAGGAAAGATACCCCCCACAATCCTGATTTTATTGTATTTGATCTGGATCCTTCCCCGGAGAGCACCTTTGAACAGGTAAAAAAGATCGCCATGGTAATTAGGGAGATGATGGAGCAGTTCAAACTTAGGACTTATGTAAAAACATCCGGGGCCAGCGGCCTGCATATTTACCTTCCGATTATTAATAAATACAGCTATGAAGAAGTAAGAAGGTTCGGGCAAAGCATAGCAGAATTGGTATGCAAATTGCTTCCCGAGATAGCTACTATTGAAAGGGCAGTAGGCGCCCGGGAAAACAAAATATACGTCGATTACCTGCAAAACGTTCTGGGACAGACTATCTGTGCCCCGTATAGTGTGAGACCCCATGACGGCGCCCCGGTATCAACCCCGGTAAGGTGGGAAGAGCTGGGAGATATATCCCCTAAAGACTTTACCATAAAGAACGTTACTTCGCGATTAAACAGCATCGGTGATCTGTTCAGCCCCACCATAACCAATCCGCAGGACATCACTAGGGCCATGGATCACCTGGGGATAATCCAATTCAATTAAAGGCTCCCTGGGACTGCATTTTAATCGGGACCCTTATCCCAATTCCCTTCGAATGGTGTCAAGATAATCGTGGATTCGCTCAAAAATCAGGCCGGCAATGAACCAAACCGGGAAGAAGTCAAGCCTGATGAATCCATCCACCGAGTAACGGGTCAGGCCGGAGTAATCCCAAGGGCAAACCCCAATGGTTACACTGAGCAGCCAGCCGGTAACATATTCTATGGTAAAAATAGCCCCAGCCCAAATCGTGCCCCTTACCGGCCAGGGACTTTGTCGTATCCTATCGTGGATAGGTTCTAAAAACACCGCCATGCCATATATCGGAAACATCCAGAGATAGGTGTACCCGGTAAGACGGATGGAACCCTCAAGAAGGGATGACAGGCCGGTGAAAATTATTTCCGCTATCCAACCAATTAAGCCATACAACAAGAATCTCCTTATCATAAACTTAAGTTTAGCCAGATTAGCGGTTTTTATGTAGGATGACAAGGGACCTTCCTCTTGTCACCTTGTCACCCCCACTCTATTTCTTCTTGATAATATTGTTTAGCTCTTTTAACATTTCTTCAACATCTATGCCATGAGCCTGGGCACCTTGTTCAAGGCTCTCAAACAGAGCGCCGCTGCATCCCAGTCACCCCATGGAAAACCGGCCAAACACCGGCAGGGTTTCCGGATATTTTTCCACTATGTCCTTGATCACCATGTCCTTGGTTATCATATCCTCACCTCCTTAATAATATATAAACTGCTTAATCTCAGTCTCTTCAATACCATATTAGACCTGGAATTTTATTAAAATCACTTTTCCCGGTTATATATACATATATTACATAATATTACCGATAGCTTAGCACAAAAAACGGCCAGGATAAAAGCCCCAGGCCATATCCTGTATAAGCAAATTACCAGTTCCAGTTAACCGCTTACCTTGAGCAGGATTCTGATTGCAATCCCTAGAAATGGTTATTTAATGGGTGTTCAATTAAGGAGGCAGTATTTAAATGAAGGAAAGAATAAGAAACAACCAGGTACTGGCCAAATTGATGCCAGCAGATGAGGCTGCGATGATGATTAAAGATGGTATGACCGTAGCGACCAGCGGGTTTACTCCTTCCGGATATCCAAAAGCCATTCCTCTGGCTTTAAATAACCGGGTATCGCAATCGGGGGAACCTATGAGCCTCACTCTTTTGACCGGAGCTTCGGTAGGTAATGAGCTTGATGGTGTGCTTGCCAGGAGCAATATTATTACTAGAAGATATCCCTACCAGACTGATTCCTCACTCAGAAATAATATTAATAACGGAACCTGCCAGTATTCAGATATGCACTTAAGCCTTTTCCCCCAGTGGGTTAAATACGGTTTTCTGGGGAAACTGGATGTTGCAATTATCGAAGCGGCAGCCATAACTGAAGAGGGAAATATTATACCTTCCACATCAATAGGTGCTTCACCAACCTTTGTGGAAATGGCAGACAAGGTTCTGATTGAAGTCAACACCAGTCAGCCTATGGAGCTGGAGGGAATGGCGGATATTTATACCCTTAATAATCCTCCTTTTAGAAAACCAATACCGATTACCAGCCCGGCTGATCGAATAGGAACCCCATACATTTCCTGTCCGGCTGACAAAATTGCCGCAGTGGTGATTACTGATATCCCGGATGGGGTCCGTCCTTTAGCCCCAATAGATGATACTTCCAAAAAAATCGCCCATCATCTAATGGATTTTTTACGCCGGGAAATAAAGGCCGGACGGCTGCCCAAGAACCTTCTTCCTCTTCAATCAGGGGTAGGTTCGGTAGCTAATGCGGTACTGGGCGGCCTTTTGGATTCCGAATTTACCAACCTGTCCTGCTATACTGAAGTACTTCAGGATGCCATGTTAGATTTAATAGATGCGGGGAAAATTGTGGCCATATCTACTGGGGCGCTTACCCCTTCATTGGAGGGGCTGAAAAGGTTTAAGACCAACTTAAAGGCCTACCGGGATAAGATTATCTTTCGCCCCCAGGAAATAAGCAATAATCCAGAAGTTATCCGCCGATTGGGGGTTATCAGCTGCAATACAGCTATCGAAGTTGACATTTATGGCAATGTAAATTCCACAAATATCATGGGCTCAATGATGATGAATGGAATAGGCGGCTCGGGAGATTTTGCCCGAAATGCTTATATCAGTATCTTTACCACCCCTTCCACAGCCCGCCAGGGAACTATTTCGTCAATAGTACCTATGGTTGCTCATGTGGATCATACTGAACACGATGTAATGGTAGTGGTAACCGAGCAAGGGTATGCCGATTTAAGGGGATTAAGCCCCCGGGAAAGGGCAAAGGTCCTGATTGACAAATGTGCCCATCCTGATTACAAGCCCTGGTTACGTGATTACCTTGACCGGGCAAGCAGGGAAAAGTATAAACATACTCCGCACCTGTTAAAAGAATCCCTGGCCTGGCATGTTAATTTTATGGAACGCGGCACGATGAAACCCCGGCCAGAATATTAAACATCAGCAATCATTTTAATAGAAGATAAGCCGCTGCTATAGTGGCAATGACAACAATTAGAGTAAGCAGTGGACTGGATTTTTTGCGATCCCTTTTTGATTTTTTCATAAAATCCCCCCATAAGAATCAGTTTCAGTTGATTTCTTACCAGGCCTGGGAAAACAATAACCGGAGGTTATTTAATAATTACCTCCGGTTGGTTAAGGCTCTAGTTATCTATAGTTGCGATTATTTCTCCTGGCCTGGAAACAATCTCTACAGTAAACCGGCCGGTCGTTGGTGGGCTCAAAAGGAACAGTTGTATTTTGCCCACAGGAGGCACATACCGCCTGGTACATTTGACGCTCGCCAAAATTCCTGGAACCACCACCGCTGTAGCTATTACGTCTCTGTTTGTTCGCCCTCCGGCATTCCGAACAACGGCCCGGTTCGTTTTCAAAACCTTTTTCTTTGTAGAATTCCTGTTCGGAAGCCGAAAATAAAAACTCCTTACCACACTCTTTGCATACTAAATATTTGTCTTCCATTACTATACATCTCCCTTTTGGGAAAATACTCTTGGACTTACTTCCCCTAAAAAGGAGATTATTTAAGAACAAGGTAGTTGAATTATAAAACATTACTTTCTAATTGTCAAATCCTTGAAATTCCCAGTCTGCGTCAAGATTTAGCAGGAGAAACCCCTGGTCTTAGCTATTTATTAAGCGATAATTATTATTACTTTATTATTTATACAATTTTCTTAAGATACCATCTTCCTTTTTTATTTATTCAGATTTATATTGTAGGTATGCAGGTAATTTTTCCCTGCAATACCAAAATATTAGGAGAGGAGTTATTTTTAATGGCTGGAAAGAAAACAAATGGAGACAAAAAACCATCGGCAGCTCCTAGCAACAAGGGTGGCCATATTTTTAAATAAAGGAGAGGGAAAAAATCCCTTCTCCTTTTTCTCATAATTACAGGTTTTTCATAGCCATGTTGCAGTGATTTATGGTTTCATTAAGGGAAGTATAAGCTTTATTCAGTTCGTCCCGCAATTGCGGAGAACGAACTATTTCTGAAACACTTTCTATCTCGGCTTTAGCATTGTTAACAAAAGAGATACATGATTGCATTCTTTTTTTGGCGTCCATTAATTTATTCACCTCCTTATAGGCGTTCTTGGTTTTCATCACCCGTTTATTATTCTCACCATCGTCAGTTAAGACTATTCCATATCCAGTATTTCAGTTCTTTCCCATTAATTTTCATTAATAATCCTGTAGCACCAGGGCAGTATATATATAGTTATTGACGGGGAGTGAGAAACCCTGAAAATTTATCGCCGCGGAGCAGGCAAGCAATCGGGGGAAGAGCCGAAATCTGATGCTCAAGACCGTAAATTGCCCGAATCGCTGGATGCCAAAATCGAACTTCTTAAACCGAAGGTAGAAAAGAACGAAGATATTATACTGCGATTTTTTTATATTAAAAAAGTAGGGATAAAAGGCGCGGTAATATATCTTGACGGGGTAAATGACCCGCAGGCCCTGCATCAACACGTATTAAGGCCTTTGATCATTGATGACGGCCAGCAGGAGCCTCCAGCCGAAAGCCAGGTGAAATCAATAGATTACCTGGCGGAACATTGCTTGAGCGCTAGCAAAATTCAGAAAACCGATCGGCTTATGCCTTTAATATCCAGCATTTTTGATGGTTTGCTGGTGGTCATAGCGGATGGGTTCACCGAGGCCTTGATCATCGATATCCACGGAGGGCAAACCCGGGCCAACGAGGAGCCCCCGGCAGAAAAAGCCTACCGCGGGCCTCGCGACGGATTTATTGAAGTCCTGGACCTGAATATTCCTTTAATCCGCCGCAGAATTAAAGATCCTAACCTGGTAGTGGAGAAAATTACCATAGGCCGGAGAACCCGGAATAAAGTGGCTATATTATATATTGAAGATATTGCTGATAGGAATATTGTAGACGAAGTCCGGAAACGGATCAGCAGTATAGATATTGATGGGGTTCTGGCTGTCAGCTATATAGAACAGCTGGTAGAACAGTCCCGTTATTCTCCCTTTCCCCAGGCCAGGCCTACGGAGCGCCCGGATAGAGTAGCGGCCGATTTGCTGGAAGGCAGGGTAGCGGTACTGTTGGACGGCACCCCGGTAGTCCTCACCCTACCCTCCCTTTTTGTAGAGTTCTTCCAGGCCCCTGAGGATTATTATGAACGACCCGTATCGGCTTCGGTTATCAGGTTTCTCAGGTATGTAGCGTTTTTTCTGGCCGTATCCCTACCGGCAATTTATATCTCTTTATTAAGTTATCATATTGAACTCATACCTTTTGAATTGGTGGTTTCTCTGGCCCAAAGCCGTAAAGCGGTTCCCTTTTCCGTAGTTACCGAAGTAGTAATAATGAGCATTATTATCCAGCTGATTATTGAAGCTGGTCTTAGGCTGCCCGGCCCGGTGGGCCAGACCATAGGGGTGGTATCCGGAATAGTCTTGGGACAGGCAGCGATTTCATCCAACCTGGCCAGTCCCGGCATGGTTATAGTTATTTCCGTAACCACCATCGCTACGTTTACCCTGTCCTCCCCAAGTTTAGTTCTTACGGTGCGGGTTTTACAGTTTCCCATGGTATTGCTGGCAACGACCCTGGGGATTTTCGGCACCTCAGTAGGCTGGTTCCTTATACTATTTCACCTTATCAGTCTGGAGAGCGTAGGGATTCCTTATCTTTCGCCCATTGCTCCTACCCGGTACCAGGATTTGAAGGATACCTTCATACGCACCTTTATGCAAAACATGATAACCCGTCCGGTTTCTATCCCGGGCAAAAATAAAGTACGTTATAGGCCGTCCGGGGGTGAATCTTGATGCTTCAGCCAAATGCCTTCCGAATTACTGCCAAGCAATTGATTTTCGTTATAATCGGAGCCCAGGTGGGAACAGGATTCTTCAGTTTACCGCGTATCGCCAGCCAACATGCGAATCAGAACGCTTGGATATCGGTCCTACTCGGGGCAATCATGCCCTTATTGACGCTGTTCCTAATTGAAAGGGTATTACGCCCTTATCCTGAATCCAATCTGGTGGAAGTAGCGAAAAAGCTATTAGGGAAATGGCTCGGTTCCCTGGTAGTGGTTATACTAATCCTTCACTTTGTTTTTTACGCTTCCGTGGTGATCAGGATATTTGCAGAAATGGTATCGGTCTTTATGCTTCCCCAAACCCCTACCGGAGTAATTACTTTCATGATTCTGATTACCGGTGTTTATGTGATTATTAAAGGAGCCAAGATAGCTGGTCGGGCCAATGAAATACTTTTTTATATTTCCCTTTTTACTATTGCACTCATAATTACTACCGTTTCTGCGGGGGAACTTACCAATTTACTGCCGGTGGGTCAAGTCAGTCCAGCCGCGCTATTCAAAGGAACCATTAATACCATGTACTCGTATGCAGGGATAGAAGTATTGGTAGTATACTATTTTTTTACCAACCAGAAAGACCAGGTTTTTCGTTCAGGTATGATCGCTATTTTAGTAACAGTGGTTACCTATCTCATCGTAACCCTGGCCGCCCTGCTGGTCTTTGGTGCTGAATACATGCAAAACTTTATATGGCCGGTTTTAAACCTGCTCAAGGTGATAGAATTTGATGTTTTTCACCGCCTGGAGTTTTTATTGCTGGCTACCTGGCTGGGTATAGCGATTAGACCAAGTCTTAACCTGGGACTGGCTGCCAATGTTCTCATCGTACATATACTCAAATTAGACCTGCTGCAGCATTATCCCATCGTCACAGCCATAGTGCCGATTATAATCTTTGTAATCGCCAGTATTCCCCAGAATACTGCGGAGGTATTCGTAATGGCCAGTTATGCAGGATACGCATCTCTAATAGGAGTATTGGTTCCGGCGGTTCTATATATTGCCCTTCTCATTAGGGGAAAAGAGGTTGGAGCATGAAACAAGCAGCAATTAGCACTATATTAATAATCTGCCTTTTAAGTAATACAGGCTGCTGGGATTACCGCGACCTGGAAAGCCAGAACATTCCTTTTGTAGCCGCATTTGATTCAGCTGATGGAAAACCAGAGCAGTTCATAGCTTCTGCTTTATCTCCCAACCTGGATCCGGAGACCAAGGGGCAAGTCCAGTTGATTTCCCTGCAAACACCTCTGGCTGGGGAGTATAGAGGCAACCATGCCCATTACTCCCCAGAATTGTATAACCCCGGACTTATTCAAGCCTATCTTTTGGGAGAGGGTTTTGCCCGCTCCGGCCGTTATTCAGATGTGGTCGATTCGACAGAACGCAGTGCCCTCATTTCAAGCACAGTCGAACTTGCAGTGGTTGAAGGAAAAGCTACTGAGTTATTAAAACAAAGGCCTGAAGACTACTCCAATATAGGTCTATACATCATTAACCAGCTCTCAAATGCCCAGAGGCATTCTTTTCTGCCTACCATCAGCCTGCACAAATTTCTCACCAACACGATGGCCGGAAGAAATCCCATCCTTCCTACTATGCGCCTCATGGAAGATGCCGCGAAATTATCGGGAATAGCCATATTTAATAAGTTTAAAATGGTGGATAAAATATCTATCGAAGAAGCCAGAACCTTGTGTTTTCTGCGCGGAATTAAAGGCCAGGGAATTATAGGCTACAAAACCAAAACAAATGGAGAAACTGTGGACAAGGGCAGCGTACGAGTTCAAAATTCCCGCAAGGTTAAAGTTACCCGCCGGGATAATCGTTATTTTTTTGATATAACCATAAGGCTGAAAGGATCCCTAGTAGAATGCACACAGCATTGTAATTTCTTGCAGGATCCGGAAAAGCTGAAGGAAATTGAGGACCAGGTGGCTTCCACTGTGACCAGAGACGCTTACCGGTTTATAGAGAAAATGCAGGACCAGTATGGTTTTGATTGCCTGGATCTTAACCGGTACGCCTTGGCCAAATGGCGAGCCGAATTAGAAGATACCATCGATGACCCGAGATTCATAAAAAATGCTACTATTAGGGTTAAGGTTAAGGTTAAAATTCAGTGTATCGGAGAATCCACTTAAGGGATATAACGGAAGGGCCTGGGCACATTGGGGCCAAAAGCAAAACCATGAGTGCCTGAAGCTAAGCATCCTCACCCAGCTCGCCTCTACCATACTTTCCATTTAAACCACAATAATACCAAGGGGGCTGCACTGGGAGCTAATCGGCAAACAGCTTTGTCCCCCTTAATTATTCTGCAGTCTTTGCTTCCCAAGCGAATGTACCCTTGGGTACAAGCTTTGCCTTTTTATTTTTTAATGTTCTAAAATTGTTTTAACTGCATCCATTATGGAGGAGGATTTCATAAACATGAAATGTAAACTAGTAGTTTTTTTATTCTTCACCGTATTAGCCGGGTTCTTTATTATGGCTCCTGCTGATGATGCCCAGGCTTACCTGGGAGACAGGGTACTTAAACTGCACATGCAAGGTTATGATGTACAGCAACTGCAAAAAGATTTGAATTATTTGGGCTACCAGGCCGGCACCGTTGATGGTATATTTGGTTCACAGACCTTAAAAGCGGTTAAGGAATTTCAATCGCGGAACGGCTTATCGGTTGATGGCATTGTCGGAAGGCAAACGGCTCTTGCTATAATTAATCAGGTTAGCACTCCGGCTACAGCTGTGCCAGGCAGTAATGTATCCCGTGGTTTTCTTTCCAACCTTACCCAGGATCTGAATTATCTGGCCAGACTGGTTTACGGGGAAGCAAGAGGCGAATCATTTGAAGGCCAGGTAGCAGTAGCCGCGGTGGTATTAAACCGGGTGCGCTCCTCAGGCTTTGGGAATACGATCCGGTCGGTGATCTTTGAACCAGGGGCCTTTACGGCGGTAAGTGACAAACAGTATTACCTGCCACCTGATTCCACTGCATATAAAGCGGCCCAGGCAGCTTTAAACGGATGGGACCCAACCGGTGGCGCTCTTTATTATTGGAACCCGAAAACTGCGACCAGCAAGTGGGTTTGGACCAGAAACATAATCAACAAGATCGGCAACCATGTATTTGCAATTTAAAGAGTGACATGGGGAGGGACGGACTTTAGGGTGAGGGCGACAAAAGAACCTCCCCGTGTCCCCATGTCACCACATGTTACCTTTCCTGCCTTTTGGCGACTTTTTCCGTTAATCGGTCCAGCAGTATGGCTAAAATGACTATGCTTAAGCCGCCCACGGTTCCCATACCGATATCCAGAGTCTGCATGGAGCGCAGGACTACTAAACCCAATCCACCAGCCCCGATCATAGACGCAATAACCGTCATAGCCAATGACATCATAATACACTGGTTGACTCCGGCCATAATGGTAGGCATGGCTAACGGCAGCTGGACATCGAGCAGGGTTTGCCACCTGCTGGAACCAAAGGACCGGGCAGCTTCCACCATTTCTTTAGATACTTCTCTAATTCCCAGGTTGGTTAACCGGATAGCAGGAGGCATAGCGAATATCATAGTTGCTGCCAAAGCAGCTACTTTGCCCATACCGAAGAACATGACTGCGGGTATTAAATAAACGAAACTGGGAAGGGTCTGCATAAAATCAAGAATAGGGCGGATTATCTTTTCCGCAGTCTGGCTTTGCGAAGCCAGTATCCCTACCGGTATGCCAAATAATAATGATACGGCGGTTCCAGACAAGGCCAGGGCAATAGTTGCCATGGTTTCTTCCCACACTTCCATCCCAAAAGTGGCCAGGAGTCCTATAACGGCGAAAAGGGCCAAATTCCTGCCCGCTATCCACCATACCAGCAAACCAGCAATAATGATAATAACGGCCTCAGGCGGCCATAGCAGCAGGTCCTCAAATTTATTAATGAGGATTTCCAGAAACCGGCTAAGTGACCGCATAGTGGGGCTGATATGATAGCTTACTGCCTCAAAAGCTACATTAACCCAGTCTGCTAATGGAATTACAAAATCAACCATTGGCCACCCCCCTTTCTGCCAGTTTAGCCATGACCGAGCCCCGGACAATAGCCCCTAACAGTTTATCCTTTTCATCAACTACTGCCAGGGGAAGGTTGGTCCTGGATAATTGACTAAACAGGTCTTTCAGCAGGGTTCCGGGAAGTACTTTCCCAATCTCCCGTTTCATTATTTCACCCAAATCCATATTATTATTAGCTGCTCCCAGCGCATCCTCGGCCATAACCAGACCCAGAAGCCGTAATTCGCTATCGACTACGAATACACTGGAGATTCCGTTTTCCTGCATATTACGCAATGCTACCCGGGGACCGTCTTTGGGGTAGGTTACCATGAACGGGGTTTTCATCACCATCTCTGCAGTCAGTACCCGGGAGCGGTCTACATCTTCCACAAACTTCTCCACATACTGGGTTTTAGGAGACATAAGGATCTCTTCCGGGGTCCCGATTTGGACCACCGCCCCGTCTTTCATCAATGCAATGCGATCTCCTATTTTCAAAGCTTCATCCAGGTCATGGGTAATAAAGACCATAGTCCGGTGCATCTTGCTCTGCAACTGAATTAATTCATTTTGCATTTCTTTTCTGATCAACGGATCGAGGGCACTGAATGCCTCGTCCATCAACAGAATATCCGGTTCGGTTGCCAGAGCCCTAGCTAACCCGACCCGCTGTTTCATTCCTCCACTCAGGTGGATGGGATAGGAGTTCTCCCATCCTTTTAGACCTACCATTTCCAGAGTTTCATAAGCTTTCCTAGTACGCTCTTTTAGGGTAACTCCCCTAATTTTCAAGCCATAAGCGGCATTTTCCAATACCGTTTTGTGTGGAAACACCGCGAAGCTTTGAAAAACCATACTGATCTTATTACGGCGCAGTCTTTGTAAAGCCGGGAAATCCATATTGGTAACGTCATCACCTTCTATGGTCACTCGACCAGAGGTAGGATCAATCAGCCGGTTGAGACAGCGTATTAAGGTGGACTTACCACTGCCGGACAGGCCCATTATTACGAAAGTCTCCCCCTCATTTATGGAAAGGGTAACATCATCTACGGCCACTGTATGGCCGGCTTTTTCCATAATCTGTTTTTTGGTAAACCCCTGGGCTGCCATTTGTAAAGCCTTTTCCGGGTGCTTACCGAATATTTTGTATAAATTATGGACTTCAATAATACTCATGTTTGTCCCCCCCTGATTGAGCCTATTTTAACCAGGAATCGATGTCTGAGCGGTGTTCTTTGATCCATTGGGCTGCCAGTTCTTTTGGGTCTTTCCCGTCTTCTTGATAGGCATAAAGAAATTCTTCCGTATCATCGAGGCTCATCTTGAAATTTTTGCAGAAATTGTATATATCGGGTGCCTTTTCTTCAAATCCCTGGGCAATACCCCAGTATTCACTATCCAGTTCCCAGTATCCCTTTGGGTCCTCCAAAACCTTGACATCATATTTGATCATCATAGTATGGGGCCTCCAGCCTAAAAATAGAACAGGTTGGTTATGTTTAATAGCATGATCCACCTCAGCCATCATTGAGCTCATGGTTCCTGATACTACTTCCAATTCCAGCCCGTATCCTTTAATTACTTCTTCCGTGACCAGCATCATTCCACACCCGGGTTCCATTCCTACCAGCTTGCCATTCACTGCCTGCTCATTACCCACTAGATCATCAATAGAATCGATATCTACATATTCCGGCACCAACCATCCAACCGGCGCATCGGAGAAAATTTCACTTCCCAGTTCATATTGATCCGAGTACTTGTTATGATAGGTCTCATGGATGGAGGGGAGCCATACCCCGGACCAAATATCGATATCACCATTGACCAGGGACATGAACATAAAACCTACTTCGCCTTCCGTTATTTCAACTTCATAACCTCTTTCTTCCGCAATCTGCTTGGTTATCTCAACGAAGGGCGCTTCGTAATCGTAAGGAGCCTTTCCCAGCTTAATGACCGTATTTTGCTCGGAATCGGCGCCACCTGAGCAACCTGCCGCCAGGATGCCCAGCAATAAAATCATAATAATTGACGCTATAATATGAGTCTTTTTCATGTTATACCTCCTCACCTCATAATTGATAGCATTCAGCAATATTGACCCGGCTTAACCTTAATTTCCGGTCCTGTTTTCTCATTCTAGGTCTTTATTAACATGGCTGATTTCATTGGGTGTAAATCCCCCCTTCCCTATAGGACACCGGGCGATGTCCTTTTCAGGCAACAGATACTAATTAAGGAAGGAAGACAAAAAGGAGCCGAGAAGAGTTCGGCTCCTATATAACCACATATTCTTCCCCTTTACACGCCTACGAGGTTAGCTGACGGGTTCGGACTAAGGGTAGCCCTACTAATCCTATGATTAGATTCACCCCATAAATTCGGTTCCCCCGCTCCTATTAATCAGGATTCGGCACCACAGAATAGTATCTATTCAATTTTACCTTTGTTGTAGTATAACATATCTTCGTAATTTACCCAAAGGCTATAATCCGCCATATTTTCCCTTGCCGGATGTTTATCCAAATCTTAATATCTTGTTAGCTTTTATTACGGAAGGCATGCTCAGATTATCCGGGACGTGACGGGAGGACGGTCAGCCCCTTGGCACATGTCCCCCTATCAGGGCATAACCCCATATCTGGGCTTGGGGCCGGCCGGCCGGCTGCGGGAGTTTAACGCCAACTCCAGGGCTCTAATTATTCTGGGCCTGGTTTCGCGCGGGTCGATAACATCATCAATATTATATGACCCGGCGGCCGACAACGGCCCTTTATACTCTTTATATAAAGCTTCCATTTCCTTAATCTTTGCCTGGGGGTCTTCTGCCTCTTCTATCTCCTTTTTGTAAATCGCTAAAACCCCACCCCCGCTGGGCATAGCCCCGAATTCAGCCGATGGCCAGGCATAGACTGCCGCCTGCCGGGCACCATATCCGCACATGGCTGCCCCGCCATAACCAAAGGCCTTCTTAATAACAACCGTTATTTTAGGCACATCAGCATAGGCCAGAGAGTAAGCCACTGATAGTCCAGTCCTTAAAGTTCCTTCTCTCTCAGCTTTGCTGCCGGTCATCACCCCTGGTACATCCACTAAGAAGATTAACGGGATGTGGTAGGCAGTACATAAATCAATGAAATGCCTCATTTTCATGGATGATTTTGCATCCAGGGCTCCAGAGTAAACCAGGGGCTGGTTGGCGATAATTCCAACGGTATGACCTCCCATTCTAGCCAGAGCCGTAACTAAACTGGCACCAAAGTAAGGCTTAATCTCAAAAAACACCCGCTCATCCACAATGGCGGCAATTATTTTTTTCATGTCATATGGTTTAGGTTCATGGGGCACTATACTAATCAGTTCATCATCCATACGATCTATTTTATCCTGGGTAGCCTTATAAGGAGGATACTCATAGGCATTTAACGGCAGGTAGGAAAGATACTCTTTGGCCATGGCTATGGCGTCTTCGTCTGATTCAGCAGGGTTATCTGCTACCCCCGATATACGGCAGTGGATGTCCCACCCGCCCAAATCCTCTTTAGATATAACTTCCCCAATAGCCGAATAGACTACCGGCGGCCCCCCGGCAAAAAGCATTCCATGCCCTTTGACCTGAATAATAAACTCCAGCAGGCTGGCTACCAAAGAGGAATCGCCAGAACAAGGCCCCATAGCTATTCCTACCTGGGGTACAATACCTGAAAGACGAGCTGCTTCCAATAAATGCATAACGCTTGGCAATCCTTTATTTATGGTCTCTTCAGCTCTTGCTCCGGCCCCATCCAGCAGCCACACCACAGGTACTTTCATGTCCTCTGCCAGCTGAAGGATGCGCCGGTTTTTTAACATATGCGTGGCACCCACCGAACCGCCCATGACGGTGAAGTCTTCTGCAACCGCGCAGGCCATTCTTCCGTTAATTTTCCCGTAACCGGTTATAACCCCATCGGCTGGAGTAGCTTTGTTTAACATTTCGGGGTCTCTGGCTCTGACTTTTGGCCAGCATCCCATATTCCATAAAGGTCCCAGAATCGAAAAGCAGATCCATTCTCTCCCTGGCGGTCAATTTTCCCCTGATCATGCTGCCGCTGTATTTTTTCTTTTCCTCCCATGTGTTTAAAGCTTCTTGTCTTCTGGCCGATATTTCTTCAACTTCCTTGTACCAGCTCATGCCGTTTCCTCCCTGTTTATGGTGCATTACCGGGTGGTGTGAATTATGTGATGGTCCTTTTTATGGTTCTCTACAGTTTGATATTAACCAAGTTATAGGCTTTTTGCATGTTTTTCAAAATAATCATCAAAGGTTTCTGATTTGGGCCCGGCAGCTTGCCCTCTTAGGATCATCCCGGCTGGATCAAGGCCCCGCATTAATCCTACCTGCTCATCAGTAGGAGGTTTCTACCACTGCCAGGTTGGGGGATATTTTAAGATCCCATTCAACCAATTCCTTTACCTGTTCAGGATTGATTCCTGGAAATACTGCATCCAAATACATTTCTTTGGTATCTGGTATCTTCATCAAATTTAAATGTTCCATAATCAGTTATGACCATCTCAGGCCCCTTACCCTTTAGCCCCTGCTTTTCTCTCTTTCTCCCGGTCCGGATAAATATCCCGGACTAGTTATATATTTAACCTTGTTTACAAATTTTCCTTTTTGGAGCCTCATCATTATAATGGTCCTGGGCACCCCGGAGGCAATATCATTGGCACCTCCACTGCCTGCCAGCCTAATCTTAGGTCGATTAGAACTTCCAGTCATGTCAGGTATCTTGGTGCTGTTTAAATTACCAAAACGGTCTATTTCCGCCCCACCAGTAATGCCCAGGGTAACAAAACCTCGCTGGCAATCGCTGAGTATTTTCCACATCGGGATTACGGCCAGGGCATTATCAGTTGTGGCATTATCAGAGATCGAAAACGGAATCCTTTTTACTTATCGCCCCAATCCCGCCGCCTTCATAAACTATTAAAGCATTGGGGGCGTGGGTGTTAGCGGCAACATATCCGGCCATAAGAGGAATACCTATGCCTACAATAACAACATCCCCGTTTTTTATCTGCCGGGCAGTAGTTGCGGCCATCAATTTTTCTGTTGTTGTGTAATCCTTGGCATATACCATCAATATCCCTCCCTTATAATTTCGGAATCTGGAAGTTGTCATGTTCAAGCTTCTGTAATTTAGCTAGCCGAGTCATAACCGACTAATTCAACATATTCATTATGGTCTTTGACCCCGTAAACCCATTTATCAAGCCATTCAACTATTCCTTCATGGGAAGTGGCCATCTGCTGCAATTCTTTCCTGAACGGCATATCTGTCCAGTAAAAACCTGCTACACCAAGCGGATGACTGCCGAACGGTACTTCTACAACTCCTGCTACACAATACGATTGGATGGCTGTCATCCCCGGTATCTTTCTTATTTCACTGGAGGGAATTATCTTTTCGCAGGTTATGACTACTTTTTGAGCAGCCCGGGCAATGAGATCATCGTTTATTCCAACTCCCCATATTTGAGCATTACCCGATTTATCCGCAAATTGGACGTGAATAAAAGCTACATCAGGTTGGGCTGCCGGAACCAACGCAATTGGTCCGCTCCCATAAGGATCATTAATAACTTTTATTTTCGGGTTTTCCTTTATTATATCGCTGCCTAACATGGTTCGAATCGGCATAAAAGGTAGTCCACAGGCACCGGCCATAAACCGGTAAGACATTCCCAGATTTGAATAGTCTTCGACTTCCAATGGAACCGGAATGCCTTTTTCAACTGCACGACGGTACATGTAAGCCTGTCCGTGCACTCCTCCCCAGACATATGCAGCTTCCAGCTTATTTATACACCCGGCTGCAATTAACAGTTCAGCAGTATAACTTTGAGAATCGGTAATAAAAGTCATTTGTTTTCTACCCTGACGAATAATTTCACTGCAAGCGGCGCACGGTTCCCTATTTGCTACACTGCTAAAGGTTAATGAACATCCATCAGTAACGAACTGCTCAACAGCTTCTTTGATGCTCATGCGTTTGTCTTCCATTGCCATATCAATACCCCCTCCAAAAGTTTAATATTAATATTATTGAATATCCTTCGACAATAATAACTTGAACTCCTTTTATTTCTACAGAGGCAACAGAAGAACTAACCCTTGCTTAATCATTGTCCGGGTCTTTATTAATGACCAGTCCTTCTACATGCCTTTTAGTCATGAGTTTTCGTTTTTTGCGATTCTCCTTGGTCTCAAAAAGTATATCCATATCGTAGTTTTCCGGGTACAGGTCTTTTCTATCGACATGTAAAGTCAGGCGCTTCTTATTGATAACATATTTTTTGTCCATAACCAGAATCACCAGGTCTCCCCGGTCGTTTTCCTCTTTGTATACTATTCCGGTCCGTTCCATAGTGCTGATGTACACCCGGTCGCCCACTTTAAGGTCTTTCTTTTTATACTGTTTTTTGCGTTCTATCCGCCTATAGTCCTTTTTGCGCTGTTCAGCCAAATACTGGCTTTCTTCATAATCTAGCGGTTGGCACTGGTTGGCTGTGCTTTCATTTAATTGGTCTCCATAATCAGCGTAACTTTTGCTAACTCCATAGGTTACTTGGTGTGCTCTTTCAATTATCTGCCGGTCCATCCCCAGTCTAAGGGCAATCAAAAGAGCATTGCTTTCTCCCCAGTTGCCGATATTTAACTTGTATAAAGGACTCAAGGTATGAATATCAAAAGCCATGCTGCCGTTTTCAAACCCGGGAGTTTTAAGGGCATATTCCTTAATTTCGCCAAAATGGGTAGTTGCTACAATAGTGGCGCCCCGGTTAAATACGCTTTCCAAGACTGCTATAGCAAAACCACACCCCTCTTTAGGTTCGGTTCCCGCCCCTAATTCGTCCATAATTACTAAGGTCCTGGAATTACAGCACCTTATTATAGTAAGGATGTTCTTAACGTGCGATGAAAATGTACTCAGGGATTGTTCTATGCTTTGCCCGTCGCCTATATCGGCGAGTATATCCGAAAATACCGCAAATTGACTGCCTTCTTCTACAGGTACATGCAAACCGGCTTGAACCATCATGCTTAATAAGCCTACGGTTTTTAAGGCTACAGTTTTGCCCCCGGTATTAGGGCCGGTAATCACCAGAGCCCGGTAATCTTCACCAATGCAAAAATCCAAAGGTACGCAGCTTTTACCGAGAAGGGGATGCCGGCCTCTTTTAATCATAATCCGGTTGTCATTATTTAGGTTTACCGCTCTCATGTCCTGGCTCAGGCTATATTTGCCCTTGGCGAAGATAAAATCATAGTGAGCCATGGTTTCCATATTTACCGATATCTCTTGTCTATGATTCTCCACCTGAGTGGAAAGCAGCGTTAATATGCGGGAACCCTCGTTTGCTTCTTCAATATTAAGTATATTTAACTCATCCTGCAGTTTGGTGACCGCTGCCGGCTCAATAAAAACCGTCGAGCCGGTTGAAGAAATATCCAAAACCTGGCCGGGAAGCCTTTTTAAAAATTGGCGCTTCACAGGAATTCCATAACGCCCACCCCGGGTAGTGACTATTGCCTCCTGAAGAATGCCGGTGTTCGCCGGGGAACGCAGGATGTCATCCAATTTGTTTTTTATGCGGTCTTCAATAATTCTCTGCCTTTTCCTTATTGATGCCAGTTCGCTGCTGGCCCGATCATCCACCCTGCCATTTACTATACATTTTTGGATGTTTTCAAGCAGGTCGCTTAATTCGTTCATAGATCTAGCATAAGCACAAATGCGGGGAGCAATATACTGCATGCTATCCATGTATTTTCTGATTCTTTTTACCGCCTCCAGAAAGATTTCACAGGCAGTCAAGTCCTCTATAGCCAGCACTGTGCCTTTTTGGGTTTTGGCCATTACCACCTCCATACCTGCCATAGAAGAAAGGGGCACGCTAGGATTGCGCTCCAATACAGTCTTAGCTTCGGTAGTCTCTGCCATCCAGTCAGAGGCAATTTCTATTTCTGAAACTGGACGTAATTCTTCAAGCCTTCTTGCCGCTTGGTTGGTTACAGCGTATTTTTGAATCTCCTCGATTATTTTGTTAAATTCCAGAGTCGTTAAGGCATGTTGGTTCATTTTTTAATCACTCCATACTTAAATAAAAAATAGGGCGGAAAAGAACCCGGCGGTCTTTCACAACCCTAAAGATACCCACAATTATACCGTGCCATGGCACGGTACCATAAATACTATATTGCTGTATTTAGTATGCCACCATTGTTCATAACTCCAAACCAATATTCAACTAAGACGCTACAATAGCGCCATAGCCAGGAATACCAGTTCTGTATATTATTTGGTTAGTTATGAACTACCTCGGACATACATTCATCCTTTATTACAAGATTATTTAGATGATAACCCAACCACCTATAAAATGCAAGGGCGTTAATGACGAGGAGGGTGACGAGGGAACTGTACGCTTGTAAACCCTCTGTATACATTGGCGGGGTGCGGGAAAAAATAAACGGAAGCCCGGTATTGAAATAAATGGGGGTAAACAGGTTGCGAAAAGGCCTGACTGCATTTCAACTTACCATGCTGGCCCTGGGTACAGTAATAGGAGGTTCCTTTTTTCTGGCATCGTCTATAGCTATCAACTGGGCAGGGCCTTCTGTTATTATTGGATTCATTATCGGAGGTTTGCTGGTTTATTTTATTCTCACCGCTTTATCCGAGATGACAGTTGCTCACCCTCACCCGGGTTCATTTCGAACTTACGCCGCTCAGGCCTATGGGCCTTACTTGGGCTTCATTGTGGGATGGGTTTATTGGACGGGACTGGTTCTGGGAATGTCCAGTGAAGCTACTGCAGTCGCCCTGTTAATAAGATCCCAGCTCCCGGATCTCCCCCTGTCCTGGTTAACAGTCGGAATTATAACTATCATCACTATACTCAACTTGCTGGGAGCCAGTAAACTGGCTAAACTGGAGAGTTTTCTGGTGGTGTTCAAACTAGCAGCCCTCACCGCTTTTATCAGTATAGCACTTATTCTGATTTTGGGGCTTTTGCCTGCCAAAGATCCGGTTGGATTAGGTGCTTTGTCCACTGCACCTTTCCTGCCCAACGGTATTGGGGGCCTGGCCGGCAGTATGCTTATTATTCTTTTCTGCTATGCCGGTTTTGAAATTATAGGCTTGGCAGCTGCTGAAACAAATAATCCCCAAGTCACAGTTCCCCGGGCCATAAGAATGACGATTCTATCCCTGGTTACACTGTATATTTTAGTAATTGTACTGTTGTTGCCTCTCCTTTCGACTACCAGGCTTTCAACGGAAATTAGTCCCTTTGTTGCCGCCCTTAACAATATGGGGCTGAACCTGGCTGGGGAATTGGTCAATCTGGTGCTGATTGCCGCCATTCTCTCGGCTATGCTGGCTACTACTTTTGGCCTTGGCCGAATGCTCCGTTCCCTGGCCGATAGCGGTCAGGCCCCCAGTTTTTTAATCGATCGCGGCGAAGTCCCCTTGAAAGGTATTCTCTTCTCCGGTATAGCTATGTTGCTGGGAGTCAGCATGGCCAGTATTTTGCCCAACCGGGTTTATTTGTTTTTGGTGAGCTCCGGGGGATTCTCTCTTTTACTCGTCTATCTAATCATCATGGTATCGCACATGAAATTCCGTTCCCTTTACGGCTGCCCTCCCCACGGGCATTGCCAGCTGCCGGGTTTTCCCTATACGTCCTGGGCTTCTATTATCAGCATGGTTGTTGTTATTATAACCATGCCCCTGATTCCCGGCCAGGGTTCGGGTCTACTGGCAGGACTTCTCTTGGTGGCTTTCTATTCCCTCGCCTATTTAGCTCAGCGCCTGGCTCTCTTCCGCACTGCACCTGCCGCTAAAAGGACTAAGGATAACCCGGGTTATTCAGAACAGAAACGGGATAAGCAAGAATAGTAATAACAAATATGGATTAGACTAACGTAGGCCCGACCAGCACCCCTGATTGCCCCCTTGAAAATCCAACCCTACTCTGTTATGCTTCCAGTTATGATAATAGTCAAAAAACACAACAGGGGTGGTTGCACTGTATGTAATTATCCGTGACAAGTGTTCAGTCTGTGGATTATGTGCCGATGTCTGCCCGGTGGGGCTATCAGCCAGATTGGAGAATACAAAATCTTTCAGGACATATGTATTGGTTGTGGACTTTGCTGCCAGAGCTGCCCTTCAGAAGCTATTATCCAATGTGAGTTTAAAGACATTTCATAGTTTTATTTCCCTCCATGAGCATTTATTTGCAGGTTTCCATTAAGCAAACCTTGCGGATCTCTAGTTTTTTCGCCGCCCTGGCGGCACTAGGTTAGATAAAACAGTTTTTAAGTATAGAAGCACCATCGGTATGTAGATGATGTTAAGTGCTAACCAAGAAAGGGGAGTGGCACAAAAATGTTGGAAATACTGCTTATTATCTTGCCCATTTTTACTGTGATGCTCCTGGGGAATATTTTATATAGATATAAGTATATCGACATCCAATTTATTAATACTGGAAACCGCCTTCTTTTTAATGTTCTAATACCAGCATTGCTGTTTTATAAGATATCCCAATCCGATTTGACCAAAGTCTTTAGCATCAACCATGTCCTGGTATTATTGAGCTCAATTGCTTTAATGTTCTTGCTCAGCTTTTTCATTGCCAGGCTCTTAGGTTTGACTGCCCCAGCTACCAGCTCCTTTATTGCCAACTGTTTTCGCTCCAATATAACTCTCATTGGATTGCCGATCTGCTTTTACGTTTTTGGTGACCAAGGGCTGGCTATTGCCAGTATTTTCGCAGCTTTCGCAGTACCGGTGAATAATACCCTGGGCGTTTTAGCTTTTAGTAAGTTCACCCTGGAAAACTGGAAATACAACCTGAAAAACGCTATTGTTAACCCCTTGATAATAAGCTGTGCCTTGGCCATTCCCTTCGCCTGGCTGAGAATTCCTCTCCCCTTATTTGTAGAAAATACCCTGTCAATCATAAGTGGAATAACCCTGCCCCTGGCTTTGATTGGTATTGGAGCCAGTATCAGTGTTCAGTACCTTAAAGGCAATACGGCTCTAATTGCTATCAATACCCTTATCAAGCTTTTTGTCCTTCCATTAATCGGCTTATTACTGTTTAAATTATTCCATTTTGGGCCTATCGATATCTTTCAGCAGATTGTTATATTATTATTAGCGATGCCATCGGCCCAGATTAATTTTGTTTTTGCTTCCGCGATGAATGGAGATTCAGATTTGTCAAGCGGAGTAATAATATCCACCACCCTGCTGTCTATCGTATCATTGACCGTATGGCTAAGCCTGCTTATTTAAAATTAACACTGGAAATTGCAGGCATACTATTGCTATATACCGATTGCTGGCTGCATACTATTGTATAAATCGGTTGGAGCAGTACCTGGGATGACAGTTGAAAGTTCAGGATATATAGTAATGAGGGGTGAGCAAATGGTTTCAGCGCAGGCGAATGATGGAGATAGTCTGATAATAGTAGGATCTGGCAATGTTGCCTATAATGTTTACCGTATAGCAGAAATAGTAGGTTACCGGATTACAGTTATCGATAACCGGGTTGATACTCTTACCGAAGAGAGGTTTCCGGCTGCTGACAGACGGTTGGGAAATGTGCTGGAGTTACTGCGGGGTTGCGATATTCATGAAAACACCAGCATAGTCCTGGCCAGCTATAACCATGAATTTGATGATATGGCACTACAGGCGGTAATTAAATCACCCGCCCGCTATATCGGAATCCTGGGCAATAAGCATAAAGTAACTGCCTACTTCAAAATGCTTAAAAGCCTGGGGATTTCCGACGAGCTGATTAGCCGGGTTCATATACCCATTGGTCTTGATCTAGGCGGTCAAAAGGCAGCAGAAATAGCCTTGGCAGCAGTAGCAGAAATACAGGCGGTTAAGTATGGGCGTTCCGGGGGGTTTGTTGTCTTACAGCAGGACAATGACCGGAAAAGCGTAACCCGGGATGAGCTTTTTTAATGGGCGTACCTGTGGCCAATTAATGTTTAATCTTTCTTTATACAACCCTGGACATTTAGAGGCCGGGCAATGAGTTATGGTCAATATTTTCGCAACAGAAGGGGCAGCTGAGATCTGGTTACTACCGGGTACTGCTGCCCTTCTTGGTCAATAAAGTGCCACCATTCATAAAAGATACTACGAAACCCATGCTTGGCCATGATCTCTTCCAAAAGCCGGGCATTTGCCGCTTCTGTTTCCTCAATATCCTTGTAATCACGGTCAGCAAGAGTAGTAAAATTATCAAACCCTGTGGGCATAAGCAGCTCATTGCCGTTTTTATCCACCAGAGTGACATCTAAGGCCACCCCCCGGGAGTGAAGAGAATATCCCTGATGGGGATTAATAACAAACCTGGCATCCGGCATAGCCTGCCACAGTTTAAACTGGACCTCCGGAGGCCGGTATGCATCCCAGATTTTTAGGGTGTATCCTTGCAAGGCAAATTCCTCCTGGGCTTTTCGGAGCTTTTCCGCGGTTCCCCTTCTTAGAAAGGCCAGTTTGCTGTCATAAAGTCTTTCACCATAAATGTTATTATTGCCAGCATACATAAGGTCTACCCGGACTTCTGGGACATAGATGTCCAGTATGACCATTTCCTTCTTCTGTTGGGGCAATAAATCAGGTTCATCGGAAAGGACCATTTGGGCATCATTTACCGGCGGGTTTAACAGTAATCTGGGTATGATTAAACCCGATATGAGCAAAGCAACAACTATCAACGTAAAAACACCATACTTCCGTGCCCTTTCCAAATAAACTCCCTCCGGCTAACGATTAAACGACTGATATTATTAATGTTATTAAACCTGGCTGGAATTATTACTGTGATACGTAGACTGGTATGGACGGAAGGTATGTTATACCCATTATTGCACCGTCTGGAGGAACAGAAGTTAATCGAATCATATTGGAGCAAATCTGAATCAGGACGCCAGCGTAAATACTACCGGATTAAAGAAAGCGGCTTAAAAGAATTGGAACTGCAGAAAAAGCAATGGGAGATAGTACATTCCGCTCTTTCAAAAACCTGGAATGATGTGAAATAGACGTAAGGAGGGCTATCATGTTTGATTTGGAAACGCATATTCATTCATGGAAAGATTATTTACGAGCTCATGGTAATTTTACGGAAGCGGATATTAGCGAATTGGAAAGCCATTTGCGGGAAGAAATAGATGACTTAATGTCATCCGGACTGACCCCTGATGAATCATTTCTGGTCAGTGTTAAGCGATTAGGTAATTTAGATGCGATTTCACGCGAGTTTGCCAAGGTTAATACCGAAAATCTTTGGAAACACCTATTCATAGACCAAGTAGATACCACAGCGAAAAAACAAAACCGACGCGATATTGCGCTAGTAATAATTTTTGCGCTACTGGCAGGAACATTAATTAAAATCACTGAATTTTTCGGTTTAAGCTTCCAAGATCCAGCAGCTGATAGATTCTATTTGAAAAATCTTAGCTTTTTTATTCTGCCGCTTATTGCAGGGTTTTTCTTGGTTAAAAGAAATGCGGGAGTAAGAACCTGGTTAACTATTATGGCAACCTTTGTTGCAGCAGCACTGGTCATAAATAATTACCCGTCTTTTCCTCCATATCATACAGAATACTTAAGCGGCCTTCACTTACCTTTATTTCTATGGTTGATTGTCGGTGTAGCCTATATAGGCAGGGAATGGAAAAGCAGCCAGGGCAGAATGAACTTTATACGCTTTACAGGAGAAGCGGTGGTCTATGGTACCTTGGTAGGCGCAGGAATAATGGTTTTAGCTGGGTTTACGGCGGCCATATTTGGTGCCATCCAGGTTGATGTGGACAAATTCCTGGAGGATTATTATGTGATATATGGGGCCTGTGCTGCAGTTTTTATAACGGTTTATCTAGTTGAAGCAAAAAAAAGTATAGTCGAAAACTTTGCACCTATTTTAGCCAAAATATTCAGTCCTCTATTTCTATTAATCATGATTTGCTTCTTAGTGGTTACAATTATTACCGGCAAAAGTCCCTTTGCAGAAAGAGAGTTTTTAATAGCATTTGATTTTATGCTTGCATTGGTATTAGGGCTGGTTTTATATGTGATTTCAGCGCGTAACAACCAAGAACCGGCCAACTTTTTTGACTATTTGAATTTGGCCTTAATAATAACAGCATTTATTATAGATGGGATTGCCCTGTCCGCCATTCTATCACGCTTATCGGCTTTTGGTATCACCCCCAATAAGCTTGCAGCTCTGGGAGAGAATCTAGTCTTGTTGGGTAACTTAGGGGGTCTTGCCTGGTTATATATTGTTTATTTCAAGAGAAAATGTGAATTTATTAAGTTAGAAAAATGGCAGACAAATTACCTGTATGTTTACTTTATCTGGACTGCATTTGTGGCATTTATATTTCCGATTCTTTTTGGTTTTATTTAAACCTTATAGATTGAACAAAATAAAAGCACGGCTAATTCACCTTTTGGTTCCTTTATCTGCACCATAATGATTGTAAGGCAATGGACAGTCCTGCAAAATCAGGATGTTCCACCGAATCTTCTTCCATACCGTAGGCCACCAGGGTGTATAGACCATCACGCAAAACAAAGCATTCCAGAGTTCTTTCCTGGGGATCCACCAACCAATAGTGTTGTACTTTAGCCCGCTGATAAATTTGCATTTTTTTCAACCGATCTTTGCGACGAGTGGAAGGGGACAATATTTCCACTACCAGTTCAGGCGCTCCGTCAATGTGTGTATCTTTCACCATCATCTGCTGCTGACCTGATACATAGAAAATATCCGGCTGCACTACATTGTAGTCCAGGGGAGTAACATCCAATGGTGCATTAAAGATTTCCCCTGCAGAGTCAACGTCCCCAAAATAATCTTCCAGAATCCTTTGCAATCGCCGGGAGACTCGCTGGTGTATAACACTGGGGGAAGGTTCTTTAACCAACATACCGTCCAGGATTTCAAAACGATAACCGGGTTCTTCTGGTATATTCAGGTAGTCCTGGTAAGTGAGTTTTTTGTCCGGTTTAGTTTCATAGGAAGAAGCTTCTTCTGTGATAGTACCACCCTGGAGTGCTTTGATCACTTCTTCCAGTATATAGCGGTATTGTCTTTTGCCCAGCTCAATAAAGGGGATTTTATTTTCTCGGGTATACCTCCAAATAGTTTCCACAGAAAGATTCAGGGCTTCAGCCAAAGCCTGGGCAGTAATTAACTCCTTTTCCGAGGCCATACTATCACTCCCTTCAACTCAATTATATTCAACCTATCAATTATTATCAACTCTCAACAACTAAAATAAACTGAGATGAACAAAAAAGCTTTCTAACTTTCCAATTGCATTAACACCGCAAAAACAAAAAACCTTTGCATTTAAGCAAAGGCTGTCTTTTCTTTATGTGTTTCCTGCACTACTTTGATACAATGCACCATTTTCTGCTGTCGGCGAGCTTTCGTTAACGAGCAGGGTATCGTTAACGAACAATAATGCTGCTTGATTTTTGGTGCCTGCTTGATTTTATGCTCCATTTTTCTTTAACAGAATTGGTATCCACACCGTTTATCGCAATAAAATGGGACAAGAATTCTGATGCCAATTCTTCATCATCAGTATCAACTTTTAAAGCAGCCACATCGCGTAAAACTTGTACAGATTCGATATCGTCAAAGTAAAGATGTAGCCCGGGAACTCAGCACGTCAACGTCAGATTGATTATCATAAATTACACCCCTGCGGTTAAGAGAACAATATTAATTATGTCGTCAAAACACGATGGGCAGCATCACTGAAAAGTTCCATCAATTTTCTCGCGCTTTATGCTATTGTGCGTTGTTTTTCTTTTTCCCCAACTAATAAGAAACAGAGCTCCGATAATAAATGCCGGTCCTGAAATAGTTAGACTCCATGTTATAGCAATATACCATGGTAAGTCTGAATTGATAACAACTAATCCAATATATAAAAGTCCCGCACCGAAATAACTTACTGCTCCAACGATTTCCTTCTTCCAAGCTATGGCAAGTAAGACAGCCATAATGATAGATGGAATATTGTGCATAAATAAACCAAGTAAGATTTCCCCTATGCCTTTCCCTGGCTCAAACACATCAAACGAAAATATAGTTAGAAAACAAATAAACAGAATAGATAAAATTCTTGGAATCCAATATAATACTTTCCCTGTTTTCTTCATTGTTCTTTCCCCTTCAAGCCAATACTTGTAATGCAGTTCGATCTATCTCAAACGCTTTAAGATCGAATAACTAGCTGTACCAGCAAAGGCACATACCAGCAATACGTAAACACCGATGTTTCCAAACATTAAGTCGAAACTTCCATTTCCAATACTAATTAAAATATAATAAAACGCAAGGATACATGTCCATATAATTCCTTTGCGCAATGCATCTTTTCTGCTTTTTGTTTTTAGTAGCCAGGTAAAAGTATAAGTAATAAGTGCAGCAGGAAAAGCGGTTAAAAGCAATTCTCTGTTTATTAGAAATGCCCATCTGGCTCTGTCGATTTCACTTGCTACCTCAGTAAACGGAAGGGTAACAAGGAACTCAAATATGAGAGTAACCACAATGATTAAAACACCAAACAATGAATCATTGTGATTCATGTCCGCAACATTGTTCAGCCAAGAAAACTCCGGCTTTTCGAAGCCGAATTCATCGGCACACTGCGATTTCAACCAATCCTTATAGCACAACGCAATATAGCTCGGATATGTCCCCATGATTCCACGAGTCATTCCTCTTGTCGTGCCAAGAAGCAAACCGTTTGCGGTATAGAGCGTCATTTGCGTATCGTCGGAAATCTGAGCCACACCGTCTACAAGTGAATATTCGGTTATCCCACGCTCTCCATACTTACGGAAGATTTGCTCATCCTGTAAAAACTCGACAGCATATCCAAGCGCGTCGCCAACAGCTCCACCAAGTAAACACCCTTGATACTTTTTTATATCTTTCATACTGGTTACGCCCCCTCAGGCTCGCACTTACTCGTGAAGGAATATCTTTATATTGATTTTTAGCCATTTACCGGACATCTCCTTAAGGTTATCCGTCCGAAGAGTAGCTTTCCAGCGTCCATGAGGCGAGAAAAAACAACATTATCAGCCCGTGCTACATAGCCGATTTTTACACCGTCAGCGTTCTTGATTACGATAGCTTTGTGGTCATATGGATTATCCGGCTCACGGTAAAAATTCAATTTGTCATCAATATTAAGATGCGGCTCCAGCTCATCGATACCCTCTACATAACTCGTTCCGGCGACTTGAGTGTCAAACAGATAAATATCCCGTTCAAATGGCTTCGGGATATCCAATCCGCCGCCTTTCCCGTGAAGCAGGCTGACAAGACCGCCGCTATCACTTTTTATCAATTCACCCATATCCGCTCACCTCAACATTTCTGCAATTCTATCGTTGTATACCGCAAGTGTATCCGTCAACTGATTTATTTGTTCTTGCAACTCCGTTTTGCGAGCGTCAATTTTTTCAGGATTCTGAACAAACTCCTTCATGGTGTACGGAAATTCCGATTTGATTTCCGATATTCTGTCCTTTATGGTCTGCAACAGGTTTAACAACCGCTCTTTTTCTTTCATCAATGCTGTCATACCGTCCCTGGTATTACTGGGTCGACCACCATCGTGCTAATTATGCGCAAGCCATTTAGATCGCCATGCTCGTAGGCTTCGACCGCATTAAGAAACAACTGCGCCTGTGCATCGGATAAATCGGGATGCAAATCAGGGTGAAGAACTTTTACTATCGCTCGGTATAGCTTCTTTAATTCGCGGCTCTCTTCTTCGGATAGGAGAGTTCCGTGGCTTCGCTCAAGCGCAGCATTCATCTTTTCAACCTGTTCATTTAACATAGCCTGATACTCGGCAAACTCCACATCAAGTGCATTATTAATTTGTGTTACAGAGATTTTCTCCTGCCGATTTTTCTTGGCTTGGATCAACTCTGATTTTCTCTTTTGCCGCCGTATCATGCAATCAAGTTCGAATGCTTTATATTCCAGAGCGCCGACAGCCAGCATATAAGCCATATCGATATTTTTGCATTCTTGGTAAATGAGGTCATCACGTTCGAGAAACAACATCGACAGCTCTGTGCGGAGTTTTTCGACTTCCTTTTTTAGCGCTTCGAAATGTAAGCGTCAAGTAAACCGTCACATGTACATTGAAGCCTGAAAAGAGTACAATCACGTAAACAAAGTTGAAAAGTTTAAAAAGATGAAAAAGTAAGCAAACTTTTTCAACTTAGAATGGAGTGGTTGTATGGATACACGAAGAGTTGCAGAAGAATACCGATTATCGCAATGGATGAATGTGATAAAGGAACAGCAATGCAGCGGGCAAAACATTAAGGAATTCTGCCAGGATAAAGGAATAAGCAGGCATGCATACTTTTACTGGCGGCGGAAAATACGAGAGGCTGCATGTATGGAGCTTTCAAGAATAGGAGAAGGGACCGTTAATATTCCTAAGGGGTGGATGCAACTTAGCCAGGGCCAAGAAATCAAATCAACGCTAGATATTGAAGTCGGCGGATGTCGTGTCACCGTGGATGAAAATACCGATCTAGAACTATTAAAAAAAGTCTGCCGCGTATTAAGGGTGCTGTAATGAGGTGGCGCGAAAAACCTGTATACATATGCTGTGGGTATACAGACATGAGGAAATCTATTAACGGCCTAATGACCCTGGTTAAAGACAGCTTTTCACTTGATCCATTTTCGGAAGCATTGTTTGTATTCTGCAATCGGAATCGGAATAGGATAAAAATCCTGGAATGGGACGGCGACGGATTCTGGTTGTATTTCAAGCGTTTGGAACGTGGGCATTTTCGCTGGCCGGTCAAGGGGGACACCACCACCCTGGTTCTTGAGGCGAAGGAATTATCTTACTTAATAGAAGGTGCGAAACTAGAGAAAAAGCTTAAACGGAAAGAAGTTTTCGAGCGGCAAATATTCTAAAATATCTCACAAAATATCGCATAATCTCCTGATATCTTGTAATTATGCCTTTTTTCTGTGATAATTTTTCCATGGAAACGCAGGAAATTTCAGTAGAAAAATTGCTTGATATAATTAAAGAAAAAGACCGTAAAATTGTGGAATTGGAGCAACAATTACAGTGGTTGATGTCACAGATCCGTCTTGCAAAGCATAAGCAATATGGGGCATCAAGCGAAAAAACTGATAGTTTCCAATTGTCTTTATTCAACGAAGCCGAATCACACGTGGATATGACCATACCGGAACCCAAAATTTCCGAAGTAAAGGCGCATTACCGCAAACGGACGCGTCTTACAACCGACAAATTGCCGAAGGATTTACCTGTTGAGGTAATTGAACATAAGTTGCCAGCTGAAAATTGTATTTGCCCGGAATGCGGCGGGGAAATGCATACAATGGGGAAAGAAACCCGTGAAGAGCTCAAGATTATTCCTGCCAAAGTGGTAATCGTACGACATGTTCAGCATGTTTACACCTGCCGAAATTGTGAGAGTACCTCTGATCATTTTCCTATCATAAAGGCAGATATGCCAGAACCCGTCATAAAAGGCGGATTCGCCTCACCCGAGACCATTGCCCATATAGCCGTACAAAAATTCATGATGGCCTCGCCACTGTACCGACAGGAGCAGGAGTGGAAGCAAAATGGCATCCTGCTTTCCCGGCAGACTATGTCAAATTGGCTTATCAAGGCCAGTGAAGACTGGCTAGAACCGATATATGAAGAGATGAAGCGCCGATTATGTGAGCATGAAGTGCTTCACGCAGACGAAACAACCCTGCAGGTGTTGAAAGAACCAGGGAAAGCGGCACAGTCAAAGAGTTACATGTGGCTGTACCGCACCAGTGGAGAGGCGAAACACCAAATTGTAATTTATGATTATCAACCAGATAGAAGACATATACATCCTGGAAATTTCCTAAAAAATTTCAAAGGATATCTTCACGCGGACGGATATAACGGGTATCGCAAACTGCCCGAAAAAATTATAGTTGTTGGTTGCTGGAGCCACGTGCGACGAAAATTTTTTGATGCGCTGAAAACACTGCCAAAGGACAGGCAAGCTGATTCCAATGCAGCAAAAGGAGTCAGCTATTGCGACAGACTGTTCCATTTGGAGAAAAATTTCGCTTTGTTGACCCCAGAAAATCGGCTTAAAGAGCGTGAAAGGCTATCCAGACCACTAATAGATGAATTTTACAACTGGATTGAACACTTGAATGCCCTGCCCAATACCCTTCTTGGCAAAGCAGTGCATTATACGCAATCCCAGCGCAAATATCTTGAACGGTATTTGCTGGATGGGCGCCTGGAAATATCGAATAACCGGGCGGAGCGTAGCATCAAGCCTTTTGTTATCGGACGTAAAAATTGGCTTTTTAACAACACGCCAAACGGTGCGAGAGCCAGCGCAGTATATTACAGTCTTGTTGTGACCGCCAGGGAAAACGGCCTGAATCCATTTGAATATTTGACGTGGATTTTTACTAATGCTCCTAACCTTGGGAAACCTGGCTATGCCTCCACAACTGAAGATTTGCTTCCCGGCAGTGCAACATTACCACAGAAGGTATTTGCACCAAAGCCAAAGGAAACAAAGCCTGAAAAATATGCCTGGGAGGAAGATTAAATGAAATTTAAAAAGCACACGGCATTTATGATTGATTTCATCTCGGATTTCGTAAACGGAGATTTGGAACGTTATTTTTTTGATTTGGATTACCCTGCCTATGTGATAGAGCATTTTCCCCATATGGAGCTTGAGAACAGCAAATTTGCGGTTAGGTTTGCTCAAACTGTAGATCGGGCATATGAGCGCGGAACTGATCTTGGTCTGTCAGATGAAGAGTTTAGAAATGAAATCTCCAAGGCGCTTAATGAATGGCTAACGGGAAAGGCCTGACATGATTTAAATAAATCGTCCTGGTAGTGTTGACGCTTACTTCGAAATCAGGAAAAAGTATCATTACAGTTGTCGAATCCGGTGTATCGCTCATGTTGTACCTCCTCTCTTATGGACGAACATTTAGCGTGGGTCGCAAGTATCCAGCGCAAATTTCAGCTTATCAAAACAATCGATAAACCAGTCAAAACACTCAATCTGGTTCTCAGTAGAGTAGTAATCTATTTCCTTGCTGTAAATGATGCGCTTCTGTACACTACTGCTTCTGCTCGAATACCAGTCGAGCGTATAACCGCACAGAGATTCTATTTCGGCTTTCTTCTGCTCAAGGCGTGTGAATGCCTCAAGGTTATATGTGTATATGAGAATTCGCGCCGTATGTCCCCATGTGATGGTAAACCAAATGTGGTAATCAGGAGCATTGACGGGAACAGCATACCCGTTTTGGCGCAAGGGCTTTCTTGTCACCATCTCGGCGTGATTTCTGTTTTTACAATGTTCTACAAAGGCAGACCGGAAACATACAACCGCCGCCGATACTTAACTTGCTACGGCAAAACACAAAAGGCAGAGTTTGGCACAATATATATAGACCGCGACGGCGAGCCGGATAGTTACACAGAGGGCGTGGTGATCGGCAACGGCATGATTACACTCTCATCCGAAATGGGTACAGCGACCTACGATTTTACCGTTCCGCAATCGGGAATTTATGATGTCTCCGTCCGTATCTGATATCCGTATTGGGATAAGAACGGTATCAACATCTCCCTTAACGGTTCCCCGGTCGGCTTTTACGAAAACCGCCTATGGTGGCCGTATTGGAGAAGCACCTTCTGGGCGATTCTTGCCAAAGGACGCAGCATGTCGGCAGGAGAACACGCCATCACCGTTGACGGCGGTGTGGTGGGTGCGCAGTTATATGGCTTTCGTCTTTGCTCATCGTTTTCTGAACAGCCCTCGGCAGGTTCGGCTACCTTTGAACTCTCTCCTCGTAGCTTCAAGGACGTGAACGGGAATATGGCTGTGCCGGACAAAGGCTTCAAGCTGACCACCGAGATTCTGCGGCGAAAACCCGAATCGGCTCTGGTGTGGTATGAGGACTTCCGAGACCCCATCACGCTGCAAAGCACTTACTGGACTACACTTTCAGGCAGTTGGGCAGTCTGGCGAAGCGATGAATATGCATCCGGCAGGGTTTATTCACAGCTAGAAGGTAGTGGGCAGCTTGCCTGGAGATATGACGGTTTCTCCGATGTTCACCTTCGAGCACGGCTTGCATTTCCACACAACGGGAGCGGGCGCGCTGGGGTATTTATCGGCGACATCTTCTGTTGTATCAACATCAACACTAAGCGAGTGGAGCTCTATCAAGGCTCTATTTTGCTCGGCAGTTATGGTGCAGCTTACTCTAAAACACCTGCCACCGACATCCGCACAAACCCCAATATTTATCTCATTGAAATGAGGAAACGCGGCAACCGTGTGAGGGTCTATTCCGGTAACAGTAACACCCTCCGCTTCACTGCCACGGTATCACCGACAAGCGGTTATTGCGGCATTCGCTCGGATAATGAAATCAAGTGTGAACTGCTTCGTTTGGGCGACGCTTGGACTTACGAGCCGTATGAAGCATTTGATGTGACGATGCCAAACGGTACTACCGAAAACTACGGCAGGATCGCCCGGAGTAGCGTGACATGGGACAGTGAATTCGAGGTATTCACGCTTACCTCAGATGTGGAGGAATCTGCTACCCGAAGCGAGGATATCTCTATGGACTATGATTTCGTGCATTCCGCAATGCTATACATTCCATGCAACGCAGACTACACGGCAAAATTTACGCCACGCGATATCAACGTCTGGTGTTCGAGGGTATTCCTCGGCGATGGGGATGGTTTTGGAATTGTCTACTACCAAGACGTGGACTCGATTGTCTACTGGGCAAATGAATCGGCATACCGATGGCGGTTGCGTGGTTTTGCCCTATGGTCACTCGGTCAGGAAGACTTGCGGCTTTGGGAGGCACTCCCGAAGCAGAGTTAAAGAATAATCATTCATATTGGCATTCGCGCCTGCATATTCAGCAGGCGTTTTTTATGCGGAAAAACAGGAGGTAAAACGAAAATGAAAGAGATTTGGAATTGGATTCAGGTTGCATTTGCAGCCATCGGAGGTACGCTTGGCTGGTTTTTGGGCGGATTGGACGGCTTCCTTTATGCGCTCATCGCCTTCGTGGTTGTCGACTACGTCACGGGCGTGCTTCGGGCAATTGTGGAGAAGAAGCTGTCCAGCCGAATCGGAGCGCAGGGTATCGCCAAGAAGGTAGCACTATTCCTTGTGGTCGGCATTGGTCATCTCATCGACACCTATCTGCTCGGCGGCACGGGAGCACCACTTCGTACGACGGTTATCTTCTTCTACATTGCTAATGAGGGAATTTCTCTCGTTGAGAATGCCACGGCTATTGGGTTACCCGTGCCTGCAAAGTTAAAAGATGTGCTGGCACAGCTTCATGGAAAGGACGGCGAAATAAAATGAACCTGAGGAAATTGATATTCACAAACAACGACTGCTACAAAGCCGGAAAGACTATTGTGCCGAAGGGCATCATGGTGCATTCGACCGGCGCGAACAATCCCAACCTCAAACGCTATGTCGGACCCGACGACGGGCTGCTCGGCGAGAACCAGTACGGCAACCACTGGAACACTGCCACTCCGGGCGGCAGACAGGTCTGCGTTCATGCCTTTATCGGCAAGCTAA
Organism: Syntrophomonadaceae bacterium; assembly: GCA_050949865.1. Taxonomy (GTDB): domain Bacteria; phylum Bacillota; class Syntrophomonadia; order Syntrophomonadales; family Syntrophomonadaceae; genus JBMNGN01. Next base: position 81,662 of record JBMNGN010000004.1, read on the forward strand.
AAGACGGCTCCATTGCCACCTACCAGACGCTTCCGTGGAATATGCGGGGTTGGCACGGCGGCGGCAGCTCCAATAACACACATATAGGCTTTGAAATCTGCGAGGACGGTCTGACCGATGCCTCGTATTTTTCTACCGTTTACAAGGAGGCTGTCGAGCTGTGCGTCTACCTCTGCAAGCAATTCGGCTTGACGGAACAGAACATCATCTGCCATTCGGAGGGATACAAACAAGGCATTGCCTCCAACCACGGCGATGCCATGCACTGGTTTCCGAAGCATGGCAAGAGTATGGATACCTTCCGCGCCGATGTGAAGGCTGGGTTGGCGGCTGATGAAAAACCTGCGGAGCCGGAAACACCGACTACGCCGAAGAAGTATTACCGCGTCCAGCTCGGTGCGTTCTCGGTCAAAACAAATGCCGATGCCATGCTCACAAAAGTCAAAGCGGCTGGCTTCACCGACGCATTTATCAAGTATAGCGAATAATCCAAGAGCGCAAGGATGCACAACTTTGCGCTCTTGACATAACGCCCGTCAGGAATTTTTCTTCTGATGGGCGTTATTTTTATGTCGAAACGCCTCCCCAAAACCACTCCGTTTTCTCCGTATGGCGAGGAGGTGGTTTTGATGACCAACGAACAGAAATCAACTATACTTCGCCTACGATCTGAGGGTTGCAAGTATGTATCAATTGCCGAAACGGTTGGGCTTTCGATAAACACAGTGAAGAGCTATTGCCGCAGACAGGGTTTAGCATTGGTTGCTGAAAAATCGTCTGTCATGGATGACGCTTCTCGCTGCAAGCAATGTGGACAGGCGCTTGTGATTAAGCGTGGGAGCAAGCCGAAGAAGTTCTGCTCTGATAAATGCCGTAACGCATGGTGGAAAACGCATCCGAATGCCGAAAACAGAAAGGCATATTACAGTAGGATATGCGCTCATTGTGGGAAATCCTACACGGTCTACGGCAGACCGAACAGCAAGTTTTGCTGTCATGCGTGTTCTGCTCAGCACCGCACGAAAACGGCGGAGGCTGACATATGACACAGGACAGAAAAACGGAGCTGATGAAATACAAAGCCGTCGTCGCTGTGTTGAGGAGATGGCTGTCCGATGGGCATATTACCATCTATGATTATACTAAGCTTGAGGAAAAGCTCGCGGTCAAATATCGCGTATCTTTATGCAGTATATGGCGCGAATTGCCTTGACTTTATCGTCCTTTAGAGCGAATATGTACCCCCTGAAAGGAGGTGGAGTATCAATGGCAAACAGCCGAATTACACAAATAGAGTTTGCGCCGCGAGTTCCCTTTAAGGGAAAGCGCGTGGCGGCATACGCCCGCGTTTCGTCAGGCAAGGACGCAATGCTTCAGTCGCTGGCATCACAGGTCAGCTATTACAGCGGCCTGATTCAAAAGCACTGCGACTGGGAGTATGTCGGCGTATATGCGGATGAAGCGAAAACCGGCACAAAGGACAGCCGCGAGAGCTTTCAACGCTTGCTGGCGGATTGCCGCGCCGGGAAAATCGATATGGTTATCACAAAGTCCATATCACGCTTCGCCCGGAACACAGTCACGCTGCTATCTACGGTTAGAGAATTAAAATTGCTCGACATCGATGTGTTTTTCGAGGAGTAGAACATCCACAGCATAAGCGCTGATGGCGAACTGATGCTGACAATTCTTGCATCCTACGCGCAGGAGGAAAGCCTATCGGTTTCCGAAAACCAGAAGTGGCGAGTACGCAAGAATTTTGAGGAAGGCAAGCCGTGGGATTGCACGATGCTTGGCTATCGGGTAAAAGACGGAGTTTTCCAGATCGTGCCGGAGGAAGCGAAGACGGTACGCCTTGTATTCTCGCTTTTTCTTGAGGGCTACGGAAAACAAGCCATAGCCAACAGGCTTAACGAAATGGGGATACCCACGCGCATGAACAAATCGTGGTGTCAAGCCACCATCAGCAAAATGCTCCGTAATGAGAAGTACGCCGGAGATTTACTGCTGCAAAAGACCTTCCGCACTGACCATTTATCAAAGCAAACACAGATAAACCGTGGCGAATTGCCACAGTATTTCGTGCAGGAGGCGCACGAGCCGATTATCGACAGGGCTACATTTGAGGCTGCGCAAGAGGAGCTTTCACGCAGAGCAGCCGCTGTGACCGTGAAGCCCGGCTCGGAAACCGCGTTCACAGGGAAAATACACTGTAGCATTTGCGGTAAAAACTATCGGAGGAAGACAACACCGACCGGCTTTGTTTGGATATGCGCTACATTCAACACCAAGGGCAAAAAGAACTGCGCTTCAAAGCAGATACCCGAAGAGACACTTAAAGCAGAGTGCGCCGCAATACTCGGAACGGACGGTTTTGATGCCACCGTTTTTTCGGAGCGAATATCATTCATCACCGCACAGTCAAACAATCAACTTGAGTTTCATTTCAAGGACGGCACGGCAGCGACGACTCAGTGGAAAGACCGTTCACGGCGTGAAAGCTGGACGGAGGATAAGCGACAAAAGCAAGAGAAAAAACGACAAGGAGGCATGGATGATGGCAAGAACAATCACAATGTGTCGATTATCAAATATAAAGCATAGAAAGGCATAAGATAATATCAGATTAAATAAACTGAGAAGAAAACGAATGCTGCCGTTATGTGAAAAAGTATTATCAAATAACGGAAGCATTCGTAATAATGGTAGAATTTTGCATTGGGAGGTGTTCCAATGCAATTTGTATTTAATACAGAAAATACGGCACGAGAATTTGCCAATAAGAATAACGATATTTTTCCTTCAGCCCCTAATCGTTGTCCGTTTACAGATTGTTCTATGCCGGTAAAGCTTAAGAAGCATGGCTATTATTCACGGGCTTTTATTAGCAAAGAATTCTCTGGAGTCATATATATTAGACGATATATATGCCCTATATGCGGCAGAACAGTCTCTATGCTACCAATGTTCTGTCTACCAGGATTTGAGTATTCAGGGATTGATATAATCAATATTCTTCACCAATTTTATCAAGGTGATATATCCCTTAATAAACTAATTGAGAGGATAAAAGCAGATTTGCCATCCATAGAGCACAGGCACATTAATTATTACCGGAAGCGAATAATAAAGAACCGACAATTGATACAGTATGGATTAAATCTGATATCTCCGGAATTCTTCTTTGCCGGAACAATTCCGGAGAATCAAAAATGGGTCAAGATTTTCCTTGAGAAAGTCCACAGGCTACACCCACATGTATTTCTGGTCGACTTTTCAAAAATAACCGGAAAATCATTTATGACCTCTCAAAAAAGAATAGCATAGATTTTTTCTCTAATGAAGTTCTTTTGTGTTATTTGTCTGGCAACACCACATTCCCAATTGGAGCAGCTATTTCATAAATATAGAATGGTTCCATAGCAATTAATTGCCAAAATAAAGCACAGGAGGATGAAAAATGGACGAAAAGACAAAGCAAGCAATAGCCCTAAAGAAATTTTCAATCATAGGACCCGTATTAAATGGACAGGTCCCTAATAATGCTGAGTATTTTAGGCAGGTAGCCAGCTCGCCTATTGAAATGCCCTATTATGGTATGCGTAACTATTCCTACAAAACACTGGAATCATGGTTATGTGACTATAACAAGCGTGGCCTTGAAGGTCTTGTAAGGAGCTGCAGAAGTGATAAGGGCAAATCCAGAAAAATATCCCCGGAAATTGGCGAAGAAATAATAACCAGGAGAAAAGCCAATCCCCGGCTTCCAATAACCATGCTTTATGAACAAATGGTAGCTGACGGATTAATTGATCCCCATAATATTTCAAGACCTACTGTATATAGATATATCGAAGACCTATCTCTTAGCGGTGAGTTTAAAAACAATGCAGAAGTTCCTGAATCATTGAGGTTCTCACATGAGTATGTCGGAGATTTATGGCAAGGTGACGTTATGTATGGTCCATATATAACGATAGGAAAGAAGAAATTTCAAACTTACCTCCATATGTTTATCGATGATGCCTCAAGATATCCCGTATATTCACAATTCTATCTTTCTCAAACTTTGAAACTCTAAGACACTGCTTTAAAGAAGCGGTATTACGAAGAGGAATTCCTAAGCTTGTCTATACCGACAATGGGAAAATCTATCGTTCACAACAATTTGAATATATATGCGCATCCTTGGGCTGCACGCTTTTGCATTCACAGCCTTTTGTTCCACAAGGCCGGGGCAAAGTAGAACGTATGTTCAACACAGTGCGGATGAGGTTTTTAAGCGGTCTTAATCCCAATGACCTAAAAGACTTGGATGACCTTAACCAGAGATTCTTTAAATGGTTGGAAGATGATTACAAACGCAAAGCCCATAAAGGTCTAAATGGACTCTCGCCTCATGATGTACTCATGTCCCAGGTCTCCAAGCTTAAGCTGGTAACAGATATTGAGCGTATTAATGAAAATTTTCTTCTAAGGATTACAAGGAAGATACAACCTGATGCAACCACTCAAATTAATAATATTCTTTATGAAACTGATGTAAGATTTAGTGGTAAAAGAGTTGAAATCAGATATGAACCTGAATGGTTAAATGATATTACCAGGCCTCTCCCCATATATGAAGACGGCAAGAAAATCGGTGAAGCCAGGATGGTAAGATTTCATGATAATGCTCATGCTATGAGAAAATTTAAGGGCAACAGGAGAAAAGGTGCCCTACCTGAAATCATCGAACCAAAGCCATCCTCAGATGAAACAGTTATTAAAAATTCTATATCCTACAGTGATTTGATGGGAGGGACAATTCATGTTTAAACAACATTTCGAATTGAAATTTAACCCTTTTGACAAGGAGATCCCTACAGATAAGCTTTTCACAAGCCGCGATACCAAAGAACTGGATTCCAGACTTAAATATATGTTGGACTCAAGGGGCATTTGTCTCATTGTTGGAGAACCCGGATCGGGGAAATCTACCAGCCTTAGAAAGCTGGTTGAAAATCTTAACCGGTCTTTGTATAAACCCTGCTATCTACCACTTACAACACTTACGGTTAAAGAGTTTTATCAAGCTCTAGCATCTCTTTTAGGGGAAACTCCAGCCTACAAAAAGGTAGCCCTGTTCCAGCAGATACAAAATTGTATTCATAATTTATATTATGAACAACGTATAACTCCTGTAATTATAGTAGACGAAGTGCACATGGCTCCGGTATCAATTTTGGATGATCTTAGGCTTTTATTTAATTTCAAGATAGACTCAGCCAATCCATTTGTATTGATACTTGCAGGACAGCCCCAAATCAGGAACAAACTGGCGCTAAATACCTGCTATCCCCTTCGACAAAGAATATCTATGCGCTACTCCATGCAGGGGCTCTCATTAGAGGAAACTTCTGATTATTGTAATAGCAGAATGAAACTTGCCGGATGCAATAGCGAGGTGTTTTCGCCTGCTGCACTTGCTGCGATACATAATGTGTCTGGTGGATTTCTGAGAACTATCAATAATATCGCTGTTGCCAGCCTCATGTACTGTACAGCAAGAAAAATGCTGTCTGTTGATGAGGAAGCTGTATATCAAGCCAATATTGAGACCGGTTTTTAAGGTTATATTGGCTATGAAATAATGGTTCCTGAGCATCTGCGTGTATTAAGGCAGTCTTTCGGCTGCCTTCTTGATTCTTTGAAGCAGTAGAAGTTTATTGACGGGGTCTGGGGTAGAATCCTTGATGATTAATACTATTTTATTTTAATAATTATCTTTTTTTATCTCCAATTATTTAAGAATTCTTAACTTTTAATGATGGTGTTGACTATTTTAAAGTGAGATTCTATTCTGGTTTAATTTGAGAATCGACAACAATGATACCGGCGACGGTCACATCGCGCTTTTCCAATCTTGCCGTGTCCGTGCCCAAGCGACGCCGGGTTGCGGGCTACGCCCGCGTTTCCACAGAAAAGGAAGAACAGCAGTCAAGCTATGAGGCGCAGGTGGACTACTACACCAAGTACATCAAGGAGCGCCCAGATTGGGACTTCGTGTTTGTATATACGGACGAGGGAATTTCGGCGACTAATACGAAAAAGCGTGACGGCTTCAATCAGATGATTAAAGATGCGCTGGACGGTAAAATCGACCTGATAATCACAAAATCAGTCAGCCGTTTCGCAAGAAATACGGTCGACAGCCTCACCGCCGTGCGAAAGCTTAAGGCGGCGAACATTGAAATTTACTTCGAGAAGGAAAATATTTGGACTTTTGACGCCAAGGGCGAACTGCTCATCACGATAATGTCCTCTCTGGCGCAGGAGGAAAGCCGGAGCATTTCAGAGAACGTCACGTGGGGCTGGCGCAAGCGTATCGCCGACGGCAAGGTGTCCATGTCATACGGTCAATTTCTCGGATATGAGAAGAGCGCGGACGGTACGCCGCAGATTGTGCCGGAGGAAGCCAAAATTGTGCGGTTGATTTACACGATGTTCCTGCAGGGGAAAACACCCACCGCGATTGCCAAGCATCTCACGGCGCAGGGCATTCCGACGCCCGGCGGCAAGGAACGCTGGCAATGTAATGTGGTCGAAAGCATTCTTACCAACGAGAAGTACAAGGGCGACGCGCTTCTCCAAAAGACCTTCACGACGGATTTCCTGACGAAGAAGATGAAGCCGAACGAGGGCGAAGTGCCGCAATTTTATGTTACGGACAGTCACGATGGAATCATTGACGCCGAGGACTTCGATATGGTACAGGCGGAGTTTGCACGGCGTAAGGCATTAGGGCGCAGCTATAATTGTAAAAGCTGCTTTTCGGCGAAGCTGGTCTGTGGCGATTGCGGCGGCTTCTATGGCTCGAAGGTCTGGCACTCAACCGACAAATACCGCCGTGTGATATGGCAATGCAACAGCAAATTCAAAAAGGGCGAGAAATGTGCCACGCCGCATTTAACCGAGGATGAAATAAAGGAGCGCTTCATTCAGGCGTGGAACGGTATGCAGGACATTACCGATGAGGTTATTAGTGAGTGCTGGTTGGCGCTTGCCGACCTTTTTGACAGCGCTGCAATTGACGATGAGCTTGCGGCAAAGAACGCGGAAGCCGAGGTGCTTATCGAAATGAACCGCAAGCACATCGCTGAAAACGCATCAGCGGCACAGGATCAGAAAGCATATAAAAAGCGGCAGGAGGAGCTTGTGTCAAAGTACAATGCGGTGGTAAAGCGAATCGATGAGCTGAAATCCGAAATGGAAAAACGAAAAATCCAGCGAACGGTGCTCACAGCTTTTATTGACACGATGGAGCAGCAGCGTGGGACACTCGCGGAATTTGACGAGAGTCGGTGGTTGGCAGTCGTGGAAAAGGCGACTGTTCACACCGACGGGCGTCTGGTGCTTGCCCTGATGGACGGCCGCGAAATTGAATAGAATAAGCGATGGGCATAGACTCCCTGCGTCGAAAGCGATGCGGGGAGCTTTTTGTTGTGTCGGTTCCGCAGTTACACTCAAAAACACGGTTTGCACCAAAGATGCACCAAAGCTCAAAAAATGCACCAAAACACTGCTCGTTAACGATTTGTCGGAGGGACAATGGCACTTGAGAGGAAAATCAGCGTTTCAAAGGCAAAAATCGATATCCGCTGGAGCTTCCGGCAGGCGCGGTTTAATAACGGAGACAGCCTGAAAAGCCTGTAAATACGGCGTTTTCGGGCATAAAAATGTCGCAGAGAACGAATACAATCATTGTATCAATTCTCTGCGACATAGTTGGTGTCGGAGGAGGGACTTGAACCCTCACCCGGTTAAGGATACGCCCCTCAAACGTACGTGTCTGCCCGTTCCACCACTCCGACACATTTTAGTACGGATACCCCAGGAGGTATCCCGACATGTGGTATTATACAACAGTTGTCTCACCCATGTCAATTATCCCGGATTGGACTCGAAATGGACTGTTTTCAAACTTTCTGGGTATCGGGGCTAGGGGTACCTGGTTCCTCAACCGGTGGCTTTACCAGCTGCACCTTATACCAATCGATCATTTCCCTGCCATCCAGGTTGAGGGAGTTTACGTTTTCCCCCACCAGTTTGTTGGCATCTTTTTGAAATAGCCAAAGAAACGGAGCATCGTCAACGATGATTTCCTCAGCCCGGTTCAAAAGCTTTAACCTCTCCTGCTGGCTCTTGGTTTCTGCCCGGGCGGCTTCCAGTATTTTGTCCACCAGGGGATTGAAATAACCGGAAAAGTTGCTTATTCCGATATTAGAGCTGTGGAAAAGACTGTATAGGAAGCTGTCAGCATCTGGATAATCAGCATACCAGCCAATCCTGAAAAACGCCAGATCCATATGGGCCAGGTGGTTTTTATAACTATTCCATTCAATAGCCTGCAACTTTACCTCCAGTCCTATTTGAGATAATTGGGCGGCGATGGATTCGGCTACTATCCGGTGCCCTTCATCGGTATTATAACTTAGGATCAGCGTCTTGTTACCCGGTTTTGAGAGATAGCCTGATTCCTCCAAAAGCCTTTTAGCTTTATCCGGATCGTAGGAATACCCTGGCATATCATGGTTATATCCCCTGGTTCCTACGGGAATAACGCCTTTTAATGGACGGTATCCCTGACCTAAAACGTTGTCTGCTATGGCTTTGCGGTCTATAGCGTAGTTTATGGCTCTTCTTAAGAGGTAGTTACCGGCGAAGGGCTCCTTGTTGACATTGAAACCTACCGCATATATATTCATTACCGGCTTGCCGACAAAGGCCTTTTTAAATTGATCACTGGCTTTGATGTTTTTTACTTCTGCTAAAGGAATTGAATCAAGGTAGTCCAGCCTTCCTGCTTGAAATTCTTTAAGACCCTGGTTGGCATCATTGAAAACAGTCATCTCCACCCCGGTCAAGTAGGGAACTCCACGGTGATAATTATCAAACCTGGAGAATTTGAATAGCCGGTTGTCCTTGTTTTCCGAAAGTATGAAAGGGCCGGTCCCTGCAGAATCATCCACATCAAATACCCAAAACATGGGGTTTACCAGCATGTAAATAAAAGATGAATTTGGTTGGTCAAAATTCACCCGGATAGTAGAACTGTCTACCACCTGAATTCCTGATATTTCTGTGCTTTTACCTTCAAGCCTTTCGCGGCTGCCGGTTATGGATAAAAAGTGGGTGATATTTATCTTATCTTTGGTTGTGGAAAAGTTCTTTTCCCATGAGGCTTTAACGTCATTGGCCTGCATCTTTTTGCCGTTGTGAAATTCAACGTTTTGTTTCAGGTTTATGATGAGCGATTTCCCATCAGCTGAGTACTTCCAGTTTCTGGCCAAGAGTGGTTTCAGGGTTCCTGCTGCATCATCATAATAGACCAGCCCTTCGTATATAGCAGAAGCAATCAGCAGCTCTTCACGGGTTGATACCAGGCCTGGTTCAAGGGTTTCTACCGAACCGGCCAATCCCGCATAAAAAGGTCTGGAATCAAGGTTGGCGGTATAAGTTGTATTATTATATGTATATATAATGCCTGCCATTAACAGCAGGAGTCCCAACATTGAACCGAATAAGGCCAGTCTTTTTAGATTAACATACATAAAAAAATGCCCCCTTCCTTGAGGACATTATATTAAATGCTTATCCAACATATTCCTTTATTTACCATGTGTAAACAGTCTTTTTCAGAAATAATCACTTGTATATTGCCTGATAGGCTTGATAACTTTTTAGCACATTTTTAACATAACTCCTGGTTTCAGCAAAGGGAATACTATCGATGGTTTGAACCTCACCGTCCCATTTTTCCTGCAAAATCCACTCTCTGACATTACCCTGCCCGGCATTATATGCTGCAATAACCATAGGGATTCTGCCGTCAAACTCCCGGTTCAGATTAGACAGGTACCAGCAGCCAAAACTGATATTAATTTTAGGATCGTGCAGCTGCTTTAGATCGAAGTCTGAGATATTCTTTTGTTCGGCTATCCAGCGTGCAGTATCAGGCATTAGCTGCATCAGACCTATTGCGCCTGCCGATGATTCTGCCATAACCTGGTATTTGCTTTCCGTGCGGATAATGGCAAAGGCTAAATATGGATCAATGTTGTTTTCATATGCCGCTGAAAAAACAATATCTTTATGGGGTTGGGGATAAAAGAAGCCGATCCAATGAGGAAAGGAAATAATAATACCTAAAAAGAGCAAAATACAAACCCAAATGGCTGCTGACAAACGTTTTTTCAGAGTCCTGGTCAAAATGGATACCCCCGGCAAAGCTTTTAATCATTACTATGATTGTTTACGGCCAAATTTTTCAGCAAAATATTGGGAAACTACCTTTATAGTTTCCTCTACTCCTTTACTGTTGTCAATTACTACATCAGCTCTTTTTGCTTTTTCATCCAACGACATTTGGGCCTCAATTCTTTTTATTGCTAGGTCACGATCTAAACCATTTCTTTGCATTAAGCGCTTAATTTGAGTTTCCCGATCGACCCAAACCACCCATACTTCATCATAATTCTTTTCTTTGTTGGCCTCGTACAGCAGCGGCACTTCCACAAATACTATGGCATCAGGCTGCGATAAACGAAGGCAGTCGATTTGCTGCTTAACCAACTCGTGAATTCTGGGATGGGTTATGGCATTTAGTTTTTTGAGTTTATCTGGATCATTAAAAACTACTTGTCCAAGTTTTTCCCGATCGATAGTCATATCAGCAGCCAGTATCTCCCGGCCAAAATAGTTCACGATGTCAGTCCAGGCAGGCTTATGAGGTTCCATGGCCTTATGGGCTACCTTGTCCACATCGATAACGGCAGCCCCCAGTTCCCGTAAAACCTTGGATACTGTACTCTTTCCACTGGCTATCCCGCCGGTTAATCCGATCAATTGCAAAAATATCACCTCTAAATAAATCTGCCAATACCGATAAAAATAAAGATAATCCCAGGAAGCACTGAAGATACATTTTTTACATATTTGCTGCTGATGGCAGCAGCTATCATAACCCCCAGGTTGATTAACACCAGTTTTAATCCCCCCACACAAAGGGCGGTAAGGGGTATATTAAAACCCGCCATGGCAACTCCTGCCCCAGCTCCAAGAGCATCAAGAGCTAAGGCCAGGCCTAAAAAAAATGATTCCCGGGGGCTGATCTCTCCCGACGAATCCAGATCAGCACTGGAAGGTTCCTTCAGTATTTTGATTATTATACCCAGGGGGCGAACCTTTAAGGTTAACAATTCATCGCTGTTCCCGTTAACCTGAGATAAACCCTCCCTTACCGCTCTCCCCAGGAAGAATATCCCTATGGTAATCAGCAGCAAGGCACCGATGGAAGAAGAAACCCTCTCGGAGAAAAGAGCCGATAACCCCTGGCCACATACCATGGATACCGTTACTGCCAAAGCCGAAGCCACGGCTATCACTGCTAATGATAGCATAGGAACTCTAATCTTTTTAATTCCATAAGCAACTCCAACCATGAACCCGTCAGTGCTTACCGCCAGGGCAAATAACAGTATAGCCAAGAAATCCAAGTATATCTACTCCTATTCCTATTATTAGTTTTCTATCTCTACTATATGGATAGGAGTAAAAAACGGTTACCTCACCTCTGACAGCCGGGACAGAAGAAGCTGCTTCTCCCTCCAATCTTTTCTCTCCTTAATATCTGGTCACAAACTGGACACTTTTGGTTTATTTTTCCGTATACCTTTAACTCATCTTGAAAGGACCCCGGTTGATTGGAACCATCCCGGTAATCGCGAAAAGTTGTGCCCCGATACCTTATACTCTTTTGCAGCACTTTTTTAATCGCCTGGCAGAGTTTGCCTATCTCCTCCCGGGAAAGAGATTGCGCCGGCCGGCTTGGTCTAATGCCGGCCTCAAAAAGAGCCTCATCAGCATAAATATTACCGATGCCGGAGATCAGGTTCTGAACTAATAACAGGCTCTTAATGGCTATCCGCCTGCCCCGGGTGATCTGTTCCAGGTAATCCGGAGTAAAATCCCCGGTCAAGGGCTCAATCCCCAATCTAGCAAAGAAGGGTTGTATGTCGCGCAAGAACCATACCCCGCCAAATCGGCGTGGATCCTGGTATACCAGGGTTTGATGGTTACCAAGGTGTACAATCAGATGAACATGGGGCAGATCAACCGGCTGGTCGCTGCCCTGTAAGTAAATCCTTCCGCTCATCCCCAGGTGTATGACTAAATACAGCTGGTTCTTAAAAGAGATAACCAGGTATTTCCCCCTTCTGGTTACGGCACTGATGGGGCTGCCGGTAACTTTGCCCGGTTCATACTCCTGAAGACGGATAATGTCTTTTCGCCTTACATCTATTTGGGAAACTTTTTCTCCCACTATGGACTGCAATGAATTCTTGATTGTTTCTACTTCTGGCAGTTCTGGCATAAATTTTTTCACCCTATATATTAATGTAATAACATTATTCCCTGGCACTCGGCAAGCGAACCTATAAACAGGGGTTATGAAGTATGTGCCCCATCCAAGGACCATGTACCGCTGGTCTAGCAGTTTAAAGGCTGCATATCATACCAGTTGGTTCCGCATTTAATACTCACTTCCAGGGGAACCTTAAGGGTTACGGCAGTTTCCATACAATTATGCAACAGGCAGGAAATCTCCTTCAATTCATCTACCGGGACTTCCAGCAATAGCTCATCATGAACCTGCAGGAGCAGCCGGGACTTCAATCTGCGCTGCCTGATTTCTTCGAATACTTTTATCATGGCTATTTTTATTATATCGGCCGATGTCCCCTGTATCGGGGTGTTCAAGGCCGCCCGCCGGGCAAAGGCCTGGACCATCTTGTTCTTGGCCTTAAGATCCGGCAGGTAACGTCTTCGCTTTAACAAGGTTTCTACATACCCATATTCTTGGCCAAATTCCACTATATCGTTCATATACTTTTTTACCCCGGGATAGGAGTTAAGGTAATTCTCAATATAGCGCCTGGCCTCGGAACGGCTGACACCAGTATCTCTTGCCAGTCCAAAGTCACTGATTCCATATATGATTCCGAAATTAACTGCTTTTGCTCTTCTGCGCAGGTCGCTGTTAACCTGATCAATTGGCACATGGAATATCTCGGAAGCCGTCCGGGCATGAATATCTATCCCCTGTTTAAAGGTATTAATCAGGATCTCATCCCCGCTGATATGGGCCAAGGAGCGCAGATCGATCTGGGAATAGTCTGCCGACATTAATACATAATCATCCCTTCCCGGTAAAAACGCTTTCCTTATCCGGCGTCCTTCCTCCATTTTAATGGGAATGTTCTGCAGGTTTGGTTCTGCACTGGACAATCTCCCGGTGGTGGTTTGAGCCTGCTTAAAGATGGTATGAACCCTGCCGGTTTCGGGATGAATCAATGGCGGTAAAGCATCTACATATGTGGATTTCAGTTTACTTAATTGCCTGTAATCTAAAATATAGGCAATTATCTCATGTTCACCGTATAATTGTTCCAAGACTTCGGCTCCAGTGGCATAACCGCTTTTGGTTTTTTTGATTATTCTTAAGCCCAGATCTTCGAACAGGACCTTTCCTAGTTGTTTAGGAGAATTAATATTAAACTTTGCCCCCGCTAATTCATATATGTTTTTTTCATCTATGGCCAGTCCAACCGCCAGTTCTTCGGAAATGGCTCTTAGTATATCCCGATCCACTTTTACTCCGGTAAATTCCATATAGGCGAGGACATTAGAAAGGGGCATTTCGATATTTTTATATAAGGCCTGCAATTCTTCAGGGGCTGTATCCAGCATAGCCTGGTACAGGTCCTTGATGTAGGTCGCCTGTAAGGGATAATCATCCTTATCAACATTTTTATTCAGGTATTTATGAATCAATCCGCACAGATCCTCAACATTAACTGCCGGGTCCAACACATAGGCCAGGAGCATGGAATCTCCTGCCACTCCTTTAAGCTTTATGCCATGCCTCAGCAAGACTACCTGAATATGTTTGGCATTGTGCAGGTATTTTTGAATCTTTTTATCCTCCAGGCAAGGTTTAAGCTGGTGCAGTATTTCTGTTGGGTTATTGCCCGGTACAATTTGAAAAACCTTCCCGGAAACTTCAATAAATAGATCCTTGAGGTTGCCCCACATGGAATGGTGTGTATCAGTGCGGATCAGCAGGGACATGTCCGATGTATCCTTAAACTGTTGAACTAAACCTTGGATATCCTCCGGTTTGCTGATCACATTAACTGCAACAGGCCCTTCTGAGGGGAGCTGACCTGCCCGGGGCTTTGGGGGAAGGTTATTGATAAACTGGTTAAACTCCAGCCTCCGGTATAGCTCAACCAGGCTATCGTAATCCGGTTCCCGGACCGCATAATCATTTAGCCGGCACTCCAAATCCATGTCAGTCACTACTGTTGCCAGGATCCGGCTGATGAAGGCTTTATCTTTATTATCGATTAGTTTCTGCCTCAGGCTGCCCTTTACCATATCCAGATTGGAGTAAAGGTTTTCCAAGCTTTTAAATTCCTGAATCAATTTAACGGCTGTTTTCGGTCCTATTCCCGGAACTCCGGGGATATTATCGGATGCGTCGCCCATTAGGGCCTTAACTTCTATCAGGCTTTTTGGCTCCACTCCCCACTTCTTCTGCACTTCTTCCGGGTCATACAGCTCAACCTGGCTAATCCCTTTTTTGGTCATGATAACCTTTGTCTTATCAGATACTAACTGCAGGGAATCGCCGTCTCCAGTAACTATTACACATTCTGCTCCCTGCTCCACCGCCTTCCGGCTCAAGGTTCCTATGATATCATCAGCTTCAAATCCTGGAACTTCAATATACTGTACATTTAGCTTTTGCAACAAATCCCTTAACAGCTGAAACTGGCCGGCAAGCTCTTCGGGGGGCGCCTGGCGGTTGGCTTTGTAATCAATATACAAATCCTTGCGAAAGGTCTTTCTATCCATATCAAAGGCTACTGCTATATGGGTGGGCTGCTCTTCTTTCACCACTCGGTTGAACATGGTTAAAAAGCCATACACTCCATTGGTATAAATCCCGTCCCGGGTACGCAACAAGGGTAAGGCAAAAAAAGCACGGAATAACAGGCTATTGCCATCTATTAACATCAGTTTTGCTGCCACTGCTTCACCTCATCAGACTATTCATCACTGACCAATTATAAATAATTGTACGACAAATGAAGTTAGCTTTAAAGCTAACTAAGCCTTTAGAAAAGATAAAAAGCAGGATTTTACGCTCCTGCTTTACTATGTTAACCTATTTATGGTAATCTTAAGGCCTTACTTTCTGGCTTAAGTACAGGGTTAGGGTAATCTTATTAAGCTCTTCATCAAACTGGGCCTTTTGATTCAAGCAATCCTGCAATTCGCAGTTAATTGATGCCAGCCTTTCCCGGTCCTCTTCCGTATAATCAGCTTTGGATTCTATGGCGGCTTTTTCCTGTTCCAGTGCCTGAATCGCTTTTTCTATATCAGCGTATTGCTGGGTAAGCACTATGTCTTCAGTTTTTAATTCCGATAACTGACCAACTTCACTTAGTTGTACCAGGAGGTCATCGATTTTTTCCTGGTCTACCTTCAAGGATATCACTTTGGCTGCCGTCCCGGATAGGGCCTGAAAATCCTTGCCGTTAGGCATAATAGTATAATCAAGTTCATTAACTGAAGCTATCTGGATAACTTTGGCCAGTGAATCATTGGTGCTCTCCACTTCAATGAAGGTGGAGCGGGCATCGGCTATTTTAGGTTCAATCTTAACTGTTTCCGTCGACTCCTCCGGTCCATCATTCGGCGCTGTTTCCTCAGGCGGATTTAAATTTGGGTTGCTGTTGTTTATGCCAGGCTCATTCCGGGGAATATTTAAATCCGGATCCGTTTTTCCCGGAATAATTACCCCTTCATTAGGATCCTTATAGTTTTCATCCCCTCCGCAAATGCGCCTGATAATGTCATCAATGGCAACCGAAGGCTTATGCTTTTCTTCCGCTTTAGGGGTCTTATCTTCCCATAAGGCCATAATAGTGTTAACCGGTAAGAAATGGCTGGAAAATATTCCAATGGTTAATGCAACACCGGCTATACCGACCGCAATCCAGCCCGGTCGTTTCGGTCTTTTTATATCCCTCGACTTAAATAATTTCCCCTGCTCTTCCAGCAAGCGCAGGTGAAGATCATGGGAAAAGCTGTCAGGTAGGCGCGGTTCATCCAGAGTGCAGAACATCTGCCGAATGCGGGTAAGCTCCTCCAGTTCCTGCCTGCATTCCGCACATAATGCAATGTGAGCTTCCACATCACGATTCTCTTCTTCAGTTGTAACCCGGTCAATGTACGGGCTTAATAAATCCCTGATCTGCTCACATTTCATCTGCCTATCCTCCCTTGCTTAAATAGACGAGGGTTTTAAGGTAAAAGTTCCCTATCGGTCAATTTTTTCCTCAGAACGGAACGTGCTCTGCTTAGCCTTGATTTAACCGTACCCACTGAACAGTTCAATACGGAAGCAATCTCTTCATAGGTCATTTCCATAATATCCCTGAGGACTACCACGGTTTTATGCTCCGGCTTCATCTCATTTAACACGACTTGAATCTGTTCGGCAAACTCCTTCTGCTCATATAATATGTCTACAGAAGCCGAATGATCCTCAAATTCTTTCTCCACTTCGGAACCTTCCCTGGTTGCCAGGGGTTCGTCGATAGATATTGGTACAATTCTCCGCTTTTTTCGCCTGAGCTCATCCAAGCATACATTACTAGCCACCCTGTATAACCAGGTTTTAAAACTTGAGTTTCCTTTAAACGATCCCAGGGAACGATATGCTTTTATGAAGCACTCCTGGGCCATATCGTATGCATCTTCTTCATTACCCATGTATCTATAAGCCAGGGAATATATTTTACTCTGATAGGCTAAAACCAGCTGCTCAAAGGCCTGGATATCTCCACGAAGGCTCCGCCTTACTAATTGCTCCTCCGAAACCATTAATTAATATCTCCTCTATTATGTAATAATCCCCTTTTTTAGGTAAATTATCCTTTAAAAATGCAGATGTATCTCTTTTTTTAATATAACTCAATATACTCATTTTCGGCATCTTTGGAGAAAATCCTTTAACTCTGTGTTTTCCTTGTTATAACAGCCATTCTATCTTTTAACTAGTCTGTATAATTGTTTTAACATATAACTGTTTGCCTTATAATTCCACTCCTTTTGGGGAACAATCATACCCCGTAAATGCTTATTTAAAAGCTTCCGGTTTAAATCACCGGAAATTGAATTAACCCTTCTCTTAGAAGCCACCCAAAAGAAAACCGTAACTTGATTATCTCTATTGGGGCCAGACGCATAAAATAAAATTCTCCAGAGCCATAACCCGCCCCACTCAAAACCACCCCCGCTCAATTCTTGACAAATACTTAGGTTTGCAATTATAATGATTCATGCATGTAAATTAATTATGCCAGAGTGTCGGAATTGGCAGACGAGCGCGACTCAAAATCGTGTGCCTAACAGCGTGTGGGTTCGAGTCCCACCTCTGGCACCATTATAGAAAATAATTAACTGTGTGCCTAACAGCGTGTGGGTTCACCCTTCGGGTACAGGCGAGTCCCACCTCTGGCACCATTATAGAAAATAATTAACTGTGTGCCTAACAGCGTGTGGGTTCACCCTTCGGGTACAGGCGAGTCCCACCTCTGGCACCATTATAGAAAATAATTAACTGTGTGCCTAACAGCGTGTGGGTTCACCCTTCGGGTACAGGCGAGTCCCACCTCTGGCACCATAGAAGTAAAATAGAGGGTTAGACCCTCTTTATTTATTTCCTATTTTTCTTTAAAGTATGATTTACTGCCGTTCGTTTGATTTATGTGACAAAAAATACCTCGAAAACCCAGGCTTAATTATTTTGATTTACATTACCGCTACTAGCGGGATGGATGGATTTCAATATTCTCCCGGAATCCCTGATAGTCTTACGTACCATTACATTTAAATTCTTTACCTCATTATCGTAGTCACATTTACCCCGCCAGAATCTTAATTCTGCAAGCTTTGTAGCAACGATTTCATAGCCCGTGTTTGACAAGTAATTTATTAATTTCCCATGATCTTTATGATTTCGAGTAGGTATGTAACCTAAGTCTGTTTCAGCATAGTTGCGACAATAGCAGAATGCAGCATAATAAGCTCTACTCACTGAACTCCTCATAGCAGATTCAGATCCTCTAAAATCAGTCCTAGGATCATCACCGCACAATATTCGCGCTAAATGAAAATATTCTTTCCAATCAAAAGGCATCTCCCTTCATCACCTCGGTTCACCGAAATCCGTAGTTAGAAGGAACCATCCAGATTTGCCTCTTAGCTTCTTGGAGTAATCCTCCTGAATGAGATCGATTTGGTCTAATATCTCATCTGTATATTCTCTGTGGCGTACCAAAACAAGAGCATATTCATCATCAGATTCTTGGTTAATGAGCATGGTGATATTATCAAAAGTCTTTATTGCACTATTTAGAGCAGGGATAATGACATCATCAAGTAAATCCTGATGTGCTAAAAGATATCGACTAAGAGAAGCTATACTAGGAACCTCTATTTTGTTCTCAAATAGCCATAAAATGAATGTTTCTACATTCATGACCCCACTCTTGTCTTCCTTCCAGATATTCTCAATGAGATTATCCCTAATCTCCTTGTTGTATATACTTATGTAGTTATCAAACCTCTTATTAATAACGTAGTGATAAAATGACCGAAATCTATTCCCGGGGAAAATAGACAGAGCTCCAGTAGCGCCCATTTTCTCTAGCACTTGTTCATGCTCTAAAGAAAGAGCCTTTATCTGGGATAAATTTGTAGCAAAAGTGCCGGTATACTCGAATACACCATCATAAGTTATTGAACTAGACCACACTGTTTATCTCTCCTTATTAAAAAGAGCTCTTAAAGTGTCTTTAATACAAGCCTCAAAAATTTTACAAACTGTGCTGTGGGCATCATCTACCCAACTTAGCGCATTATCAACGTTAACGGTTTCATCTATAAGATGAAGGAAAAAATCTATATCAAGAATAATGATACTGGTGTCAGGCTCTTGATTATTTGCTGGTGTAAGTTGTATTCTTGCTAGATCTCGGTTGTTATTATATGGAATCATACAGCCAACCATAAAATGATTACAGCCTGGTAAATTTCCCAAATTAGGATAATATTCAAAATATTTATTAAGTTCAAAGGCTTTCTCTGGTATCTTAATCTTATTGATATACCTTAGTCCTATTTTCTCAATTCCTTTTAATTCTGTGACGCTCTGCAGTGAGTGGAATACTTTTTGTATTACAGGGAAGAAAGCTTCCCAATGAGTATATGGGGCCAAATGATTAATAATTAGTGTTCTTGTTGTTATTTGGACAACTTGATTTCTTGAGGCGTTTAAACAAGCTAGATATTCAACAGAATTAATTTTTTGCCTAATCCCGGAATCTTCTGAAACAAATTCCACATTTTTTCCTACTCGAGTTTCTTTTATAGGATAATCGGCCATAACCTCGCGATAGAAAAATCCAGCAATTGATGGATCCCATTGAGTGTCAGGCGAAAACTTAAACTCACAAATGACCTCACTGATAGGGTCATTTTTATATTTTGTTTTCTGCAAGGTAAGTATCTCCTTTCGCAGGGTATGTTATTTAGTTTTCATCATGCATTTTGGAAAATCCTTCATCTAATGCATTCAAATTTGTCAGCTAATAATTTAACTAATAACCTATTAAGATTTATTTCTACCTATATTGTCAGTTTCCTCCAAAACTTAGTTATGAAAAGAAAACATGGACCAGCGATCATTCTATCCGCTCCGCGATCCCCAGCCAGGTTTCTTTGGTCAAAAAGCTTTCTTCCACCTGCTCTTCCAGCTCTAAAAACCGTTTGTATGGAATGCTGAAGGAGAGGAGGTCTTTGTTTATATACTTACGGGCTGAGGGATCAGTCAATCCGATGACACACTTTTGGCTTCCGGCTTCGACTTGTTCTAAGGCGTATAGAACCGATTGGTGGCAGCCGGCCCCAAATTCGATCTTAACATTGTCCTGGGTGGCTGTATCGTAATTGGCAAACCACATCAGGGCTGAGAGTTGATCGGCATTGACCAGGAATATAATAATTTCTGGTATCTCGCCCTCAGCTAAATCTGCTATAGGCTTGAAAACAACATAGGTCTTAGCGGAAACCTGCGGCAAACCGGTTACGAATTGAGCCGCCAGCTGGGGATTCTTCTTGTAGAACTCCCCTTCCCTGCCTCCTACACCTCCGGTTGAAAGGAAATACTCGATAAAGCCCAACTGGAAACGCTTAAAACCCAGCCCCACCTTGCCACCCATGCAGGTGGTGGTCTTTTCGTCAAATACGGCGGTGCGGCCGTTGGCTGCAGCATTTAACATCGCAATAACGCAGCCCCATTTGCCTTCTTTAAATTGCAGAGCTCCCTCAGGTTTGGTATCGGAACGGAAAACAGCTACAGGATGGTTTTTTAGTTTAATGGCCTGGGCAATTTTACTTTCCATACTAACCTCCATTTTCGTCGCCAAAAGCGCAATATATCTTCTTTTTCATGGGCGGTCTAGGTCACATAGCAGAGCCTATCGTACCAGCCAGCCGTAATCCTGCCTACAATCCAGGATGTAATCAACATATACCGTCTGATCCTTGATTTGATATAATATGAGATACCATTTCTCAACGAACATTTTGTGGTATTTGTTTGGGGGAATAATATCAGCCGCCAGAAACGGAAAACGCCCCGGCATTTGCTGCAGGGAACGGATAGCATCCATCAGGTCTTTTTTGATTTTTCGGGCAGCTAAAGGACTTTTCTGGGCTAGAAAATGGACATGACCCGCCAGCATTTGGCGGGCACGCTCCGAAACAATTACCTTATACTGAGGCTTCTTTTCCATGTTCCACCTCATCAATAATGCGATCCAAATAGCTGTCCAGCTCATCCACCGTTATTCCAGCGCGTCCGGCCAGACGGTCTTCTTCGACGGCCAGTAGTTCCTCCCTTAACTTCAGCATTTTTTCCCGGCGGGTAAACGCCTCTATATCCATAACCACGAGATCGCCCTCACCGTTTTTAGTAAGATACACCGGCTCACCTGTAGACCTGCACAATTCCGCTATCTCATTGTAGTTCTGCCGGATGCTTGCGGACGGCTTAATCTGCATGGTATCAACTCCTCATAGTAAAATTCTAACCATATTATAATTCTTTCATGCTATGGAATCAACCAAGAGGCCTCTTTTTCTGCTTGCAATGAACCGGCGATTACCATCCATAACCTGTTTCTAAACCAATAATTTTAGCTAAATCAGTACAAGATATAAGAAAAGAAGGAGGTCTGCTCAATGAGGATAAGTGATCCCAATAAATTGGTAGGAAAGGTTATGGAGATTAAGGACGGCCAAGGTATGACCGAGATTATAGTTGATGTCGGGGATCGTCCCATTATGGCAACCATAACCCCAGGTGCTGCTGAGGCCTTAGGTTTGCAACAGGGTGACGAAGTGTTCGTGATGTTTAATTCCACCGATGTTACCCTTATAAAAGACACCAAAGAACCCCGCCGGGATTATGGAGTATAGGCAGATTAGCAAATGAATACCAGTTATATAAGAGAAAACCGTCAGGCTGCGGCAAAAGTATTTAAAGATTTAAGTCGTCCCATTTTAGGTGAATTTAAGGTGTTTTTAAGGTGGGAACTGACGCGCCGCTCTCCTTTTTGAAAATACCGTTTACCCAGTTCCCAGCCTTCACCCAGCCTGACGGCCCCTGGTTACATATTGTTTAGTACTTGAAGAATCCTTCACCTGTTTTGCGGCCGAGCTTGCCTGCCCGCACCATCTTAACCAGCAAGGGACAAGGACGATACTTGTCATCGCCGAATTCTGAATGCAGGACCTGCATGATGGCCAAGCATACATCCAGGCCGATCATGTCCGCCAGGGCAAGAGGCCCCATGGGGTGTCCGGCGCCCAGCTTCATTGAGGCGTCAATATCTTCGGCAGTTGCTACCCCTTCCATGAGGGCATACATAGCTTCATTTAACATGGGAATAAGCAGGCGGTTTACCACAAAACCCGGAGCTTCATTTATCTCTACCGGGGTTTTACCTAATGTGTTGCTAAGCTCTTTAATTTTGTCGTAGGTTTCCTGGCTGGTAAGGGCTCCCCTGATTATTTCCACCAATTTCATCACCGGCACCGGGTTAAAGAAATGCATCCCGATAACTTTTTCCGGTCTTTTGGTTGCCGCTCCCAGTTCGGTTATACTTAAGCTGGAAGTGTTGGAAGCCAAGATGCACTCGGGTTTACATATTTCATCCAGTTCTTTAAAGATTACCTTTTTAATATCCATTACCTCTACGGCAGCCTCTATGACCAGATCACAATCCTTTGCAGCACCCAGATCCACTGTACCGGATATTCTGCCCATAATAGCAGCCTTCTCATCAGCCGACATTTTGCCTTTGGCTACGTTTCTTTCCAGGTTTTTCTCAATACCTTTAATTCCGCGGTCTACAAATTCCTGTTTGATGTCTCTTACCGTAACCTCAAACCCTGATTGAGCTATGGTTTGTACAATCCCAGAACCCATAGTTCCTGCGCCTAAAACCATTATTTTCATACTGCTGACCTCCTAAATCATAATCTGGTACAATTTTTTAATATCTTCTATATTGACAAAAGATTTTCCTTTTATGGCGAATTTTTTTATAAGTTTGCCATTCCGCGGTACACCCTCCCTGCTGGAGTATCCAGGGTTATCAACATATTATCTTTTAAAACCGAGGTACAATTGGCTGCCCCAACTAATACTGGTATCCGGGCATTTAATCCCATAACAGCAGCATTGGATGTCAAACCGCCTTCTTCAGCTATCAAGGCCGAAATTATGCTTAAATAAGGGGCAAGGAAGCTTTCGGCACTGGTTGTAACCACAATATCCCCGGGGTTAATCTTTTCCGCATCTTCTGGATTGATTACAATCCTGGCCTTGCCTTTGACCGTTTCTTTCCCCAGGCCAATCCCCTCAAGCAATATTTCTCCTATGAGATGAACTTTTAAGAGGTTAGTAGTTCCTGAAATACCGGTTGGTACTCCTGCAGTAAGCACTACCAAATCCCCGTTTTTTACATATTCATTTTGTATGGCTTGTTTGACTGATTCCTCAAAAAGGCTGTCGGTACCCTCAGTTTCAGGGATTAATACCGGGTTAACACCCCATACTATGGCCAGCTTATTGAGTATCTCCGGCCGGGGAGTAGCTGCAACTATGTCTGCCTGGGGCCGGTACTTGGCAACCATTTTAGCTGTCAGCCCGGTGGTAGTGGCGGTTATAATGGCGGATGCCCCCAGGTTTAAAGCAGTAGCGCAAGTAGCAAAGCTTATAGCATCGGTAACCGACAATACACCATGGACCCGCCTGCGCCTGAGAATCTCCGTGTAAGGCAGTACTTGCTCAGTCCGGGTTGCTATCCTGGCCATGGTTCTTACCACCTCAACCGGGTACTTCCCTGCTGCTGTTTCACCCGATAACATGATAGCATCAGCCCCATCAAAAACAGCGTTAGCGATATCGGATACCTCAGCCCGGGTCGGTCTGGGGTTTACCATCATCGATTCGAGCATCTGGGTGGCAATTATTACTACTTTACCTGCCAGGCTGCACTTCTCAACAATGGTCTTTTGTACCAGGGGAACATCTTCAGCGGGAATCTCAACCCCCAGATCTCCCCTGGCCACCATTACTCCGTCGGCAATCTGGATTATGTCTTCCAGGTTGTCAACGCCCTCCTGGCTCTCTATTTTGGCAATGATGTCAATATTAGCCTCCCGTTGCTCAAGCAAGCGCTTGATTTGTAAAACATCATCTGCAGTCCGTACAAACGAGGCCGCTATAAAATCCACCTTATTGTCTATACCAAAGTTGATATCTTCAATATCTTTTTCACTTAGAAAAGGCAGTTTTATCCTGGCTCCAGGAATATTTATCCCCTTTTTGTCGGTCAGCTCTCCCCCACTGAGCACCCTGCACATGATATCGGTGTTTTCAATCTGTTCCACCTGCAGTCTGATTATTCCGTCAGCCAGCAGGATTTCAGTGTCTTTGGCTATTTCCTGCGGCAGGTTACTATAGTTGACACTAACCTGGGTTTCGTCACCAACAATATCTCGGGTGGTAAGGGTAAAAGTCTGCCCGCTTTCCAGGTATATCCTGCCATTTTGCAGTTTTCCGGTTCTTATCTCCGGACCTTTGGTGTCAAGCATTATGGCAATGGTTTTATTATTTTCCAGTGCCGTGGTACGGATGGTTTCAATCCTCTTTTTATGTTCTGCATGGATTCCATGAGAGAAGTTGAGCCGGGCAATATTCATGCCCATCTCCATCATCTGCCTCAAAGTATCCTTATCTTCGCTAGCAGGGCCTATTGTACAAACTATCTTGGTTTTTCTCATAAAAACTACCCCTGTCATTAAATAGATAATACCCGGGCGATTTCAAACATCGCTAATTCAGGCGTTTTGGTACCCTTGATTACTTCTGCCAACGGAATGGGAGTAATCCTTCCTTCCCATCCGGCAGTCATTAAACTTCTCTTGCCCTGGTCAATCCAGTCTACGGCTGCCTTGCCCATAGATGAAGCCAGGATTCTATCAGCTGCAGTCGGTGTTCCTCCTCTTTGGACATGACCAAAAATGCTTACCCTGGTATCATGACCGGTTCTTTTTTCCAGCTCATCTTTTAATTCCATTACTGGATAAACTCCTTCTGCTACAACGATGATGCTGTGCAGTTTTCCTCTTTTGATCCCATTTAGTACCTTTTCCACTACGGAATCTAAATCAATCTCTATTTCTGGTATCAGAATTGATTCAGCACCACCTGCTACTCCTGCAGCCAGGGCTATCTCACCGCAATCTCTCCCCATAACTTCAATAATAAAGATCCTTCCGTGGCTGGTAGCTGTATCCCTGATCCGGTTAATAGCCTCAAGTGCAGTATTAACGGCCGTATCAAATCCGATGGATCTGGTATAGACAATATCATTATCAATAGTAGCTGGAATTCCCATGACATTAATACCTAATTTACTCAATTCGTATCCGCCTCTTAAGCTGCCATTGCCGCCGATTACCACCAGACTATCTATACCTCGGTTTTCCAAACTATTTTTGGCCAATCTCCTGCCATCTTCATTCAAAAAAGACATGGAGCGTGAAGTGTGGAGAATTGTTCCTCCCCGGTGGATTATATCTGCAACTGAACTCCGAGTCATTTCAATAAAGTTGCCCATTATAAGTCCTTCGAAGCCTTGGTGAACCCCATATACCTCCATATCCAAGTAAAGAGCAGTACGTACTACTGCTCTAATAGCAGCATTCATACCCGGGGCGTCTCCCCCGCTGGTTAACAAGGCTATTTTTTTGGCCAATAAGCTCCCTCCTCTCAAAGCCTTAAGAATAACCAGATATTCCCTAGCCTACGTTCTACGTAAATCATTGACTCTTGCCACTGTGGCCTTCACTGGTCAGGTTTCCGTAACGGTGGGTAATCTGGGCGTTCCCCCTTATTTTAATCGCTGATGTATGTTCTGTAAATTGAAGTATAATCACTTCGCCTTTATCCAGTTTTTCGGTGTGATGAAACCTAGTGTCTTTTCCCCGGGTGAGGCCCATAATAGTAACCCCATTTTCCAGGGCCTTTATTACTATATAGTCTTGTCCCGCATAATATTCATTCATGCATTGACCTCCTTTATAATCAACTCCTTTTTTATCTTCATTTCTCTTCCCGTATTGCTATAAGACGATAACCGACTAACCAAACCATACATTGCCCTTTCCACAAATTGTTTCTAAATCCTCCTTAAGGTTTTGGCTGGCTAAGACATTAAACTCAGGATTGAGAATAATTACCTTGCTCCCGGGGCGGTGAAGATAAACCGAAACCCCCCCCGGATAGGCTTTCAGCACTTCAATCAGGCAGCTTTTAATACCATTATGGTTGTTACCCAAGTATATATGCAGCTCCTTAATTATTGATGGTATTGAGCATATCCTCCTAGCGGATATTTTGGGCGGATCTTCCAGGTGGTTCAAAAACCCTTCGACAATTACTGCCTGATCATTACCCAATAAATCCATGTACTTCCGGTACGCGGCCGGGAACATAAGGGTTTCAATCCTCCCGCTCATATCCTCCAGCAGGAAGCTGGCATACCCATCACCTCTGCGGCTTACCTTCCGGCTCAGGTTGGTAATTATTCCCGCTGCCCTTATATACTGGTCGTTTTCCCTTAAAACCAGTTCTGCCACCTGGTAGGTAGTGACCATCGGCAATTTACTAGCATATTCTTCCAGCGGATGGCCCGAAATGTAGAACCCCAAAACCTGTTTTTCCAGTGCCAGCTTTTCCGGGGGCTCAAATTCCCCTTGCTCTTGCGGAACCGGCTCTAAAACCAAATCACTGCAATCACCAAACAATGATATTTGATTGCTGGTTTGGCTTTGCTTGATTTGATCTGCCAGGTCTATACACTGGTCCATTATGGATAATGCCTCTTTCCTGGTCATACCCATGGAATCAAAACACCCTGCCAGAATCAGATTCTCTAACATGCGTTTATTAACAACGCTTAATTCAACTCTCTGGCAAAAGTCAAACAACGAAACAAAAGGGCTCTGCTTTCTGGCATCTACAATATGTTTAACTGCAGTCAATCCCACATTTTTAATCGCCCCTAGGCCAAAGCGGATGGCTCCTTTTACTACGGTAAAATTCTCATAGCTTTCATTAATATCCGGAGGCAGAATCTTTACCCCTAGTTTCTGACATTCCTTCAGGTAAAATACGATTTTATCCTGGTTATCTATAACGCTGGATAAGAAGGCACACATGTATTCGGTGGGGTAGTGGGCTTTTAAATAAGCGGTTTGATAGGTAATCATGGCATATGCCGCAGAATGGCTCTTGTTAAACCCATAACCGGCAAAGCTTTCCATAAGGTCAAATAGCCTGGATGACACCTGTTCATCGATCCCATTACTGAGTGCTCCCTCAATAAACTTACCCCTTAAGGCAATCAATTCCTCCGGCTTCTTTTTCCCCATGGCCCGGCGTAAAATGTCAGCCTCTCCCATGGTAAAATCAGCTAGTTCACTGGCAATTTTCATTACCTGTTCCTGGTAAAGGATTACCCCATAGGTTTCTTCCAAAATGCTCTTTAACCGGGGATCAACGTATTCTATTTCCTTTTTTTGATGTTTACAATTAATAAAATCCTCCACCATGCCGCTTCCCAACGGTCCAGGCCTATACAAAGCAATAATGGCGATTAAATCTTCGATTCGGTTGGGTTTCATCTCCCTCAATATGCGCCTTAACCCATCGCTTTCTAGCTGGAAGACACCGACCGTATCCCCCTGGCCTAGAAGCTTATAAACCCGTTTGTCATCCAATGGCAGGTTATCAAGATTGATTTCCACGCCTCGGGTTTTTTTCACAATATCTATAGTCCTATCAATAACCGTCAGGGTTCGCAAACCTAAAATATCCATTTTCAGCAATCCGATATCTTCAACTGTTTCCTTGGTAAACTGGGTTACTATATGTCCTTCCGGGGTTTTCTGCAAAGGAAGAATGGTGCTCAGAGGTTCCTTGCCAATTACTACCCCTGCGGCATGGATCGAGGCATGCCGGGGCAATCCTTCAAGAATACGGGCGGTATCAATAATTTTCCGGGCATTATAATCGTTTTTATACCGGTTCAAGAGATCCGGAGAAATCTCTAATGATCGGTCTATAGTCACCCCGATCTCAATGGGGACCATTTTCGCTATTTGATCTACTTCCGCATAGGGTACATTTAGAGCCCGGCCCACATCCCTGATGGCTGCCCGGGCGGCCATAGTGCCAAAAGTAATGATTTGGGCTACTTTATCTGCCCCATAGGATCTGATTATATAATCAATTACCTGGTCCCGTTTATCAAAGCAAAAATCGATATCGATATCCGGCATACTTACCCTTTCAGGGTTGAGAAACCGCTCAAATAACAATCCATATCGTAACGGATCTATGGTGGTGATATCCAGTAAATAAGAAACCAGGCTGCCGGCTGCCGAACCCCTCCCCGGGCCAACTGCAATCCCGTTTTGCTTTGCCCAGTTCACCAGGTCCTGTACTATTAAAAAATAGGTGGCGAATCCCATGCTATTAATAGTTGCCAGTTCGTACTCCATCCTCTGGATCACCTCAGGAACTGGATGGGGATATTTTTGCCTTAGTTTTTGTCTGACCAGATGGCTGAGATAAGTTTCGGCAGTGAAACCACTGGGTATTTGAAAACCTGGAAGATGAAATTCTCCAAAGCTAAAGTCCAGGTTGCATTGTTCAGCAATTCTAACCGTGTTTTCCAGTGATTCTTTATATCTGGAAAAGAGCAGCTCCATTTCTTCGGAGCTCTTGAAGTAAAACTCGTTACTGGGAAATCTTAGCCTTTGCTCATCAGTTACAATGGAACCGGTCTGAATACAGAGCAGTATATCGTGGTCCGATGCATCCTTCTGGTTTATGTAATGAATGTCATTGGTAGCTACCAGGGGTATGCCGGTTTGCTTACTGATGGCGGCCAGGCCTTCAATCACTTCCTTTTCTTCCGGCATTCCATGATCCTGAATTTCAAGATAGAAATTACCCAAGCCAAAAATATCCTGGTAGAGCAGGGCAGTATTAACTGCCTCCTGGTAATTACCGGCCAAAATAATCCGGGGTATTTCTCCGGCAATACATCCTGACAAGGCTATTAACCCTTCACTGTACTGCTGCAACAACTCCTTGTCCACCCTGGGCTTATAATAGAAACCTTCCATATATGCCCGGCTGACCAGCTGCAACAGGTTTTTATAACCATTCTCATTTTTGCACAGGAGTACAAGGTGATGAAAATTATCATCGACATGGGCCTGTTTATCCAGGCGGTGCCGGGGAGCCACATAAACCTCACAGCCGATAATCGGTTTTACCCCTCTCTTTTTGGCTTCCCGGTAGAAATCAATTACTCCGTATAATACCCCGTGATCGGTGATGGCAACTGCCGGCATATCCATATCGGCCGCTCTGGCAACCAGGTCTTTAATCCGGCAGGCACCATCCAACAGGCTGTATTCGGAGTGGTTATGTAAATGCACAAATCCCTTCAAATCCAATTCTCCTTGGCGTTTTATTTAGGAAGGGTTGACGGTATGGGCTTGGCAAATCTGCTATTTTTGATTATAACCAGAGATTATCAAGCATGATATCATTAAGTATATAATAACTAAATGAACAAAAAAGAGGCAACCATCCTGGCTGCCTCCTTTAGCCTACTTATTCCGTTCTTG
This sequence comes from Syntrophomonadaceae bacterium, assembly GCA_050949865.1. Classification (GTDB taxonomy): domain Bacteria; phylum Bacillota; class Syntrophomonadia; order Syntrophomonadales; family Syntrophomonadaceae; genus JBMNGN01. The sequence continues at coordinate 111,122 of JBMNGN010000004.1, forward strand.
CAGTCTCTTGCGCATTATTCCTCCTACCCGTCCACAAGCCTCATTGCTTAATGATTCCCAACCTTGACTTTCGATCTGATCCCAAATCCCGAGCTCCTTGGCAATCTCCATCTTCAGGAGTTCCCTTTCATCCATAATAGCTTTCTTTTTATTATTCTTGGGAATAACAACCACCTCTCAACTGTAGTTATGATTATTATTCCCCGAGCACCAATCGATTATTTGTTATATTTGCTCGGTAAACTTAAAGAGGTCCTTAATGCTCCCTCTCCAATCCGGTTTGAGATCGAATCCCTTGTCAATCAGCATATCTTCCACCAGGAAGGTCTTCATGCCAATTTGCCCTGCAATTATGTCCTCGCCCACATCGTTACCCACCATCAAACAATCGGCCGGTTTTACCCCGATCCTGTCCACTATTTCCTCATAATACTCAATATGCGGTTTACAGAAATGCATATTCTCATAACTGGTTACAAGAGCGTACGGAAATTTGCTTACCCCCGCCCATTTTAGCCTGTAGTATATAGCCTTCAAGGGGTATACAGGATTAGTGGCAATTACTATTTTAATCCCCTTTTTAAACAGCCTGGCCATCATGTCCGGGACTCCGGGAATCAATCGGCAGTATCGGTTTAAAGCTGGAAAACGGGTATCATAAAAAGTATCAAAAAATTTCATAAAAACCCAGGGTGGATAATCCCAATTATTGAAAAAGTCCTTCATAAATACCTCTTCATTGCTGCGGCTAGGGTCGCGATTGGAAATCATAACGTGGGTGGATTTAAATACCTGTTTTACCAGCTTTTCACTCTCTGCATATCCTAATTCTTCAGCCATATCGGCCATACTTTTAAAGTAATGCTGCAAGAAAATATTCATATCAATATCGAGCAGTGTACCATCGAGATCGAATAAAATTGCCTTAAACACTATATTTCTCCTTATTCAAATCTTTAGTCGGTTTTCCAATATGCCCAATAATTGGGTTTTGGGGCTCATAAAGCCAGGGAAATACCTGGAAACACAGTTGCCTATCCTGTATTCTTGTTCCATCTGCTCCTGATTAAACCCCTAAATTATTTTTCCCTTTAGAAGGAATTTCTGGAAAAATATAGAAATTATTTATATTTCTTAAAGGGGGTTAAACTATGTTTTTCACATTTCTCAATAAGGACGACCATCACTACCTAGAATTTTCTGTTTTCGCCAAATATAATCCAGAACAGTTAATATATTATTATTACAACTCGGACATTAGAATCCCTTTAGACACTTACAGCAAAATTATTGAATTGGCGGATAATCAGAAGCGTAATTCCAACCTACGGCTGTGGTCGAAGCTTTTTCAAGAAGAACTGGGTATGGAACCAGAAATCAACAGTTTGAAAGATAATGAATATATCCTTGCCAGTGGCCCTTATTATTATGAAAGAACCAATACCCGTTTTTTTGTGACTAAAAACCTGGTAAAGTATTCCGATCTCGTAACCGCAGATGACCTGGAGACCTTGAGGCTTCTGGAGGAAGTACCCCGGGTTGATAAGGAAATCATAACCTATTATAACAGCCGGAAGAATAAAAAAAACAAAGGTAAATCCGATCTCCTAAAGGATATCAGTATTTGCATTGAATGCCTTAGGGAAACAGAGAATCTTCATAAACATATCAATTATTTCAATAAGCTGTTAGAAAACCGTTATTCCATGGTGGAGGAAAAGCTTACCGTATGTGAACCGGAAGACATACCGGACAAACCGGTAAAAGCCCCGGATACCGAAAGAAATTTCAACAATATTATTCCCTTCAATGTAATCAAATCCAGAAAAAAAAGGCAAAACCAGGAGGAAGATGGGGGCTATAACCGGGCCTTAAAAATATACTTTATCCGCTACCGGGAGTACGAAAAAGCCATGGAGCGCTATAAAAACGCCTTGATTAATTGGGAGGAAAACTATCAGATCTTAAAGAATCAATGCCTAAAGGAGATTGAAATCCTGGAAGAAAAGGTAAAATTAGTCCTTAAGAACTTGGCCATTTATAATGGAATTATTGAAAAGTCATATATCCATAGTAGCTATCAGGACGTGAAAACCCTTACCAGTTTTAAGCATTACCTGGAAACCGGGCGGGCTAACGAATTACAGGATTGTATGAACCTGTTTGAGGAGGAGCGCCTTTGGGCGGAAATCAAGGCTAGCCAGGAAAGAATTGAAAACACGATTTATTTTCTTCAAAACGGTAATGACAACACCAGGCTGGCAGACGAGCACATCAGCCAGTTGATAAAAAAAGCCGACCCGGCGCCTGGGACGTGCTAGACGTGCTAATTATCCTTGAACCGCAAGAAGGTCGTTTAATCAACCACCGTTTTGCCTGAGGGAATAAAAAAACGGTAGAATATCATTCCGGCCACAAAACCGCCAACATGGGACCAGAAGGCTATATTCCCGGGTGAACCAGCAAACACATCCACTGTACCGGCATATAATTGAGATAGTATCCAGAAACCAAGATATAACCAGGCTGAAATGTTAATTAAAAAGAAGGGCGGGAAATAGGTTAACACCCTGGCGTGTTTGAACATAAGAAAATAGGCTCCCATAACTCCAGCTACCGCTCCTGATGCCCCTACAACCGGAATGGTTGATTGAGGGTACATCAGGCAATGGGTTAGCCCAGCAATTGTGCCACACATCATGTAAAAGAACAGGAATCTTAACTTGCCCATGCGGTCTTCAACATTATCCCCGAAAAGCCATAGGATCCACATATTTGCTATGATATGCATCCAACTGCCGTGTAAAAACATGGAGGTAAGAAAAGGAATATAACCGAGGTCCGAAATACCCTGAGTGAAATTGGCTGGTACCAGACCAAAAATATAAAAGATTCGTTCCATATATTCAAAGTCCAGGCCAATCTGATTAATAAATATATAGAAATTAGTAATTATTATTAGAATGGTGATCAAGGGGAGGCTGTTTCCAGCAGTACTATCTCTTAATGGGATCATTTGCCTTACTCCTAATCTATAATCGGACCCAAAGCACCTATAATATTATATGCCTTACCGATCCTAAGTAGTTGATAGCCAAATAAATAAAAAGGGCTGAAAACACCCCTTTAAAAACAAGCTGATTAACATACCGGCTCAGTTGGACTCCGACTTGAGCGCCAATAACGGTTCCCAGGCCTAGAATCAGGCCCACCGGTATATTAACAAACCCATGATATACCTTAATCAATCCCCCGAAGGCCGCAATTGGAAACATAGCCAGCAAAGTCGTACCTACTGCCTGAAAGGGCGAAGCGCCAAGCAGCCATATCATAGCCGGCACCATAATAAACCCTCCGCCAATCCCCAGAATACCTGTAAGGGTGCCGGTAAAAAGACCTAGAGCACTTAACTTCCAGGGGTTGGTACCGTTCCTGGCCTGCTGCCCGGGTAAGGGCGGAGCAGGTTTATGCCACTGCCTGATGGTCTCCTTGCCCATTCTGAAGCCCATGTATGCAAATAATAAACCCAGGAGCAGTTGGAGTACGGCAGTATTATTACTCAATAAGTTTTTAAATAAGTAGGAACCGATTAAAACCCCGGTTATTCCGCCTAGGCCGGCATAAAGCGCATAATTTACTATTACATTGCCGTTTTTAAAATGGCCATAAGCCCCGGAAATGGAGGTAAAGATTACCGCAAAAAGCGTAGTTCCTATCGACATCACCGGATCCATTTCCATAATTAATTGAGTTGCCGGAAGCATTATAATTCCCCCGCCTACACCTAGGAGGGATCCTAATATTCCTGCCGCCACCCCTATTACCACTGTTAGCAGGTATGTAACCACTACATTTCCTCACTCTCAAACCCGGGGTATGGTAAGCCTGTTCATGGCTGGGTTAAAGCTGCTATGCTTTCACAGCCAGTACCAGGTTTTAAGCACTTCAGAAGCCGGTAACACTTATAACCAAGACCCGGTCATCCCAAACCTGGGTTCATATTTTTATAGACCTTTCTGTTATACTATTTTACCCACATGAGTAAAGGAATGTGCAACAGTAATCTTTTGCTTGTAAAATAGCGCCTTTTCCTACAGCAGCAAGTCAGTATCCAAAAAAGTCATTATTTTATCCTCAATCTTTGCAACTCCAATGATACACCCGGTGTTTTCAATACTCACCCCAATATCTTCAGCCTTCTCTATTTGTTCCTGATTTATGGTCAATACTTCAGTAACTTCATCCACCAGCATACCTACCGTTGTTCCGGTTTTTTCCACCAGAAGCAGGCGTGAATCATCATTCATATCTGTGTTTTCAATACCGAGCTTGGCCCGGGAATCAACCACAGGAACAATCTTCCCCCGGACTTTGATTACTCCCAAAAGAGAGGGGTCTGAAACAGGAAGCTTGGTGACCGGCTGGGTTTTCAATATCTCCTTAACTTTCATTATGTCTACGGCAAATGTGCTTTCGCCAAGGCGAAAAGCAACCACCTGTATGGTATCCATTCCTTAACCACCTGCCTGTTAAAGTGTTTGGGCGGTTTCTGCTAACTTCTCCGCCATTTCAGTAATTTCCGCCATTTATACGGTTTTCCTCACCTTTTTGTATAATCGGTCAAATCCATTAGATTTATAGTCCAACCAAAAAATAAAAGAGACCGCTTTTACCTCGGTCCCTTAATTAGGCATATTCCAGTCTCAACTCCGAATAAAAGCCCAGATGGTCAGGATGACAGGATTTGAACCGTAACCCCCTCCTCTTAAACGCCTATATAATGGGATTTGATTAGGCCGCTTACTGGTCAGAAATTAGGCCACCTGGATAAAAAATTTATTCCTTAGATTGTTACTTCGCTAATGCCTGTTTAAACCTGTAACTCTCACCGTTGATATTCTTAACCGCAATCGCCAGATATTTTCTGCCCGTGTCATCTGCTCCCCCTGTAACAGGTTTACAGAACAAGTTAGTGATGGATATATATATATATAAAAGCAAGAAAGGGTTGAAATAAATATGAGAAAAATATTTAAAAACCTGTTTAAAAAAAAAGGAACACAAAAAGGGATATATAATACACAAAATGCAAACTAAATGTTTGATATGCAGGATATTAAATGAATATAACAGCGAAGAAGAAGCACAACATGATTTAATAAAATTGCTGGGACACAAGATAACAGAAGATGATCTGCTTAACGAATTTGATAAAAAACAATCCTGGTAATAGGTTTACAGTTTAAGCTAGTCATGGATATATTAAAAATTTAAAAGCAGCAAAGGGCTGAAATAAATATGAGAAAAATATTTAAAAATTTAACTCCTAGAACAGCATTTTATAAGTATGCAGACACAGGACAGGAAAGACCAGTAGAGTTTTTTCTTAGTAACTTTATACAGGAAGGTTATACTGATTTAACTGCAATGTGTAAAAGATACGCAAAAGAAGTAATAGAAGCTGAGCATGGTTTGGCCACAACGGAAGAAATTGATCATGTGGCCAATTTATTAGAGCAATACATTAGAGATCATGTTAAGAAAAAGGGAGGAGTGATAAAGTTATATACAGAGGAAGAATGTAATGAGATATTTGAATATGAATCTAAATTGGTATTAGATTTAATTAAAAAATATAGAAAAGGTTTAAAGCAGTAGCATCCCGGAGAAAGAATACCCACAGAATTGAAAAAATCCGCTGATTTTAATCGCCTTTCAACCTATGTATTGTTGGCTACCATTTTGTCTACCTCTTTAGGAACCTTAATATCAAGGTTCCGATAATTAAGGATTATTAGGAAACTATAGCGGGGTATCAACCTGTATTTTGGGGGTACTTCTATAGCCCAATATATCGGGCTTTGAAAGACAATTAAACTGGTCGGGATGACAGGATTTGAACCTGCGGCCTCCTGGTCCCGAACCAGGCGCTCTACCAAACTGAGCCACATCCCGATAACTGCACCAATTATATTATCAGGAATTAGGCAATTAGTCAAAGGGATATCTTAAAAAGAGTCTTTTAGCAGTACCCGCCATTAGCCCTGATGATGTCTCTGGCCTTGGAATAATTGACAGAATCAGTTACTAAGGTAAGTAAAAACGGTTTTCCACCGACGGCGCCAGCCCTGGAATTCCCAAACCCTGGTGCTGCAGCCTGTGCAGCCAGGTTCTGATTCGCTGCCGTTTCGGGGCCCGAAAATAAGGTGACCCCGCTCAGAGCAGCATCATTATTAAATGGGCTATTGTAATCGGGGGTATAGGCGATTTCGGACATGGAAATTCTATCAATCTTTGCCGACCCGCTGTCTGGAACCAGGCCTGCCTTCCACAACTGCTCCAAAGCTTGTTGGGCCTGGGTACTGGAGCTAAAGTAAGATAGTATGGCATGCTCACCCTTTTGCAGCTGCAACCTTTCACCGCCTTTTTACAAGATTTTTGAACCCGGATGACATTTTTAGGAGTATGTTCAAAAACCCTGGTTCTTATGCAAAAATGGCAATGAAAGAAACAAAATGGGAAAGCACTAAAAATTATTTTCCAGGTGTTTTCCTCTATAAGCCTTTGTGTAGCTGGCCAACATAATTAAAGAATACTACCCCACTGTAAAAAAAGAGCATTACACCTAAAAAACTTAAATAGGGTATGGCAAATACTATCCCTGTTGCTATTGCAGAAATGAAAAACATGTATATAAATACTGGTGAATATTCTTTAAAGATCTTTAGACCGTTTAGAAAGATAGTATTAAACTGAAATCCATCCCTCAAAATCAAAGTAGTGGTGTAATTCACCAAGGCTAAAGGTATAAACCACCCTACTGCCAGTATAATTAATAAAAGGGCATAAACCCCAATAATATCCAGCCTAATCAGTATGGGAAAAAGTCCAGCCGGAATTAATAAATAGGCCAAAATAATGATAAATGCGTGGGCTCCATTCCGGAAATGCTCGCCCCAGCTGTCCCAACCGGGAAGGGCTTGCTTCCCTCTGTACCCCAGCTCTATACAATTGACAAAGTAGCCCAGGGTAATAATGTTTAGTCCGGGTAATACGGTAACCATACACCCGAGCAAAAAGGTCTTAAACCATAGAGGGTCTTTAAAAGGATATTTTATAAATTCCTGGATCTGCAAATAGCCGTTACCCCCATATCAAATATTTTACTCACAGTGATTAAGACTGATTCTCCTCTGTTATAATAACCTGTTTAATTCCTGCACTATCTTATACAAATCGTCGGTAAGGATATAATCGGACATATAGTTTATCGGAGCGTTTTGATCCTCGTTAACTGATACGATAATCCTGGCGTCCCTGATTCCCACCGTAAACTGCACCTGCCCTGAAATCCCTAACAACACAGCCAGACCAGGTTTGCATTTCTTACCTGACAGCCCTATTACCCGCTCTTCGGAAAACCACTTTTTATCTGTAGCCAGCGGTTTGGAACAAGCTACTTCCCCTCCCAGCTTTTGCGCTAGCTCATTAATTATAGCCAGGTCAGCCTGCTCCTTTAACCCTTGTCCTACCGCCACAAGTGTATCAACCGATTCAATATCTATGCTGTCACCCCGTTTGGGTCTGGTTTCCAGCACTTTTATTTTAGAAGCCTTAGGCTGTATGTCCAGTTGGTTTACCGTTCCCGGTGCTTTTGAAGCAGGTTCAAAGGACTTCGGCCTGATTGCTATAACCTGCCTTCCCGATGCTATATATTGAGTAGCAACTGTTGCCCCTCCTAATGCATTGCGCTGGCATTCAATCCTTCCTTCGCTGACACCGATGGCGGAAACATCGGTTAAACACCCGGCATCAATAGCCTGGGCTATCCTGCCGGCCAATTCCTTACCTTTACGGTTGGAGCTTAAAAGGACTACTTCGATATCCAGCCGGGTAACAGCCTCCTTCAAACATGAGGCCAAAACTGCCGGATCAGAAGGGTTTATTGCCTGGCTGGCAATATTGTAAACACAGGCTCCGGCCTGGGAAAGCACATTTGCCTGCTCATTGTCGTTTATTGTGACTGCCTTTATCTCCCCACCCAGTGAATCGGCTATGATTCTGGCCGCCGACAGCAATTCCAGGGCCAGGCTTTCTTTTTCGCTGTACACTAGTATTCCTGCCATTATACTACCCCCCTATTACCCCTTCAGTTTTCAGCAGTTGAATAAGTTCCTCGGCACTATCAACTTTCACCTGTTTCCGGGCATTTTCCGGAGCAAGATTGCTTACCGTCACTACCCGGGGATCATTAGATATATCAATACCCAGTTCTTGCAATTCCAGCACTTGCTTTGGCTTTCTTCCTGCCTTCAGGATCTGGGTTACTGATGGTATACGTGGTTCATTGATATCAGCCAGGACTGTTATTGCTACCGGCATCTCTACCTCAACGATTTCTTCATAATCATCCATTGATCTGGTTATAACCGCACTGTTACCCTTGATGTCGATGGAACTGGCATATCCTACCTGAGGCAGATCGAGAATTTCAGCTACCCGAGAACCAACCTGGCCGGAATAATTATCCCCGCTTCCTTCACCGAACAGGATAACCCCTACATCCTCCATATTTTTAATTGCAGCTGCCAGCAGCCAGGATACCAGACTGCCATCAATATTGCCTAAGTTTTCCCCTATGATTAACACTGCCTCATCAGCCCCTGCAGCCAGTGCTTCTTTTACCGTATCCTCTAATTCCTGGCCGCCGACGGATAATACTATTAATTTACCCCCCAGCTGTTCTTTTAATAGGACTCCGGCTTCCAAAGCGTTTTTGTCTATATCGCCGAAAGTTAACGGAATGTCGTCAAATACCGGCTGCCGATTGCGGATTCTGATCTGCTGTAAGTCCGGTATCTGTTTCATAGCCACAATAATATTCATTAATCAACCCTCCCTGGCCTAGCCAAATCTAAACTGTACACCTCGTCCACCTGCCGGGTAGCACCAATCCAAAACCTCTGTACCGCATGCCAGGCGGCAAGTGCCGCATTCCAAGCAACCGTCAATGGTTAATTCTACTTTGCCCTCGGAGTTTTTGGAATACAACCCGGCTGGGCACACCAGTAATGCCCTTAACAGGCGCGGATCACCTTCCAGTCCCGGCTTGATCCGGATATGCGGTTTGGAATCAGGTTTGAACACATTTAATCCCAGTTTGGCCTTTATTCCCATTGAATTAGTCATATCTTCATCACCTTCCTGGCATCACCGGCTATGGCAAAAAGATCTCTTAAGCTTATATGGTTCCTGACCGTCTGGTATATTTTGTCCTTAGCCCCATTGACTGCATAAACATCTTTTAAAATATTTCCTATTAAATCAGGGTAATATTGGTAGATTCTTGGGTTATCCAGCACTGCCGGAGCATCTTGAAAGCTTTTGAAGTCCTTGATTACAAAACTGTCATTCAAGTATTTCTCATACTGGGATAAAACCGAAGCACTATAATCCCCACGTTGCTTGGCATCCAATACAGTCAGAGCTGCATAGAAGCCTGTAGCTATGGCATATTCCATCCCTCTTACCGTAACCCCGATATTCATCGAGAATCCAGCAGCATCACCGGCTACTAAAATGCCATTGCCAAAGAGTTTTCCTAATGCTTTATACCCGCCTTCCGGGATAACGTGGGCGGAATACTCAACTATTTCCCCTCCCCGGATTAAACGGCTTATCTCAGGCCGCTGTTTAAAGTCATCGAGAATTTGTGGTGCTTCCAGGGTAGGGTTCCCCTCCATCAAGCCTTCTATCCCTATCACAATCCCCAGGCTCAGACTTGATTGATTGGTATAAAGAAATCCTCCCCCAAACTTGCCTTTAGTTACCTCACCTAAAAACAGCCGGGCCGCCCCTTCATTTTCCTCCAAATGAAAGCGTTCTTCTATCATCTGGGGATCCATTTCTATTATTTCCTTAAACCCTACGGCGTAGTTTTTTGCCAGTCCCGGCTTCCTTAGCCCTGCTTTTTCCGATATCAAGGAAAGCACTCCATCACAGGCTATAACTACATCCGCATATAATTCATCACCAGAGGCCCTCACCCCTGCTACTTTTTCATTTACCACAATAACATCTTCAACCAGGCTCTTGGTAACAATAATAGCCCCTTTCTGCTCTGCCTGCCGGGCCAACCAACGATCGAACTTGGCCCTTAAGATACTGTAGCTCTGGTGAGGCGGCTGTCTCAACTCATTGCCGGAATACTCAAAGCTTACTGACCTCTCTTTAGCCATCACCACTACCCCTTCGTGGGCAATGTACCGTTCAAAGGGAGCCTTTTCCCAAAGATCGGGGAATAGTTCCCGTACCGGGTTGATGTATATACGGCCGCCGGTGACGTTCTTAGCCCCGGCGTAATCCCCCCGCTCCAGTACCAGTACTTCCAGCCCCTCCTGGGCCAGTTTATATGCACACGCAAGCCCTGCTAATCCAGCCCCAACCACTATGGCATCAAATTTCTCCACACTACCCAACCCCTCTTTTCTTTAATCTCTGTCAGGTGAACAAGAAAAGATCATTTGCACTATGATATAAGGTTACGGTTTTTCAATAAGGCCAAGCAAAACCAAACCTAAATTATTAAAGGGGAGTGCTGCAGTTCAATTCCTGCAACACTGTCCCTTAATACCCTTGGGCCTAACTAAAACCGAAAGCCCGGCCATATAAAAAGCGGGGTTATTTTTGTCCCAAAATGTAGTTGGCTACAATAATCTTTTGCATATCAGATACGCCTTCAATCTGCGCCCCCATAATACAGTCTCTCCAGAGGCTCTCTATCTTGTAATCCTTCATTAATCCATATGAACCATGGACATTCATGGCTTTACGGGTCAGGTCGATGGTGGTTTCACATACAAAGTCTTTGGTTAATGCAGATTCTTTGGCAAATTGTACGGGATCTTTCATGGTATCGGCTAAAAAGCCTAACCTGTAAACCACCCACTTGCAGGCCTCGTATTTTTCTGCTATCTCAGCTATGGCCAGTTTAATTGCCTGGAATTTTGCAATAGGTTCCCCCCGGTGGGTTTTTTCCAGGGCATATTTAACTGCCTCCCGGTATGCGGCCAAAGCACCGCCGAGCTTGTGGGAAGACACCCCTACTTTTCCGTAGGATATTCCATAGAGCAGTAATGGAAAGCCATTGCCGGGTTCTCCCAAAACATTTTCCGCTGGAACTTTAACATCTTTTAAGTATACATCAACCAGTAGTCCGCCCTTGGTGCCAATCTTGTTCCAGGGTTCGGATACCGAGTATCCTTCACAGAATTTGTCCACGATGTATGCGGTAATCCTGCCGGTATCCTCATCCCGGGCAAAAGTCACCATTGGCCCCTTGAAGACTGCGTTGGATATAAACCTTTTGGTTCCGTTTAATATATAATTGTTGCCATCTTTTTTAGCCGTAGTTGTAATCTGTTTAGGGTCTGAGCCGGTACCCGGTTCAGTGAAAGCAAACGATCCGAATAATTCCCCTTTACAACCTCCGGGCAGATATTTTCTCTTCTGTTCTTCGCTGCCAAATCGATTGATAGCCCCCATTCCAAGAGCATTTACGGTTACAATATGGGCTGCCCCACTAGAAGCACAAGCTAGTTGTTCCATGGCCAGCACAAAACCCGAATATCCTGCACCAGCTCCCCCATACTCCTCGGGGAAAGGGATTCCCAATAAGTCCAAATCGGCCATCATTTTTACTATTTCGTCTGGTACCCGGTTTTCCTCATCAATCTGTTTAGCGATGGGATCAAGATATTTTTCGGCAAATTCCTGGGCGGCCTTTTGAATCAGCTCCTGCTCTTTGGTCAGATTAAAATTCATTTTCGTTCCTCCCCTTCTTCACACTCATATAGCTTAATTGTACCTATCCCCTAACAGTTTAGTCAAACCTTTTGTTATTGAAATTATTTAGTATACAATTTATACAGTATGTGCTGTATAATGTATTTATCCGAGTGAAGGTTAAACTATTATTATATGAGGGGTTATGGTAATCTATGTCACTGGAGTTTACTATTTTAGGCCTATTAAATCGAAAACCGCGGACAGGATACGAAATTTCCAAAATTGTTTCCAGGACCACCAACTTTTACTGGACGGCTACGCAAACCCAAGTCTACCAATATTTAAAAAAAATGGCCGCTAAAGAATGGGTAGCGGTGAACACCGTATTGCAAACCAACAAGCCATCAAAACAGATTTATTCTATTACCGCTAAGGGTGTGGAAAAATTTGAAACCTGGCTGCGCAATCCGCCTGCTCCGCGAACGGTCAAAAACTCGTTTCTGGTACAGATGTATTTTCTGGATCACCTGAGCAAGGATGAAATCATCAAAAAAATCCAGGACGTGCAAAAAATGCATGAGAACCGGCTAAAAGAATACCTGGAATATAAAAAGGGGATCATTAACCACCAAAAGAGTGCTAAAGAGAATATGGCCAGATATTTGCCTCTTTTAGCAGGTATTATCATAGAAGAAGGCTGGATCAAATGGTGTGAAGAAGCACTGGAAGAATTAAATACCTTACCCGAATAAGTATCCAAAGCTAAATGCTATTTAGTGAGGCCCCTTAAGGTAGACAGGAAAACCTGCTACCCCGGGGAACCTCTTTTTTTGCCAGGTGTTTTGGCGTTATTCAGGCCTTTGCTTTCCCCCTAGCGGCTGCTGGGTTTAAATTTCTAAATCTGGTCATCGAGGATATATTGACTTTGTAGCTCCCTGATCTTGGGAGCTAACTGATTGATTTTTTCATGAACATCGGTATCCCGGCTCTCTCCAACAACCAGAATCCTGTTTTCATCCAATTGGATTCCAAGGTTGTACAGACCCTTTTTACTATCGGCACAGACAATAAGACCCTCATATTCCTCTTTGGCATAATCACCCTGTTTTAAGAAATCTGCTTTGCTTACAATTCTGCCTTTAATACCATCCATGTAAAAAGGCCTCCTTTCTTCGGTATAGTATATCTTTTCCCATTAGAGACCTTTTTTATTAGCATTTTTAGTCCAAGATTATGAGGGTTTCCTGGTAAAGGATTGGACCAACCTGTCTTTTTGGGATCTGGACAATTTTTTGATGCTGTTTTCTCTTTCTAAGGCTTCACTTACTGTATGGGTAAACTCAAAATACACGCATTCGACCGGCAGCCTTCCCCGGGTATACTTGCTGGCTGTACCCTGATTGTGCTCTTCCACCCGCCGGTCTAGGTCAGTAGTATATCCGGTATAATATGATCCATCCCTGCATTTGAGAATATAAACATACGGCATTTATTTACCCTCCCTATAAACCTTAGCCCTATATTAACATAAAGCACCGGCATTAGTACCAGGTATGCGGGTTCATAAGGCCGTTATTCCAGGGGAATTGCCTAATCATCCTACCCAGGCCATAATTATTTCCAGAGATCCAACTCCATGATGCCGTTTACAAAAGATTTATCAGTATTTACCCCAAGTATTTCAGCCAATTCGGGAATAGCGCAACAAGCTTCTCCTTCATGTTCAAAAGGAGCTGTTTTTATAAATCGCTTATCCTTGTTTACATAGTAGTGCTGCTGGTCAAGAAACAGCTTAATTGCCTTACCGCCATCAAGGTTAAAGCTGAACATGCCGAAACCATATAGGTTATCAAATCCTGCCTTTCCCAGGTCAATAGCCTGGTAATGTACCATACTCCTAACTGTTTCCGGTGAAGGGTAATGGTTAAATCGGATTTTGTAACGAGAGTAAATCAGGGCTACAGCCCCGGATATCTGGGGAGCAGCCATGGAAGTTCCGGATAATTTTACATAGCGGTTCCCGGGATAAGTCGAATAAGTTTCAACTCCAGGGGCAACTACGTCTATACGGCTGTTGGAATTGCTAAAATTAGCAATTCCGGTTTGCAGGTCTATGGCCCCAACTGCCAGAGTTTCAGGATAGTAAGCCGGATATGATATTTCATCGGTATCCGGATTGCCATCGCCGGAATTGCCGGCTGCACAGACTACCGTTATTCCTGCTTCAACCGCTTTGATTAGCTCCTGGTGCAGAGCATTGTTGCCTATAGCTCCGCCCAGGCTCATATTAATAACATTTACCTTTTCCCCGTTTTTACCCTTCCATTTGCGGGCCCAGGCCAAACCCAGATTAATATTCAAATAACCGCCCATTCCATCCTTATTTAATACCTTTACCGCTAAAAGCTTTGTTTCAGGGGCAACTCCCAGTATTTGCCCATTGGCGGCTATTGTGCCGGCCACATGGGTGCCATGGCCATTTTCATCCATATAATCAGGTTCTCCTGGGACAAAACTCCGGCCGTCAATTACATTGGCCTTTAAGTCAGGGTGGGTGTAATCTATTCCCGTATCTACAACGGCTACTACCGTTTCTTTACCCCTGGTCGTCGGCCACATACTCCGCGCAGCAATAAGCGATACCCCCGGCGGGGACCAGGCCTTCTGGCTAAACACCCCATCAAAAATTTCAATAATCCTTGGATTCCAGGCCTTCAAACCAATCACCTCTCCTTGCTATATACTAAGCAGGAAGGTACAATTAGTTTCTTTGTCCACCTAAAGTATCTAATTGTATTAACACCAGGGGGGAAAAAGTGTTATTATAAAGAAGGGGAGTAGTTCAGAGGTGAATTTGTCATGGAAACCTTTGAATCTGTGTTTGTTATCACCATTCTTCTGGGACTTGGAATCGGACTAATCGCCGCTATAATTGGGGTTTTCCTGTTCAACAACTTCGACTGGTGGGATAAACTTTGATAGAGAGAGAATTTAATATATTTTAATCTTTTTCATTGGCTTTTAGGATTAACAGCAATTCTAATTGGTCAATGGATGGTTCATTTTTATTCTCTTTTGCTATGTTTGGGTTTTCATATCGTAGGATTGGGGATTCAGGCTCCTGAAAAACCTCATTTTCAGGGGCTTTTTTTGTGGGCTGAGGTACATTACTCAGTAAATGGCGGTAATACAGGCTTCTCATATAATCCCTCCAAATCGGAGCCGATATAGTACCTCCAAATGCTCCTGAGCCGCGTACCGGTTCTCCGTCACTGTTGCCTACCCACACCGCGGTTACCAGTTCACGGAGGTAGCCGATATACCATAAATCAGTGCTGTTAGAAGTGGTTCCAGTTTTGCCAGCCCCTTTTAAACTGGGCTGAAACCAGGCTGCTTTACCTGTACCTACAGCTGCGGCCTCAACCAGTATATCATTGATCAAAGCAGCCGCCTGGATACTGATAACCCGCTTCGGTGCGGGTTGCTGCTGAAATACGGTTTTACCTAAAGAATCCTCGATCCTTTCTATTATGTAAGGCTGATTTATTAATCCCTGGTTGGCAAAAGCACAATAGGCATTGGCCATTTCCAAAGGGGAAACTCCCTGGCCCATTCCCCCCAAGCCCATAGCCAGGTGGCGATCGTCATCAGTTATAGTAGTAATACCGAAAGATTTTAAGTATTTAATCACCGTATCGATACCCAGCAGTTCCATAACCTCTATTGAAGCTACATTGTGGGAATCAACCAGTGCCTCCCGCAGGCTTACCCGAAAGGGAGCTGCCGCAGAATAATTAGTTGGTTGATACCCATCTCCAAATGCCCTGGGTTGGTTGTTGAGCAAGGTATCTTCCTTTACCAGGCCTTCATTTAAGGCCGCCGCATAATATAAGGGTTTTATTGAGGAACCCGGTTGGCGCGGTGAAATAGCCATGTTAATTTGGTTTTCCCGGTAGTTTACCCCGCCGATCAGAGCCCTGACTGCCCCATTCTCAGGGGAAATGGATACCAGAGCAATATCATCGGCTTTAATCCCCTGGGCTTTTATTAACCGGGAATGAAGAGCGACCGTCTGTCTGGCAATCTCCAGCATGTCTTTATCCAGGGTAGTGTATATTTTATAGCCGCCCCTGAGCAGTCTTTCTGTGCCTATCCTGGGCACTGCCTGGGCTATAGTATAACTTACCAGGTAAGGATGTTTAATCTCCTGGGTTAAAGGCGGTTGTATCTTGAGCGGCCTCTCCTTTAATTCCTGTCCTTGGGCGGCAGATATAACCCGGTTCTCCACCAGAATATCTATTACTATTTCCTGGCGGTTTTTTAACCCTTCCCAATTCCGGTCCGGAGAAAAATGTTCCGGAGCCTGGATTAAACCGGCCAACATACATATTTCGGCCCAGTCTAATTGATTAACGTCCTTGCGAAAGTAGTTCTCAGCCGCCTTTTGCATACCATAACTGCCCCGCCCCATAAAGACCTCGTTTAGGTACATATTGAGAATTTCAGCCTTGCTGTACTTTTCCTCAAGGGCAACGGCCATTACAATCTCTCTTATTTTCCGCCCATAGGTTTTTTCTTGGTTTAAGAATAAAGTCCTGACTAATTGCTGGGTTATTGTACTTGCCCCCTGAACCTTTTCTCCGGCTTTAATATTTTCCCAGATGGCCCTGGCGATTCCCCGGAAATCTATACCCGGATGTTGATAAAAGCGCTGATCTTCTACCATAATCACTGCCGTTTTCAATCTTTCTGGATATTGCTCCATGTGGACCCTTAGATAGCCGGTTCTAGCCATCTCCGCCCCATCCCGGAACAGCAGAACTGTCTGCTCCTTGGGCTGGTATTCCCATTCGGCAATACCCGTCAATGGCAGCAAGTATTGGGGAATAGTCCGGGTTATGCCTGCTCCGGCGATAACGAACAACAGCAAGAAAATATACAACTTCAGCCATTTTTCCTTCATAACTGACTGACCTCTTTTCCACCCACGGCCCCTTTAACTAGTTTATTATGGCTCGATTAATCCCGGGATAAACCACAAAATTTTCGCCAGGCACAATTTATGGTTGGGAATATTTTACCTGGCCCGAATTGCCCGAACAGATGTTTGCGGTATTCCAGGCTATCATTTATAATGTAAGAAAAACGTTAAGGGAATGAGAGAAATTAGAACTGGATTCGCCAACCTGCCTCTACATGGCGGTAAGTGTCCCGCCTGGCTGTTTACCCAGATGAAATCCCTGGCCAGGGCTATTATAGAAATCATCATTGAAGACTCGGGGGTTGAAGAGGTATTAAACCGGATTTCCAATCCTTACTGGTTTCAGGCCCTGGGATGCGTAGTCGGTTTTGACTGGCATTCGTCAGGAGTTACAACCACGGTCTGCGGAGCACTTAAAGAAGGTTTATCCGAGATGGGACCCCGGGCAGGGCTATTTTTTGCCGGCGGCAAAGGCAGAGCAGCCCGGAATACCCCGGAGGAGATTAAACAAATAGCCGATAAGCATCCTATTGCCCATTCGGTAGAAGCACTCATTTACGCCAGCCGGATGTCGGCTAAAATTGACAACACGGCTGTACAAGACGGATACGATATATACCACCACTTTTTCATATTTACTAGCCAGGGCACCTGGGCGGTAATCCAACAAGGTATGAATGCTGACCTAAAGCAGGCCAGACGCTATCATTGGCTCAGTTCCCTGTTCAGCAGCTTTATTGAAGAACCGCATGCGGCCATATGCTGTGATTACATGGGTGAAGCCTTGAACCTTGTCTCCTGGGAAAATACAGATATGCGGAACTATACCGCCAAGCTGGCCCTGGTGCCACCCCAGGCCTTGATAAAAGAGCTTAGTTTAATTGAGTCCAAGCTACCGGCTCTTACCCTCCCGCAAAGGCATTCAATTCCCAGAACCGCCTACCTGAACCGGGCCCTGACCGCAGCCTATGACCGGCACCCCGAGAGTTTTGAAGAACTCCTCCAAATTCCCGGGATAGGACCTGGTACACTCAGGGCTTTGTGCCTGGTGGCAGAAGTGGCCTTTGGGGCTAAACCTAGTTATGCCGACCCGGTTAGATACTCATTTGCTCATGGCGGAAAGGACGGGTTCCCATTCCCGGTTAATAAAGCGGATATTGAAAACTCATACCAGACCTTGAACCGCGCCATAGCCCGCAGTAGAATTGGCAGGAGAGAACAGTTGGAGGCTTTAAGGAAACTGGCCAACTGGCACAGCACGATTGTCACCAGCCATGCTACCCCTAAAAACGATTTTAACAGGGTGGGCAACAAAGTAGTTGAACGTAACGGCGTTAGAAGTTCATCCGGCTTATACCAGGCAGGTCTATTTGAAACCTAAGCCTGCCATCGCTTAAGGATAGCATATACTTTTTCATACAGGGGAATGCTTGTTTTTACCTCTGCACCTTGCCTGACTAAGGCCCCGCACAGTGCATCCAGTTCAGTCCTCTTGCCCTGTTCAAAATCTCTCTGCATTGAAGTTTTTGATTCATAGCCAGCCTGTTGAGCACGGTCCACAATTTGTTCAACAATATCTGGAGGAAGACTGATCCCGGCTTTCCGGGCTACTGATACCCCTTCTTTAACCAGACCATTAAACAGGGCTTTTTTTGTATTGTCTTCCAATATCCGGCCAATGCTTTCACCATACAAGGAGGTGGTACAGGCCAGAGCTGAAATAAATAAGTACTTGGTCCAGATTGCTTCCAGCGGATCAGCCACAAGTTCAGTATCAATCTGGCTGGCGCAAAAAACCTGTTGTACCGGGCGGAGCCGTTCCAGGTTTTCCTCACCTTTACCCATAATTATCTTGCATAGCCTGTTCCTGGATCTGATTACCCCAGGGCTTTCTATGTTGGAAGCAATATAGATACAAGCGTCAACCACCAAATTGCTGGGAAAACGTTGTTCCAGCTCTTTTACATGGTTTATTCCATTCAGCAGCGGTAATATAATAGTATTAACGCTGACTAACCGGCTGATGTCATCTATAATCCCAGGCAAATCATAAGCTTTGACCCCTATAACCAGCAAGTCTACCACCCCGACTTCTCCGGGGCTATCGGTTGCCAGATGAGGTACCACGGTAAACTCCTCATCATCAGTTTTAATTGTCAGACCGCTATTTTTAACTGCCTGTAAATGAGGACCCCGGGCGATAAAGCTAACCTGGTTACTCTCCTGTTCAGCATTTTGCGCCAGACGGCCTCCTATATAACCGCCTACCCCGCCAATGCCCAATATGCAAATATTCATAGTAACACCTCTCATCAATCCTAGATAATACTATATTATGTCTGCTAAGCTCAGTCAATTTATATATTTCCTAAATTTTACACTATTGCCATTTTTAATTATTTATGCCATACTAAATTTACCCTTCCCCTGGGGTTAAATCTTTATCCAATTCCCCTTAATATGGAGCCCATCCCGGGCTCTTTCCTATGCATTTTTGGCCCTATTTTCCCAAAATAGCAGTTTATTCATTGCGCGATATGCTATAGAATTAAATAAATGTCTACTATTGTCTATCTACTGTTATTTTTGTATATAACGGCTCGATTATAAAGAGGAGGATCATTTAGATGGAGAAGAAAACCGAGGATTGTCAGGTAATAGTAGTTACTTCTGGTAAAGGTGGGGTAGGTAAAACCACAACCGCTGCCAATGTAAGCAGTGCTTTAGCCAAAATGGGTTATCAAGTATTAGTCATAGACCTGGATATCGGTTTAAAGAAGCTCGACCTGGTTATGGGCCTTGAAAATCGGGTTATATATGATATAGTCCAGGTGATTGAAGGAGAATGCACCTTTAAGCAGGCCCTGGTAAAGGACAAGCGTTTTCCCGGGCTTTATATGCTCCCTGCAGCCCAAACCAGAAATAAAGATGAGATCAAACCTGAACAGGTAAAAACTCTCTGTGATCAGGTAAGAGATGATTTTGACTATATTATTATTGATTGTCCCGCCGGAATAGAGCAAGGGTTTAAAAATGCCATCGCTGCCGCTGATGCAGCTATCGTGGTTACTAATCCCGAAGTATCTGCAGTCAGAGATGCAGATCGCATTATAGGAATGCTGGAATCCGCCCAATTTAAGTCCATCAAGCTGGTAGTCAACCGACTCAGGGCAGATATGGTCAAAAAGGGTGACATGCTAAGTATTGAGGACCTGCTTGAACATCTCTGCATAGACCTTTTAGGAGTAGTCCCGGAAGATAAAAATGTGGTCATTTCTACTAATAAAGGAGAACCGATTATTCTCAACAACCGTTCCTCAGCAGCAACGGCCTTCGTAAATATAGCCCGCCGCCTGACCGGTGAAACTGTGGATTTTCCTAACTTCGAGAATAGTACATGGTTAAGCAGGCTGAAGAACTTATTTAATAAATAGGAAAGGGGTATTTTAATGGACTTTTTGCAAAGGTTATTCGCCAGAAGAAGCCATTCTAGCCGGTCAGAGGCCAACAACCGACTCAGGCTGGTCCTCACTCATGATCGTATTGGTGCTAATCCCCAACTCATGGAAACCTTAAAAGAAGAAATTATAAAAGTAATTGCCAAACATGTAGAAATAGATGGAGACCCGGAAGTCACTTTCGTAAGCGAAGGACGGCACTCGGCACTAGATATCAATATTCCATTAAAAGGCAGGTAAATAAGATTGGCAGTTATCAATATTAAAGGCATTAATAACAGTTTGGTTTTCGTTTTTAATCAGGGGTCTTTTGCCGATTACCGATCATTTTTGGAAGAACAATTAACAGCAAACACCAACCTTTTCAGGGGATCAAGGCTTATATTCCGCGGGGAAGGGCTAAAACTTTTAACCTTCGAACAAATAGCCGAACTGCAGCAATTATGCCTGGAAAATGGCATGATCCTCAATAACCTTGACCAAGGAACGACAACCACGGCTAAAAAGGTTCCCGGCAAGGACCTTTTTCTTCACCGCAGTTTAAGGAGCGGCCAGAAGGTGCGTTCGGAAGGATCCGTCCTGGTTTGGGGAAATGTTCATGAAAGCGCTGAAATTATTGCCGCTCATGATATTATAATTTTAGGCAAACTGGAGGGGATTGCCCATGCCGGAGTTTATGGGGATCTCAGCAGTGTGGTATTCGCATTATGCCTGGCTCCGAGCCAGATAAGAATAGGCCAGGTAATATCCTACAATCCCGGAGGGTTTGAAAAACCAGATTATCCAGAGGTGGCATATTTAGAGGATAATACCATTTGTATTAAGCCGTATAATTCCAGAGAAATGCTGTCCCGCTATATTAAAGAATAAGGATACCTGGCGTTACAGGGAACACCTAAGTTCTAGAAACATTTCCTTGCGCATACATAGATTAATATTACTGCTATAGGAGAAATGAGGAATTCTAATGCTTTCTCCGAGCCTGGAAGACTATCTGGAGGAAATTTACCGCTTCTCCCAAAGCCATGAGGTGGTCAGAGTCAGTGATATTGCTTCTTGTCTTGGGGTTACTATGCCTTCGGTCAATAGGGCTATTAGGAAACTTAGCAACGGAAAATACCTGATTTATAAAAGGTACAAAGAACTGGTTCTTACTGAAAAAGGCCGCAGATTGGGGAAATTTTTAGTGGAAAGAAACCGTATCCTGCAGGAATTCTTGAAAATGATCGGCTCCCAATGCGACATTCCAGCTGAGGCTGAAGCAATGGAACATTATTTAAGCCTGCCTACTATTAAATCCTTTGAAAACCTATTGGAATTCTTTCGCCTCAACCAGGAGTACTATGCCAGGTTTTTAGAGCATTGCTCCCAGCGGGAGAAGGAAACCGCTGAAGATCTCCGCCCTTTATAACCAACTTGCTAACTGGGTAAAAAGAAAGCAAACCGCCAAAGCGATGCTTAAAGGAATCAGGAAAGCCATAATCGTCCATTTTATGCTATGAGTTTCTTTATTAATGGTTATTAATGTGGTTCCACATGGGTAATGAAGCAGGGAAAAAAGCATTACGGAAACTGCCGTTATCCAAGTCCATCCCTGGTCCTCTACCAATAGGGTGGCTAATTCAGTAATACTCCCAATATGGGTCATGATTCCCATGGATGTGTATCCCATGATTATTAACGGCAACACTATCTCGTTGGCGGGCAAAGCCAGAATAAAGGCCATCAGTATGATGCCGTCCATCCCGATTATCCTCCCTGCTGGGTCTAAATAAGTAGCTGCTATGGTTAACAGATTGGCTTCACCTATATAGGAATTAGCTAGAACCCAGATTATGCCGCCGACAGGAGAAGCCACCAGCAAGGCCCTCCCTAAAACAAATATAGTCCGATCAAATATAGAGCGGATTATTATTCTTCCTACCAGGGGCTTACGATAAGGGGGAAGCTCAAGGGCGAAAAAGGATGGCATTCCTTTGAGTAAGGTTTTAGACAGTATATAAGAAACTACCAGGGTAACAGTAATCCCTGTAAGGATAATACCGGTTAACGCCAATGCTGCCACGAAATGATGGCTGTGGGGCACAGCGCTTCCGATAAAGATGGTTGAGAGAATAATCAGGAGCGGAAACCTGCCGTTACATGGAACAAAATTATTGGTCAAAATAGCAATCAACCTTTCCCGCGGCGAACCGATTATCCTGCAGGATATAACTCCAGCAGCATTACACCCAAATCCCATGCACATAGTTAATGCCTGTTTTCCATGGGCACCGGCTTTACGGAAAATGTTGTCGAGATTAAATGCTACTCGGGGCAGGTATCCCATATCCTCCATAATGGTAAACAAAGGGAAAAAAATGGCCATTGGCGGCAACATTACCGAAACTACCCAGGCAACACAGCGAAAAACCCCCAGTACCAGGAAACCATGAATCCAATCCGGCAGCAGCTGCCATAAAGATAGACTGGAAAGCCATTCCTGGATGCTGAAAAGTACTGCCGCTAAAAACGCGGAGGGATAGTTGGCACCAGTTATGGTTATCCAGAGAACCACGACCAATAACAATATCATAATAGGATAGCCAAACAATCCGGAGGTAAGTATATTATCCAATACTCTATCCCACTGAAAAGGCATTTGGCCATGATTAATTACTTTTTTTGCTATCAGTTCGGCCTCACTATAGGTCTTACTGATTATTTCATCTTTAAAAAGGTCCTTGCCTACATTGATTTCGTTAAATATATTTAAGTCTGCCACATCTTGATGACTGCTCATCCTTTATCATTTCCTTCGTCCATAATAACCTGCAGGGTCTCAAACAGCTCTTTATCACCACCTATAAACCTTAGAGCTAACCACCTTGGGTTAATACAAATGCGGTGGGCAAGGGGTTGAAGCTTTTTCTCCACTTCTTCAACCAGGGTTTCCAGTTCTGGAGAGTACCTGACCAGGCGAGGTGTTATCTGCACTTTGCCCCTGCTGATATCATCTACCGTTCTTTTTAGTCTTTCCAAGCCTTTCCCGTTTCTGGCCACAGTTGCAACTACCGGAACCCCCAGTTCCCTGGAGAGCAGGTTGATATCGACAAAAATAGATTTCCTGATAGCTTCATCGATTAAGTTTACGCATACAACCACTTTCGGCGTTATCTCAATCACCTGCAAGACCAGGTTTAGGTTTCTTTCCAGGCAGGTAGCATCAGTTACAACAATAGTTACGTCTGGATGGCCAAAACAGATGAAATCCCTGGTAATTTGTTCATCAGGTGAATCAGCAAATAAGGAATAAGTACCTGGTAAATCGACAATGGTAAAGCTCCGGTTACCATAATTAAACTTGCCCAGGGCTTGAGTAACGGTCTTACCCGGCCAATTGCCGGTGTGCTGCCTCATCCCGGTTAAAGCATTGAAGATGGTACTCTTCCCGGTATTAGGATTCCCGGCCAAAGCAATTACCGCCTCTCCCGGCGAAGGGATATCCAGTTTGAACTTCGGGCGAATTTGACCAAGTATTGTAAGATTCATTCAGTCCTTCACCTCGATAACAACAATATCAGCTTCACTTTTGCGCAAGGCAATAACCGTGCCTCTTACCAGGTAAGCAATAGGATTACCGGAGGGACTATATCTTAAGTTTTCAATTACCGTTCCGGTTGTAAAGCCCAAATCAAACAGCCTTCTCTTTACCGGACCTTCAGAGACTACCGCCTTAACTATTCCGCTACTTCCAGGGGGCAATTGAGATAATTTAATGGTGATGTTAGCCACCTCTTTCTGCCCAATGATATCCAAGATTAAGAAAGTTAGATAAGACTAACAATTCGATTATTCCAGTACTTTATAATAAGCAAATTAATCAGTTAAGGTTACTGATTTAGGGTTTAAACTCTGAAATAGTCCGGTTGGGGTTATGGAATCCAAAAAGGGAAGCATAATTAAGGTTACCTTTATAATTTGCTGCTGTTAGCCTATTGCCGCAGCTACCGCAGCCAGCTCTGTTTATATATAGTATTAAAAACCCGGCACCTTTCAACCAGCGAATTCTGCCCTTCAGTCCCACTACCGGACCCATCAATTGTTTACTCCTCGAGCACTTATTTATGGTTTAAAGCCAAAAAATGAAGAGCTCCTGCCAGGAGCTCTTACTTACTATAAAATGTTCCTCAATTAATTATTTTTTGATCTTGGAGCGGGATACAAAATCCTGTACTAATTGGCGGTGCTCTTCGGATTGAAAGCAAGCCCCTTGAGCAAAGGCTTCCAGTTCCAATAGGGTGGGTAAATCACAGCTTAAACTCCGGTTTAGAATTGATTTGGCCAAACCAAGGGCTATCGGGGAACCTGCGGCAATCTTTTTTGCCTGCTCGTACACAACAGTTTCGAGTTCATTTCTGGGAACCACATAATTAATCATCCCTAAATCCTTAGCCTGTTGAGCAGTGAACATTTCTCCCGTAAATATCAATTCCTTGGCTTTGGGCAGGCCAACCAGCCGGGGCAGAAAGTACATGCCCCCGCAATCCGGAATTAAACCGATCTTAATGAAGATCTCGGCGAATTGGGCTTCTTCTGCGGCAATTATAATATCCCCGCAGAGTGCCAAATTGCATCCTGCTCCGACCGCTATGCCATTGACAGCACAGATTACTGGTTTTTCCAGGTTGACAATGGTGGTAAGCAAACGGCTGAGGCTTTGAATCCTCTTTCTACCGCTGATCACGTCTATCTCATTTTCGACAAAAGACTGGATATCCCCCCCGGCGCTAAACGCTCGACCCGCGCCTGTAATGACAATAACCCGGATATCATCATTCCGGGCAAACCCTTCCAGGGCCTGGATCATTTCCTCGCGCATGACCATGTTCAAGGCATTTAGTTTCTCAGGCCGATTCATGGTCAAATAGCCAATTCCTTCTTTTTCATTTACTGTAATGGCAGTAAACACTCTATCTCCTCCCTCCACTTTTTCTCAATGCCCTGCAGGGCTTTCTAATACATATGTTAAGTCAAATTATAACATCCCTAATATGTATATAATACCATTGCAGGGAAGATTTACCTAGCATTACCAGGCCATACCACGTATTCAAAAGCCTTGTCCTTAAACAGCCTCAAGCACACATCAACCACTTTGGAATCATATAATGTATCCCGGTTACGGGCGATTTCCAGCAATGCCTCCTGGAAGGTATGAGCAGCCCGATACGGCCGGTGGGAGGCCATAGCCTCCACAACATCCGCAACCGCAATTATCCTAGCGGCAATGATGATTTCATCGCCCTTTAAACCATTGGGATAGCCGGAACCATCCATTCTTTCGTGATGCTGGAGAATTATATCGGCTACATTCCCTACAAAAGGTATAGGTTTAACAATATCATAGCCAACTCTGGGGTGGGTCCTAATAATACCTAGTTCCCAGCTATTGATCTCACCGGATTTAGTCAAGATTTCCCCGGGTATGTATATCTTGCCGATATCATGAAGCAGGCCGGCCAAACGAAGTTCTTCCACTCTCTCTTCCGAAAACCCCATTTTCCTGGCAATTATACAAGCCAACTGCGCCACCCGTCTTTGATGCCCGGCGGTATACGGGTCTCTTTTTTCTGATGCAGCCAAAAGGGCATTGACAGTGCCGTCAAGGGTAGATTTCAGTTTTTGATAACTGGTGATAAGCTCCCCTTCCAACCTTTTCCGGGCAGCCATTTCTTCTTTTAGTTTTTTATAAGCCCTCTCCAGTTCAATAGTCTGTTCCTGTAGTTTAAGCTCTGTTTCCTGGTTGGTTTTCCGTAATGCGTCTTCTGCCATCCGGCGCTCGGTAATATCTGTCCCTACCGATTGGAGCTCCATTAAATTGCCTTCCTGATCAAAAACCAGTTTATCAGTCCACTGTTGCCAGCATATCCTTCCATCTGGCATCACAACCCGAATCTGATAGGTGGTTATCGGATTATCTTTACTAAGTAAAGACTGGTACTCTTCAACCAACTTCCTGTCTGATTCCGATATCACAGGGATAAACTTATGCCCAATTACTTCCTCCCTCTTGAGCCCGAAATAATCGCAACAAGCCTGATTAATATAAGTTATGCTTCCATCAGGCAGGTACCTGATCACAAAATCGGTTTGATCCTCTATAATAGAACGGTACCTATCCCTTTCAGTAACCAGCCTAAGCTCGTTTTCCTTAATAAAGGTAAGGTCGCGGTATATGCACAATACGAGATTTCCGCCTGCCTTATCAACGATTTGTTGGCTGCAGAGCTCGTATAGCTTATACTCCCCAGATTTGCCTCTAAGCCTTAATTGTAGATTGCCTGAATTACCTGACAGTAACCGGTTGTATTTGGACAATGCTCTCTTATCGTCCGGGTGAATAATCTCCGTCAGGCTTCGGCCAATTGCCTCATCCCGTTCATAACCAAGTTTTTGGTTAAAAGCCTGGTTTACATAAACGAATTTTAAGTTATCTTTTCGGTTTATGGTCAGAATTTCCGGCACGTAATTAAGTATAGAGTTATGTTTCATAGTAATCCCCTGGGTTTTAATTCATTTTCTACCATTACTAGTTTGTATAACAACCTAAGTAAGCAAAAATTTGTAAAGGATACTTGTGCTTGGCTCTTACTGCCTTCCTTACCCGGGCCATGAACAATCAAATTCTTTATAAAAATAAACCCACCTTAAGCATGTATTAACAGCCCTTAAACACTGGCGGCCTCTTTTCTCTAGCAGCTGCCAGGCCTTCTTTCATGTCTTCAGTAGTTGAACATATAACCTGGGCAGAAGACTCATAATCTAACGTGCTCTCTAAATCCTGGTTAAGCCCGCGGTAGACGGACTTTTTTATGAAACGGGCTGGTATTACAGGATTGCGCGCTATCTTCTCCGCCAGACTCAGGGCAAACTGGTTAAGGTTTTCGGGCTCTACTAAATGGTTAACAATCCCTATTCTAAAAGCTTCCTGGGCATCAATCTGATCGCCTGTCAGGCACAATTCAAGGGTCTTGGCAGTCCCTATAATCCTGGTCAATAAATGGGTGGTACCCATGCCTGGGTGTAATCCAAGGCGAATAAATGGCATGGAAATCTTCAGATCAGTACTGGCCACTCTTATATCGCAGGCCAGGGCCAAACATAAACCTACTCCTATGGCATATCCTTTTATCGCAGCAATAGTTGGTATCTTTAAATCCCGAATAGAAAGAAAACTTTTATAATAATTCACCAGGTCTGACTTAGCCTTGGCCGGAGGGGCATTAAACTGGTCGAAAGCAGATTGCAGATCACCGCCTGAACTGAACGATTTTCCCTGCCCGGTAAGTACCAGGACTCTGGTATCAGGATCATTCTTAATCAATTGGACTGCTTCCTTAAACTCATTCTTCATTTCCATGGTCATGGCATTTATCTTTTCAGGCTGATTTAGGGTTAGAATTGTTACATTATTACTTGTTTCAACCAACAGCGTCTTCCATTTCATTAGAACCACTCCTATCATCATCACTTTTACAGCCTAGTTTAGCAGGTTTATTACCCAGTAAAAAATATCATACACCAAAACAACCAA
The DNA here is from genome assembly GCA_050949865.1 of Syntrophomonadaceae bacterium. Taxonomy (GTDB): domain Bacteria; phylum Bacillota; class Syntrophomonadia; order Syntrophomonadales; family Syntrophomonadaceae; genus JBMNGN01. The sequence goes on from JBMNGN010000004.1 coordinate 138,924, forward strand.
ATGAAATCACAATACCTAACCCCGATTGATCAATATGTATAATAATATCATTTTTTGACATCAGATTCCATCAATGGACAGTATATCCAAATGCTATTCGACATTTTATTAAAAGGGTGCTTTTATAACCGTGCCCGCTTATAAAAAAGAGACAATGCTATAAGCACTGCCTCTTGCTTTAGGGATGTTGTTTCCAATTAACTGGCCTTTTAAATAACCATTTTCAATTCTTTTAGTAGAGTGTTAGCCGCCTTTAACTGTTGATTGATTCTGGTAGCCAGGGTTTGCTTCATGCTGGTCTCAAATATAAAGCTGTTTACCCCCAGAAATTCTCCTGCACTCCTAGCCAGACTCCCTTTAACCGGATATTTTAACAGGGTGTATTTATGGCTGGACTTGGAAATATCCTTATTCAGTTCTTTCACGATTTTGGTACCCATGGAGTACATCTCGGTGCTGGGATAACGGATTAAGGTTTGTCCGACTGAATCAGTGGCAGGATTTAAATAATAATCGAATCCTTCATGCATATCCATGAGCCAATCAACCTTATACTTTTTCACTACGTCATAAATAGCCCTGGATAACGTAGTTGAAGGATTGCTATTACTCGTTTTGGGGAAATTCCGGTTAAGATCGCTTCCGCCCGGTCCGGTTCTTTTCTTCACCTCTACTGCTCTTTTGTTGGCCTCGGGCAGGACCAGCAGGGTTCCTCTCTCAATGGAAATGTCTTTCATTTTAGTGGCCGCCCGTATACCGGCGATTTCACTGCCATGAACTCCCCCTACTATCATAACTACTGGCCCGGGGATTCCACTGTCGATTATGTATAAATCAGTAGCCCATTTAGTTCCTGGGGCAAGCACTACTTTTTCCCGGGTTTCTGTAGCGGGCAAATCCTTAACCCCAATTTCGTCCAGCAGAATTTCTACGGCTTTGACATGATGGTTTATCCTGGTTTCCAGATCTTGTTTATTGCAGGTTTCAAATATTAAACTGTTAACCCCCAGAAATTCTGCCGCACTGCGAGCCAAACTGCCTTGCACCGGGTATTTAAGCATAGAAAACTGCTCATCAGGATTGGATATGGATTGGTTAAGCTTATTAACCATCTTTTCAAAAACCTTGACTGCATCCTTCTGAGGAGGATAGTAGATTAAACTCTGCCCGGTATTGCCTTTCTTAACCTTGGAATAGCCTGAGCCTTCATGCAGATCCATAAGCCAGTCTACTTGAAAATCTCTTACTACACCATAGATTTCTTGAACCAGGATGCTGGTCGGCTGTTCATTGCTGGTTTTCGGAAAAACCCTGTTTAAATCAGCCTCTCCTGCCACGGTTCGTTGGTTTAATTGAACTGCCCTTTTATTAGCCTCCGGCAAAACCAGGAGAGTGCCCTTATCTATATTTAGTTTTGATATCTCCCATGCAGCTTTTACTCCTGCTGCTCCATCGCCATGCATACCACCAACTACCATAACTACCGGACCGGGTTGTCCGCTTTGAATGACGTATAAGTCTGTAGCGTAATCGGTCCCGGCGGCCAGTACTATCTTGTGCTGGGTTTGTTGTCCAGCATACGACGTTGACGCAGCTTCGGATTTAAGTGGTGCTCCCAGAATAGTGGCAAACACCAGGGCCATTATAATAATGGCATCCAGTACACAATTTCCCGCAAATCTTACTTTTTTCATGCTTTTTCATTCCCTCCCTGTGTTAAATATTTTATGTAAAAAAGTAATTATTAGTATTTTTCGACACTAATTAGCAAGTCTCCTTCTTATAATTATTAGTAAATATTATCTATATTAGTAAATTTTTGTTATTTTGCCATAGTTTGTAATTTTTTATGTTATTTTTAGACAAAAAAAAGAGGGCATTTTAATGCCCCCAAGTTGGTTGGAATATTATAAAAATGATTTAAATATTGTACGATTAATTAACGCTTAGGATATAGCCGGTAATCCGGCGGCAATGAGCGCTGATTCTCTCCAGGTTCCCCAGGAGATCGAGAAAAACTGCCCCATTATTTCCATTGCAGATATGTTCATTCAGCCTTCGTATATGAGCACGCCGGTATTCATCCTGCATACGGTTAATCAGAATATCATTCTGTTGAACCCTTCTAGCCAGGGATACATCCTGCTTTTGCAAGGCCTGCATGGCAATGATCAAGGTCTCCTCGGTTAATTCAATCATACGGGACAATTCCTCCTGGGCTTCGCCGGAAAAACTTACATTATGGGCTGCAGCGTAATCCGCCTGCTTCATAATAGCTTCACATAAATCCCCGATTCTTTCGATATCATTCAAGGATTGAAGTGTGGTATAAGCTGTGTTTGAATCCTCCTGGGATAACGGCCTTTGGGAAACCAGAACGAGATAATCCGTTATTTCCCTTTCCAGCATATTTATCGTATTCTCCATGTGCGTGGCTTTAGGTATCAGGCTTTTATCCCGGGTTTTAAAATACTCAATAGCAGTATAAAAAGCCTGCCTGGCTAGTTCGCCCATCCTCATGCTTTCCCTTACTGCCTGGGCCAGGGCCACTGAGGGATTACCTAAGAATCGTTTATTGATATATTTGGGCCTGAAATCATCCATTTCCTGGCTGGCCCTGTCAGGTATGAGTTTTGTGACTATAAACGCCAGTACGCCAACAAAGGGCAAATGGATTATAGTATTGCTTATGTTAAATATCGCATGGGTTTGGGCAATCTGTAATTTAATGTTTAAGGTATCCCAGCCTCCAGGACCAAGGCTAAAAATGGTATCAGTAATGAGAACCACCATTTTATCAAAAACCCCCAATAAAAAAAGGGGTAAAAAAATACAAGTTCCAATTACGTTGAACATGAAATGGGTCAATGCTGCCCTGCGAGCAGCTACACTGGCTCCCAGCGCAGCTAGCAGAGCAGTAACCGTAGTGCCTATGTTATCACCCAACAAAATTGGTACCGCTTGATAGTAAGTCACGGCTTTTTGAAATGCCAGCTCCTGTAATACCCCTATAGTTGCACTGCTGCTCTGTACTATCATAGTAAAAAGCGCACCGATAATTACCCCTAGGATGGAATTGTTCTCTATATTGCTCATAAGGTTGATAAACAAAGGCAAATCCTTTAAGGGCTTCATTCCTTCACCCATGAGGCTAAGACCAAAGAACAACAGGCCAAAACCCAAAATAGCCTGTCCGATTAGCTGAGCCTTTTTATCCCGGGAAAAAATATATACCAGGGCCCCTATACCCAATATGGGAAGGGAATAATCCTGCAGATTTAATCCGATCAGATATGCTGTAATGGTAGTCCCGATGTTGGCCCCCAATATAATCCCAATGGCTTGCCGCAAGGTCAATAATTGGGCATTAACCAGGCCCACGGTTATAACGGTAGTGGCACTGCTGCTCTGAATTAAGGCAGTGGCTAATGTACCTGTAAGTACACCTCTGATTGGGTTTTTGGTCCCATATTCCAGCATCCGGCGCATTTTATCCCCGGCAACATCCTGCAGGGCACCGGACATAAATCTTAATCCGAACAAAAATAAACCTAATCCCCCTAAGAAAGCAAAAACCACATCCTGAAACGATATGTGCATTGAAATCCTCCCGAATAATCTAATCCCAAGATAAGCAGCTATAAGCTATTATTTGCTTACCTCAACAATTGTATAATACTATAGTTGGGCATTAGTTACTATCTGGTTATCGAGTGACCCAGAACAATTTTACAATCTCTACAGTTACAAATTTACAAACTATGCCGTTACATGTTATCTTAGACAGGGAAATATCAAGAAGAATTTTTTTAAGAGGTATACACCATCAAGGTTACATGGTATCTTATACGCGAGAATATTAGATTTTTCAGATGAGGGGCGATTATAATTTCTATAAAAGTTGTTACTGACAGCACTTCATATATAGAAAACCATATTAAAACTTCACTGGATATATACACAGTCAACCTGAGTGTAAATTTCCCTGATGAATCATTGGATGAGACCAAGGTATCTTACGATTATTTCTACGATAAAATTGATAGGGAGAATATTATTCCAACCTCTTCCCAGCCTACTTTGGGACAGATCTTTGAGGTATTCCGGACCATAATTCGGCAGGGGCATGAGGTATTAGCGATTTTTATTTCCGCCCAGATGAGCGGGACTTATCTTTCTGCAATCAGTGCTAAACAAATGATATTGCAGGAGTACCCTGAAGCCCGCATTGAGATAATTGATTCCAAAACCAATTGCATGGCTCTGGGTATTCAAGTGATTGAAGCGGCTAAGGCAGCCATAAATGGCCTAAGCATGGAGGATATTATTGAAAAGGTGCTTGATCTCAGAGATAGGATCCATTTCTATTTTGTACCAGCCACACTTAAATACCTGATTAAAGGAGGCCGGATAGGCGGTGCCTCCGCTTTAATTGGACCACTTCTCAAGATTACTCCGATTCTGTTTGTTAATAATGGACAAACCGATGTGTTTGAACGATTAAGAGGAACTAAAAAAGCAGTAGAGCGGATGATATTAAAGCTGCAGCAGGATGCAGCTGATTACGGGCTAGAGCATTTACTGGTTCATCACATTAATGACGAACAACAAGGCCAGGTACTGGCCGAACGGTTAGGTAAACTGTACCAGCAAAATATCACCGCTCTTCCTATCGGGCCGGTAATAGGATTACATGTAGGGCCAGGGACCGTTGGTTTAGTCTACTCTACAAAAAGCAAGTAGAGTAAAGGATGACAGGGGGAAGGGGTTACTGGCAAATAATTGCCAGTAACCCCTTCCCCCTGTCATCCCCTGTCACTCTTATCCTTTCATAAACTGATGCATACCGGGATTCATTTGACCTCCCAGCAGTAGTACTTCATCACCCTCATTTAGGCCTTCAATTATTTCAATATGCTCAACACCTTCAGCCCCTATGTGTATGGTGCGCGGCTCCGGATTACCTTCAGCATTTTTTACCATTACCGTGGCTATGCCATCATTTTCGATAGTCATTGCCCCCGGGGGTAATCTTAATACGTTTTCTTTATACAGCACGACTATGTCAGCATCTCCAGCCATACCGGATTTTAGCGAACCAGGTTCTTCCAGGCTGATTTCAACTTCAAAAAAGACACTGCTGCCTTCCAGTATCCCCCTCTGGGCAATCTTGGTTACAGTCCCGGAAAATCTTTGCTCCCCATAGGCGTTTACATATACGTCAGCAGCCTGTCCCAATTCTACATAGTGAATATCCTCTTCCAGCACTTTTACTTTCATTTTTAAGTCTGAAGTATTTGATATGGTAACCGCAGGCTGATTATTGCCGGGATTGGTTCCTACGGTAACATTTAACTCGGTTACAACCCCGTCAATACTTGCTTTGACCTGGCTCTTTTCCAACTCTTCCAGACTTTTTTGATAAGATAGTTCAGCCAGTTGCAGTTCTAACTGTTTTTCCTTGAGAATATACTGTTGCTCCTCAGAATCCAGGGTTATTAAGAGTTCGTTCTTAGCCACATGATCACCCTGAGAAACATGAATATCCCGGACCTTCCCCGTTTTGCCGGCTTTGATTTCAATATCCTCAGGCATTTTTAAGGATTCCAATCCAATAGAACGGGTACCGCCTTTATTAATATATCCCCTGTTTGATTGGCTTAAGCCCCCGGGATTAGTTATTTGTACTGTAACCCCGTATAGGATCCCACCTTCATTTGTACCCTGACCCTTGCTGTCAACCTTCACAACGGTAGCCGGGAAATAATTGAGGAAATCCTGAATAAATACCTCTACTTTATCCCCCACCTTAAACTGGTTAATATCCACACTGTTAAAGAATCCTTTCAATTCAAAATAATCAGTTCTCGCTACCCTGGCAACAACTGTATCCTTTTGTACTGCACTTCCATTGATTACTGAAAGCTGGGTTATAATCCCCGCCTCCGGTGAATAGATATAAGGGGTTTTAAGGTTCTTTAATTCTTCATCCAATTCCCTTTTCAGCTTGTCATAGGCCAGCTTCTCCCGGGCATAATTTAGTGCAGCCTGGGAATCATCCAGGACGAACAACAGGTCTCCTGCCTTTACTTCCTGCCCTTTTTCCACATTAACCGACAGAACTTTGGCATCGCTGGCAATATTAATCTCCTCTCTCAAGACCTCTTCAATGTTTCCGGTTGCATAAACCACCATTTTGACATCACCCCGGTCCACCCTGCAGGTAGGCATTTCCGGCTGGGGAAATTCACTCACCGGTACCTTTTCCCGGTTTAGTTTGCCAGCAAAAACGGCAGTAATTATTAACACCAGTATAAGCCCGCCGGTTAACCATTTTCTTGTTCGCAAAAACTGTAATAGTTTCAAGCATTTTTCTTTCATATCTCCCTCTCCTATTCATGTCTGATAGCCTGCAATGGGCTTATTTTGGCCGCTCGATTAGCTGGCAAATACCCGAATAAAACTCCTATGAAAATAGCGAACCCCAAGGCAAATAAAGACAACCACACCGGAATTACCGCTATTTTATCCATCTGACCACCAAATGGACTCATCCCGGCATTATGCCTGGCCACCAAGTTGATGATTCCCACCACTGCGTACCCGATGACAAGGCCTACGATACCACCAATAAAACCAATAGTACCTGACTCAACAAGAAACAGTTTCCTTATATCATAAATGCTGGCACCAAGTACCTTGGTTATCCCTATTTCCCGGGTACGCTCCAGGATGGACATAAACATGGTATTCATGATTCCGATTGAAGCAACCAGAAGTGATATGGCTCCTATTCCGCCTAGTATAAGCTGCAGGACGGCGAAAAACTTGTTCATCTCTTTAAGGCTTTCGGTCGGGGACCAGGTCTGCAAACCCATGCTTCTAATATCTTCAACTACCTTTTCCACTTGTTCTCTCCCTGCTACTTTAACCTTCATCGATTCGTAGGTTGTTTCGCCTCTATTAGCCCTTTCTTGAGTTTGGACTGTTTCCTGCCCCAGCCATTTCTTAATATCGTTCAACATATCCATGGATAAATAGATAGCAGGCCCCCATTCTCCTTCCCCTTCCTTAAGAACGCCTATGACCTTTACCCGGTAATCCCTTTGCTCGATATTTCCCCCGGAATACTTTTTAAAGTTGAGGATGACAGTCTTATTTAACAGATCCGTGCTTTGGCCGGTCTCTGCTCCCATCCATGATCCATAATACACCGGCGGTTCTTCCTTATTATTCCGGCTGCGGCGCTGCTTTTCCCTCATACTCTGGGTAACAGGATAAGTAACTACCGCTTCGTTTTTAACCCCAGAAATAAATACCCCCTGCTCCATCTTAAAATTGAACGCTGCGGCATCAGAGGCATCAATCCCAATAAGAGATGCCTGCCCCACCTTTCGCCCTAATTTTATTTCCATATCCCCCCATACCCGGTTAATAGGCATAACCCCGGCTACCCCTGGGATATTCCTGGCCCCTTCCACATCCTTCTGGGTTATAACCGGATTGGTGGTTCTTCCACCAGGCTGCGCATCATATCCCGGATGGACTTCTAAGAGGGTTATATCCTGGAAATTCTCGAAGCTCTGAACAGCATTGGCTTTTAGTCCTATAGCCAGGGATATCATACCTATTATTGCTGCTGTACCTATAGCTACCCCCAGCGAAGTCAAAAAGGTCCTGCCTTTACGGGTATAAAGATTTCGGCCTATAATCCTCAATCCATCTCTAAAATTCATATCCCTTGTACCTCTTCTTCATCTACAATTCTGCCGTCCTTCAAATGGATTACTCGATTAGAATAACGAGCCTGTTCCAGATTATGGGTCACTATTAAAAAGGTGATATTCTGGTCCTGGTTGATCCTGAGCATAAGGTTAAGTATGTCATCCCCGGTAACACTATCCAGATTACCGGTGGGTTCGTCAGCCAGGATTATAGGTGGATCAGCAACCAAGGCCCGGGCTATGCTGACCCTTTGCTGTTGTCCGCCACTGAGTTCATTGGGTTTATGGCCAATGCGATCCCCCAAACCCAAACGTTCAAGAATAGCCATAGCCTTCTCCCGGCGGGCCCGCGGTTCAACCCCGGAAAAAACTAGAGGAAGTTCAACATTTTCCAGAGCAGTCAAATTCGGCAGGAGATTAAAGCTTTGAAAAATAAAGCCAATATTTTTCTGCCGGAATAAACATAGCTGATTCTCATTCAGCTTATTGATTTCAATGTTATTAACGATAATTTTACCCTGGGTAACTGGCATAAGACCGGCCACCAGGTTTAAAAGGGTTGATTTTCCTGAACCCGAACTCCCGCACAATGATACAACTTCTCCCTGCCTTATGGCCAGGTTAATATCAAATAATACCGGAACACTTATTTTACCAAGCTTGAAGGTATGAGATACTTCCTGTAAATCAATAATATTCATAATCGGCAAATCCTTCTAAAATTACTTATCATATTTTAGCATACGAGGATATTTTTATTTCCTTGCAACTATCCCCTCTATTCTTCACGCAAAGCGTCCACCGGGCTCAGCTTGGCAGCCCGATTGGCCGGGAATATACCAAAAAATATCCCAATGCCCAATGAAACTAGAAACGCCAGGAAGATAATCTGCACAGGGATTACACAGTTGATATCCCAGAAGGTATTGATAATATAGGAGCCGCCGATTCCAACCCCAATACCCAAAACTCCTCCCATGCCGCTGATAGCTGCCGATTCTACCAGGAACTGATATAATATGTCCCGGCGTTTTGCCCCTATTGCCTTACGGATACCGATTTCAGCAATCCTCTCCATTACCGATACCAGCATGATGTTCATTATCCCTATGCCGCCAACCACCAGGGATATTGCGGCAATTCCGCCCAACATGGCTGACATGGTCCGGGTCACCTGGTCCACGGTATCCAGCATTTCCGTCTGGTTAAACACCCTTATGGAGTCTTGGTCAAATTTTTTCGCCATCTCGCTCTCCATCAGCAGCTGGACCCGGTTTACCTGAGCGGCATCTTCCGCTTGAACATAGACCGTACGTATGCCCGGGCTTTGTAAAAACCGCTGGGCTGTACTGAGAGGCATCAAAAGGGTTTCATCACTGCTGCCAGATAATGAACTCCCTTTAGGCTGAAGGACTCCGATTATGGTAAAACTGCTGCCATTAACCTTTATCGTCTGCCCTGTCGGTTCCCTTCCCTGATATAGTTCATTTACTATAGCAGCTCCAACAATGGCTACTTTGGACCGGTTTTCTATATCTATTGATGAAATATTTCTGCCACTGCTCAGGGTATAATTGCATACCTGTAAATACCTTCCGTTAATTCCGTTGGCGGAAACGTCCAGGGTTTTAGAGCCATTTTTCACCATTACGTTCGATCTAACTACTGCTGCTATTTCCTTGACTCCGTCTATTTGGGATAATTCCAGGCTCTCAGTATAGGTTAAGGAGTGGTTTCTCCCCATTATATTCAATATCAGGAGGTTTGAGCCCATACTTTCAATGCTGCTTTTAACCGCCTGGCTGCTCCCCTGGCCTATGGCAACCAAAATTATAACCGCTGATACACCTATAATTACCCCTAACATAGTCAAAAAGGAACGCATTTTGTTGGCAATAATGGCTCTAACAGCTATTCCAATTGCATTTCTAAAATTCAAGTCAGTTTACTCCCTCCCGGATTATTTGGCCATCACGGATTTCAATTATTCTTTTAGCCATTTGGGCAATATTCCAGTCGTGAGTAATTAATATCAGGGTGATACCAGCCCGGTTAAGACGGCTCAGCAGGTCCATCAATTGCCGGCCGGAGCTGCTGTCTAATGCTCCGGTAGGTTCATCAGCCAGTATAACCGGAGGGTCGCCTACTAACGCCCTTGCTATTGCCACTCTTTGTTGCTGACCCCCGGACAATTCCACCGGCTTATGTTTAACCCGATCTGCCAATCCCACCTGTTCCAAAGCTCTATAAGCTTTCTCCCGCCGTTCCTTTTCTGGAATTCCTCTATATATTAGAGGTAATTCCACATTTTCCAGGGCGGTTAAACGAGGCAGCAAATTGAACCTTTGGAATACAAATCCGATTTTAAGGTTTCTAATCTCTGACAGTTGATCATCATTTAGGCTGCTTACCATGATTCCGTTCAAGTAATATTCCCCAGAATCTGGTACATCCAGGCAACCAAGGATATGCATCAGCGTAGATTTGCCGGAGCCACTGGGTCCTACTATGGCAAGAAAATCCCCCTGGTCTACTGATAGCGATACTTCCCGCAGGGCTTTTATCGCTTCCTGCCCCATGATGTAAGTTTTGCTTATATTATGTAATCTCATCATAGTGTCTTCATCCTATCTCGGTCTTGATTGGTATACCCGGACTCCGCCACCCATACCCGGTGGGCCAGGCATTCTCTGCATCCGCTGATAAGCCCCCTGATTATTCCCCGCAACTGTATATTGAATTAGATCGCCTTCATTGAGCCCGGATACTATCTCCACAAAGTTTTCATTGGCCAACCCGGTTACAACCTCCCTCATAACCGGTTCCTCCGGGTTCTTTTCATTAACCAGCAGCACGTATTTTTTATTTCCCCTGTCTTGTACTGCAGCTATGGGGATTACTATTACATCTTTCTTCTCCGCCACCAATATCTCAACTTCAACTGACATCCCTACCTTTAAGATGTCCTGCTTTTCCAGTTCAAGCTCCACATCAAACGTAGTTATGCCGTTGTTTTGGGTTCCTTCCAAAGATATTTTGGTTATATGGGCCTTAAATACCTGGCCGGGCAAAGCTTCTGAAAATACATTAGCCTGCTGTCCGGGCTTTAATTTATATATGTCCAATTCATCGATGGCCAGGTTAATCTTCATGGTACTGATATCGGCCATGGTTAATATTGAGCTCTTAGATAGTATCTCTTCGCCTTCAGCCACATTAATGGTCAAAATGGTTCCATCAATAGGAGCATAAAGGTTGTGGCCTTCGGCCTCCAGCCTGGCTTGCTCCGCTTTGAGCTCCTGATTCTTTATCTGCAAGGCCAGCTCATCGTTGGATAAAACGGCAATCAGCTGCCCTTTTTCGACCCAATCACCGGATGAAACCAGCAATCTTTCCAGAGTGCCTGCAACCTCTAACTCAACCGTACGTTGTTCACCCCATTCAGTTAGCGGATTGGTTACTGCCTGAACCAGGCCCCCTTCGCGGTTAACGGCTACCCTGGCTTCCTGTCCAGGTCCCATTCGGCCAGGGTTCTTCATAGTTATTACTGCATTGTACATAGTAGCCCCGCTGCTGGACCTAATTTGGCTGGCACTGACAACCCTGCCTTCATAGGTTTTTAAGTACTCCATAAAAAAGAGTTCTGCTTTATCCCCCGCCTCAACCCGGCTATTAAACGAAGCCTGTACTTTTAGGACACTCTGATCAGTAATGGTGGTAAGGCGATAACCCTTGGATAATTTCGTGCCTACAGCCGGAAGACCATCTCCTACTACTCCGGAAACGGGGGCATACACGTTTAAATTGCGCTGTTCTTCTAACAATTGGTGCAACTGGTTCTGGGCAATCTCCCAATCGATTTGTGCCCTCCGGTCCTGGGTCGAGCCCGTACTACCGCCTAATACAACCAGTAAATCCCCGGCTTTTACAAAATCACCTTCACCGACATTGATACTCTTCACTACCCCGCTGGTTTCAGAAGTAAGTACTTTTCGATCTGCCGCACTGACCGTACCTGTCTGTTTGATACTGGAGATAATACTTCCCCTTTCCGCTTCAACCGTTAGATTCTGGGCACTGACTGCCGGTTTTTCATCCTGATCAAGGAATATGGACCCGGCAATTAATAGAGCAATAATAACTAAACTGCCGATTAGGTATTTTAGTTTTCTCCCTGACAACTTTTTAGTCTGCTCCTTAATCCTCTTTACTGTTTGCATTCCCCTCACCTTTCATAACCTGCTATTGAAATCTATGGGCTAGGGTTAGAAACACACCGCAAACCGCAGCCCATTGTCCCAACCCCAGGTATTACACCTCTCTTAAGGTTGTTGGCCCCCATTCCGCATACAATATTTATTAAACCAATTATGAATTAATTATGAACAATTTATGGGTATTTTGGGAAGTGAAAAATGGTTTTTTTAGCCAGACTTTAAAGGCATTCGACTTAACTGTTTCTCCATTAGTTTTTGGGAGCGGCTACGCCTCCGGACACGATAAAGGTCATAACTTCGGTGCTATCAGCCTTTAACCGTAAAACCTGCTCTTTTGGGAAAACCATCAACTGGCCCGCGAAATTATATGATTGGGGAACATAAACCGAGACATAGTCCTCCAAATCAAACTTGGCCAGTGAATTACAGGTGATAAATCCTAAAACATGCGCATTGCCTTCTTTACTCAACCTTACCAAGACCGGCTGGTTGAAACTCTTCTTATCCCCGACAAAAGCGTTTAATAGGTCTTTTACCGACCCATAAAGCAGTTTTACTAAAGGCAGTCTTTCAAGCAGTATGTCCAACCATAGCAGGAGCCTTTTGGTAAGAAAATTAGAAACTAAAAACCCTATGAGGATCACCAGCAAAACGGTGGAAACAAAACCAACCCCAGGAATAACTCCGATTCCTGGAATAGGAATTTGCAATAACCCATCGATCTTAACCAGGAGAAAGTAAAATATGTAAAGAGTCAATACTACGGGAACTAAAAATAGCAACCCTTTGATAAAGTAATTGCTGAGCGTCTTCATGACAACCCCCATTAAAACCTTCTTTATATTCCACATTGTACCATAGTTCTGGTTTTTTAAACGCTGGAATTAACTCCAATACTAAATCGAGCCAGAGTCAACTTTAGTATTAACTTCAAAAATGCTTATTTTAATCATAGGTTTAGAAAGGATTTATTGGTGCAGGAATAAAGTGAGGGAGGTTGGGTATCTAGACCCAACCCCGCATTTTAACCGCTTGCGCTACCCGGTTTATGGATATTACATATGCCGCATCTCTCATGTATAAGTTATTTCTTTGGGCAATGTCATTAACCGCTTTAAAGGCGGCGGTCATTTTAGAATCGAGTTTTTCCAATACTTCATCTTTTTCCCAATAATAATTTATATTGGATTGCACTTGTTCAAAGTAACTGCAGGTTACTCCCCCGGCATTGGCCAGGAAATCAGGAATTACATATATCCCGCGCTGTTTTATTATTCCATCAGCATCAGGAGTAGTAGGACCATTAGCCCCTTCAGCCAGTACCTTTACCTGCTGGCTGATTTTATTAACATTTTGCAGGGTTATCTGGCTTTCTAAAGCTGCCGGGATAAGAATGTCCACATCCTGTTCCAGCCAGGCTTCTCCATCCAGGATTTCACAACCCATATCCCGGGCCTTGTTCTTATCCAGACTGCCGAATGAATCGCTGATTTCCACCAGTCTATCTATGTCCAGCCCATTAAGATTACGGAAGGTGTATGCCTTTTTATCGGTATTATCCCAGCAAGCCACTGCAATTACTTTGCCGCCCATTTCCCGATACAGTTTAGCAGCATGCCGGGCTACATTACCGAATCCCTGGATACTCGCACAAGTATCAGCTGCATTAATGCCCAATACCTTTAGGGCTTCCCTTAAGGTATATATAACTCCATATCCTGTAGCTTCGGTCCTTCCTAATGAACCTCCCATGCCAACGGGTTTGCCGGTAATAAATCCCGGGAACTTCCCGCCTTGAATAGCTTCAAATTCATCCAGCATCCACAACATATGTTTAGCACTTGTCATAACATCGGGAGCCGGTACATCTAAGTATGGACCCATATTTTTAGCGATTACCCTTACCCAGCCCCGGCATAAGCGCTCCTGTTCTGCTTCGCTGAGATTACGCGGATCGCAAATAATCCCTCCTTTGGCTCCACCCAAAGGAATATCTACTACTGCACATTTCCAGGTCATCCACATAGCCAGGGCCCTAACCGTATCCGCCGTTTCCTGGGGATGAAAGCGAATTCCGCCTTTAGCAGGACCCCGGGCATCATTGTGCTGTACCCTGAAGCCTTTAAATATCTTGGTGCTACCATTATCCATTTTTACCGGAATGAGGAAATGGTATTCCCGCATTGGCTGACGCAGGAGTTGCCTGGTAGCTTCGTCTAATCCAATTATTTCAGCCACCTTGTCAAACTGTAGCTGCGCATTTACATAAGGATTATATACACTTTCGGCCATGTTACTTTACCCTCCTCAAAATTTTTCATTAACGTAAATTATACAGCTATCTACTCCTATACAGAATACATATTTCTGTATACAATTTCTGATTTCCTCTCCCTAAAATCAATGGTTAATTATGCCTCAACCAGAATCAACCAACATTCTCACCTGGTGTAATATTCGTTATCAGGAACCAGAGAAGCAGATATAACCATATTCAATCCCGAAGCTATAGAAGACTGTGCTACTTATTGGGAGCCGCGCAGGCATCCAAAGGGTGTTGAATATGTACTGGGCAGGTTGTGGTAGAAAACGGCAGGCATAAAGGCATCCTGCCAGGGGCAGTATTGCGATAATCGCCAGAAAAAATCAAGACCCTTGCGGGCCTTGGCAGATTTACAAGAAAACCCTACGGCTATGACCCATTAATCCTCTGGGCAGAAATCAGCCAGGGGGCCGGAAACGGTTCCACCATTTTCTTGCTGTTGACTCGCGATACCTCTACATGGATGGCTTCAGTACGCTTTAAGCCATATTGCTTAAACAAAGCCGGAATAGAGGTTAGTATTTCAAAGTCCAGGGTGTAAATTACAAAACTAATCGAAGGATTGACAGCCAGCAAGCTTTTTATTTCGCTGTCAATCCTTGGGGAAGCCACTATAAACGCTTTGTTTGGCTTGGGCAGATTATCCAGGACATCATCATTAAGAGACTCAACTATAGTAACATTATTCAGGCCGAATTTTTCCACGTTCTCTTTCATCGTCTTCCGATCCCGGCAGTCATATTCTACAGCAATTACACTGCCCTCAGCAGCGATTATGGCAGACTCCACCGCAATGCTTTCACCCGAGATGATACATATATTATCCTGGTCCCCTACATTAAGCTTATTCATTATAACCGCCCGGACTTCCCGGCATACATACTGGACGGAACCACAGCTGAAACGGCTGTTCTCCATACCTATATGATAATTGGTTGCAGCGTTAGGGTTCAGGATCAGCATGGCTGCAGAGGCATTAATCCCGCGGTTGATCATTTCTGCAACCTTGTTATGCTTTATCTCTCCGGATGGATCTGAGCCCTCATTGTACCAAATTTCGCACTCCCCCAGCTCTGCATTCCACATGTCGTAGAAGATATCTGGGTGTCCGGCATCGGTAAAGACAAGAACTGCCCGGTTACTCATAACCGCCGGGATTAGGTTTTTGTTTTTTCCAGTAATATCCAGCATTTTAATTTTTGCCAGGTTTATTGGGGCGTTTTGGGAAAAATACTGGAGCCAGGATAAGACGACCTCATTTGTAAACATGGTCTGTTCCAAAGCAAAACCCTCCTTATTAGCCAATATCATACCATACCTTTTGGCTTTTTTTATCTTTATAGAATTTAAAAGCCAGTATGCTCCAGCAGGCGTTCCCATTTTTGGTCCACATACTGCTGGGCAGCTGCAATCATCCACTCATTCCCGGGTTCAAACATGTGGCGGAATCTTCCCTGGGTCCGAAGAAAATCTTCTACAGGCAGCTTTTTCTTCGGTGTATAGGTCAAACGCCACACTCCCTCCTCTACTTCGTAAAGAGGCCAGACACAGGTGTCCACTGCCAGCTGAGTGATCTCGGCTAACTTTGCCATGGGATAGTCCCAACCTCTGGGACATGGGGATAATATGTTTAAAAAGCAGGGACCTTCAGTGTAGATGGCTTTATAGGACTTCATGTGCAGGTCCCTAAAATTCCCTATAGGCGCAGTCTGAGCTACATAAGGAATATTATGAGCAACCAAAATTTCCGTAATATCCTTTTTAGGCTGTAACTTGCCCTGCCCTGCCGAACCGGTGGGTGTGGTAGTCGTTCGGGCAAAGCGGGGAGTTGAGGAGGAACGTTGGATTCCGGTATTCATATAAGCCTCGTTGTCATAGCAGACATAAACCATGTCATGACCGCGTTCCATAGCTCCGGACAGGGATTGAAGCCCTATATCATATGTGGCACCATCACCGGCAAAGGTAATAAACTTGATTGTTCCTTCCACTTTCCCACGCCGTTTCAGAGCTTTGTAGGCGGCTTCCACTCCGGAGCAGGTAGCTGCAGAGTTTTCAAAAGCTGAATGAATAAAGCTATCCATATAAGCAGTATAAGGATACATAAAGGTAGAAACCTCCAGACAGCCTGTAGCATTAACTATAACGGCTCTGTCTTCCTTATTGAGGGCCCGCAGAACTCCTGATACCACAATCCCAGCGCCACATCCGGCACAGAGCCGATGCCCTCCGGTAAGGCGGGCGGGCTTTTCTACTTCTCTTTTCAGGTTATATACTCTGCTCATGCGATTTCCTCCTTTGACCTGTGTCCCAAATAGGCATATACCGGTTGGAAATCCCCGGTAGCAGCAATATTCGCCAGCCGCCCAAATATCCTTTCAAAATCCTCGATCTTTATATCACGGCCACCCAGGCCGTAAACGATATTAATAAGATACGGACGTTCCTTCAGGTCATACAAAGCGCTGCGGGTCTCGGCAAATAACGGCCCTCCGCACCCTGAAAAGCCCTCACACTTATCCATAACCGCTACTGCCCTGGTACCTGCCAACGCCCGGGCCAATTCTTCACCCGGGAAGGGACGGAATACCCTGATTTTAACTAACCCAGCCTTTACTCCATCTTCCCGCAGCTTGTCAACGGCTGCCTTGGCAGTTCCGGCACTCGAGCCTATTATAACCAAAGCCAGTTCTGCATCATCCATTCTGTACTCCTCAAAAAGGCCATAAGTCCGCCCGGATATCTTTTCAAACTCTGCCGCTACCTCCATTATGCGGGCCTTAACCGCCTTCATTGCCTCAGCCTGCAGCACCTTGTGTTCCATGTAATAGGCACTTACATCGTAGGGTCCTACGGCCAGCGGATTTTCCTTTTTCAGCAAATAGTTTTCCGGTTTATATTCTCCGACAAACTTGCGCACTGTATCGGTTTCCAAAAGCTCTATATTCTCAACCGCGTGACTGGTAATAAAGCCATCCATGCAGGCCATCACCGGCAATCGCACATTGGGGGCTTCGCCTATAGGCAGAGCCATGATTAAATTGTCATAGGCCTCCTGGTTGTTTTCAGCGTAAATTTGGATCCAACCGGCATCGCGCGCTCCCATCGAGTCCGAGTGATCATTGTTTATATTAATAGGTCCTGATAAAGCACGATTTACACAGACCAGTGTAATTGGCAAACGGCAAGAAGCCGCGACGTATAAAAGCTCGTACATCAAGGCCAATCCGCAGGATGAAGTAGCGCAGACAGCCCTGGCTCCTGCAGCTTGGGCAGCAATGCATACGGACATTGAACTGTGCTCGGACTCCACAGCTACGAATTCAGTATTTACCTGGGAGTTAGCCACGTAATTGGCGAAATATTCCGGAATTTCAGTGGAGGGAGTTATAGGGAACGCCCCCATGACATCCGGATTTATCTGCTTCATGGCATAAGCTACAGCCTCGTTGCCTGAAAGACGGGTGTTCATCTGGCAACACCTCCGGTTACCATTGTAATCGCCGGGAAAGGACACACGTTCTCGCATATACCGCAGCCCTTGCAGTGCATGTAGTCGAAGTCCAGACGCTTTCCATCCTTCACCGGAATAGCACTATCCGGGCAAAACGGAACACAAAGCATACAATGTTTGCATGCTTCCTCGTGAAAAACAGGGGTATTGGTTCGCCAGGCCCCAGTATTAAAGGCTCTTGCTGTCCCTGGTTCGTAAATTTCCCCTCCGGGGGTTAGATCCTGCCAAGGGGTATTTTCGTTGATATCCTTCGCATAAATCATCCTACCTGTACCTCCTCCAGGGATTTTTTCAGGGTTAGCATGTTACCCTCAATGACCTCGGGCTTGTCAGCAAATATATGTTTAAGGGATTCTTCTATTCCGGCTAAAAAACGCCCGGTTTCCAGAACACCGCTCACCTTAACCGCAGCGGCTAGCATAGGAGTGTTCGGGATGTTTCTACCCAGATTCTCTTCCGAAATACGGCGGGCATCTATGGTGCATATCCTTCCAGCCCACCCCGGAAGCCTCATCCTCATCTCCTGGGGGGAGCTGGGAGTGTTAATTATTATTGCACCGTCCTTTTTTAGGCCCCCGATAACATCCACGCTGCCCAGCAGACTTTCATCCACTACCACCACATAGTCCGGATAATATATGTTGGAATGTATCGTGCATCGTTTTTCACTAATACGGTTGTAAGCCGTAATCGGGGCTCCCATACGTTCTGGTCCATACTCCGGGAAACCCTGTACGAACTTTCCTTCTAAACCAGCTACATCCGCTAAAAGCAAGCAGGCCATCTTGGCACCCTGCCCTCCCCGGCCGTGCCAGCGGATTTCTACCATACCCTTGGTTGCCATTGCTTATTCTCCTCCAGTCAATTATAAATAAACTAAAAAAGGCTTTCGTCCGCAAAGGGACGAAAGCCTGAAAAGACATTCGCTATACCACCCATAAGCGCATACCATCATATGCGTTCCCTGTTACGGGGGAAAACCGTCGGAGTCTACTAGATTGCTCGTTCGGTCCGCAGCTCAGGAGTGATTTTCGGAGTCAGACTACTGGTACCGGCTTGCACCATACCCGGCTCGCTGCAACGTTCACCTGAAACTTACTCTCTCCGTCAATGCCTTTAGTTTGATAAATTACTAAATACTATACTCACTTAATGGTTTTTTGTCAACACTGTGCCCATATTTTCTATTTATTAACATTATTTGTATTATCAGGTTTGTAGCTGCTGTGCACGTATAAAACAATGCTTGATATTGAAGACTTAAACTCTTTTATCCCCGGAAATGTACAGGGGAACCGATTGCCAGGAAGTTGGCGGCAAGTGTTCATCAAAGTCTAAGACCTTGAGGCGTAAAGGATATGACTTGCCTGGCAGTGCCATGTTCACCATATCCTGGGTTTAAACATAATATATGGGTACATTACTTAGTAAAGGAGAGATTCCCCTTGTCAAGAAGAATCACACCTGCAGAGTTTGTGCAAAAATCACTTGATTTACACTTATTCTTCCTGCGCATTATGAAGGAACATTCTTTTTTTATTGAAGCTGCATTATTACCCAAAAACCAAAACCTAATCGAGCGGGCAGATGAATTCAGGATGGATTTTGAAAAATTGCTGGAACAAGCGGTAAAGCTAGCAGATGGTAATGTAAGCAGGGTTGTGCTGAACTCAGGAGAGGTGGTAACAAACAAGACTATTCTAGCGGAGAAGCAGACCCAGTTCCTATCTGGTATTCCATTTGACACGGCTCTTACCCAAAGAGAATTAAGGTTAAGCCCCGGATGTGGAGATCCCAGACTGGAAAGGCGAATACAGGAGTTTAATGAGCGGGTCATTCGGGAAACCCAGGGCCTGGTAGAGCTGAAAACAGAGATCCTGGAAGGCATGCTTAACTGTACCCTATTTACCTTTAACTTCCCCTTGCTGATAGAGCACATAAGGCGCGAAGCCCGTTTTTATATTGGTCACTTGCAAAGGCTGCAGAGGAGGATAGCCCTGGATCCACGCCAGGAATTAATTGCCGAAAAGGTATTCTGGGACCGCATCATGGCAGAGCACTCCTTATTTATTGCTCACCTCTTAGATCCAACTGAAATCGCATTGATAAGGACCGCGGACGATTTTGCCCGCAGGTTTTTCAGGCTGGAAGACAGGGCCGAGAATGTGAAAAAAACTGGTTTATGCCTGCCGAGACAGCTGCTAAGAGACGAAATCAACGCAACCAGGGATATTAGAGATTTCAAAGCTACAGCCAACCAACTTATTCTGCAATGTAGGATTAGGTCGATAATAATACCACTACTGGCAGATCATGTATTACGGGAAGCTAATCATTTCCTGGCTCTGTTAGTTAGCAGAAATACTCGCTAACAGACTAAATAGTGTGTAAGTGAAGACAATTACCTGCCTTGCCTCCCTAGAGATGCAAGGCACTCACTTGCACCGAAGAAAATCCATAACCCCGAAATATACTTTACTGTCGTACAAATATCGTACGCCAGGTAGTAGTGTTTGACGATTATTCCCCTATCTTTCATCGTTATATCTTAGCAGGCCCAAATGGTGCAGCCCTTCAGCAAACGATGGCGGGATATTAAATTTTAGTCCATGTACATCTCGATAGAACCAGTCAACAAAGGAAAGAAGTCTGCCTTTGCTGATGTTCATTTTTTGTTGGTTCCAAGGATCATAATAGGCTATATAACCGCGAAATTGAGGAAAAGCATAGTATTTGTGCATTATTTCCCATCCTTGGGCTGCGAAGGGACCAAACAGAGCAAGGTAATAATCCCCTGCCGCGACCGGAAGCCAGATCGGAGAAAAAGCCAATTGAAATTGATAAGTTTCATCCTGCCACTCTAGTATATATTTTGTGGACCCCTTCAATGCCTTTAACCTTAGCTCCGGTATTTCTGTTTCTAAATAAGAAACCCCCTGCTCAAGGAAAGTGCCGGCGGTTATTGTTTTGTCCTTTAATTGCATTTCCGCACTGCTCAGTAACCAATCTAAAAGGTCTGCTATAATCTTTTCTGTTTCAATATTAATCAATCGCAAACCGGAATGGTTTTCTTTCTCACCTTGATAAACCAGTATTCCTAGCTTTACCAAAAAGTCAATTTCTTTGCTTATATTATCTTTACCATGGCATTGTTTTAGGTCCTCTAAAAGCGGTTCCGGAATAGACTTTTCAGGGATATATTGGGCACAGGCCAGTGCTGCTTCCAATACACTGAGACATGGAAAAGGATTACCACTATCTAGATAATCGGTTAATGCTTCTAATGAAACCATTGGGCTTTCCTCCTACTTCATATCATATATAGTTAAAGCATATACAAATGACCTGGTGATGACTCATAGATGCCTTTTCACCAGGCCATTTGACCTATTTCAGGTACAAAAACAGTCTACCTGATCTTAATTTTACCAAAAGTCGGCAAGGCTGGCGGTATAGGCGGCATTTGCCAAGTGCTGGTAAGGGGTACAGGGGTGTCTCTATTGATGATCACATCGATTACTGTAGGTTTATTGCTCTTAATTGCCTGTTCCACCACCGGTAAAATATCTGCTGCTTTCTCTACGCGTACGCCCTCGCCTCCCATGGCTTTAGCCATTGCTGCAAAGTCAGGATTCCAAAGCTCACCGTCATAATATTTTTTGCCTTCGTATTTCTCAAAATTAGTTCCGATTTGACGCCCTCCGAAATAAAATCTCTGGAGATCACGAATAGCCCCTATGGCATAGTTGTTCATTATGATCCAGACCGCAGGTAAATTATATTGCACAGCAGTGGCAACTGCATGAGGCATCATAATAAAGCCGCCGTCCCCGCAAACATTTATACAAGTCGTATCAGGCCTTGCCAGCTTGGCTCCCAGTACACCGCAGACACCAAACCCCATGGCAGCAAAACCACCGGCTGTAAAGTGGGTTCCTGGCACCTCCGAACTCCAGTATTGCTCTATCCAGGGCTGGTTGTTTCCTACATCGGAAAACATGATGGTGTCTTTCGGTGCTGCCTTGCGAATATCATAAATCAAACGTCTGGGGTCAATAGGGCTTTCATCGTTTGTCTGGTATGGGGTAACAAAGTCATTCCATTCTTTTTTATAGCCGGCCAGCTCTGCCTCCCACTGAGAATACTCTCCCTTGAAGCCTTCATCCGAGGCCTTTTCAATCAGCTGGATAAGAACCTTTTTAATATCCCCTACAACCCCGATATCCACCGGATAATTTCTGGCAATTTCACTTGGGTCAATGTCGATTTGGATTAACTTGGTAGCAGGGATGTTGTAAGCAAACCCGGGCTGCCAGGAAGCAGTGTGTAAATCAGAGAAACGACAACCCAGGGCAAGGATCACATCAGCATTACGGGCTGCCTCTACCGCCGGGTAATGCCCCCAACAACCAACCACTCCCAAATGCAGCGGGTGATTATCAGCTATTGCTCCTTTACCCATTAATGAAGTGTAAACCGGAATATTAACTAGCTCGGCAAATTTTTTCAGCTCCTCTGTGGCACCCGAACAATGGACACCACCGCCTGCCAGGATCAAGGGCCGTTTAGCTTCCTGGAGTTTTTTCAGGATCGCCGCAATCACCGTTGGTTCCGTACCATGGCGCCAGGAAATAGAATCTGTCCAGTTTTCGGGATCTGGAACCACTGTTTCACCTGTTGTTTGGTAAACGTCATAAGGCACATCGAGATGAACTGGTCCCGGCCTGCCCGTTTGCATCAATTTAAATGCTTTAGGCAGGAATTGTGCAATCTGTTGTACTGTGGTTGCCTGAAAACTGTGCTTGACGTAGCTTCTAATTACCGAGGGGAAATCCGCAGGATGCTGCCTGTATGGCTCTTGAAGAGCACCGCTATCAAACTGATCCGTAGTTACCTGCCCGGTAATCAACAGAAAAGCTGAGGAATCATAATAAGCATTAGCAACTGCACAAGTTGAAAGGGCAGGACCTGGTCCGGTAGAAACGTAAACAGGAAGGGGTATTTTAGTGGCACCCGGTCCGAAAATGGTGATGCCCTTTTATTTATCAGGGATGAAGGTCCAGGACTTGACCAACTATTGCTAGACAACTTGGGAACTCCTTTCTTAACTACCAAGGAAAATGGAACCGGTTTGGGCTTAGCCGTCTGTTACCGTATTGCTGCCCGGCATAAAGCCACTATAAAGGTGGATACAGGTCCGCAGGGGACTACTTTCTGGGTAACATTTCCAGGCTCTTTGGAAGGCAGGGGAAGCAAGGGAACGTTCTTTCTGCTCCCCCCCTATTGATATACGTATATTACACGTATATAATATAATTGAGAGGTGAGGAAGTGAAGCGGAGAGAATTGATCCAATAATTAAAGGAAGCTGGATGGGAAATATCAAGTGGCGCTAAGCACGACATGGCAACACACATAAATAGACCGGGGTTTAAACTTCCGATTCCAAGACATACTGAAATTAACGAATATACCGCAAAGCAAATCCTCAAGGAAGCGGGGCTTAAATAAAGCCTCTACTTCTCCTCTTAAAAATTACGAAAGGAGTTTTATTATGAAGTATGTATATCCTGCTATATTTAAACCTCTCGACAGCGGAGAATATTTTATCAAAGTGCCTGACTTACCTGGCTGCATAACTGAAGGTAAAAATCTTCCCCACGCTTTAGATATGGCTCAAGATGCTATATCTATGTGGCTGTGTGATGCAGAGGATAAAAACGAATCTATTCCTACAGCTTCCAATGTATTTGACGTAACCTGTGAAGAAGGAGAATTTGTAAATCTTATTCCGGTTGATACTGCAGAATATCGCAGTTTAAACGATAGCAAGGCTATTAAGAAAACATTAACTATACCCAACTGGTTAAATACTAAAGCTGAAAAGGCTGGAGTTAACTTTTCACAGATACTTCAAACAGCCCTAAAAGAGCATCTCGGCATACATGACAGGTCCATTAAGTGAGCGAGGGCGACTCACTCTAGATAATCCATTTCATCGGAGGTGTTAAAATGAAGTCATACCGGAAAGAGTTATGGTTTAATACAGCTACCAGAAGGGCCTTAATCAATATCACACCTGAAATACAGCAGTGCCTGATAGAAAGTGGCATTAAGGAAGGCTTTTTGTTATGCAATGCCATGCATATCACCGCCAGTGTATTTATCAATGATGATGAACCAGGGCTGCACCGGGATTTTGAAAGGTTTTTAGAGAAACTGGCACCAGAAAAACCTTATGACCAATATGACCATAACACATATGAAGACAATGCCGATGCTCATTTAAAAAGAACCATTATGGGCCGGGAGGTTGTGGTGGCAATAACAGATGGTAAACTGGATTTCGGTCCCTGGGAGCAAATTTTTTACGGAGAATTTGACGGAAAGAGGAAAAAACGGGTTCTGGTAAAAATCATTGGGGAATAGCAGGCGCTAACCCATACCTACCCGAATAAACCGGAAACAAATCCCCTCAAGCCTTGCGGATATAGACATACAATAATATAAATCCTGTTATAGAGGTGCTTTATAGCCCTATCTTGGTTAACTTCCGGCCATAGATTGTCTCATATCTCATCCTTTTTGATACTGCGGTTATGGCTCTAGAGGAAAAAGGAAAAAAAGCCCTTTGGCTTTATCTATCCTTCATTTGATAGGGCTACCTTTCAACCCATCTGAAATCTTCGAAAAGACGGAATCTGCTGCTTTAATGAATATCCCTTGCCTGGAATTTTTTAAACAAACCGATAACTGTCTTTTTCCAGCCTTTCTTCATAAATGGGCTTCAGCAGGGATTCCAACTAAAACACCAAGGTTTTGTCTGCATTTAGCAATGCCTCAGTTGTGTTATACATATTGGTCACTTCACCAACTTGAAGTTTTTCCTTTAGTGAAAAATAATCTAGACATGTGCCGCATGACCATATCTGTACGCCTTGCCGTTCAAGTTCACGCAAGTGATCTAATACTGGGGATCCTTCAGTGGTCAAGTAAACACCGCCGTTCATAAAAATTAGGTGACTAATTCGGGGTGCTGATTCGATTAAGGTGTAAAGAAAACTCTGCATTAATACGGTGCCTAATTCATTACTGCCTTCGCCAAAGAACTGTGATTTGACCAGGATAGCGATATTTTTGGATAGATCATCATCAACTTTTGATAGGTCTGATTCTTTAGTCATATGAATATGCTGCTCTGAACCTAAATCCTCTACAGAAAATCGGTATCCCAGGCTTTTAGCTAGCTTGCATACATTTTCCAGAGAAGTTGGATTATCCACCAAGGTTATAATTTCTTCCCCGCTATTTTCATCCATCGCCCGTTTAGTCAAGATAACGGGCTGTGGGCAAGAGAGTCCACGAGCATCGACTGTTTTACTCATATATATCACCCTTCCATTGTATGATCCAATTTATTTAGCCTTGCTAAAATCTGATTCAAATCTAGTAAATAAGTTCTAGCGACTTCTTCCAATGAATCAAACAGGTTGTTGCATAAATAAGCAACAACCCGCTTCATCATCGTACTGGTGGAAGACTTCTTCCGATTTTAACTTTACAATCTGTAACAAACTCATATTGGGGGTAATTTTTGCCATTTTGAGCCTCCGTTTTAATTGATCATAACAATATTTATGGCTTTGACCAATTTATCTCCATATCGATTAATCTGCCTGACCAATCAAGTGCTGCGATATTTCCACTCTTTCCTGGCTAGAGAAACAATCTTAAGAATCTGAATATTGTTTACCGCAATAATTTGCTTAATCACCGGAAGGTCGCCTTCATCCACTATCAAGGAAATACCACAGTTCTTACTGGCCTCTCGCGGAGTTGGAGCAATCCTAGCTCTGATATCTGCCCTGTCGAGTTCTTTCTTAAGGCGCAGCCCCTCATGATGATTGGGGAATAATACATACCAATCATAGCTACTATTATCCAGCTTAAAAACCTACTTCCTCAGCATCTCCAGAAAAGCTTCTACTCTGGTCCGGAGCTGTTCGAAATCCTGCTCGCTGTAATCCGTCTCAATATGCATTATAGGTATATTATGCTCAGCTACAGCCTGTTTGACCAGGTAACTCTCTGTAGAATAAAGGCTGCAGAACTGCAGATTGATGTCAATAATCCCATCCACCTTGTATTCGTCAGCTAGGCGGAGTATATCGTCTATCCTGGCGGAATTCGGTGTGAAACAAGCACAATTGGTCTTCATGTATCTTTCGGCCAGTGCCCGAATCTGCCCATCCAAAGTAGTTTCTGTCTCATCAACCAGGTTTTCGAAATACCGGGTTCCGGTACATGATTCTTCAACCACGACTGCTGCACCAAGACTCTCTATAATATGATGCAGCTTCCAATTGGGTATGGCCATTGGCGTCCCACTTATCATGATACGCAGGGCGTTATTCGGAAAAACGCCAATCCCATTATTGATGCGCTGATCCAGTTCGTCAGCCAGGTTATTGGCCATCTGCGCGGCCCGCGCGGGGTCATCGTAGAAGTTGATCTGGGTGACCAGGAGAGCGTCTTTGCCACTGATGGGCACCGGTGAGGCTTTTCTGGCATTGTAAACCCGCTGTAAAGCCCTGCGCTTGTTGTTTATCAGCTTAATGGCCTCACCCAGAGATTCGGCAGTAATCTTGTTGCCGGTGACCTTTTCTACCACTCCGATAAAATCCCTTATTTCAGCTTCAAAGGCAGCGATATCCCGGTCTCGTTTCCTCTGGGGAACATCAATAATATGAAAAGGTACTTCACCAGCAAGCATCTCCCAGGCCTTCTTCTTGCCGTCGCAGGTATTCTCGCCCACGTATATGTCTGGAATTAGAAAGAAAGGACAGGTTTTATCCAGTCTCGCACCTATGGAGGCTTTGATTAGCGGGCAGGTATTGGCAGGCAGGACTTTTTCTCCGCCGGATACCCAAAACTGTGATCCCCCGCAAAGCCCTGCGGCGATTCCGCCTGCGGCAAAGACCACCTCATCCGGGACGTATACACAAAAGGTTCCAAAAACTTTTCCGCCTTCTTTTTGATGTTTCAGCATCTCTGCCGGTCTAACCCCGTGAATCTCAGAGACTACAAAATCATAAAAATCCATGCCTTTCGGTCGATTTTGCTGGCTGAGGTATATGCCTCCAAAGGCTTCGGGGAGCACCTCGCACAAAAGGTCATGTTTCTCCAGGTCCATACCCAGATTGGACCACATTTCCCGGTAATCAGCCATTTACAATTCCTCCTCTTCAATACTAATATTACTTTCCAACAACCATGGCCATCTTCTCCCAAACTCATCTAACCACTTTCCAAGGCTAATAAAGCTGCGCCCAGAGCACCAGTGTACTGGCAAGCTTCATGCACCATAATTTTAGCTCCGATCTCTTCCTCCAGAGCACGCTTGACACCCGAGTTGATTGCCACTCCCCCGGTGAAAGCCACTTGTTCTTTTATTCCCATACGCCGCGCCATGGCTGCTACTCTTTTCCCTACCGATTGGTGCAGACCGGCGATGATCCCGCCTTTGGGATTGCCGCGCGCCAGTGAGCCGATTATTTCTGATTCAGCAAATACCGTACACATACTGCTGATTGGCTGCATCTGTGCAGGATCCTCCGCATCTCCTAGTTCACTGACATCCAGCCCCAGAGCGGTGGCCATCACCTGCAAGAATCGGCCGGTTCCCGCTGCGCACTTGTCATTCATAGCAAAATCAACCACCTGGCCGTGCTTCCCGATGCGGATGACTTTGCTGTCCTGGCCCCCGATATCTATGATGGTACGGACCCCAGGATAAAGCTCGGCGATTCCTCGAGCATGACATTTGATCTCAGTAATCGTTTTGTCGGCTTGATCAAAAGCCACCCGGCCATAACCCGTAACATATATTCGTTCAACTTGTTCTGACTCTAATCCTGACGCTGCAAGCAGTCGCTCGATAATTATTTGTCCCGCCTCCCGAGGGCTCCATCCGGTAGGAGTCAGCGCCCGGTAATGGCTGGCATGGCTTATAAGGTAACCTTTCGCAGCCACTGAACCGATATCAATACCAATTGTTATCACTTCTCAACCATCTCCAGCATTGCTTCTATGCGAACCTTAAGGCTCTCCAAATCCGAATTGGAATAGTCACTTTCAATGTGCAGGTAAGGAAGCCCCTTGGACTTCACCAGTTTGCCGACTTCAAAGGCTTCAATATTATAGGTATGACAAGCCTGCCAGGTTAAATCGATGACCTCACTGCGTAAATATCGAAGCTGACATCGAGCAGAGCAGTTATGTCTCCATATTATTTACTAAGATGCGAAACCCTTACCACAGGATTGTATTTTTTGTTAGCCATGATTTTTCAAAATAATAAATTATGTATAATAACTATTAGTTATTATTTGTATTATAACTATTTATATTGTTAATTTATCTGTAAACATTGTTTTTGTCAATGGCCAATTAATCCATACCCGACACCATCTACCCGAATAAACCGGAAACAAATCCCCGGGTTTCCGGCTTGTCAGGAGAATCAAATAGCTTATTGGTTGGGGCTTTTTCTATAATCCGGCCGTCCAGTATAAAGGCAGTTTCATTCGATATCCGCCGGGCTTGAAAAAGGTTATGGGTAACAATAATAATACACAACCCTTCCGCCAGTTGGGTTAATAGATCTTCAATCAGCCCGGTGGAAGCCGGATCGAGACTGGAGCAAGGTTCGTCCAGGAGTAATACCCGGGGCTCTACCGCCAATGCCCGGGCTATGGCCAGGCGTTGCTTCTGGCCGCCGGATAGCTGGGCTGCAGGCCGCTTAAGGCGATCCTTTACTTCAGCCCACAGAGCAACCTGACGCAGGCATTTTTCTGTTATGGCTTCTAAATCGGAGCGATTTTTAACTCCATAATATCTCGGGCCGAAGAGTACATTTTCCATTATGCTTAGGGGCAAGGCTACCGGAGTCTGGTAAACCATACCTACCTGCCGGCGCAAAACCGACAGATTTCTGACTTCCTTTATTGATTCCCCCAGTACCCTTATGTCCCCTTGGCTTGTAAACCCTCTTTCCATTTCCGCAGTACGATTAATGCTGCGTAATAGGGTTGTTTTGCCACACCCTGAAGGCCCTATTATGGCAGTAATGGAGTTAGGGCCAAACCCCACGTTAATATTTTGCAAAACTGCCTTTGGACCATAAAAAGCATTAAAATCTATAAATTCAACCGCATTCAATGTCTATTTATCCTTTCTTGTAAACTGCTCAGCGATAATGCCAGAATATTGATAAACAAAAGCAAGCTAACCAAAACTAGGGCGGTTGCATAAGCATAGCTCATGGATAAATGCTCATTAAATAATATATAGAGATGATATGGCAAAGCCATAACCGGTTCAAATAAAGCCCCTGATGAACTGGCTATAACTGCAGCTGCAGTAACCATGATTGGGGCGGTGGCTCCGGCTGCATACCCCAAAGACAGCAATATCCCGGCAGTTATGCCTGCTGCTGCCCGGGGAAGAATAATCCTATATAGAGTATAGGATTTGGAAACCCCCAAAGAGTTGGCTACCAATCGATAATTCTCATCAACTGCCAGGAGAGCATCCCGACTGGATATTACAATAACTGGGAAAACCATTATTGCCAGGGCTAGCCCTCCTGCTAGGAGTGATATTCCCCAACCCAGGGTGACAACCCCCAGAGCATAAACGAACAAACCGACAATGATTGAAGGTACACCGGCCATGCTCTGCACCAGCAGATTGATCATTTCAGCCAGGCGTCCGCTGCGCCCGTATTCACTCAGATATATGGCAGTCAGCAAGCCTGGAACAATGGTTATGACAAAGGCCAGCAAAATAAGCCACATGGTTCCTTTTATAGCCGGGAATATTCCTCCTGCAGTACCCAAGGGAAATCCGCCGGGGCTCGCCAGAATAAACTCGCTGTTGATAAATGGCCCCCCACGCCAGATGAGGTAGGTTATTATAGCCAGTAAAATCACCAGTATGAGAAGCCCGGATACCCAGAACCAACCCAATAGCAGCTGATCTCTGATGGCTTTTTTCATATTAAATCACCCCTCTTTTTGCAATCGGTTCAAAAGAAGGTTTATGCCCATATTCACGGCAATGACCATTAAAACCAGGACCAATCCCGCAGCAAACAAAGCCTGATAGTGAAAGCTGCCTGGTGTGCTGCTTCCCAGCTCCAGGGCAATCAATGCCGGCAGCGGTTCACCCTTGTCAAACCATGAGCCGGGCATACGCAGTGTATTTCCGGCCAGCATAAGCACAGCCATGGTTTCTCCCATAGCCCGTCCAAAGGCCAGTACCAGTGCGCCCAACATCCCTTTTCGGGCTAAGGGAACCAGGATGCGTATTGTCAGGTACTGTCTTGAAACCCCCAGAGCAATGCCAGCATGGCGGTATTCGGATGCTACTGAACGCAGGGCAGCTTCAGAGTTGGCTACTATAAATGGTATGACCATTATTGCCAGTATTAGAGAAGCAGCAAAAAGAGATTCTCCGCTGGCCAGGTCAAATTTCACTTCAAAATATTTCACCAAAACTGCTGCCCCTAGAAAACCATAAACAACGGAGGGGATGCCGGTTAGCATATTTATAACCGGGCGTAAAATCACAGCAAGTGGCCTTGGAGCAAATTCTGCCAAAAATATAGCACACCCAAATCCCAGTGGAGCCGCAATAAGCAAAGCTCCTCCTGCAACCCACAGCGTACTGACGATCATAGAAAGGATACCGATTTCAGGCGGATTGTTTAAAGGCTTCCAGCTTGATCCGCTTATAAAATCGATTACCCCGATTTGCGACCAGATGGGCCAGCTTTCCCGACAAATAAAGATCAGCATAGCCAAAAGCAGCAGCGAAGAGACAGTTGCTGCACTAATTATGAGGGAGCTGATTAGCTTTTCCTTTAACTCTATACCTGGATACCTCAATTGCTGTACCTTCTTTACTGACGCAAAACAAACGAGCAGGTGTTACCTGCCCGTCACCATGTTAGAAATTGCTAGTTAGCAAACGGGACATAACCCAGTTCCTCTACTACTTTTAGGCCTTTCTCAGATAGCAGGTAATCTAAAAACTTCTGTTCCATATCATTCGGTTTATCTTTGCTGACCAGAAGCAAGGCCCGGCCAATTTTATAGGCTCCTGAGTTGATATTTTCCAGGGTAGGAGCGATTCCATCAACGCTAAGGGCTGTTATTTTATCAAGATTCTGGTTAACCAACCCGCTGGACACATAACCTATGGTATCCGTATTATCCATTATCTTGCCAGCCAAAGCCCCCATAGAAGGAATCTGCAAAGCCTCATCGGATATGGGAGTGCCTTTCATAACCGCCGAATCGAAAACTTCGCTGGCCCCGCCGCCCAGATCGCGAACAGCCACTACAATAGGACGGTCGGGTAAGGCTGAATCAAGTTCTTTCCAATTTTTAATCTTGCCTGAAAAAATAGCGACCAGCTCTTCAGTCGTCAAGTCAGGCTTTGCTTGGGCAACTGGATTTGCTGAATTAACACCAATAACTAATACATCGGAACCCAGCTGGGTAATGCTGCCGTTGGCAAACTGCTCTTTTTCTTCATCCTTTAGATTCTTGCTTACCATACCAAAGTCAAAGGTCCCATCAAGAGCTGATTTCAGGCCAAAGCCAGAACCGCCGGTTGAAACGAATATAACAATGGGTTTTTCCGGTAAACTGGAGTCGACTTTATCCCAGGTTTTGAACTCTTCAGTAAAATTATCAGCACACTGAGCTATAATGGGTGCCAGGGTACTGGAGCCCCCGATTTTTATAGAGTAGTCCTCTGCTGGAGCCGCATTATTTTCACTACCCGATTCACAGCCAGCAAGCATAGTAAAAGCAAGCATACAACCCAGCAATACACTTAACCATTTTCTCCTCTTCACTATTACAGCCTCCCGTTTATGTATTTTTATACTATAATCATATATTAATATATATTACTTCTTGTTTGTTGTCTAATAACTTTTAATTATATAACAATGTGAAACTATAGGTGCAAAACCTGCTTCCAGCAGAGCTCACCCAGGGCAAGATCCACCCCACCATGTCATAACCCCTAGGAGACCGTTTGAGGGTGTCTGGCAACGCGGTATAATAATGTATTTGGAAGATAAAGAAAGGAAGTAGCAGTTATGATCAGAGTATCAATTCCAGGGGAAGAAGACTTGGAACTCCATCATTTGGTTTTGGATATGAATGGCACTTTAACAACTGATGGCTTATTGCCTGATGGCGTTGCCCAATTGATTGAGCAACTAAGGAGCAAAATCAATATTTATTTATTAACAGCCGATACCTTCGGAACCGGAGCCCAGGTAGCCCGGGAGCTGGATATCAAAATGGTTGCTGTAAGTTCTGATCATGGAACGATTGATAAAGCAAATTTCATAGCTGCCCTTAATCCAGCAAAGGCAGTAGCCGTCGGGAATGGAAATAACGATCTGGAAATGTTTAAGCAGGCTGACTTGTCTATTGCGGTTATCGGCCAGGAGGGATGTTCGGTAGCAGCATTGCTTCATGCAGATATTGCGGTAACCAATATAATTGATGCGCTGAATTTGCTCCTTCATCCATTGCGGCTTCGTGCAACACTGCGGCGATGATAACTTGCCTTTTATCCAGGCCTGGCCCATGATACAATCTTCCCCCCACTACGATCCGGTCAATCCGGTAATAATATTAAGAAATCAGCGAGTTAAATCTACAAAGGCGATATGAAAAAAGAAACGGAAGAGGGATCTTAATGAACAGGTATATTGCACATCCATGGCATGGTGTACCATTGGGTCAAGAACAACCGAATGTAGTTAATGCATTTATTGAGATCACACCCAGTGATACTGTCAAATACGAATTAGATAAAATAACAGGCATATTAAAAATCGATAGACCCCAGTTATTTTCCAATATTTGTCCGACATTATATGGAATTTTACCCCAAACTTTATGTGGCGAAAGGGTTGCCGATCACTGTAGAATAAAATTTGCCAGAAAAGAAATTGTTGGAGATAACGACCCTTTAGATATCTGTGTTTTAACCGAAAAACTGGTAACTCACGGCAACATATTACTCGAGGCTATACCCATAGGAGGATTAAAACTAATTGATAATAACGAGGCAGATGACAAGATCATTGCTGTTTTAAAAGGTGATGCGCTGTATGGGGATTGGGATAACATAGATCAATGCCCCAATAAGGTGCTGGAAAGACTGGAACATTATTTTCTGACTTATAAAAAGTCCCCTGCCAGCTTAGCTAATAAATGCGAAATCCTGGATATTTACGGAAAAGAAGAAGCAGTTAAAATAATCAGATTAGCAAATGAAGACTATATTGAACAATTTGGTAGGTGAGTACTGCAACAGGCTGTTGGAATTAGGCTGAATGCCGAATATAGAGGGATTGCCAAATTTACAATAAAGCTGTGCTATGATTATATATATAAGCATAGTTTTATAGGGGGCATTCTCACACAGTCTGACGTCCCCTTGCTTCCCCGGAAAGCCAAAAGGCCTTTCTTTGCAGAAAGGCCTTTTGGCTTGAACATAAATCCTGTGATAAATATATATGAATCCTGGAGAGTGGATCATATATCATGTTAAACAGAACTATAAGATCCAAAGAAACATAATCTCGTTTCAGATAACAAGCAGTTATCTTGTGCCTTTGGCACCACACAGCGATTCAGAGGTGATGCCAGGAGCTCAATTTGAGTATTCCCGAAAAGACGTTTCTTTATACACTAAGGAATCCACCATCAACGACATGTTTCTCAGCACCTACTATCCCAGCATTATTAAATGCCAGATGTAGCCCGCCGTAGGTCTTTTTGGCAAATTCAACGGTAGCTTCATTATCCTCAGGCTTGGACACATCCGCTTTAAATGCC
Organism: Syntrophomonadaceae bacterium; assembly: GCA_050949865.1. Taxonomy (GTDB): domain Bacteria; phylum Bacillota; class Syntrophomonadia; order Syntrophomonadales; family Syntrophomonadaceae; genus JBMNGN01. The sequence continues at coordinate 172,637 of JBMNGN010000004.1, forward strand.
ACCGCCTTGCCCCCGGCTTTCACTATCTCAGCTGCTACCCCTTCTGCAGCCGGTAGACTTATATCGGACACAACTACTGATCCCCCCCCGGCAGCAAGGAGTTTAGCTGTTTCGGCACCAATTCCGGAACCTCCCCCGGATACAATAGCAACTTTTCCTTCGAACTCTTTCGACATTAGATATTCCCCTTTCTACCAATAAAATATCTCGATAATATTATTACTACTTACGTAAGCAATATTTATGCCAATATAGACATTTTCTACGACAAGTGAAAAAAAGTGCATTCCAAGCTGATTGTGTAAGTTTATGGCAGGAGAGGAAATGAAAAATGTGCCACATAATGGATTATGCTCAATGTAGCATGTCCTATTTTGAAACACTTGCTAACCTAATTTATGTTCTCTGAAATCATTGGCAATATTATATCTCTTCATTTTGCGGTAAACAGTATTGCGGGCAACACCTAGTCTTTCAGCGGTTTGTTTAATGTTTCCATTTGTCTCGCGCAGTGTGTCCATGATCAAAGTCTTTTCGTTTTGTTCAATAACAGTGATATCTGGCAATGCTTTAACACTTTCTCCGGTAAAGTGCCTGGGCAAATCATTGCATTTAATTACTGAATCCCCGCATATGTTAGCTGCCCTTTCCAAAACGTTTTCTAGTTCGCGTATATTGCCAGGCCAATCGTATTCTTTCAGTAAAACCATGGCTTGGCTATCAATGGTCAGATAGGGTTTTTTGGTTTGGTTCTTTATTCTATCCATGGTACTATTTATCAAGAGTTCAATATCTTCCTTACGGTCTCTCAGGCTAGGCATGTGGATAGTAAGAACGTTTAAGCGGTAAAAAAGATCTTGGCGGAAGGTTTTGTTTTGAACCTCCTCTTCCAAATTCTTATTGGTGGCGGCAATAATCCTGACATCAATCGGTTTGGGTTTGTTGCTGCCAATACGGATAACTACTTTATCTTGTATGATCCGGAGTAAGGTAGCTTGGACATCCAATGGTAATTCCCCTATTTCATCAAGAAAAATAGTGCCCCCGTCCGCCAGTTCAAATTTACCTGGATTGCCACCCTTTTTGGAACCGGTAAAAGATCCTTCTTCATAACCAAACAGTTCGCTGACTATTAACCCGCGCGGCAAAGCACCACAATTTATAACTATGAAAGGCTTATGAAACCGGTTACTGGCATTATGAATGGACTGAGCCATGAGTTCCTTCCCTGTACCGCTTTCTCCGGTAATAAGGACGTTGGAATTGGCCAAGGCTGCCAGCTTACCCTGACGGATTGCCTCCTGGAAAACTAATGAGCGGCCTATCATCTGTTCGAAAGTGTATCTGGCCCAGGAACCTGTCACTTGGTTGACTAAGGCATGAATATTCTTGCTAGGAGTAAAGGTTAAAATGAAATTTTCCGGCAGACCTTTTTCGTTCCTACTAATAGCCGTAGAAACGGAGCAGGACAAATCTTTATCCTTTAACACAAAATCAATTTCCTTATTCTTAAGCATTCTTTGCTTGATAAAAATATCATCAATATCCAATCCAGAAGGGATAAACTTGGTTATCGACTGATTTACAATCTCGTGTTTCGCCATGCCGAACATTTGCAGGGCATGTTGATTTATATCGGTAATTTTACCAGCTGGATCAACTATTAAAACCCCATCTGTAATCAAGTTCAGCATTATTTCTTGTTTGCGAATAACTTTTTGGTTTTCGTCCGTTATTTGGTTAATTTTAATTTGTCTTTCAATGGCATTAGCCATCCCCAAAACCATGCCTAAGGTGTGAGCATGCACGTTTTGCGAAGTACCAGTAACGGTTAAACATCCCAGCATATTACCGGCCGGATCAAAAATAGGGGCTGCTGAACAATACCATATATGATTGCCCTGATAATAATGTTCCTCAGCCCATATCTGGATAGGTCTTTTTAATGCCAAGCAGGTCCCTACTCCGTTAGTCCCCATGGTTGTCTCACTGCAGTCATTACCAAGTTCAGGTGCCGTAGTTTCCCGCATAGTTTTTTCGTCACCCAGAGCATAGATAATAATACCTTCTGCGTCAGACAAAACTACGATACCTTGGCCATTTAGAACTTTGGAATAAAGATCTTCCAAGTAATCATGGGCAGCATTCAATAAGATTTTGTTTTTCGTCCGTCTCTTTTCTAGTTCTTCAGGTGAGCACAACTGTTTATTCTGATGTAAGGGATTTACACCATACTGCCGGCTCCGCTTCCATGAATCAAGAATCACTTCACGGATACGATCAGTTTTCACCGGTTTATTATTCTGAAAGTCTTGCCAGCATTCTCTAATATCTTTCCTTTTTTGCTCATCAAACACAATGTCCCACTCCCTTAAAAAAATGATAGTAATGCACTCGGAAAGATTAAAGATATAAATGCACACCCCAGGTCTATCGTTTAATGTTTTCAGGGGGGTGTGCATTTTCTTTTGAGTTCACATCTTCATCAAGTGCATCGTATCATTATTTATCTTTAACTTGGGATTTGATGACTTCATATCCGAGGTTAGTGATAGCTTTTTCAATGTCTTTGATAGATATCTTATCTGCATCGAAGTCAAATTTCACTTTGCTGGAGTTAAACAAGACCTTTACGCTGTCTTTTTCCACCCCATTAAGGGACTTGGCAGCACTTTCAATCTTTTGGCTGCATGATGGGCAAGTTAAGGTTTCTAGCTGGATCGTCGCTTTTGGCATTTTCATCCCTCCTTTATCTAGTATCTTAACCTATAACGAAGAAGCCGCATACCATTTAAAATTACGGCTAGTATGCTTGCTTCATGTACAAACATGCCTATGGACATGTTCATCCATTCGCTGAAAATCAGGAATGAAAGCAGGGCCAACACTACTCCTACGGCGATAACAATATTTTGCCGCATATTATTAGCTGTGGCTTTGGTTAAACCAAGGGCGTGGGGCAGGCGGCTAAAATCGGAATTCATCAGTACCACCTCTGAGGTTTCAATGGCCACATCGGTGCCGCCTCCCATGGCAATTCCCACCTGGGCCAAAGCCAATGAAGGACTATCATTAACTCCGTCTCCAACAAATGCGACAATATGACCTTTAGTTTTTAAGTGTTCAACATATGCCGACTTATCCTCCGGCAACATATTACCGTGTGCCTCCGTCAGCCCTAATTCGCCCGCCACTAAATCAACTGTACCCTGGTTGTCTCCCGAAAGAAGGACCAGATTTTTAACCCCCAATTTCTTTAGTTTTTGCAGATCCTCTTTTACCCCCGGGCGAATCTGGTCGCGGATGCCCAGCAGGGCTTTTAATTCATTGTCGATGGACAATAAAACCAGTGAGTTTCCGTGCTTTTCAAAGCGGGCAATATCGGCTCGGGCCTTTTCGCTTAGATGAACATTTTCTCGTTCCATTAATGCCACATTGCCGACTGCAACCCTATGCCCATTTACCTGGGCGACAATTCCGCCACCCTTTACCACATCGGTTTTTTCAACCGGGTATAGTTTAGTAACTCCGATGTGTTCTACAACCGCATTGGCTAAGGGATGGTCTGATTCATTTTCAACGCTGGCCAGGTAAGCTAAGGCCTCTTCCACCTGCTCAGTGTAAAGTTCTTGCTCTGCTACTTTAGGATTGCCTATAGTTAAGGTGCCTGTTTTGTCAAAAATCATGGTGTCAACCCTGCTAAAATCGCCGATAACTTCGCTGCCTTTGAAAAGAACACCATGTCTGGCTCCATTGCCAATGCCCGCTACATTTGAAACCGGCACCCCAATAACCAATGCCCCCGGGCAGCCTAAGACCAATATGGTAATGGCCAGCTCAATATCCCGGGAAAATAACCATACAATAAAGGCGATGACCAGTACGGCCGGGGTATAGTATTTAGCAAAGCGGTCAATGAAGCGCTCGGCTTCCGATTTTGAATCTTGGGCTTCTTCCACCAGCTCAATTATTCTGCCAAAGGTAGTATCTTCACCTACCCGGTCGGCAACAATCTGCAGCGTTCCATTTTCCAGAATCGTTCCGGCATACACCTGTGAGTCTTTCTTTTTGCTAACCGGAACCGACTCGCCGGTAATACTTGCCTCATTGATGTAACCTTCTCCTGACAATACGGTCCCATCAACCGGAACTTTCGCCCCGGTTTTAACCAGTAAAATATCGCCTACATCTACTTCATCCACTTCAGCTTCTTCAAATTCGCCATTTTCCATTTGTTTTAGAGCGCTTTCCGGTGCCATTTCGGTTAACTCTTTAATGGCCGAACGGGTTTTGTTCAAGGTGCGTTGTTCCAGAAAAGCCCCAAATAGGAACAAAAACGTAACAATAGCTGATTCTTCAAGGTTCTTAATTAAGAATGCCCCGACCACCGCAATAGTTACCAAAACATCAATACTGACAACTTTAACCTTTAATGCTTGATAGGCTTGTATGGCAATAGGCGCAACCCCTAATATTGAAGCGATAGCAAAGGCCCCAACAGCTAGCAATTCATTATGGAAACCTAGTGCGCTGGTGAATCCAATGGTAATTAAAACAGCGCCAATCAGGGCTATGTGGTTTTTCTTGCTTAATATAAATCTCTGCAAACCCTCACCTTATTCTGCGTTTTTTGGATTTAAGCATGATAGGCCTTATCTATCTCGGATAACATTTTGTATACAGCCTCATAGCTTTCGCACACATCTACGGGAACCGTATAATTATTGGTGATCTCACGCACCCGGGCAAACTCTTGGTTTAATTCAGGTTTTTTGCTTCCGGCTTCTTTTGTTTTCTCTACAATTGTATCAAACAATTTACGAACTTCATGAAATTCCTGATGACTGCCTCCATGAACCCTTTCTACAATGGGCACATACTGTTTCAAGGTCTTAAAATACTCTTTTTTCGCCTCACTAAAGCTATTTGCCATTTTTCTTCCTCCTTTTTGTAGGCTATATAGACCACAGGGTTTTATTCAATTCCAAAAGCCTTTGCCCAGGTATCAATCATTGCGTGCAATTTTTCATGTACTCCAGACCCTATTACCTCCTCTTCATGCTGCTGGAAGTATTCGAACATAATTTCCTGTTCTGGTTCATTTATCACCTTATCCGCCATCATGAACAGCACCTTGTTTTCCTTCTCAATATGCTGACCCATGAGATTGCGGTATAGAACAGCGGCGCTATTGAATCCCTCTATACTTTTTTCACTAATACTGCGGCTCATCTGTTCTATGTATTCCCTGCCTTGAACGTGTTCATGCAGCATTACACCAACGGGGCCCCCATCTTTAGGAATTCCTTTCTTAACCAGTTCCTTGAATAGAAAGTCCTCCTCCTTACCATGGTGGCATTTGTCTGCGAATATTTTGAAAAAATAAACCAGTTCATCGTAATATTGAAGCAGGGTTTCAGACCCGATGTTATCGGACTCCATCATTTTGTCGAGTATCAGCAGAACATACAGGATGGCATCATGCTCTTTTCGGAGATCCTGAGTTGCTTTTCCCATTTTTAAACTCCTCCTTTTTAGTCAATTATCCAACGAACTTACTATATTCTATCACACAGCACCAAAGAATCTAATGGACTGATACAGCAAAAGCGCGCACTTTTGACAAAAATAGAATCAAGGAGGTGTTGCGAGAATGGAAAACAAACAACTCGAACTCGAGATAGAAGTCAGCGAGCCTTTTACAGTGACTTTCTGCGACAGAGGTATCTGTCCGGGGTGCTGTGAATACAGAATGTTACTTGAGGGCAAAGACTTTGAAGGCGAGTTTGAATATTTAAGAGTAGTTAAACCTGTATTAAGCGCCATTATCCAGGAGTTTATTTCTGATGATTAATTATTAAATTGTCATAACTAGCCATGAAATGAAGGATAAGGCTGTGCATATTACGGTCTAGGTGGGCTACTGATTGGGGGGGAAGCAAGGGGACGCTCTTTTTGCTTCCTCACTTAATACTTGCTATTATGACAAAAATGAATTTGTGGTAATAAATGCCAAGAAGGGCAAGGGAAGAGAGTAAGTATTTACCATGTTGTTTTTGAGAGGAATCAACCGACAGAATATTTTTATATGATATGGGATACATATTATGGAAGGCTGATGATAAGCCTATGATTCTCTTATTCTGCCATTGTCAATGTTTAGGCAAGCGCCTATGCTGTTTGTTTTCCTATGCTTTTGCCTCTTTGGTCTTAGCCTGCTCTCGATTAATTCTCCATCCCTGATATAGTATTTTGGGTAATGCCATGATCACTTCGGGTTCCATCATGGCTGCTGCTTTGCAGATTTCTTCGGGACGCATATAAATTGTTTCAGGCATACTGCCTAACAAGGTTGCTTTAGCTAGAATATTGCCATCTTTCACACGAATTCTAGTACAGTTTGCCAATTCACCACCGCTGCGATTGAAAAATACCGACATGGTAACTTCAATTTGGAAAGGAAGAATAACTAACCCCAACAACAACAATAAAATACCTGCCAAAACTTCGTTTACCCCTGCGGATGCCCCCATAAGCCGACCTATAAACGCTCCCCAAAATATCAGAAATATTCCAGATGCGGCAATTACCATAGATGGCCATTGAGCCGCTTTGTATTTTATGCTGATATATGCAAGCACGATTACTAATAGGCCTATGACTATATTTACACTTATACCAGCAGAGTCCTGATAGCCCAAAAACAAAGGAGAAATTACTAGCCAACCAGCAAATATCATGATGATATAATTTAAAATTTTTGTCATTTTCGAAACACCTCACGGCATTGTTATGGTGAAAACCAATTGATTAAACGGCCTCCTGCCCAATGACATGTTGGTTCGGGCAAGAGGCCCAGCCAGCCGAATATTTTTATATACCATACCGGCTTTGCAACTAGCGTTATTTAGATACTACGTCGTCAAAATCAATACCGAGGTCTTCCAAAACCACCTGGGCAGTAACCCTGCCTCCTAGAGTTACGCCGCCACCAGGATGTGAAGATTGTCCTGTGAGATATAAGCCTTCTACAGGGGTTCTATACTGGCCTAATTCCGGAATAGGCCGGTAGGACATATATTGATAAAGCGCTGGTGATGGTCCCAGTACCGTACCATTTATCATGTTTTGGTTGTTACGTTCAAAGTCCAGGGGAGAAATAATCTTCTTACCTAAAATATTCTTCTTCGATAAGTTAGTAGTATAACTAAAGTATCTTTCTATTGCTTTATCGCTAACCGCTTCCTTTATACTATCCCATCTGGCTGCTCCCCCATCCGCAAGATTATAAGGAACAAACTGCCATAGGTACAGGAGAGCCTTGCCTTCTGGAACCCTGCCCGGATCGACCCTATGCTGAAGAATACCCAACAATTTGGCAGGTTCCGGGACTCTATTAAAGCGCATATCGGTAAAGTACTGGCGAAATGCCTGTAAATCCGTAGGAAGTGCCATTACTTGAACAGCCTTCTTACTCACTCCTCCTACTTTGAAGTCGGGGTCTCGATCAAGGGCAATATGGGTCATGAGTCCCACGAAAGCGGGTTCTGTGATGCTGTCAATCTTTCGGCGTAATTTAGCATCCAGCGGAGTATCCAACCACTTATTAAGGGTCAGGCGTGGATCCACACTGGAAATAACGGCCTTACGAGCCGTAAATTCCTCACCGTTGGAACATTTTACGCCATCGATTTTTCCACCTTTGGTATTGATTTTTACCACTTCGTGATCAGTCAGAATGCTCCCACCATGATCTTCAATACAACGTGCCAGAGCATCCGGAAGACCTTGCATACCTCCCCGGACAAACGCATTATTGCTTGCAGCTAAGTGCTGCGTGGGAATCAGCGCAAGAAGGTAAAATGCCGAACCACTTTGTTCGGGGTCGACCATCGCTTCGGAAGGATGATTCATCATATCAATTAATGTTTTAGGATGCTCAAACCATTGATTTGCAAGTTCCCAGGCACTCATCATCATTAAACGTAAAAATTCCTGCCCAAGGGGGGTTTGGTCCAGTTGATTAAAGAACAGACCCATCTTCGGAGGAGCACTAAACATACCGGTATTCATCAGCGGCACCATCGGCATTAAATATTCAACAAACTTCCGGTAAGCTGTTACTGCTAACTCATAATGTCCGGCAATAGACGGTGTAAAATGTCCAAATGCTGATGGACATTATGACCTTAAATCTTTGCCCCTTGGGGGGGAGGGAGAACTAATTTAATTCTCCCTTGATTACTAACTTCACCATATGGTCATCAATGATATTTCGGTTATTTTGAGCCCCGTAAAGCAGACAATGCGTACAAACCTTGTTTACCAGTCTGGCCGCTCCGCTTGAGTATTTGAAAATTTCATCGATTGCACTATCTGAAAAAATATCATGATGGGCACCGGCGTAAGCTAGGTGTCGTTTTACATAATCACCCACTTCTGCCCGATCCAGATAGTGCAGTTTACACTGTAAATCAATGCGTTGTCTGATCGCTGCATAAGATTGAAGTTTAAGCCGTTCCCAGAGTTCGTTTTGCCCTACCAGGATTAAAGCCATCGGACTTTGCGCATCCATTTTAAAGTTTAGTAAGAATCGGACTTCTTCTAGCATTTCTTTATCCAATAGATGCGCTTCGTCTACAATCACCACCGGCTGCAGATGGTGGATACCCTGTAAAAGTTCGATCTCTCTATGTAATTGACGTTTGGCATCACCCCGGTAAAACTTGGCCTCACATCCCAACTGCTCCAGCAGACCCTTGTAAAAATGCCGGGGGGTAAGTTTGGAATCAGCCAGGTACATTACCAAAAACCTAGATGCATCCAGGGTTTCTTTAAACTTGCGTATGGTGGTAGTTTTCCCAGTTCCGCAATCCCCAGTTAATACTGCAAACATCTGGCGCTGGGCGGTGTATTCTAAGCGCCCCAGGGTCTCTTCCAGCATATGCGACTGATACAATTGATCTGTAGGAATATCCCTGGAAAACGGTGTTCTTTCCATGCGATAGAATGTCTCAAACATACCTTACTCCTCCTTTTTTACTTTACGGTAGGAGATGGCAGGGGTTTGGTATTCTTTACGCTCCTTGTTCTTCCTGGCGGCAGCATTGAGCAACCGGGAAGAATCAGCCGGAACTAGCTGCAAGTGCTCGGGCAGTTTAGGCCGGGGAGCGCTCCGTTCTCCGATAACTAGTTCTTTGGCCTTGAATGGCTTGTGGCCTTCGTATTCGATAGTTAACTCACTAATGTCAGCAGGATCATAGATAACATCTACTTTACACCCGATTAAACTCAGGCCTGCCTCGTATTTTTTGCCGGCAAAGCTGATACATCCAGATTTATCTACCTTTCTTTCTTCACAGTGGAGAAATGCACTGGCTATTGTTTCAGGATCTAAAAACTTTAAAGCTTTTCTGTCACTGCGATACGCAGTCTGAGGACTAATATTTCCTTCCAATCCGGAATGCGGCTTGTTTTGATAACATTCCTCAAGCCATACCTCAAACAGTTGATTTAATTTTTCCAGTGTCTGAGGTTTTTCCAGGACAGCTTCAGCAAGAAAAGAATCTACTATCCGATTAAACCTTTCCGGTTTGCCCGTCTTATGTTGAGCTCAACATAAGACGGGTTATGAAGAGTTAGCCATTATGTAGAGTCCTATTACGAAACCTCGAATTATTGGCTTTAATTGTTGATTGACCCCGCATAATACTTCAATCTTTAAAGTGGTTAATATAACCATATTTTTAGATTGGAGGGGAAAATATGCAAGATGTGTTACCGTTCAGTGAACTCGTGGAGGCAGTTAAAACCGAACTTCTACGCGTAAATTACAAGGAGCAACGGATTAAAACTTATGTTCCCATTTGGGACGCACTAGGCAAGTACATGAGAAGAAGAAACCTGGGGTGCTTCGATATGAAGATCGGTCTGAACTTTTTAGAAGACGAATATGGTATTACGGTTTTCCATCATTTGAGCAACCCTAATGGCATTAAAGTTCGGGCCGTCAATATGCTAGGGGAGTATCAATTACATGGAATTATTCTCTCGAAGAGGCGAGTCATTGGTAAAGAATACTACACTCCAGTTAAAAAGGCATTTGATGGATTTATTCGGTCGCGTAGGCTGTACGGCATCTCGGAGAAGACTTTGCGATCAAATGAATTATACCTGAGCAGGTTTTCCGAATATCTATCCAAACAAAGGATTAATGATATTTCCGAATTAACCCCCGAGCACATCTTGGGCTTTGTCAACACCTTGGCCGGTACCACCATTGCCACTGTCCACTGTACAATTTGCTCCTTAAGGGTTCTGCTCCGTTATCTGTATGAAGAAAAACTGCTGGAGAAGGACTTATCCTATGTAGTGCCCCACGTTAAAATCGACAAAACTTCAAGAATTCCCTCCGCATACAACAAAGACGAAGTCCAAAAACTTCTTGACTGTGTCGATCGCGGAAATCCAAAGGGGAAACGCGATTACGCCATCTTGCTTCTGGCGTCAAGGCTCGGTATGAGGGCTGGCGACATCTGCAGTTTATCTTTCGGTAACCTAAAATGGGATCGCAATGAGATTGAATTGATTCAGGAGAAAACACAAGAAAAAATACAATTACCGCTGCTGCCGGAAGTGGGGACGGCAATCATTGACTATCTAAAATATGGTAGGCCAATAACAGACTGTACTACTATTTTTGTGCGCCATGTCTGTCCGCTCACCGGTTTAACACCGCCCACGATTCATAGTATTGTTACACAATACATTCAATCAGCGGGAATCAAGGTGCCGGCCGGGAAAAAACATGGCCCCCATTCCCTTAGACATAGTCTTGCCAGCGCTCTTTTGGAAGAGAACATTCCGTTGCCGGTCATTTCCGAAGTTTTGGGACACACCACGACAGATGCAACATCAATTTATCTTAAGATTGATGTTAACCATTTGCGGCGATGTGCATTGGACATTCCCGGATTTGCATGGAACCATACAGCGGATGGAGGTGTGGCCCGTGAACTCTAAACCGTATGACATCGATGGCTTTGTGGGAGATTTCAGGGAACTTTTGATTCAGTTCGTTCAGATGAAACGATCGCTCGGGTTCGATTATTATGCCGAGGCCAATGCTCTAAAACGCTTTTCAGAATTTACACTTCAGTACACCATTGAAAACCATACCCTTACTAAAGAACTGGCTGACGCTTGGACAGAAAAGAGACCAAATGAAAGGGACGTTACTTGGGAACGCCGGATCAATAATTTAAAGCGCTTTGCTCTATTCCTGAACAACCTTGGCCATGATGCATACGTACCATCATGTAAAGCCAAGATTAATCGGCACTCCTATATGCCTTATATCTTTTCGAAAGACCTAATCCGGAACCTTTTAACTGAGTGTGATAATATTAAGCCCCATCCGCTATCTAACCGGCATTTAGTATTCCCCGCCGTTTACAGATTGCTATACGGTTGCGGCGTCAGGATTTCCGAAGCCGTAAAATTAAGGCTTAAGGATGTGGATTTAAAACAAGGGATAGTTGTTGTTCGGGGCTCAAAATTTAACAAAGACCGCGTTATTCCCATGTCAGCTTCGTTAACAAGATACCTTGTAGGGTATTCTTTAAAGATCCACACTGTCTCCAGTCCCCAAGATTATTTCTTTATGAAAAGAGACCGGACTGCTTACTCTTCCAATACTGTATATCGCAACTTCCGGAGACTTCTCCAGAAAAGCGGAATATCTCACGGAGGTAAAGGAAGAGGCCCACGGCTACATGATTTGCGCCATACCTTTGCGGTTCATTCGTTAAAGCAAATGGTACAGCAAGGAGTTGAACTTTACTGTGCCCTACCCATTCTTTCAACTTACTTGGGACATGCTTCGATTAAGGCTACGGAACAATACGTGAGATTGACTGCAGAAGCATATCCGGAAATTCTGGACACAGTAAGCCAAACTTGCGCATATATCTTCCCGGAGGTGAAGATAATATGAATCCAACCGATTTTGCATATGCCATTACATCCTATCTATCAAAATATCTTCCGGGTGAAGTTGGCGCAAGTAGTAATACAATCCAGTCTTACCGTGATACATTTTCGATCCTGCTTAAGTATTGTGCTTCAGAGAAAAGACTATCTCCGGCGAAGCTTGTCATTGATCAATTGAACCGGAAATTGATCGAGGATTTCCTGATCTGGTTAGAATTAGAGAGAAAATGCAGTGTTACAACAAGGAATCAGAGGCTTGCGGCTATCCACGCTTTTTTCAAATACCTTCAACTTGAGCAACCGCAGGCCTTGTACCAATATCAACAGATTCTTGCTATACCTATGAAAAAGGCACCAGTAAAATCGGTCAACTATCTAACCCTTGATGCCATGAAAATTTTGCTGGACATGCCAGATAAAAATACCAAGGAAGGGAGGCGAGACCTAGTTCTTCTGAGCCTTATCTATGATAGCGGGGCTAGAGTACAAGAAATTGCCGATGTGCGGATTGCAGATGTTAGACTTCCCTCACCAGCAATCATAAAGCTTACTGGCAAGGGTAATAAAACCAGGGTTGTTCCGCTAATGGAACCTATGGCCAGACTTATTGAACAGTACTTAAAAGAGAATAAATTGCACCTGCCCCAATGCAACGAATACCCGTTGTTCAGCAATAGAAAAAATCATAAGCTAACCAGGTCAGGAATATCGTATATTCTCAAAAAGCACTTTGATCAGGCAAAAGAATTATTCCCAGGACATTTCCCGGATACAATTTCTCCTCATGTCCTGCGCCATAGCAAAGCCATGCATTTACTACAATCTGGTGTAAACCTGGTGTACATCCGTGATTTGCTCGGTCATGCCAATATCCAAACCACAGAAATATATGCCAGAGCCGATGCCAGCATGAAAAGAAAGGCACTGGAAAATGCTTATGCGGATGTTGTTCCCAAAGAGTTACCAGTATGGCAGCAAAATGCTGACCTTTTGGAATGGTTACAGAGCTTAGGAAGATAGGTGAATATTTATGTAGAGCTAACCGGGATTTGATGTAGCGTGTTGGCGTGTTAGAAAGGTTAGCTCTACATAATGGTTAACTCTTCATAACCCGTCGCTTCAGGCGAATAGGGCTTAGCATAGAGCAAGCGAATCCCCATTTTAGAGCAGGCTCTATTCATCCATTTAGTTCGGTATTGGCTGCCGTTATCAAAGTATACTTTTTCAGGCACACCATATTTTAAAATAGCCTGACGAAAGGCATCTTCTACGATCACCTGATCAAGGGCAGGGTAGAACTGACCATGCAGAATGAAACGAGTGGCATCATCTATGAAGATAACTAGGTAGACCTGCTTCTTTTTGCCACCCTCGCCTATGGGCAGATAAATTGAATACTTAATATCAGAATGCCAGAGCTGATTGCGGTATTTCTTCTGGTATCGTCTGGCGGCAGTGCCGGTATCAGCATACATTTTCATATGCCTGGCACTGTAGCCGCGCTCAGCTAATTTCTCCTGCAGAGTGCTGCGTTTGATCTGCCCTGGCTCTACTAACCCTTCCCATTCCAGTATCTGAATTATCTGTGCAATACTGCGGCCTGGTACTTGGCGCCGTAATAGAATGGCCTGTTCTAGGATGTTAATAGGTATTGCTTCCTCGCTGCGGTGCTGACCCTTACCTTTAGGTTTGAGTCCGCTAAAACCATCTTTCCGGTATTGGGCCAGGTATCTGCGCAGGGTACGCTCGGATATACCGCTTTGTTCACATATCCTGGCTCGGATTACTTTTGCCTGGGCATTATCCAGGCCTTCAGCCAGGAGCGGGGATAATAACTGCACCCCCTGTGAGGCCACCTCTTCTGCTTTTTTCTGATCTCTCATGCTGATCACTCCTTTTTATGGTTTCAGCATGAGTGTAAATATATATCATTATGGACAAAATGCGGAACGGGTATGTCGCCATAAATTTAAATTGACTATGGGACGGACAACTCTGGCCAGCCATCCCGGAGCGTTCCCTACATAATGCCAAATCCTTTGGAGCTTGGACTGAGGAAGACCGGATCTATCTTCCACAGATTCTATGCCATAGCGCATAGCAATTGATTTCAAGCAGCCCTGAAAGTAATCGGTCATTTCCTTAAACCAGCTCTTCCATCGGGTTAGAGTAGACTCATCGGAGAAAACGCTAAGTGGTACATCATTGCGGATGACTGCTTCAATGCTTTTACTGACGTGGCGTTTAAATGGTACAAGCATATCAGGAAGTTCGTGATGAATTCGTCTGCATCCAACGCACCGTAACCTGCGAATGATCAGGGTTTTGTTTTCTCCCTCGTCATCAATACATTTCCTGGAACAGCTACCAATTACCCTTAAGTCCCCATTGCAACAAGGACATGAATTCTGCTCCGCGCTCCTAACAAAAAACTCCCTTTTCGGGGTTCCAATCAAGTTGATAGTCTGTTACAATTACCATACCTTTTTGGAGACGCTTCTTGTGCTTCTGTTGCAGCATTAGCACCACAAAAAAGAGGCGTCTTTTCCTTTCGCTAAGATATGGTCATTATATCCAGCAATCTCCGGTCAGGCAATACCATCAGCTTCTGGACTTTTTAGGCTAGCTGAAACAAATGGATTCTCCAAAGAGATTAGATCATGGAACATTGGCCGACCTGACTGGTTGGCTATTAACCATAGTAGCTTCGAAACTGATGATAATTTTTCCGTTTAAAGGTATATTTCTTGATTAATCACTCAGCATAACTTAAAAATACCTGGCATATTTATCTTGCGATTGCAATAAATTGCCGGGCTTGTTCCTTGAAATCATTTAAATAATTCTGATTTTCATATAGAATGCTCCAAATAAGCGGCTCATATACGATTTTTTTGGGAAGCACGGGGACGCTCTTTTTGCTTCCTCATTTAATATTTGCTATTATGGACAAAAATGAAGGCTGTGGCAATAAATGCCAAGGAGAGCAAGAGAACAGGAAGCCATAAAAGGATTTATAGAGTTTACAGCTGGAGAACGAGGGCCAATGCCTTGATGATCAAATTAAGTTGCGCAAAACGGATGATGAAGTAAAAGATGAGATAGAGGCCTTGATGAACGGTGAGCCGATAGGGAAATTATCTGAGATGGAATAAATAAAACGTCAGGAAATACTGCGAGAATCAAGAAGATTGAAGGGGTGACACAACGTCAAATCCCACGGGTAACAGGAATCAGCCCAAAACATTATATTTAATATTTAAGGCATAATAAATCAAGGAAGCAAAAAGAACGTCTCCTTGCTTCCTGGTATTTTTTGGTGGAGGCGGGGGGAGTCGAACCCCCGTCCGAAAGAAAGACCAGAAGAGTCTCTCCGAGCGCAGTTCGTGTATTGAAGTTCGCTCAGCCAACGCCCACGAACAGGCTTTTTCGAGCTATCCCCGATAAGTTTCCCCTTAAAGCCCCTCGAGGAAGAAGGCTTCAGGGTACCCTCACTATGTGACGCCCTGCACCAGACCGTGAGGAAATCTAGCCGGACGAGCAGCCCTTAGGCTGCTAGTGCAAAATTATCTTCTGCAGTTAATTTAAAGTTCACCTTTTTTACGAGCTGGCGACAACTCGGCTCGCTACTCAACCCATCTTATCCCCCGTCGAAACCAGTACGCCCCCATTTTATTTAATCAGGTTGCATACCAATAATAATATGCAGCTGCGGGTTTGTCACTGTTATTAATAGGCTGTTTTTCCTCGTTCTTTTACTACCCGCTCCATATCCCGCTGGGCATCACGGGCAGCTATATCTTGCCGCTTGTCGTAGAGTTTTTTACCAACCGCTACGGCCAGGTCAACCTTAGCTTTGCCATCCTTAAAGTATACCTTCAAGGGAATCATAGTATAACCCTTTTCCCTTTGCAAGCTGCCCAACCGTTTAATCTCCCTCTTATGCAAGAGCAACTTTTTAGGCCTTAATGGATCGTGGTTAAACCGGTTACCCTTATCATAAGGACTGATATGAAAGTTGTTAATCCATACTTCATTTGCTTTCACTGTAGCATAAGCATCCTGAAGGTTCCCCTTTCCCAAGCGCAGCGATTTCACTTCCGTACCCACCAGAACCAGGCCAGCCTCATAGTTTTCTTTAATATGGTATTCATGCCTGGCCCTGCGGTTTTCAATTGCAACCTTTATTCTTTTTGCCTTGCCCATTATTTCACCTTCAAATAAACTCTATTATAGAGAAAACAAACCCTCGCCTCGGGTTGATTGTTCCTTCAGGCCAGGGCTTCGATGCTATTGCTACGTCCTAATTATAACTAATAACATTGGTTAAGTCAATTAGCCTAAGGATCCTCTTCCACCAGTTCAAAGTCAATTCTAGCCTCTTCTATATCTACCCGAACCAGTTGAACCCGAACCTGGTCACCAATGGAAAACTTCCGGCCGCTGTGAATTCCAACCAGGGTAAAGTTTCGCTCATTGAATTCGTAATAATCATCTGCAATTGCGGAGATATGAACTAAACCTTCCACCGTATTATCAAGCTCGACAAAGAAACCGAAGGTTTGGATGGATGATATCCGGGCAGTGAATATATCTCCCACGAACTTTTTCATATACTGGGCTTTCTTAATATCCACCAGTTCTCTTTCAGCCTCTTCGGCTCTAATCTCCTGGGCTGTAGAATGATCACCATAAAGGTGTATCTTTTTTTGCAGTTCTTGAAGTAATTTGCCGTTAATATCGCCCTTCAGCGAAGCTTTAAGCACCCGGTGTATGATTAAATCAGGATACCTGCGAATAGGGCTGGTAAAGTGGCAATAATATTTTGAAGCCAGCCCAAAGTGCCCGAGAGGGCTCGGATAATATCTGGCATGTTTCATAGACCTTAAGGCCAGCAGGGAAATCAGCCGTTCTTCTGGTCTGCCCTTGACCTTATTCAGCATGTTCTGGTAAACCCTGGGTTCAGGATGGTTAGCCATTATTTTGTGACCAAAAACCCCCAGAACCCGGTTCAGTTTCAGCAAGGAATCTTCATCCGGTTTTTCATGTACACGGTACAAGGCCGGCATATCCTGCCAATGCAAGTGTTCAGCTACAGTTTCATTGGCTTTAATCATGAAATCTTCGATCAGCATTTCCCCGGGCCCTCGCTCCAACCGTTTGATTTCAACCGGGACACTATGCTCATCAACTATAACCTTGGACTCCGGAAAATCAAAGTCTAATGCCCCCCGGCTGTTCCTCTCCTTCCGCAATATTTCCGCCAATTCTTTCATTAGAAAGAAATCCGGAACCAATTCTTTATATCTTTCCTCCAGTTCCTGATTACCGCCAGATAGGATACTGTTTACCTCAGTGTAGGTCATTCTTTTATCTATATTGATTACCGATTCGAATATATCATAATTAATAACCTTGCCTTTATCATCTATATTCATCAAACAGGTAACTGCCAGCCGGTCTTCTTTAGGGTTTAAGCTGCAAACCTGATTGGATAGGGCTTCCGGCAGCATAGGCAATACTTTATCAATTAAGTAAACCGAAGTACCACGTGCAAAGGCCTCTTTATCCAATTTGCTATTTTGTTTTACATAGTGAGAAACATCGGCAATATGAACCCCCAGCTCATACCCCTGGTCGAGTTTTCGTATCGAAACCGCGTCATCCAGGTCTTTAGCATCTTCCCCATCAATCGTCACCATACGAACACCTCTTAAATCCCGGCGCTCCTTTATATCTTTTTCAGTTACGGGTTTTGCTGCCTGTGCAGCTTCTTCCAGCACTTCTTCAGGAAACCGCTCCCTTAGACCATGCTTTTTAATTACAACCCTAACATCTAATCCCGGTTCTCCCTTTTTTCCTATTACTTCTGTAATCTTTCCCTCGGGTAGTTTATGGCTCTCAGGCCATGAGGTTATCCTCACTATGACCTTATCCCCGCTCTTTACCTTAAGCTTGCTAGAAGGCTTTACATAAACCGGATAAATATGCCTGGGATCATCAGGCACCACTTGCATAGAATGTTTGCCTCGCTCCAGGGTTCCTACCAGTTCCCGGTTGGCTCTAGCTATGACCCTGATTACCTCTCCTTCAGGCCTAAACACATCACTACCGTCATGCTGGATACGGACCATAACCTTGTCGTTATGCATTGCGCCATTAATGTTTTTACCATATATAAATACTTCCGGTTCCCCAACCTTATCTGGAACCAGAATCCCATACCCCCTATGACTCAGCCTTACGACTCCCCTGACCAGGTTCATCATAGACGGAAGCCCGTATTTATTCTTTCTGGTTTTGACTATTTCCCCTTCCTTTTCCAGCTTGCCTAATACTTTGCTGAATTGTACGACATTATCCTCATCAATCTTTAAGGCCCCTATTAATTCATTGTAGCTCAGCGGTCTGTAGCTCTCCTGTTGGATAAAATTAAGTACGGCTTCCTTCTGTATCATAGAACCTCCCAGTAGTTAAGTTATTACTTATTATAACCCATGATATAACCGTTTAACCAAATGGTTACAATCCCAGCTGGTCAGATATTTCTTTCATACCCTTTAAAGAGATAGAAAGCAATTGGTCCAAGTCCAATCCCCATTCAGAACAGCTGGCCATTTGCTCCCGATTAGCACCCCGGGCAAAGGATTTTTCCTTGAACCTTTTCTTAAGGGATTTTAATTCTACGTTTTCCAGTTTTTTATCCGGCCGGATAAGGGCGGCTGCAGTAATAAAGCCACTTACCGGATCCGCAGCGTAAAGGCATTTATCGAGTAAGCTTTCCCTCTTGAGGCCGTGAAACCCATTGTGGGCTTTGACCGCGTAAACTATTTCACTGTCGAGGTTATTCTTCGCCAGGATCTCGGCTCCTACCAAAGAGTGCCGGGAAGGGTCGTCAGCCGTTGTTGCATAGTCAATATCA
Organism: Syntrophomonadaceae bacterium; assembly: GCA_050949865.1. Taxonomy (GTDB): domain Bacteria; phylum Bacillota; class Syntrophomonadia; order Syntrophomonadales; family Syntrophomonadaceae; genus JBMNGN01. Next base: position 191,550 of record JBMNGN010000004.1, read on the forward strand.
TGCAGTAACCCGGCTAAGCCGAACTTTTCTACATCTTCATTAAGATGCTGGGCTAAAGCCCGCATAATCGCTTCAACAGCTAATGAGTGTCTGATAAGGTTGTCATCATCAACATTTTGTTTTAATAGTTCAAGGGCAACTTCCCGTTCCATTTTTCATTCCTCCTGTTTTTCATACCTTCTTACAAATTTGATTATGGTGCTGGCTATCAGCTCTTTTTCCTGGCCCATTGTAGCTACATGGTATGATTCCGGCAATTCCTTATAACAGACCAAAGCGTTTTTTGCCCTTCTAACCAGAAAGCCCGCACTTTTCGCCTTGACTGACTCATCCTTCAGAGCCTGGAATACCAAAAATGGTATCCTAAGTTGCTCAATGTCCTTTATTACACGGTTTCTCAGTTTATAAAGGCTTCTAAAGGCTTTTACCGGGAAAACATCATACGCCCACCGTCCTCTTCTCTCCTGTTCTATCACCGGCAAACCTTTCTTTTTACGGATATATGGGAAGCATTTCTCGATTAATGGAGCCAAGGCTGTCGGTACTGGATATTGGGTAAATATAGGAGCGTTAATGGCAATAACCCCATTTAATCCCGGCAGGTTAATTCCAGCATAAATGGCTAAGAGGGCACCCATTGACAGACCGGCTACGAAAATACTGGTATATTGCTGCTCCCTGGAGAGGTATTCCGATCTCAAACCCTCATACCACATTTCCCAGGTGGTTTGATTCAATGATTCAGGGGTGGTACCGTGTCCCGGCAGCAGTGGTCCGCTAACACTTAAACCATCCTGCTGGTTTAGCAATACCGCAGTAGGCAATACCTCTGAGGGGGAAGCGGTAAACCCATGGATGAAGATAATAATCGTATTGGATTTGCCCGGTAAAAAAAATGGACCCGCCTTGGGTAGTAGCATTAGCAATTACCCCCTGGAAAAAGACTAATAGACAAGAGTAATACTACTGCTTGTCTATTGGTAGCCAGTTTGATTCTTTTTCTTACAAGAACAAAGGGGCAAAAACCAGGGAAACTATAGTCATCAACTTTAATAATATGTTTAAAGAAGGCCCGGAAGTATCTTTACACGGGTCACCGACCGTATCCCCTACTACTCCTGCTGCATGGGCCTCGCTGCCTTTGCCTCCAAAATTTCCTTTTTCAATAAACTTTTTAGCATTGTCCCATGCCCCACCTGCATTTGCCAGCATTATAGCCAGGCAAACCCCGGATATAAGGGCACCAGCCAGCATACCGGCCAAGGCCTCGGAACCCAATAAAAGCCCAATAACAACCGGAGCTACTACGGCCATTAACCCGGGAAGAACCATTTCCTTAATGGCGGAGCGGGTGCTTATGTCAACACACCTGGCATAATCAGGCTTAGCCTTTCCTTCCATCAATCCGGAGATCTCCCGGAATTGCCGCCTTACCTCTTCAACCATTTCCGAGGCAGCTCTTCCTACGGCCCCCATGGTCATAGCGCAGAACAAGAAGGGCAGCATGGCACCAATAAATGCCCCGACAATAACCTTGGGGTTCAACAGGTTTACCGTTTGTATGCCAGCCACCTGAGAAAAAGCGGTTAGTAAGGCCAGAGCCGTTAGTGCGGCCGAACCGATAGCAAACCCCTTGCCAATAGCCGCAGTGGTGTTGCCAACCGAATCAAGCCTGTCGGTAGTTTCTCTGACACTTTTAGGGAGTTCTGCCATCTCCGCAATGCCCCCGGCATTATCGGCAATGGGACCATAGGCATCAACTGCCACTACCATCCCGGTGGTAGCCAGCATTCCTACTGCTGCCAGGGCTATTCCGTAAATGCCCCCGGTAAAATAGGCAATGAGTACGGCAATGCTTATGCACACAATCGGTAAAAAGGTGGAGGTCATCCCTACGCCTAATCCGGCAATAATAGTAGTCGCCGGGCCAGTTACTGAAGCCTTGGCAATACCCTGAACCGGTTTATATTCATCAGAAGTATAGTATTCGGTAATTAACCCAATTAAGGTGCCAACTACCAAACCCGCAACCAGGGCCCAGAATACGTTAAATTCAGATGGTAATATGTATTTAACCGCTACAAATGCTATAACAACCAGTAAACCTGCAGAGGTGAAAGTTCCCGTATTTAATGCCTTGAGAGGATTGGAGTTTTCACCGGTCCTAACAAAAAAGGTTCCCACGATGGAAGCAATTATGCCGCCGGCAGCAATAATCATAGGCAAAAGCACCCCAGGGAAGCCAAGCAATACTATTCCCAGGGTCATAGCCGCAATTATGGATCCCACATAGGATTCAAAAAGGTCGGCTCCCATCCCCGCCACATCACCCACGTTATCTCCAACATTATCAGCTATGGTAGCAGGATTGCGCGGATCGTCTTCGGGAATGCCAGCTTCGACCTTACCCACCAGGTCGGCTCCAACATCGGCTGCTTTGGTATAAATACCGCCGCCCACCCTGCCAAACAAGGCTATTGAACTGCCACCCAGGGCAAAGCCGTTAACAATGGTAGGCTCCCGGTATATGTAATACAAGATCCCTAAACCTAACAACCCCAGACCCGAAACTGCCATACCCATAACCGCCCCGCCGGAAAAGGCTATTCCCAAGGCCTCATTCTGTGATTTACGGGCGGCGTTGGCAGTTCTAACGTTGGCCTGGGTAGCAACCTTCATTCCTATATAGCCTGCCCCAGCAGAACACAGGGCCCCAGCCAGGAAACAAACCGCGGTAGGCCAGCTTTTCAGTAGAAAACCAATAATAGCAAATACCAGGATAACAAAAAATGCCAGGGCACTGTACTGTCTTTCCAGAAAAGCCATGGCCCCTTCGTGTATACTGCTAGATATTTCAACCATCTTTTCCGTTCCCGGGTCGGCTTTTTTTATCTTACTCGTCAGCATTACAGCAAACAGAAGTGCAATTGCCCCTCCAGCAGGTGCAAGCATCAAAAGGTTTTCCATTGTGAAACACCCCTCCTTTAGGTTTTCTGTTTTTAGAGTATACTCAATACCAAAGTCAACGCCATAAATAATACTGCAATGTATCCAGTTATTTTTGCCAGTAATTCATCAATCCCTTTACGCTTGCCGAATAGGGCTTCACTTCCACCCGCAATGCTACCTGATAAACCAGCACTTTTGCCAGATTGTAACAGGACGGTCGCAATCAGCGCTAAAGCGGCTATTATTTGAAATATAAGTACTATTGTTTTAACCAATATTTCACCTCCGTCCCCGAGAGCTTCAAAAGCTATCAAACATTGTATCACACAAGTATTCACTAATACAACCAGTGGTATTTTACTTAAGTTTTACACTATAAAAGGTATCTAAACCCTTGAAGACTGCAAATCGATCCAGTTCTTCCTCTATTCGCAGCAGCTGATTATACTTAGCTACCCGATCGGTCCGGGCCGGGGCACCGGTTTTAATCTGACCGGCATTGGTGGCAACAGCAATGTCGGCTATTATTGCATCTTCAGTTTCCCCCGATCTATGTGAAATAACACAAGTGTAGCCAGCTGTTTTTGCCATTTCAATGGTATTCAAGGTCTCAGTCAGGGTTCCAATCTGATTGACTTTAATCAATATGCTGTTACATACCCCTAAAGAGATTCCCCGGGATAGCCTTTCAGTATTAGTAACAAATAGGTCATCACCAACTAACTGCAGTCTGTTGCCCAGTCTATCGGTAAGCTTTTTCCATCCCTCCCAGTCGTCTTCAGCCAGACCATCTTCAAGAGATATAATGGGATACTTATCGATCAATCCGGCATAAAACTCCACCATTTCATCGGAAGTAAACTGTTGATTGGTGCTGGCCAGGTTATACTTTTGGTTTTGGTATAACTCACTGGCAGCTACATCTAAAGCCAGGTATATATCTTTCCCCGGCTGGTATCCGGCTTTGCTTATAGCCTCCAGAATAACTTCTATAGCCGCCTCATTAGACGGAAGATTGGGAGCAAATCCGCCCTCATCACCTACTGCGGTAGTAAGTCCTTTACCAGATAACACTTTTTTAAGGCTATGGTACACTTCAACTCCCATCCGCAAAGACTCGGTGAAGGAAGACGCTCCCGAGGGAACCACCATAAACTCCTGGATATCAACGTTATTATCAGCGTGTTTGCCACCATTTAATATGTTCATCATGGGAACAGGAATCTGCCGGGCATTGACTCCCCCAATGTACTGGTACAAAGGTATTCCTAAATAATTCGCCGCGGCTCGGGCTGCCGCCAGGGAAACCCCTAAAATGGCATTGGCCCCCAGTTTGGATTTATTAGGGGTACCGTCCAACTCAATCATTAACGTGTCGATATCCACTTGCCTGACAGCGTCCATGCCAATAATTTCCGGAGCAATAAGGTTATTAACATTGTCAACCGCTTTAAGCACCCCTTTGCCGAGGTAGCGGTTAGGGTCCCCATCCCTTAGTTCTGCAGCCTCATAAGCTCCTGTAGATGCACCTGAAGGTACTATTGCCCGCCCCATAGTACCATCTTCAAGAATAATTTCCACCTCTACTGTTGGGTTAGCTCTGGAATCAAGCAGTTCCCTGGCATATACATCGGCTATTATACTCATCTAGATCACCTTTCTATATTTAATTTAAAATTTATTTACAGTCAAGTATAGATTGTCCAGTCATTTCAGCAGGTATGTCAAGATCTAAGATTTGCAGTATGGTAGGGGCAATATCTCTTAATGAACAGTCATTTCTTAGTTTACATTGCCGATATTTTTCCCCCACCAGTATAAAAGGCACTTTTTCAGTAGTATGAGCAGTATGCGGTCCTCCGGTATCCGGGCACACCATTAATTCGCAATTACCATGATCAGCAGTAATTAAAACGGTTCCGTTTCTATCCAGTACCTTAGCCACCACTTGCATCAGACACTGGTCAACCGTTGTAACTGCTTTTACAGCTGCCTCCAATATTCCCGTATGACCTACCATATCAGGGTTGGCATAATTAATAATTATCACATCATAATAATCGCGCTCGATTTCCTCAATCACCCGCCGGGTAATTTCATAAGCACTCATCTCCGGCTTAAGATTATAGGTTTCCACTTCAGGGGAAGGGATAAGTATCCTGTCCTCACCGGGATTCGGTTCTTCCACCCCACCGTTAAAAAAGAAGGTAACATGGGCATATTTTTCGGTTTCAGCTATCCTCAACTGTCTTATTCCTTGTTCAGCTAAAACCTCACCCAGGGTATGGTTTAAATTCTGGGGCAAGAAAGCCACCGGAGCTTTGAGGTTAATATCATATTGAGTAAAGCAAACATAATGTACCCGAGGTTTGCACTGCCGATTGAATTCCGAAAAATCCGGGACAATAAAGGCCTTAGTAATCTGTCTGGCGCGATCCGCCCTAAAATTAAAGAATATTAGCACATCCTGGTCGGAGACAAGCCCAACCGGTTGAGAATTATGGTCTACTATTACTGTAGGCTCTACAAATTCATCGCTGACCCTAGCTTCATAACTGTTTTGGATAGCAGCAAATACATTCGGGGCCTTTTTGCCTTCACCTAGAGTAAGGGCATTGTATGCTTTTTCAGTCCTTTCCCAACGGTTGTCCCGATCCATGCCGTAGAAACGACCTGCCACCGAGGCAATCCGAGCGGATGGACACAATTCTTTAATTCTTTCTTCCACTGCTTGGGCATAGGTTAAAGCACTTTTGGGATTAACATCCCTGCCGTCTAGAAAACCGTGGATAAAAACCCGGTTAATTTTATAGGCATGGCATAATTGGAGAAGGGCATATAAATGGTCTAGATGGCTATGCACTCCGCCATCGGACAATAGCCCCATGAGGTGTACTGCTCTATTGCCATCTCTGGCAATCTCTATGGCCTTTACCAGCTCAGGATTAGTGAAAAACGAACCATCCTTTATGGCATTGTTAATACGGACTATCTCCTGATAAACCACCCGGCCGGAACCAATATTAAGGTGTCCCACTTCCGAGTTGCCCATCTGCCCTTCAGGTAAGCCAACATCTAATCCCGAACATCTCAAAAGGGTATGGGGATAACTATTCCAAATCTTGGTGAAGTTATGGGGTTGGGCAATTTCGACCGCATTGCAATGGTTGCTTTCCCGCATCCCCCATCCGTCGAGAATCATTAATACCAGGGGTTTTTTTCTATCCATTTGCGCATAACCTCACTATTTGAGCAAAGCTATCCGGCCATAGACTTGCTCCCCCCACTAAGGCACCATCAATATCTTCCTCGTGAATAAAACTCAAAAAGTTTTCCGCTTTAACACTGCCTCCATACAAAATCCTTACTTTTTCAGCACACTTTCCATTGTATAGTTCTTCAAGCAGTTTTCTAATATATTTAGCCATTTCCTGGGCATCCTGGCTCTTGGCATTAACCCCAGTGCCAATGGCCCATACAGGTTCATAAGCAATTACCAGTTCTTCCCCGGAAAGTTCCACTCCCTTCAAACCGTTGCATAACTGTCTTTTCACTACTTCCTCTGCCTTTTGCTGGTTTCTTTCCTGCAGCGTTTCTCCTACGCAGAGGATAGGAATCAAACCTTGGGCCCGGGCGGCCATTATTTTATTATTTATATCCTGGTCAGTTTCTCCTATAATTTGCCGCCGCTCTGAGTGTCCGATGATCACATACTCACAACCCACATCGGTTAACATGGCTGGTGAAATCTCTCCAGTATAGGCCCCCTCTTGCTGCCAAAAAACATTTTGAGCTCCGATCTTTATCCGGGAATCGTGTAAAATGCTTTTCACCGTTGATAAGGCAGTAAATGGAGGGCAAATCACGACCTCCACAGCAGAAACATCCTTTAGCAACTTTTTTAATTCTGCCCCAAAACTATGGGCTTCATTGGTATTCTTATTCATTTTCCAATTGGCAACAACCAAATACTTTCTCAAAACAACCATCCCTTAATTATAAACTTTAATATATTTGCGGCCTCTAATACTGGAGTACCCTATCGCACGCTCTTACCCCGGGTAAAGCAATACCCTCCAGGAATTCCAACGTAGCTCCGCCTCCAGTAGAGATATGGGTTATGTGCTTTTCTACCCCGAATTTTCGTACCGCAGCAACCGATTCTCCTCCACCAACCACACTGATAGCCTGGGATTGGGCCAACGCCAGAGCTACCTGTTTAGTCCCTTCGGCAAACTGATCAATTTCAAATACTCCCAGGGGACCGTTCCATACCACTGTCTTGGCCTTGGCTATGGCTCCGGCAAATGCCTGGATGGTTTTGGGTCCTATATCCACAATCATTAGGTTTTCCGGTATTTGATCTGCCTCAACTATAGAAGCCCGGGCATTACTTGCTATCTCCTCAGCTACTACAACATCTACCGGCAATAATAACTGCACCTTCATTTCCCTGGCTCTTTGCAGCAATTTTTGCGCTTCGGGTACCTGTTTTTCTTCACATATTGATCTACCTATGGATGTTCCTTGGGCTAGCAGAAATGTATTAGCCATACCCCCGCCAATAAGGATGGAATCCATCTTATTTAGGAGGTGTTCTATCAATCCCAGTTTATCCTTAATCTTAGCTCCGCCTAATATGGCTAGCCTGGGTCTTTCAGGATTTTCGAGTACTTTTTTCAGCATGTATACTTCTTTTTCCAATAAAAAACCTGCATAAGCAGGCAGATAATCTGCTAAACCGGCTGTAGAGGAATGAGCCCGATGAGCGCTGCCGAAAGCGTCATTAACGAATATATCGCCAACAGAGGCCAGTTTACGGGTAAATTCAGGATCATTTTCTTCTTCACCCGGATGGAAGCGGACATTTTCCAAAAGTAATACCTGCCCTGGGTTCATATTCTCCACCATTCTCTCGATTTCAGGTCCAATGCAGTCCGGGGCCATAATCACCTCTGCCTCAATTAGGCTATTCAGATGCTCAGCTATCTTCTTTAAACTGTATTTTTCAACCGGTTCGCCTTTAGGCCGCCCAAAATGGCTCATTAAAATCAATTGTCCCTTTTGGGCCAATATATATTCTATGGTGGGAATAGCAGCCCTGATCTTTGTATCATCAATAATATTACCGTTTTTATCCACTGGTACATTAAAATCTACTCTCATCAGAATTCTTTTTTTCTCAATTGGAGCCTCTTTCAGACTTCTCAAAAATAACACCTCCAAAACATTGGCTCAATTAATGTACCTTCATTACATTGAAGCTATATATTCTACCGCATCCAAAACCCTAACTGAATAACCCCATTCGTTATCATACCAACCTATAACCTTAGCCATCCTATCCCCCATGGTCATGGTCAATAAACCGTCTAAAACCGCTGAATGTTCTTCTCCCCGGTAATCTGTTGACACCAGCGGTTCTTCAGTGTATTTTAAAATCCCTTTTAAATAACCTGCGCTGGCGTTCTGAAATGCACGGTTAATATCCTGTTTGGTTGCTGGCTTCTCCAATTCTACGGTTAGATCCAGCAAAGACACATTAGGAGTTGGAACCCTAATAGCCAGCCCATCCAGCTTCCCTTCCAGTTCTGGTATAACCAAACCAATGGCTTTAGCGGCCCCAGTCGAAGTAGGAATCAGGGAAATAGCTGCCGCCCTGGCCCTTCTCAAATCGTCATGGTCCAGATCGAGAACCCGCTGATCGTTGGTATAGGAGTGAACGGTGTTTATCATACCTTTGACGATGCCGAATTCCTCAACCAGAACCTTGGCGATAGGGGCTAAACAATTAGTCGTGCAGGAAGCGTTGGACACCACCGTGAATTCAGGACGATATTGTTTATGATTGACTCCCATCACTATGGTAAAATCAACCTTGGTCCCTGGTGCAGTGATTAAAACCTTGCCTGCACCAGCTTTTAGGTGTTTGCCGGCCTTTTCTTTTGATCTAAATTTGCCGGTGCCTTCAATTACAATATCGATCTGGCAGTCTTTCCAGGGGAGCTTTTCCGGCTCTTTCTCGTTAAAGTATTTTATTTTTTGATCGTCAATGATTATATAGTCTTCCCCGAAATCTACATTCCCTTTATATATGCCATGGATTGAGTCATATTTAAACAAATGGGCATTACTTTTTGCACTTCCCAGATCATTAATAGCTACAACCTTTATCTTATCTTTTCTCTCCATAGCTTTTCTTACTACCAGCCGCCCAATCCGTCCAAAACCATTAATCGCAATATTGATCGCCATTTTAACCTTCCTTTCCTTTAATCATTTCCTTTGCTGCACCTTCATCGGTTATTAACGCGCTATGAAGCCGGTTACTTAATACCGCTGAAATGGCCTGGGCTTTATTGGCACCTCCCGCTACGGCAACAATAACCTTGATGTTTAGAAGGTCTTTAATTTCCAGCCCAATACCCGGTACTTCATATACTATGTTGCCCTTTTTGTCAAAATAATATCTAAGGGCTTCTCCAACCGCTCCTTTGCAAATTAAATGCTGAATCTCCGCCGGTTTTAATCCCCTTCTTTGAGCCATAGTGATAGCTGGCCCGATCCCATGCAGTAAAACCTGGCTCCTTTTTATGGTGCTTATGGATTCAGCCACGTATGCATCTTTTTTTAAAATTTCTACCGTACTTTCTTCAAGATTGTCGGGAACATGCAATAATCGGTATTGAGCTCCAATTGCCTTGGCTATCCTGGCCACAATGGTTCCGGCCTGTTCCTCCATTTCCTGCCCCAGTCCGCCCCTGGCAGGTACTACTAGGACATCCGGCATATGTATGCTTTGGTTTATGGCATTGGCCATTTCTGCCAGGGTAGTACCCCCGGTAACTGAAACTATACAGCCGGAGGTCAAAACAGATTTTAGATACCGGGCAGCGGCCCGGCCTATATCCTTCTTGGCAAGATAATCGGTTTCTGAATCCCCCGGAACTACAATTACCTCGGGCAATCCAAATATTTTTTTCAGCTTATTGGCCAAGTTCTGAGTTTCAAATATGAAAGGTACGTATTCATTAATTTCGTTTAACAGGCTTTCCCCATAAGCAGTCAAATATATACCAGCAGGGGTTACATCAATAGCCCTTTTTTCTTTTAGAAAACCTAATTCATTTCTAATCAGCCTTTCTCCCAATTCCAAATGCTTTCCTAACTGGCGCCTGCCGATAGGCTGCCGGTAAAAAATCTGCCTTAAAATAAGATACCTGGTAGATAAAAGCATAATGGTTTCCGGAGCCAGACGCTTCAACGCTAAAAAGAATTTATCCATGACTGCTCCTTGCGGGTCACAAAATAATCTATGGGTCATAATTACCCCACTAGGAATAAATGATGCCCTTTTTGGTTTATTATAGCATATGTTTATATATTTGTATTGGGTATTATTATCTACGTATTAATGTATCTTTTTCTGGTGATAGTTGAGGCAATACCCATTTCCTGGCGGTATTTGGCTACTGTTCGCCGGGATATCTTTATCCCTTTTTTTTCAATTAGTTCTGCAATGGCTTTATCGCTTAATGGCCGGGTAGGGTCTTCTGATTTGATGATCTCGTCTATCATATATTTAATGGATTTGGAGGAAACCTTGTTTTCAGTACCGTAAGATACAACCCCGGTGCTGAAAAAATATTTTAACTCAAACAAACCCTGCGGGGTCTGTACATACTTATTTGTAGTAGCTCTACTGACTGTAGACTCGTGGACCTGAACAATATCTGCTACATCTTTTAAAGTTATTGGTTTCAAGTGCTTAACCCCTTTGTCCAGGAAGTCCCGCTGAATGTCTACGATGCACCTGGCCACCCGGTATAGAGTCATCCGCCTTTGTTCAATACTCTTTATAAGCCAAACAGCTGATTCCATTTTGTCTTGCATGTATTTTCTGGCTTCCGGCGAAAACATTTCCGGCTGCCTTAATATGTTCTCATACAGCTGACTGACCGTTAACCGGGGCAAATGCAAGTCGTTCACTATTACTATATATTCCCCTTCGATTTTTTCTACCAGGATATCGGGAATAATGTATTTAATATCGTTATTATCACTGTATTGCAACCCAGGTCTTGGATCCAGACTTTTAATCATATCGCATATATCCTGGGCTTCATAAACGGATATGGACAAGGTCTGGGCAATTTTGTGTAACCTTCCCCGGGCCAAATCATCCAAATGATTTTCTATTATAGCCTCAGCCAAAGGATTTTGTTTTCCATAGGCTTGCAATTGAAGCAACAGGCACTCGGCTAAATTCCTGGCGGCAACCCCGGCAGGATGAAAGGTTTGGATTACTTTCAGGACTTTTTCCACTGTATCTGTATCAGCATCAACCCTTTGAGCTATTTCATCCAACCCCATAGTCAGGTACCCATTACTGTCAAGGCTGCCTATGATAAACTGCCCAATTCTCATCTCTTCTGGCTCTCTTATTTCCAGGTGCAGCTGAAACTCAAGGTGTTGGAAAAGAGACGGACGGCTGGCAAAAAAGTTCTCAAAAGAGGTTTCATCCTGGGGGCTATATTTTTCAAAACCAATATCACGGTCATTATAAATTTCCAACCAATCATCTAACTTCTCTTGATCAGATTCAACCGGCTTCTCCTCATCCGGTTCTTCCGGTTCCCTTTCCTCCAAAAAGGGGTTTTTTTCTATTTCCTGGCTAATAAAATCGTTCAATTCCAGGGTTGACATCTGCAATATGGCAATGGCCTGACGAAGTTCAGGAGTCATAAGCAGTTTTTGCTGCTGTTCCAGAAATATATCATGGTTAAGCTTCATATCAACCCCCCTCTTTCCATAAACTAATATTCTGCTACCTGAAAATATAGTCCAATAAATTTATTTGGTAAAGGATTTGGCTAACCTTTCAAGTTTCCCCATACGGTAAGCAACGCCTGATTTGCTTAAAGGTGGGTTTAGTACCATTCCCAACTCTTTAAGTGAATAATCCGGGTAATTGAGCCTGAGTTCTGCTAATTCCTTCAATTCTGGAGAAAGCTCCTCCCAAAGATTGAGTGACCTAAGCGTTCTTATAGTCTCAACCTGGCGCACCGATGCATCCACGGTTTTAGCCAGATTAGCAGTCTCACAATTAACCTGCCGGTTAATAGTATTCCTCATTGATTTTATGATTCGAATGTTTTCAAAATCCAATAAAGCTTTGTTAGCTTCTATTATTCTCAGTAGGTCAGCTATTTTTTCACTTTCTTTAATATAAATAACCTGATTCCTTTTTCTTTCCACCCACCCGGATTTAAGATTTAACCTATTCAGCAACCTGGTTACATCTGATACCATTTGACCATCATTTAACACAATTTCCAGGTGATAACTTCCTTCAGGTTGGTTTATGAACCCCCGGTTTAAAAATATGCCTCTTAAATAAGCCCTTTTACAACAGGTCTTGCGAAGAATTCTCCAATTCACCTGGGGCTTAATTCGGTCATGTTTGTCCAATGCAACTATGCCTTGCATTAACGACAACTGGTTAGGAGTGAGGAAAACTGTAATTCTGTATACCCTTTTAGGCCTAAATGTCCTATGATACTGTGAATCTACCGTGGCGTATAATGAATAATCTTCTTTTAACATTCTATATACTTTTCTTGCCACCGCAGCATTGTTTACGGCAATATCCACCCAATATCCGCCTTCGTTATTTTCGGGTTGGATTAATCCTTCAGTGACTAATATGGCAGATAGTTCAGCTTTACGGCAACATCTCTTGTCAGGATATATTCTGGCAATCTCATTTCTTACTTGGCTGGAAAAACTCAATCCATATCAACCCCAATTACTTCCATAATTGCCTGGGCAAGCTTATCGGGATCATGCCAGGCTACATCGGTATCAGATACTAGATCCCTTTCAATTACCTTAACCCCGGTCATATTTAATTGATCTGAGTCAATAGTTACGGGCTTTGCTTCTTCTTCTTGATACCTGAGCAGTCTTTGCTCATCGATTTTACCCGAATTCACTATTATATATTTTATAATCTGCTGATCTAAGTGCCGGTTAATTACCTTCAAGTGATCAGATACACTAAAATCGTCCGTTTCACCTTTTTCAGTCATTATATTGCTCACATAAATAGTAAGGGCCTTGGATTTTATTATTGCTTCAGGAATACCACTGACCAACAAGTTGGGTATTATACTGGTATAAAGGCTACCAGGCCCTATTATAATGGCATCGGCTTCCATGATAGCATTCAGGGTTTCTGGTATCGGGAGGCATTTTTCCGGGATCAGAAATATTCTCTCTATACCCTCGCCATAGCCTCTGATTGAAGTCTCACCACAGATAGTAGCCCCATCTTTCATTTTGGCCCCTAGGATTACATGTTCCAGAGTAGAAGGAATAACCTGCCCCCTTACCGCCAAAACCTTACTTACCTCTTTAATTGCCGAAACAAAATCTCCGGTTATTTCAGTTAAAGCTACTAATAATAGATTACCAAGGTTATGCCCCTGCAATCCATTACCCTGTTTGAACCGGTGCTGAAAAACCTGATGCATTAATGTCTCGGTTTGGGCCAGAGCAACCAGGCAGCTTCTAATATCCCCAGGCGGCAGCACTCCTAATTCGGCCCTTAATCTTCCGGAACTACCTCCATCATCAGTTACTGTAACAATAGCCGTCAGGCTGGAAGTGTATCTTTTCAACCCTTTGAGCAACACAGCTAAACCCGTACCGCCCCCAACCACAACAATCCGGGGCTCCCTTAAATCTTTTCTCATTTATTCCTCCGTTTTAAACTTGGATATATCCCGGTGTTTGATCAATACCTTATACCCGGATTTTTCCAATTGCTTGCCAATATACTCCGCTAAGACTACTGAACGATGCTGGCCTCCAGTACAGCCAATAGCTACAACTAAATTGGTCTTGCCCTCACTTATATAGTGAGGAATCAAAAACTTCATTAAGTTAAGGAATCGACGCCCAAAAGATCTGGTCACCGGGGAGTTGAGGACATAATCAATAACCTCTGGATCCTGCCCGGTCATCTCCCGCATAGCAGGATCATAGAACGGATTAGCCAAAAACCTAACATCCATTACTATGTCAGAGTCCATGGGTATTCCTGCTTTGTATCCGAAGGATATTAGATTTATACTGAATCCCCCTAGTTTTCGCTCGCTATATAGACTGGTAAGCCTTTCCTTTAACTCTTTAGGGGTTAACTGGGAGGTATCTATGATTAGATTAGCCCTCCCCCGAAATTCTTTCATGATCCTTCTTTCTTCCTGAATTGCTTCATGCAGTCTCCAGGTACTACCCAATGGATGGCTGCGCCTTGATTCCTTAAAACGGCGAATCAGAACTTCATCGCTGGCCTCTAGAAATAAAATCTCATATAATATGTTATTCTCTTTAAGCTCATTTAGAGACTGGGATAAAGCTGGAAAAAAATCTCCACCTCTAATATCTATGACCAGGGCTACTTTATTAACCCTGCCTTCAGATTGAAGGCTCAGCTCAACAAATTTGGGAATTAAAGCCGGAGGCAGATTGTCCACACAATAGTAACCCATATCTTCTAAGCAGTTAATGGCTTGCGTCTTACCCGCTCCTGAAAGACCAGTAATAATCAATATGTGCAAATATTCCATTTCTTCCCCCATCGTTTAAATCCCTCCCCTGGGCCAAGGTTTACAACTCTGTCCGGATCTATTTCCAATTTTTCGATTACATGTTTCCCATAATCCAATTTACCGACACTGTCCTCAAAATGAGCATCACTATTGATAATGAAGTCAACTCCTTGTCTATCTGCTTCCATTATATCAGAAACAGCAGGATATTCGTGACCACAGTTGATCTCAAACAAGACCCGGTTCTTTATACATGACTTAGATAATTCATCTATATGCACCTTAAAGAATAGCCCGGGGTGTGCAATAATATCAATGCCGGGATTCTGATAAAGGGCTTCAATACAAGCCTTGGTATTGTTATTTACCGCTTTTTCCCTGATGCTCTTACCAAAATGCCTTAATGAATTGGTTAAAAAAATGTTGACACCGTCTGATAGCCTCTCAGGGAGGGTATAGGGATGAAGCCCAACAATTAATATATCCAGCTGTTCTACTATATTTTCAGGGATATCCAGGGTCCCGTTCAAATCCCTAATGTTAGCTTCAGCCCCGACAAGCACTGACAGTTTTTCCATATCCAGGTTTAAGGCTCTAATTTTCTCCTTTAACTCCAGGTAATCACTAGGATGTTTTACCCCAATACCAGCAGCCAGCGGCCCGTGATCAGTAATAGCCACCTCTTTCAGGCCTTTCTTTTGGGCCGCTTTTATCACCTGCTCCTCGGTTTGCCTGCCATCACTCATCTTGGTATGGGTATGATAATCACCAGTAAAGTTCATAATTAACCTCAAAAAAGGATATGTTTAAGCTTAGTATGTCCCGTCTCAAAGGTTTAATAATTCCCTATCCCCGGGGTTTAAGCCGGCCCAATTATAGTTAAAGGGAACCCGGTAAATGCGGTTCCCTTTATACATGTGCATCTTAATCCTTGCGTATTAAGGTTAAACAACTTTACCCAGTTCTGCTTTCAGGTAATCAATCACCTCAACCGGGGTCGGGTCCAAGCCATATTCATAAGCCAGGTATACACTGCTGTAATCCCCTATATATATTAATGAATATAGCCGGGCTAGAAAGCTTTCCCCTTCGCTGTTCACCTCAATTATGTTCTTAACCTGGTTTTTAACCACATTCCGGGTGATTTCTATTCTCTTCTTGATGCGGGGATGGTCATATTTATCCGTGAGTAATACTACAACTACCCGGGATAGCAAATCAGAAGGCACCTTAAAGCCCACGATTTCATTATGATTCAGCTCGGGGAATACATTATAGTAAGCTGGGGCTTTGGCATTTTCATTTATCTGGCCCTTCCAGCGCATTGCCGCGGTCTCCGATATACCCTGGGTTGCCCATATTATAGGCAGGCTGTCTTTTAATTCAGCGGCAATGGCCTTGGCCGGGTTATCGGGTTTATCAACATCAGGGGTTAAGGATTGGCGAATCCTTTCCATTACCTGTACCGTCTCCTCAAGCTGCTCCCGGGCACCAGACACCAATCCAAGCTTTTCCAGGGCCAATACCATAGGGGCAAACAAATAACCATTAGCCGCCCGGGGTACTAAACCCCCGGGAATCTTAAGCAATTCATACCCATCATTAATGGCCATCTTCTCCAGGGAACCGCCGCTGGTAATGCATATAATCCGCGCACCCCTGGATTTAGCTTGTTGATAAGCACCAAGGGTTTCTTCAGTATTCCCGGAATAACTCGTAATAAAAGCCAGGGTATTACTGTCTGCAAACTGGGGGATATTATAATCCCGGTTAACGATGACTGGAATACGGGCTTCTTGCAGAGCAAAAGTCCTTAAGATATCTCCCCCTATTCCAGAGCCTCCCAAACCGGAAACCAGAATATGGTTATACTTGGTGCCAGATCCGGCAATGCCCAGATCCATTTGAAGAACCTGCTTAAATTGTTCCGGCAGGTTGTAAAGGTAATTCATCATCCTTTGAGCGGATGCTTCCTGTTTATGCAATTTATCTACCCTCCTTCATCTCTTTTCCTTAAATAAAATGATCGGCCTTAACCCTGGGGAAGGTTGAAGGCCCTATCAGGTATCGCGCCAAACACCCTAAAAGGGCGTTTTCTTGGCCGATTGAGGAAAAACTAATCTGCAAGCTGTCAGCATGCATCCTGAAAACCTGTTGTTTAACCTGATTTTCCAGGGGTTCTGCAATATAATCCTTTAATCCTAAGGCCACACTTCCCCCCAGAATTATTATTTCAGGATTAAAAAGATTTACCAGATTGGCTATACCTAGGCCCAGGTGCTTTACTGCCTGGTCTATAATGTTTCTTGCCTCCGGGTCCCCGGCCAGGCAGGCAGCTGCCACCTCCCGGGCGCTAACCGGTTCCTTGCCCTGGCTAAATGCCAGGATTCCCAAGCCCTTTCCCTGCTGGATGAGCAGATTGGCTTCTCTGCTTATAGCTGTTCCGGATGCGATTGCCTCTAGGCATCCCTGCCTTCCACACCCACACCGTTCCCCGCCAGGTTTTACTACCATATGCCCCAGCTCTCCAGCTCCGCCCCGGGCTCCCCGGTACACCTGGCCATTTAAAATATAGCCGCCGCCTATCCCGGTGCTTACGGTAATATAAATCAGGTCCTGGTACTGCTGTCTATACCCAAAATAGTATTCCCCCAGGGCCGCTATATTAGTATCATGCTCTACAGCAATAAAAGGCACCTTGAGCCGGGTTTCCAATTCTCTCTTAATCGGTACCATAGACCACTTTAAATTCGGTGAATCATATACTATTCCTTCCGGCCAGGCTAGAGGGCCGGGTGATGCCACAACAATTCCCAGGATTACATCATCGGGACTGCAGTTATCTTTGATTATTTTTTTTATGCCATCAGTTAATTGTCCCAATACATATTGGGAACCCAGTTTTCGCCCAGTCTTAATCCAGGTCTGATCAAGTATGTTGCCATCGATATCCATTATACCGGTTAATATCTTGGTTGCACCCAGATCAACCCCTATAATCAGTTCTTGCAAAATCCCTTCCCTCCATCCCTGGATTTACTGGCTGATTTTAATCTGCCTAATATTTATGAAGTAATATTTTTTCCTAGGTTAATCATTAAAGAACATATTTATATAAAGCCTGGGCCACTCCCTCTTCTTCATTGGTTAAGGTAACAAAATCGGCGATCTCTTTAACCCGTTTCCGGGCGTTTCCCATGGCAACACCGATACCTGCCCATTGAATCATTTCCAGATCATTGTAACTGTCACCTATTGCTAATACTTCACCCCGCTCTATGTTGTAGTGCTGGGCAATTACCTGCAGGGCTATGGCTTTATTGGCTTTACAGTTCATTATCTCCAAAAAATAAGGTTTGGAACGGGTTATATTAAGGCTGCTGCCATAGATATTTTTTAAAATCTGTTCCGTTCTCTCTGCCTGAATCTCATCCTTAATAATAGCTAATATTTTAATCGATTCTTTGCACTGCAGGGTTTCAATTAAATCATCGACTATTACCGGTCTAACCCCTGCCAGTTCCAGGTAAGCCCTGCCTTCCGGGGTGAGATTATCCATGTATAGATCATCCTGGAAATAAGTATGGTAATGAATTCCCATATCTTTGAGTATGTTCATGACTTCCCTGGCAGCTTGCCGGGGAAGGGGTTTGTAATACAGGATGTCTTCGGAGGATGAACTTTTTACCAGAGCACCCTGATAGGTTATCAAGGGAATATCTACTCCTAACTGTTGAGCATAAGGTAGGGCTGACTGGTACATCCTGCCGGTAGCTAGCGTTACCCGAACGCCTTTTTCCCTTGCCGCTCTTATAGCTGCAGCACAACCCGGGGATATCTCCAAACCCGGGTTAAGCAAAGTATCATCTAAGTCAATGGCAACCAATTTTACTTTCATTCTACATGTCCCTCTACAGTTTTTGACCTTATCTGAAGCTCTTATTCCCATCTTCTATAAAATAATTGATTATGAAGTTTATTATGCTTAATACTATGGCAGCCAGTATTGCCCACCAGAAACTGTGCAGATCAAACCCTCTTATAGTAACTGAGGTCACCCACAGCATGAAACCGTTAATTACAAAGGTTAGCAAACCAAGAGATAAAACATTAAGCGGAAGTGTAAGAACAATAATTAAAGGGCGAATAGTAGCATTCACAATACCAAGAAATATAGAACCGACTATAGCGGCCCAAAGGGTTAATTCAAACCCCGGCAGCAGTATTGCGGTAATTATAATGGCAAGAATGCTTAACCCCCATCTTAATACCCAACCATTCAAATGAACTCCCTCCTAACCTATGATTTTAATTAATCATAATATATTTTATATTCTACCATACCCTGCCACCTGCATGGGGCAAAGGTCTCCAAATTATGGGTTGTTATGAAAATACCGGTAAACATTCTCCGCGACTTTTCGGTTCATGCCAGGTACTTCAGCTATTTCCTCCACATCTGCTTCCCGAAGCCGGGAAATTGAACCGAAATGAGCGATTAACGCATTTTTCCTCTTGGAAGCTATTCCCTCTATCTGATCCAGTACCGATCGGCTCATTTTCTTTTTTCTCAGCTGGCGGTTGTAATCCAAGGCAAAACGATGCGCTTCGTCTCTAATTCTCTGTAATACTTTCAAGCCTTCGTCCCTTCTTGGTAGGATTAACGGCTGGCTGGCCCCCACGCGGTATATCTTCTCTTGCTTTTTGGCCAAGCCCACTACTGGGATATTAAAACCCGTCTCCGTAATTGTTTTATGGGCCAGATTTACCTGTCCCTGACCTCCATCAACCACAAGGAGATCCGGTTCAGGCAAGAAGGAGGGGTTTTTCTCCCTGGCCTGTTTTAACCGCCGGGCTATCGCTTCGCTCAAGGAGGCATAATCGTTGTTCTGCTCAAGCTTAATCTTAAATCTCCGGTATAGTTTTTTTTCCGATACCCCATTAATAAAGACTACCATTGATGCAACCGTGTCGCTGCCACCGGTGTGAGAAACATCATAACCCTCAATTCTTTCCGGTATTACGTCTAAATTTAAGACCCGGCTTAAATGCAATAAAACCTTGGCTCTGGCTGCATCCTTGTCCATCTTTTCTTCCCAGAGGATGCGAGCGTTATGAAGCACCATTTCCAGCATAGCCTTTTTTTCTCCTCTATAAGGTATCTTGATCTGAACTTTTTTATTGGACTTATTACAGAGCCATTCAGTCACCAGATCCGGATCGGAGGGCATGGTGTTGAGCAATATCTGTTTAGGAATATCCCGGTTGTCATCATAAAAGTGCTTGATGAAGTAATGCATAACTTCCGATTCATTCTCGTTAATGGCCTGTTTTACCCAAAAGGTATCACTGGTTATTATTTTCCCCGCCCTTATTCTATGAACCACTATAAGGCTCTGTTTGGGGCCATAGATTTCACCCACAACATCCAGATTATACGGCTTTTCATAAATTACTTTCTGAGTTTCTATAAACTTGCGCAGGCTGGCCAATTGATCTCTTAAAACAGCGGCTCGCTCAAAATCCAGCTCCTGGGAAGCCTGGTACATTTCCCTTTCTTTGGCCTGCAATATCTCCTGGTGGTTGCCTTCTAAGAAACGAACAGCTGCTTTAACCGCTTGGTTATATTCCTGCTCAGTTACCTTACCCACACAGGGAGCCAGGCATTTTCCAAGGTCATAATTGAGACAGGGCCGTGACTTTTTGGTCAAGTATCGGCATGACCGCAGGGGAAATATGCTGGTTAGGAGCTGCACCGTCCTGCGCAGGGACGTAACATCAGGATAGGGTCCAAAATACCTGGATACCTTGTCTTTTTCCTCCCGGGCTACACAAAGCCGGGGGAATTTCTCCCCGGTTGTCAGCTTCAAATAAGGGTAGGTCTTGTCATCCCGCAGGTTAATGTTATATCTTGGTTTATGGGTTTTAATCAAGTTATTTTCCAGGATTAAGGCTTCAACCTCACTATTAGTTACAACATACTCGAAACTTACCACCCGGTTCATCATAGCCCGTACCTTAGGATCCATATTGGAGCTGGACTGAAAATAGGAGCGCAGCCGATTTTTTAACAGCCGGGCTTTTCCCACATAGATTACATTCCCATCGGTATCTTTGAATAGATATATCCCAGGGCTTCTCGGCACCTTTTTTAACCGCTCCTTCAAATTCTTCAAAGCTTATCTCCTTTCTCCAGCTTTGACCATCTTCAGGGGGATAATGGGTTGGCCATGTGGCTATAATACCTTACGCAGATACTGCCCGGTGTAAGATAGGGGATTTGCCGCCACCTCTTCCGGAGTTCCCCGGGCAACAATTTCTCCCCCGCGCTCCCCGCCCTCTGGTCCTAAATCAATAATGTAGTCCGCACATTTTATGACGTCCAGGTTATGTTCGATTACCAGCACTGTATTTCCTGTATCGACTAATCTGTTAATAACTGTAATCAAATGTTTAATATCATGCTTATGCAGGCCGGTAGTGGGCTCGTCCAGTATATACAAGGTCCTGCCTGTGGAGCGTTTTGACAGCTCAGTGGCCAGTTTTACCCTTTGGGCCTCCCCCCCTGAAAGATTAGGGGCCGGTTGTCCCAGTTTAATATACCCCAGGCCCACATCATGCAGGACTTCAAGCCTGCGGTTTATTTTTGGAATATGGGCAAAGAATTCTACCGCCTCATCAACCGTCATCTCCAGAATGTCGGCAATGGTTTTGCCTTTATACTTTACCTCCAGGGTTTCACGATTATACCGCTTACCTTTGCACACTTCGCAAGGGATATAGACATCAGGCAAAAAATGCATCTCGATCTTAATTATTCCATCCCCTGAACAAGCTTCACAACGCCCTCCCCGGACATTAAAGCTGAAGCGCCCGGGTTTATAGCCTCTCATCCGGGATTCAGCCGTTTCCGCAAATAGCTCCCGTATCCCGTCAAAAGCCCCGGTATAAGTGGCGGGATTAGAGCGGGGGGTTCGACCTATAGGTGATTGATCTATATTTATCACCTTGTCAAATTCATTTATTCCTTCAATCCCATCGTGCTTGCCAGGACAGTAGCGTCCTCCATAAAGGCGTTGCATCAAACCGGGATATATAATCTGTTCTACCAAGGTGCTTTTACCTGAGCCTGACACCCCGGTAATAACTACCAGATTGCCGATGGGTATCTCTACATCAATGTTTTTCAGGTTGTGTTGGGCAGCCCGGCGTATCACCAGTTTTTTTCCATTGCCCTTTCTTCTGGCTGAAGGTACTTCTATTGCTAATCTGCCTGATAGATACTGACCGGTAATCGAAGTCTCTGAATTAATAATATCCTCCAGTACACCCTGGGCCACAATCTCACCCCCGTGGATGCCCGCTTTTGGCCCTATATCCACAATATAATCCGCATTTCTTATTGTCTCTTCATCATGTTCCACTACTATTACTGTGTTGCCGAGGTCGCGCAACCTTTTTAAAGTAGTCAGTAACCGGTCATTATCCCGAGAATGTAACCCTACACTGGGCTCATCCAGAACATATAAAACCCCGACCAGACTGGAACCCACCTGGGTAGCCAACCTGATTCGCTGGGCTTCACCCCCTGACAAGCTCCCTGCAGGACGGTCCAGGGTTAGATAATCCAGGCCTACATCGATCAAAAAACCTAAGCGCTGAGTTATTTCCCTGGTTATCTGGCGAGCAATGTAAGCTTCTTTTTCAGTTAAGTCCAGGTTTTTTATAAATTCCATAGCATCCCGCACTGAAAGGGAGGTAAGCTCGGCAATTGATTTGTTGCCTACCAATACTTTCAAAATTTCAACCTTAAGCCTTTTCCCTGAACATTTCGGACATAGCATTGAAGTCATATATCTTTCAATATCCTCTCTGGCATAATTGGATTTGGTTTCATGGTAGCGGCGATTGAGATTGTTTATAACCCCTTCGTAGGTTGAGCGAAAAACACCGGTCTCCCCATAGGAATTGGTATAATTAATTTTTATTCTTTCCCCGCCATTTCCATAAAGAATAATATCGATCTGTTTGGGATCCAGCTGCTTAAGGGGAACATCTGTCGGAATACCATAGATGGCAGCCATTCCAAGCAGCACCTGATTATAATAGGTGAACATGTTATTGGACCAGGGAATAACCGCACCGGTTTCAATGCTCTTATCCATATCCAGGACTAGAAGCGGATCAATTTCTCTTTTCTCCCCCAGCCCTCCGCACTCGGGGCAAGCCCCATAGGGGCTATTGAAAGAAAACATCCGGGGAGTTAATTCCGGCAGGCTAAAACCACATTCTGGGCAGGCAAATTCCTGGCTGAATAGCATCTCTTCCAGGTTTTGGCCGTCTTTTAACCATTGAACTACGATAGCTCCATTAGCCAGCCGAAAAGCCAGTTCAAGGGATTCAGCCAACCTTCCCTGCACCCCCCTTTTGATTATTAATCGATCTATAACTGCGCTGATAGTATGTTTTTTGTTTTTAGCCAATTCAATATTTTCATCAGCGGTATATTCAAAACCATCTACTATTACTCTCACAAACCCGTCTTTAAACAGATCATTCAAAACCTTTTTGTGCTCACCTTTTTGCCCTTTAATCACTGGTGCCAGGAGTTTCAGTTTGCTGCCTTCAGGCATGCTCATCAGGGTATCCACGATCTGATCGACGGTCTGTTTCTGAATAGCCCTATCACAATGGGGGCAGTGGGGCCGTCCTATCCGGGCATATAACAACCTAAGGTAATCGTATATTTCAGTTACGGTACCAACCGTTGATCTAGGATTGTTAGAGGTTGATCTCTGGTCGATAGATATGGAAGGAGATAAACCGTCAATGTAATCAACATCAGGCTTATCCATTTGACCGAGAAACTGTCGCGCATAGGTAGACAGGGATTCAACATACCTCCGCTGCCCTTCGCTGTAAATAGTATCAAAAGCCAGGCTTGACTTACCGGAACCAGATACACCGGTAAATACAACCAGTTGGTCCCGGGGTATTTTTAAGCTGACATTTTTTAAATTGTGTTCCCTAGCTCCCTTAATGTTAATATAGTTTTTCACTTTACAACCCTTATCTCCCTTTGGATTTCCTTTTCCCCTTCCTGGATGGGGTAAGTAATTCTTTTATCATATCTCTTAGTTCAGCTGCCCTTTCGAAGTTCAGAGCCTCGGCAGCTTTTTTCATTTCCACTTCCATCTCTTGAGCCACTCTTTTTCTTTCATCAGCCGTCATTCCAGTAAATAACGACAAATTATATTCTGCCTCCGGTTCAGCTACAGTAGCCTCTATTGAAGCATGTACAGCCTTGCGGATGGTTTCCGGGGTAATATTGTTTACACGATTGTATTCTATTTGCTTGGTCCGGCGGCGATTGGTCTCCTCAATAGCCATCTGCATAGATGGGGTAAGGCGATCACCGTACATTATTACCTTTCCTTCTACATTCCTTGCGGCCCTGCCAATTGTCTGGATCAGGGACCTTCCTGAACGGAGAAACCCTTCTTTATCCGCATCTAAAATGGCCACCAGGGCTACTTCGGGAAGATCGAGGCCTTCCCGCAATAAATTTATCCCGATAAGGACATCAAAAGTCCCCATCCGGAGCTCTCGAAGGATTTCCAGCCTTTCCAGGGCTTCTATATCAGAATGCATATACCGCACTTTAATCCCTGCTCCCGCAAAATAGTCGCATAAATCTTCCGCCATCCTCTTGGTCAAGGTAGTTACCAGAACCCGGTAACCCTTGCTTACTGTTTCTCTGATTTCACCAATCAAATCATCTATTTGATCAGCAGTCGGCCTCACTTGAACTAGGGGATCAACTAATCCAGTGGGGCGGATGATCTGTTCTACTACCCTGGCACTCCTTTCCAACTCATAGCTCCCCGGAGTAGCACTCACATATATAACCTGGTTAATCTTTTCTACAAATTCATCAAATTTTAACGGGCGATTATCCAGGGCGGACGGCAGCCTAAAACCATAATTCACCAGGGTTTCTTTACGGGAACGATCCCCTTCATACATTCCCCTTAGCTGGGGTATGGAAATGTGAGACTCGTCAATAAACAGCAAAAAATCCTTGGGGAAAAAATCAATCAGGGTATAAGGCGGCTCACCGGGTGCTCGTCCAGTTATATAGCGGGAATAATTCTCGATGCCCTTACAATATCCAATTTCCCGAATCATTTCCAGGTCATACCTGGTTCGCTGTTCGATGCGCTGAGCCTCCAGTAATTTTCCTTCTTCTTTAAATTTCTGTATCTGATATACCAGCTCCCGTTCGATCTCTCCAGCAGCCGCCAACATCTTGTCCCTGGTGGTGACAAAATGGGAAGCAGGGAAGATCATTACATGAAACCTTCGTCCAAGTATTTCTCCGGTTAGTGAATTAAACTCAGCCAACCGCTCTATCTGATCCCCAAAGAATTCGACCCGGATAGCGTTTTCAGTACTTGAGACAGGGAAAATCTCAACTACATCCCCCCGGACCCGAAAATTACCCCGGGTAAATGAAAACTCATTGCGCTGGTATTGGTTGTCCACCAGCTGCTTGAGCAACCTATCGCGGTCCATTTCCATTTCCGGGCGAAGGGAAATCGCCAGTTGATAATAATCTTCCGGAGCCCCTAACCCATATATACAGGAAACGCTGGCTACAATAATCACATCTCTTCTTTCCAGCAAGGCAGCAGTTGCTGAATGTCGCAATTTATCGATTTCGTCATTAATCGATGCATCTTTTTCAATATAAGTATCAGTATGCGGGACATAGGCTTCCGGTTGGTAATAATCATAATAGCTTATAAAATACTCCACGGCATTATGGGGGAAGAATTGCTTGAACTCCGAGTAAAGCTGTCCCGCCAGGGTTTTATTGGGAGCAAGAATCAGGGCGGGACGTTGCAGCTCTTCAATAATCTTAGCCATGGTGAAGGTTTTGCCTGATCCGGTTACGCCTAACATAGTCTGTTCTCGATATCCTTTTTTAAGTCCAGCAACTAATTGTTGAATGGCTTCGGGCTGATCCCCCGTAGCTTCATATGGGGAATGGATTGTGAATCGATTCATATCAAGACTCCTTTACGGTCCCCGGGAAGGGAGCAATACAACGATAATATTGCTCGATACAAAAAGGATCAAAATAATTTCTGACTGATTTCACTTATCAGCTCATCCCGCTTCCTGTCTACCAGGGCAAAATCCATATGGTTTGAGTACAGTTTTTTCAATTCCACCAGGCTATGGTAAACATTTTCCAATTCATCTTTGGCATCCATTAGCAGGCTTTCGTAACTGCGTTTAAACTCGTTTATATCTAATGATTCCCCATCAGAAATTGCCAGGCAGCTCTTCACATCATAAATTACATCCCACGGTTTAAAAGTGATTTCGGCGTTTTCCAGGTTAATAACTGCTACTTTTAAGCTCTTTATAATTATCATGCGCAGGGAATCAGGGTTAAGACCGCAATGATAATATTCTACGGTTAATCCTTTTTCTCGGGCACTGGAAGCAATTCCAGCCAAAACCATAGATTTTTCATTTATAAAAGGGCCCCGAATAATATACCTCTTGGTACAACCACTACTGAGCTCATCTAAATAGTTTACCATTCCATCTGCGGTTAACACACCAGCAAAATAATGGGGTTCCCGCGGTTGTTCTTGAAATATTTCCTCGTTTAGATCCCTAATTAAGATGTGCAGCTTATCAATATCCAGACAATCGGAGTATTCTTGCTGGAACTTTTCTTTAACCTGCATAGCCTTTTTCAACTTATTATAAGCACTGCAACTGTACTTTTCCACATTGCTCACGTGGTTGGAGATGGCACTGATCTCCTTTTTAATCTGGTTCTTTTTTATAAATTCGCCCAGGTTAATCAGTTCGCCTACGGCTCCCGGATATTTAGGGTCGATGGCTTTTGGCAGGCTGCCATTGATTACTGCTACCTTAAGCTGGGGAATAAAAACCCCATCGGGATTAACCGGTTCAATAGCAGAAATCCAGAACTCCACTTCATATCCCAGTTCTGACATAGCCTGACCTACAGCGCGAATAAAGGTGGATTTCCCTGAGCCTGCTGGTCCTTTCAAGATATAAACCTTCTTCAAGCCTTCGATTAGCTCAGGTATAAAGGTATAAAACCCATTGGCGGTGTTGCTACTGGTGAAAACATAACGAACGTTGCCAGCCACGTCTAATCCCTTCTCTCCATATCTTCTTAATAGTCTATTCATTCTGTTCATGGAAAGTGCGCACCAAAAGGAACTGGCAACTGCTTAAAAATACTGTTTTATCTTCCTCCACAACCGGGAGACAAAAGAGTACAGCTTATCTTCACCCAGAGAAAGATATTGGCCGGAGCTATGCTCAGGCACCGGTATAATTCCAAACTCCTTAAATGGCGCATTCATGGCCTTTAGGTACAATTGAGTTTTATCCCTTTTTACTTCTAGGTTGACAGATCCTTGCAGGTTACTCAGCAAGACCTGCAAAAAGTAACTATCATCCGTTGGCATACCATTAATACCCATAACAATATCATCGGTTCTAATACCGGTCCGGTAAGCTGGACTCCCTTTTATTACGTTTAAAACCTTTACTCCCCGGATAGGCTTTATATATATAGGCTTTTTATTCACTTCTTCTCTCATACCCATCCAAATAATAAACTCATGGCCGACCGGGCTAAACAATGCAGTTAGTAATATCAAGGAGTTGTTTTGAGAAGAGGCTACCGCCAGAAATAATAGACCTAAACTATAAAGAAATAGATGCAATGCCGACTTTTTTACCCGCTCCCTGGGCGGGCTGGTAGTAGTAATTTCCCCATAGCCCAGAATGGCCATTACCGGTAGCATGGTATAGGTTTTTCCTTCTACAAAGTCCGAATAACCTTGCAGGAGAGGCCACCAATCGGGCATAGCCACCCCGGAGCCAGGCTCAGCGGCAAAACCAACGCTCACCAGTGCCACCAGGGGAATGGGCCAGAATTTTTGCAGGTTAAATCCGCCCCGTACCAGATGGTCTTTCTGCACACTAACCGGAGTGGGTGAGTAATGGCCGTTAAAGAGTATTAAGCCGCTTTCAATCATATGTAATACGGCGATTAAGCCCATCAATTGCGGTATGTCTATATTGGGGACTCCCGTAATCAGCTTAAATAAGGCCAATATGCCCCCTGCATAAGCAAAACACAGAAACCTGGGGTTAATCAGCATGAGCAGGATGGCAACTAACCACAAGTGGCTTATACCAACCCCGGTTAAATCAATTCCCAGAAAAACCAAAAGGCAGCTGCCCAATACCCCACCGAACAGTCCCATGATTGAAGAAACCAACGCGGATTTTAAATACTGGTTTTGTCTGGCTCCAAATATCTGTTCCGAAAGGTTTTCCATCTTTTTATATTGCCAGGCTACTATAAAGAAGAATACGGCATAAATACAAACAAACAGGGGCGATGATAAGGTATCAATAAATACACGCCCCATTATGCTTAGAATAGAAATGGCCAAATCCATTAAAGGGTAACCCCCTTAGGTCGTTGAACCAGACCTGGTTTAAAATTAAGGTTAATAAATCTGTTTTTTCAACACCTCTAAGGCCTTATTAAGTTGCAGGTCATTATTGCTATTAGGCTCATTTTCCACCTGATAATCTGGATTTATACCAATCTCATTTATATCCGTCCCAGCAGGTGTATAGTATTTTTGAATAGTCAATTTCAATGCTGCACCATCCTGTAAGGGATAAACCCTCTGCACCAGGCCTTTACCGTAGGTTTTTTCCCCTACCAGGACCGCCCTTTTATTATCTTTCAATGCCCCTGCCAGAATTTCTGATGCACTGGCACTATGCTGGTTAACCAGGACTACCAAAGGAATATCAATCATACCTGGCGTAGCCATGTATACTTCCTTCTGCCCGCGGTTATCGGCAACGCTTACGACTTCCTTGCCGTTCAGAAATATGCCGGCAATATTAATTGCCACATCAAAATCACCGCCGCCGTTGTTTCTTAAATCAAGTATTAATCCCCGCACTTTTTGTTCCATCAGATTGTTCACTGCCCCGGACATTTCCTCATAGGAACGGGCGTGGAATTGATTCAAGCTAATGTATCCAATCCGAGCCACATCATCTATTATCTTGTATTCGACAGAAGGAACATTAATAATTTCTCGGGTTATCTTAAAATTATACTCTTTTCCGTCTGACTCCCTATAAATATCTAGAGCCAACTGGGTCCCGGGGTCGCCCCGCATAAGGCTTACTGCCTCATCCTGGCTCATATTTATCGCACTTTTACCATTAATTTTTAAAATGATATCTCCATGTTTAAGGCCTTCTTTATATGCGGGAGTGCCTTTAATGGGTGAAATAATCTTCAGGCGGCCATCAGTGTCAGCTAACACATATACTCCGATTCCGCCAAACTTGGCTTCCAACCTTATTTTAAAATCCTCCCATTCCTGGCGGTTAAGATACTTGGAATAAGGATCATTCAGGGCATCCACCAGCCCGGAGGTAGCTCCGCTAATAAGCTTATCTGAACTTACTTCATAAAGAGATTGAGTCTTGATTAGGCCCAGAACCGTCAAAAGGGTACCCAGCCCAGATATATTGGTCAAGATAATAAATAACAGCGATACGACTACGGCAAACCCTATCAGGGAGAAAAAGGTATTTAATCCCTTAAACCACTTACTATTTTTCAATTTCTCACCACCATATAGCATATTATTACAAGGCCTTTTTATATATGTTAACCTATCCAAATATTTTAAACAAATAAAGGGTTTGAGCTTTCACCACGAAAAAAGGGGGTTAGTTCCCCCTTAAAAATTAATAGTTTATTTCCGGCCAAGGCTCTACTTTAAATAGGTCATAGGATTTGTATGGGCTCCGTTGACCCGGACTTCAAAATGAAGGTGCGGTCCGGTACTCCACCCAGTGCTGCCAACCTTGCCAATAGTCTGTCCTTTAACCACATTAGCCCCAACCCCTACCAGTATTTGTGATTGATGGGCATAAAGGGTGGAGATACCATTCCCGTGGTCAATAACTACCACCTGTCCATATCCTCCCATCCACCCGGTTTGTATTACGGTACCATCATCAGCGGCCACAATTTTAGCTCCGCTTGGAGCTCCGATATCTACCCCGGTGTGCATCCGGTTGGTCTTTAAAATCGGGTGATAGCGCATGCCATATGGGGAAGTAATACTGCTCCAGCCAGGTGTGGGCCAGGTAAAGGTACCTGTACCTACTACCCCGCTGCTGTTCCCGGCTTGGGCTCTGCGGATTATTTCTTCCAATTGCCTTGAGGTTTCTTCTAATTCATCCAGTGCTTTCTGGTATTGTTCTTTTTCTTGTTTGATCGTCCCCAGCAGTTCCTCTTTATCCGCCCGCTGCAAATCAAGGGCCTCAATCATCTCCTTCTGGGCTTCCTTGGCCTTAATTAATTCTCTTTTTTGTATTTCCAAAT
This sequence comes from Syntrophomonadaceae bacterium, assembly GCA_050949865.1. Classification (GTDB taxonomy): domain Bacteria; phylum Bacillota; class Syntrophomonadia; order Syntrophomonadales; family Syntrophomonadaceae; genus JBMNGN01. The sequence continues at coordinate 221,610 of JBMNGN010000004.1, forward strand.
CGTTCTTTTTAATACTAAGCTGCTGTTTATTCCAGTTAATGGTATCAATAAGTTCCATGTCCTGTTCTACAATCAGGTTGAGTAAATCGAAGCGGGTGAGAAAATCTTTAATATCCGTGGCGCCAAAAAGCACCTCAAGGTAAGAAACATCCCCGTTTTCATGAATAAAAACCAGCCTTTGACTGAGTATCTCTATCTGGTCAGCCAGTTCCTCCTCTGCAGCCCGAATCTCCTTTTCGGTAATTACTATATTTTCTTCCAGGTTTTTAATCCGGTTGTCCAGCCTGGCGATTTGCTGTTCGGCATTATATATGCTCTTCTCCAGGGCCTGGATCTGTCCCATAACTGTTTTTTCTTTCTTGGCCGTCTGATTTAGGTTTTCCCTCTGCTGCCTGATCTGCCTGCTAACTTCTTGCAGCTTATCCTTGCTTTTCTCCAATTCGTCGGCATAAACTGGAAATACAGCTACATTTAGTAAAGCTGTGATCATCAACAACAATAATATCTTTTTTCCCATCCTCAACGTTTCTCCCCCCACTAGTGGCCAATAACCCTCTGCTTAAACATTAAGAAAACGGTTAAGTGATATAGAGGTCCCCAGAAGACCGATAAATAGCCCGGTTGCAAACAAGGTTATATAGAATTTCATTAATACCCCTGGATTTCTAATCAGGGGCAAGAAAATCAAAAGCTCAGTATTCTCAAGAATTGCTGCATAGCCGAACGCAAGGATCAACACAGAAATAATGCTGCCAACTGCCCCCAGAACCATCCCTTCAATAAAAAACGGCCAGCGTATAAACCAGTCGGTTGAGCCCACCAGTTTCATTAAAGCTACTTCTTTTCTCCTGGCATATATTGACAACCTGATGGTTGTAGCTATCAGGAATATAGCGCCCAATAACAAAAAGACTATTAGAACCAGGCTGACTATTCGTACCCATTTGGTAACGCTAAAGATCCTCTCGACTATGTCCTGGCCGTATTTAACTTTAGTTATGCCGTTAATATCCTTGATCTGTAATGCTATACCAGGCACATCCTGGGCGTTTACAGCTTTAATTTCATAAGTATGGGGAAGGGGATTCTCCCCCAAGGTTTCAGCCAGATTATAATCTGCATCGCCGAACTTTTCTTGCAGCCTTTCTAAGGATTCTTCTCTGGATACGAATTTAATCGAGCTAATTCCGCTTATTTCATTAATTTCTTCTTCTATTCCGGCAATTCTGGATTCTTCAATCTCCTTATCCACAAAGGCTATAATCTCAAGATCGGATTCCAGTTCCCGCATAAAATTCCCGGCATTGAGGCTCATCAACAGAAAAAGGCCTAAAATCATAATGCATATAGCAACCGTTGTCATAGTAGCAATACTGAGAATGCGGTTTCTTTTTATCGACTTAAATGCCTCAACTAGAAAATATATAAAATTCCTAAACCTCATATTGTTAACTCCCCAGCGGGGATGTCGGAAATCAACCTGCCTCTTTCAAGCACTATTACCCGTTTTCGAGCAGCTTTTACCAACTCCCGAGCATGAGTTGCCATTATGACCGTAGTTCCTTTGTGGTTTATATCAAACAGTAACTCCATTATCTCCCTGGATGTGTCTATGTCCAGATTCCCTGTGGGCTCATCCGCTATAATTAAGAGAGGACGGTTAGCCAGGGCTCTGGCGATACCCACTCTTTGTTGTTCACCGCCAGATAATTCTCCAGGATAAGATCTTTCTTTGCCCTTAAGTCCTATAAGCTTAATCAATTCCGGGACCCTCATCCTTATATCCCGGGGATGAGCTCCGACAACCTCCATGGCAAATGCAATATTTTCACTCACAGTTTTATTTTCCAGCAGTTTAAAATCCTGAAAGACAATGCCCATATTCCTTCTTAACATTGGCACTTCGTTCTTTTTCATCCGCACCAAGCTTCTTGAGGCTATAAATATTTGCCCCCGGGTAGGCAATTCTTCCCTGAACAACATCCGGATTAAGGTGGATTTCCCCGCTCCACTCTGCCCCATAAGAAAAACAAACTCTCCGCGATTAATCTTTAAAGATATATCATCCAGGGCTTTTACCCCATTAGGATATATCTTGGAGACATTGTAGAACTGGACTAGCATGGGCTACCTCCATAGATTAAAAAAAAACCATGTGGTCTGGTGACTATATCAGCCAAGGGAAGGATTTATTTCTGTAAAAGCAAAAAACCACCTATTTTTAGGTGGTTCTACAAAAAGGTTAAAAATCCTCTATATAACTATTTAATTTTTAATAAACTAAGAGCATTTTGCCTAATATTATCCACACTTAAGCCATAATGTTTCAAAAGCTCCTCAGGACTCCCTGATTGTCCAAAAACATCATTAATTCCTATCCGCTTTACAGGTACGGGCAGGTTTTCGCATACTACTTCACAAACCGCACTTCCCAGGCCCCCAATTACGCTATGTTCCTCTACAGTTAGGATAGCCCTGGTTTGGCGGGCTTTTTCTATTATTAATTCCTGGTCTATTGGTTTTATGGTGGGCATATCAACGACTGAAGCGAAAATTCCTTCCCTGGCTAATTCTTCTGCAGCCCGCAAAGCCCGTTCAACCATGATCCCGCAGGCAATTATGGTCAGATCTTTGCCCTGTACTAACTCAATTCCTTTTCCCACCTCAAATTTTAACCCATGATTATAAATGGTAGGCACTGCGGAGCGACCCAGCCGCAAGTACACCGGCCCCGGATATTTATATATCTCCCTTACTGCTTCCCTGGTACATATGCCATCTGCAGGTACTATAACCGTCATATTGGGTACCGACCGCATCAAAGCTAGATCCTCTATAGCCTGGTGTGAACCGCCATCCTCTCCGACGGTAACGCCGGCATGAGTTGCACATATTTTGACATTTAAATTTGCATAGGCGATGGAGTTTCTTATCTGTTCAAAAGCCCTTCCGGTAGCAAAAACTGCAAAAGAGCTGGCAAAAACCACCTTGCCCGTGGTTGCTAAACCGGCAGACATTCCTATCATATTCTGCTCGGCTATGCCGGCATTAAAAAACCTATCAGGATATGCTTTGGCAAAATCAGCGGTCTTGGTGGATTTTGACAGGTCTGCATCCAGGACCACTACATTTTCATGCAGTCTGCCCAATTCAACCAAAGCTTTTCCATAGGCTTCACGTGTAGCCTCTTTATTCAAACCCTTTCACTTCCCTATCAATTACTTGAACGTTCTAACCCATGGGGGGGTTAATTACATTTGCCTTGCAAGCTCGGCTAATGCTTTTTCCGTTTCCTCCAGATTGGGAGCTACTCCGTGCCACTCAGCCCTATCCTCCATAAAAGAACATCCTTTTCCTTTTATAGTTTTGGCTACAATAACGGTAGGTTTGCCTTTGAACTCCCTGGCCTTGTCTAAAGATTTCATTATCTGAAGGTGATCATGACCATCAATGCATAATACATTCCACCCGAAAGCGGAAAACTTTTTATCAATCGGCTGGGTACACATTACGTCTTCGGTTCGTCCATCTATCTGCAACCCGTTATTATCAATAATGGCCACCAGGTTATCCAATCGGTAATGAGCAGCAGCCATGGCCGCTTCCCACACCATCCCTTCCTGGATTTCTCCATCACCCAAGAGGGTATATATCCGGTAATCCCTTTTGTCCATTTTAGCCCCCAGTGCCATACCTACTGCCCAGGATATACCTTGTCCCAGAGAACCGGTCGATGCCTCTACTCCGGGCAGTTTGCGCATATCCGGATGCCCCTGGAGCGGGCTTCCTAACTGGCGAAGGGTAGCCAGGCATTCATTGGCAAAGAATCCTGCCTCAGCGAGGGCGGCATATAGCAGAGGGGCTGCATGTCCCTTGCTCAAGATGAAACGGTCCCGGTTCTCCCATTGGGGATTATCAGGATCATGCTTCATTTCCCAAAAGTAGAGACAGGCAACAATATCTGCTGCTGAAAGGGAACCACCTGTATGGCCAGAACCTGATACCCCCAGCATTTTAATGATCTCCTGCCTGATAATCCGGGATTTTTCTTTAACCTTGCACAGCGATACCTCGTTTATAGTTCTCATATAGTTCTCACCATTGTCCTCCTGTAGTATTATTTGGAATCCGAATCTGAAGGAAGCTTATTTTTGTACTTTCTTAAACAGGCATAGATTAAATCATCCAAATCCCCATCGAGTACAGCCTGAACATCTCCTATTTCCACATTGGTACGGTGATCTTTTATCAGGGTAAACGGGTTTAAGGTGTAAGTCCTTATCTGACTCCCCCAAGCTATTTCCTTATATTCTCCCTTTAATTGATTTAAACTATCCTGGTGTTGTTTTCGCTGCAGCTCATACAGCCTGGCAGCGAGTATTTTCATCGCCCCCATGCGGTTGGAAATCTGGGAACGTTCATTCTGGCACTGCACTACTATTCCGGTGGGTATATGGGTAATCCTTACGGCGGAATCAGTTTTATTTACATGCTGCCCGCCTGCCCCTCCAGATCTATAGGTATCTATTCTTAAATCATCCGGATTGATGTTAACTTGAATATCTTCACTGATTTCGGGCATTACCGATAAGGAAGCGAAAGAAGTATGCCTCCTGCCCGATGAATCAAAGGGAGAAATCCGGATCAGCCGGTGCACTCCTTCTTCACATTTCAGCTTTCCATAGGCATACTTACCCTTGACTATCAGGGTAATACTCTTTATCCCTGCTTCATCACCGGGAAGACAATCGAGGATATCCACTGAAAAACCGGAAGACTCCGCCCACCTGGTGTACATCCTCACTAGCATTTCCACCCAATCCTGGGCTTCTGTGCCTCCAGCGCCGGCATGTAAAGACACTATAGCATCTTTTTCGTCATGCTCATTGCAGAACAAGACCTGCAGCTCATATTCCAAGTATCTTTTCTTGAGCAATGCCAATTCCTGCTCCGTATCGGTTAGGAGACCGGGTTCGTCTTCATCATTAGCAATAGCCAGTAAATCGTTAATATATTGAGCTTTATCCCATAGTACCTCGAATTCGTTAACCGTCTCAGTCAGGTTACTTATATCTTTTAGTACTTTCGCCGCTTGGGGGCCGTTATCCCAAAACTTGGGTTCAAGGGTCTGGTTATGTAACCTTTCCAGACGTTTTTTACAGTTGTCTATGTCAAAGAGAAACCCTTATTTCGGCCAAACCCCGTATAATACTTGCGCATAAAGCTCTGGATTCTTCAATCAAATTAAACCCTCCTAAACCATAAGCGTATTCAGGTTTTACGCACTTTTCCCGCAACATTTTTTGTATTTCTTACCACTACCGCAGGGACACGGATCGTTTCTGCCAATCTTTTTACCCACCCTGACCGTTTTTGGGCTGGCATCTTCACCCTGGTTCACAAATATTTTTCTCTCTTCCGGCTGCTTAACCACTTTTACCCGGAGAATATAGCGGACTACATCTTCTTTTATACTATATACCATTTGTTGAAAGGCTTCAAAAGCCTCAAATTTATATTCGATAAGGGGATCTCTCTGAGCATAAGCCCTAAGGGAAATTCCATTCCTCAATTGATCCATGGCATCAATGTGATCCATCCATTTTTGATCTATTATACGCAGCAGTATGGCCTTTTCCAGTTCGCGAATAGTCTCCTGGCCCAATTCCTGTTCTCTATTTTCATAATACTGCCTGGCCCGGGTAATAATAAACTCTGCTGCTTCCTCTTTGGTCATACCCAGAAGGTCTTCATGGGTAAAGTCCACCTGAGGAATAATATTCTGCTCTATGTAGGTTATCATACCGGCTAAATCCCATTCATCAGAGTACTTGGTCTCGCCGGCATAGCTGCCAACTACCTGTTCGACTACATCGCTGAGCATGCTTAAGATGGTTTCCTTCAGGTCTTCTCCGAAAAGGACCTTTTTGCGTTCCCCGTATATAACCTCCCGCTGTTGATTAATAACATCATCAAACTCTAAAACGTTCTTCCTAATGCTGAAGTTGCGGCTTTCCACCTTTTTCTGGGCATTTTCTATCGCCCTGGAAATCATCTGGTTTTCAATGGGCATATCATCATCCATACCCAGTTTTTCCATTAATCCTTCTATACTGGCAGAACCAAATAACCGCATAAGATCGTCTTCCAGGGATACATAGAAACGTGATTCTCCCGGGTCACCCTGGCGCCCTGAACGCCCTCTAAGCTGGTTATCTATTCTGCGGGATTCATGCCGCTCAGTGCCCAGGACATAAAGCCCGCCAAGCTCTTGGACCCCGGTTCCCAGTACTATATCTGTTCCCCGTCCGGCCATATTGGTGGCTATAGTAACCGTATTGCTCTGACCGGCATTAGCTATTATTTGAGCTTCCTTTTCATGTTGCTTGGCATTTAAAACCTGGTGTTTAATCCCTTTCTTGGTCAGCATATCGCTTAATAATTCCGATTTTTCAATGGAAATGGTCCCTACCAGTACCGGCTGCCCTTTGGCATACCTGCTTTCAATATCTTCTACTACAGCTCTAAATTTACCCTGCTCACTCCGGTAGACAATATCCGGCCTATCAACCCTAATCATCGGTTTATGGGTAGGAATAGCAACAACATCCATTCCATAAATCTTTCTAAATTCTTCTTCCTCCGTTTTTGCCGTTCCGGTCATTCCGGCCAGCTTTTTATACATGCGGAAATAGTTCTGAAAAGTGATAGTGGCCAGGGTTTGAGACTCTTTTTCAATCTTTACCCCTTCTTTAGCTTCAATAGCCTGGTGCAGTCCGTCACTGTACCGCCGACCAAACATAAGCCGGCCGGTGAATTCATCAACTATAATTATCTGACCATCTTTTACCACATAGTCTCGATCTTTCTTCATCAAGCAATGGGCTTTTAAACCCTGGTTCATATGATGGGCAATCTCCATCTCCTCGGAAAGGTTTTCAATCCCAAAATGTTTTTCTACCTTTCTGACCCCTTCCTCGGTTAAGGTAACGATATGAGCTTTTTCATCAACCACATAGTCAGCTTCCGCCGTCAGCCGGGGAACAAATTTGGAAATACGATAGTATAAATCAGTGGGCTTGTCCCCCTCCCCAGATATGATTAAAGGGGTTCTTGCCTCATCTATTAATATGGAATCGACTTCATCAATTATGGCGTAGTTTAAATCCCTTTGAACCATATGTTCTTTTGCAATTACCATGTTATCCCGCAGGTAGTCGAACCCAAACTCATTATTGGTACCATAAGTAATATCACAGGCATAGGCTTGTTTTCTTTCCTGATATCCCAGCCCATGTACGATCAGGCCAACTGATAATCCGCAATATTCATAAACCGGTTTCATCCAGTTAGCATCACGGCCAGCCAGGTAATCGTTAACTGTTACTATATGAACCCCTTTCCCGGTTAAGGCGTTCAAATAGGCAGGAAGGGTAGCAACTAGAGTTTTTCCTTCTCCAGTCTTCATTTCAGCTATTCTACCCTGGTGTAATACTATACCCCCAATTAATTGAACATCAAAATGCCTCATACCCAGAGTCCGCCTGGAAGCTTCCCTGACCAGGGCAAAAGCCTCCGGCAATATATTATCCAGTTTTTCTCCCTGTTCTAACCGGTTTTGGAATTCGACAGTTTTCCTGGGAAAGTCAGCGGGATCAAGCCTGGACATGTTATCCTCCAAGGAGTTGATCTTTTCAACCGTCTTCCCCATTTTCTTTACTACTTTGGCATCATCGTCCAGAAACGCTTTAACCAAGTTCTTTAACATCTATATCCCTCTTTCAAGAAAATAGGAACCATCCGGTTCCTATTTTAATGTATGTTTATATTATCATTTTTACCCTGGGGGCTCAACTAGTCGAAGTTGGGTTCAATTAAACCGTAATCCCCATCCTTCCTTTTGTACACCACGTTTACTTCATTGCTGTCAGCATTGAAAAACATGAAAAAGTTGTGTCCGAGTAAATTCATTTGCATTATAGCTTCTTCTTCATCCATGGGTTTCATGGCAAATTTTTTAGTCCTGACAATCTTAAACCTTTCAGCTAATTCCACCGAACCTGGCTTTTGGTTTGCGTCGTCTGCTACAACCCTTTTTAATCCTGTAGCGCGATGGTTTCTAAGTAATTTGGTCCTGTATTTTTCGATCTGCTTCTCCAGTTTTTCTACCACCAGATCAATAGAACTGTACATATCGTCACTTTTTTCCTCGCCCCGCAAGAGCATCCCATTTAAGGGTATGGTAACTTCAATTTTATGGATTTTATTTTCTACTGATAAGGATACCTGTGCCTCCTTTACATCCTCAATGTACTTCTCCAACTTGGAAAGCCTTTTAGTGGTATAGTCTCTTAGCGCACCTGTTATTTCGATGTTTTTTCCTCGAATATCAAACTTCATACGCCCACTCCTTTCCCGTTGTTATTTATATTATACTATGTATTCTGACTAAATACATTTCAAAGGTTTATTCTTCATTTTATACTGGTTTTTATTACCATTAGGAATATTTTAATACCTTAATTAGTTAGTTACATATAAATTGTTAGCCTGCTAGCTTATTATATTTGTTATAATTATATAATTACAAAATGGAACTATGTGGATATAATATATTAAAATCATATATAAGAGCTAGATAGTATAAGAGCTAGATAGATATTTTAAGGGGGAGTTATACAATGTATGCTGCGGTTGTTATCTTGGCTTACTTCGTCGTAATGTTTGCTATCAGCACCTATTCTATGCGGAAACAGAACAATGTGGCGGAATTCTTTGTTGCCAAAAACCAGTTAGGGGTCCTTTTAATCGTGCCCTTAATGTTTGCCGAAATGATCGCCGGGGCCGGAACCGTAGGCAATGCCGCTACGGCCTTTAATCTGGGCTTATCTTCGGTCTGGGCTAACTGGGGTATGTGCATAGGGTGTGTTTTCATGGTGGTATTTGCCGCCACCTTTTACCGGGTGGCGGGAGTGAAAATGGGAGCTATGTCCGTTCCGGAGGCATATCAAATGAGGTTTGACTTTAGGACCAGGACAGCAATGCTTATTATATTAACAATTGTTTATTTAATCCTCTTTGCTATCCAACCGGTAGCAGCTGCCTCAATACTATCTCCATTGCTGAATATCGATTTTACTCTTATGTCCTGGATAGTTGGGATAGGTTTTATTTACCTGGCCCTGGCGGGAAGAAAGGGTATTGCCTGGATGAACTTTGTTCATGCAGTAGTTATGTACTTTGGTTTGTTAATAGTGTGCATTTTCGCTATAAAGGAAGCAGGTGGACTGGCCCATATGAGGTCCGTGCTCCCCTCTACCATGTTCAGTGTAGTCCAACCCGATTTTATGACGGTTCTCGCTTGGGGTTTAGGTACCGGAATATCCTTTTTGGCTGCCTCAACCGTAGTTGCCGTGGTGTATGGCGGCAGGGATATCAAATCTATTAACACCGGTATGTTATTATCGGGCCTCCTGGTGTTTGTTTTCGCCGTATTTCCATCCTTAATTGGCATTGCCGGCAAGGTTGTTTTGCCTGATGCATATTCCCGGGATATTTTATACCTGATGGCTGATCACCTGGGGCCTACCTTTACCATCCTGGCATCTATGGGGGTATTGGCAGCCATTTTATCTACCGGGCCCTCGGTATTATTGATTGTGGCTACTATAATAAGCCGTGATTTTTACAGGATAATTAAGCCCCATGCTACCGGACAGCAAGAACTGAATTTCTCCAAGGCTTGCACCATAATACTCGGCCTTATTGCCATATTTGGAGGACTGCATGCCGGTTCCATCCTGGATCAAGTCCTCGGAGCTTTTCAGATTAGATCAATCGCCGGCCTGGTTCTGGTAATTGCCGTCTTTTGGCCCCGGGTAAGCAACGATGCTGCCTTTTGGTCAATGATCCTGGGAGGCATCACTGCCGCACTCTGGCACTTTTTGGGCAGCCCACTGGGTATTGCCCCGCTCTGGCCTTCCCTGGCCTTAAGTCTTCCGGTGCTGGTAGTACTAACCCTGATGTCTAAAGAGAAAATCTCCAGTGGAGCCAGGATATACCTGGAGGCCAAAAAAGAATTGATGGCCAAGGGTACCTTTTAAAAACGGCCCTACTGCCTGTTAATTAATGGCATCTTAAGGACGTTTATGAAGAGTTATGCACCTTCATTAGGAGGGGAGAATCACTCCCTTATTAAAGCGGTACTTAGGAGGATATAATTATTAGGATATAAATTGACTATGATCAAATAGGTCAAGGGTAAATTATTAGGAGCGGCTTTCTATGATCAAAAGGCTAACCCAACGTTTCTACTATGGATGGATAATGCTAGCGGTGGGGTTTACCGTCGTTACCATAACTTACGGAGCCAGGTTTTGCTTCGGGACTCTATTTAATTCTCTGCTCGATGAATTTGGATGGACCCGGGCAATGGTAACCAGTATTTTTTCAGTCAGTCTGCTGTGCCAGGCTGTTTTTCAGCCTTTCGCCGGAGCGTTTCTGGATAAGTACGGGGCAAAGAAGATGCTCTGCCTTGGAGCTGTTTTAATCGGCATTTCTTTTATTATATTTGGGAATGCTAACAGTTATTTGACGATACTCATTGCTTACGGGGTGCTTTTTTCCCTGGCCATAATAGCCATGGGACTGGTTGTAAACACTACCATGATCTCCCACTGGTTTAGCAGAAAGCGGGGTATAGCAACCGCTATCATTGTTGTTGGCACCAGTCTGGGTATTTTTATCTTCAATCCCCTGTTAGCCTACCTGATCAGCAATTACGGGTGGAGGATGTCGGTTAATATTCTGGGTTGTACGGCAGGCCTCTTAATTTTAACTATAGTAAGCCTCTTAGCTTATGATAAACCGCAGGATGTGGGCCAAAATATTGATGGTTTACCTGAACAGGAAATAGCCGCGCAAAAAGAGGTTGACTCCGATAACTCTGATACCAGGAGGAAAACTAAAGACTTTTCTTTTAATGAGGCCCTTAAAACCAGGGATTTTTGGTTCTTTGTCATTATCTATATCGGAGATTTATTTAGCTGGTTTTCCTTTGCCAATCATTCAATAATTGCCATGACCGATTCCGGAGTTCAACCGGTTACAGCCTCAACGATTTTTGGTTATGTAGGGTTGTTGGCTACCATAAGTGGCCTTTTCTTTTCCTGGCTATCAGACTTGTTAAGTGAAAGAAGGATTATCCTATCTATGGGATTCTTACTCACCGCCATAGGTATTATGGTTTTTGCCAGGGCCTCCTCCAATTTATTTTACCTTTACACGGCCATCATTGTTATAGGCCTCGGTAATGGCGCAGTAGCTCTCATGTCTGCTACTGTTGCCGATCGTTTCGGGACTAAAGCAATGGGTAAAATCTGGGGCACCATTACTACGGCGGGATTGCTTGGAGGAGCAGTCGGTCCCGTTATTACCGGATACCTGTACGACACCTTTGGTTCATATTCCCTAGCCTGGCAGACTGCAGCGGCAGCAGCCTTTATCGCTGCCTCCTGCGTGCTGCTATTGGATAAAAAATATTTTACCCGAAATTACAAAAAATCCTTTCAATAAAATAGCCGGAGGGTTAGGCCCCCCGGCTATTATTGTTTACCCTTCCTGATTTATCCTCTAATTACCCTGGGGGTAATCATCTGGTGGAATGGACATATGGAAGCTGGATTCTGGTAGTAACACCCGACAAAGGCCTTGCAGTACTTGCGCAGTTCTGCCAATTTTACTATCTCATCAACAAATCCTCTTTTAGCACAGTATGCAGGTCTCGATTTCTCATAATAGTCCTGCACCATTTCGTTCATTTTTTCAATTACCGGTTCCAGTGACCTTCCCGCATCCTGTTCTTTTACCAACCGGCGTGAATACGAAGCAGCAGCAGCCGTTTCTCCATGCATTACATAGATCTCAGTAGCTGGAGTTCCCAGGGTAAATGCCGTATTGTTGTTTGCGTTCGGCCCACCCATTATATAGTGGGCAGCCGCGGTGCCTTTCCTTAAAACTATAAGCATCATTGGGATATCCGTACTCTCGATGGAGTATATCAAAGACTGACCAAGGCCGAGCAATTCAGCTTTTTCCGCAATATCCCCTACATCTATTCCGGTAGTATCCTGTATCCAGATTATGGGGATCCGGTCACGTCCGCAGAAGGTGACAAACTCGCTCATCTTAATCAATCCCTGGCGATAAAGCTTGCCCCCAATCCCACTATACTCGTTAGTATATTCGGGGTAATCCTGGCCTAAAAAGCCCTGTTTATTTCCGATAAAGCCGCACAGAAAGCCATCTATTTTGGCCAGGCCGCAGTACACATCCGGTCCGTAATCCGGCCTATATTCCATATGTTCACTATTATCGAACAACCGGGCCAAAACCTCATCCATCTGGTAGGCTCTTCTTTGGTTGAACGGTACCAGTGAATAAAGGTCTTCTGCCGGGAATTTCGGTTCGGCGGGCTTGGCTACCCGGAAAAACTCAGGATTGTATGCGGGGATATCCAGCATGTACTTCTTAATTCTGTCCAGTACTTCTTCCTCTGTGTCACAGACCTCTCTAAAGAATCCAGTCTCATCAAAATGTATTTTAACGCTGCCCGGCGGGCTTTGCTTAAACATCCTGGTAGCATTTATCAGATCCTGGGCTCCTTCTTCATCAAAATATCCCTTGGGGTTCATGCCTCCAACGATGCCGCCACCGCCAACAGCCATATTGCAATCTTTATGGGCCAAAAGGATGGTAGGACTTATAGCGTGATATCCGCCCCCAGCAGGGTTGGTGCCGTATATGCCGCAAATAACCGGAACACCCAGTTGCTCCAGTTCAGCATGTCTGTAGAAGGTTGTTCCATTACCTCTGCGGTTAGGATACACTTCTTGTTGTTCCATCAACTTAACTCCACTGCAGTTAAGCACCCAGACTAAAGGTACCCGCAGCATCTTTGCAATATCGGTAACCCTTAATATATTGTCCGCCTGTCCGGATATCCAGGCACCTGCCATTATCTTATTGTCCGATGCTATTATTACCGCCCAGCGGCCATTGATCTTCCCCAGACCATCAATAACTCCAGTACAGCCTTCTTCATTAAAATTTGGATCGTAAATCGTGTGCAAGGGACACCAGGTTCCTGGATCAACTAAATACTCCAGTCTTTGCCAGGCTGTCCATTCTCCTCGTTTGTTTAAATCCTCAGTTGATTTGCCAGTGTTTTTAACCCGCTGAACTTCAGCGTCAATTTCTGCTTCTACCGCTTTTAATTCCTCAGCGTTCTTTTCATTGGGTCTTCTCAATTCCTTGCCGATATCAGGCATTTTTTCGAAATAGGATGGCATAGAATATCTATATTGTCCCACTATAATATCCTCCCTTCGGAAATGTGATTTTTATTTGTCAGGTTAATAGCCAGGTTTTAGTTTTTTGGCTATAAACTTCGCATGAATGTTTTAACATTGCTTATTGAGTTTCAAATTGAGCTATCTGCTACATAAATATTTTTAGCCAAAGAGCAATAAAATATAAGGCAACCGGATAATGTCCTATTATTTTCGCCCTCTCTGTTTTGCTATAAACAGGCAGGATATCCAGCAGTTCTGCTGTTTTTAAGGATAATCTGCTGCTCTATATTTCAAACGTCCAGATTGGTCAACCCTCTATGCTAGGTTGGCTGATCCCTTCAATAATCTTTATTAATAATTTCCTGGCCGGGCTTAATTATTTTAAAATGTGCCTGGCTAGAAAATATTGTTTTTATCTAATGCCCTAGTGCAAAAATTATCAGTAAAATTCCTAGCAATTCCTCATGTTAAAATAAAACATGATAAAGGCCTGACCTTAAGCTCAAAAAAAGCCACCATATTAGGGTACGTTCACCTGATATCTCAATTATTAACCAGTTACCGTAAAAAGTGCAAAAAACCTCATAATTAGAAATTAGCCGAATCAAAAATACACCGGTGTTGACTGCTGACCAATTCTCGGAAACCATTTAGACACTGTTTGTCCCGTCGGTAATGTTTAAATCTCCTTTATTTATCGCGTTTCCTCCCGATTACAATGAGAAGATTCAAACTTAACGAATAGGAGCCTTAAAGATTATTCTTATTGTCACCTCCTCATAAGGCCAGAATTTGAATCCACCTATAGTTTGCGATCACAAACTAAATACTGCTAAGATTTGTTGTTATGAATAATAGCGCTTACGGCCTTAAAACCTAGTGCTTTTTATTTTTCCTTTATTGCCCTAAACAAATAGCACGGCCTATTTGTAGCCGTGCCTGCGAACGGAATGTTATATGCTCTACTGGAGTTACTGATTCACTCAATCGCAGCCCCTACAAATCAGGTATTTACCGGCCATATATTTTAGGGAATCAGTGGGTTGAAAGGTCTTTTTTATTACACTCCGATCGTGACTATTAACTTTTACTAGCTCTTGGCCAAAGATCATCGCCTTTATTTTTCCTGTTTTCAAGCCATATAGCAATTTTGGATATGTTTATAACTAAAAACACCACCAGCGATATCCACAGGGCTCCCTTTAACGCTAGCATTAAGAAGTTAACAGCACTTGTGCCTTCTTCCACCTTTGTTCCCTCCTTACATTATATACTACTATGCAGTTTGGACAAGGAAAATCCTTCCTATCTTGCCAGAATTATACCAAATCAGTAACCCGTCATTTGCTGTATTTAACATGCATTAATGTATTAATGCAAAAAGCGTGCCAGCCTTGTAGGGCTGATATTCCACCCCTGCAACAGTTTTTATTGTCCGGTTGACAACACAACAGGTTGGTTAGCCGTACACATCCGGAATGCCCAATTTTCATACAATTTTTCCGTATTATCCCAGGCAATAAAAAAGAGAGGCCTTCCCTCTCCATATTCAGTGTTTTATTAATAATTATTACAGTGACATAGAGGCTCTAATCCGCTTACTGACTTCCTCTTTACCTAGTACAGCTATGAGATACGGCAGTTCCGGTCCGTGTATAGTTCCCGATAAAGCGCAACGCAGCGGCATGTAGACCTCTTTGGGTTTGAGTCGGAGTTGTTTTATTATTTCTTTGATACCCAGGCTGATGTCTTCCAGGGTCTCGTAAAGAGGCAGACGATCCGCAAATATACTAAGTACTTCCCTTACTCCCTCTCTTTTTAAGATCTCCAAGGCCTCCCCTTCATAAACCGGTGGGGCCAAAATCCTTCCCGCTTCTTCCTGGATGTCCTTTAAACAAACCAGGCGGTCCCTAACCGCTTCGACCAGTAATTTCAGCTGTTGTGAACTAAGATGGTTCACCTGCTCTTTATACTGAGATGACAATAAAAACGGCCGGCAAAGCCCTATTAGCTCTTCCGTGCTTAACTTCTTTATATACTGCTGGTTAATCCAGTTAAGCTTATCCAGATCAAAAACAGCAGGGTTTTTAGCCAGCCGGTCAAGGCTGAATGCCTCGATAATCTGTTCTTTGGATAAAATCTGTTCCTCCCCAGGCGGAGCCCATCCTAATAATGCTAGAAAATTTAACATGGCTTCGGGGAGGTATCCCATTTCCCGGTACTGCATAATTGAGGTTGCACCGTGGCGTTTGCTCATCTTCTGCCGGTCTTCACCCAGGATAAGAGAAATATGGGCAAATTTTGGCCTTTTAAAATTTAAAGCGTCATACAGCATAAGCTGCCTGGGGGTGTTGGACAAATGCTCCTCTGCCCGGATGACATGGGTTATACCCATTAAGGCATCGTCAATAACCACGGCAAAATTATATACCGGCATACCATCTGATTTGACTATAATAAAATCTCCAATTATGTCGCTTTCAAAGCTAACCCTGCCCCTTACCAAATCATCCACAATGTACAGCCTTTTGGGGGGCACTTGAAACCGTATAGTAGGTCTTATCCCTTGCCTCATTTTTTCTTCTCTTTCTTCCGGACTGAGGCTACGACACCTTCCCAGGTATCGCGGAGTCTGCCCGGCCGCGGATAAGGTTTTGCGTTCTTCCTCCAGTTCCTCTTCAGAACAGAAGCAATAATAGGCGTGTCCCGAAGCAAATAGTTTTTGTACATATTCCTGGTATATGTTTAGTCTTTCTGTCTGCCGATAGGCGGACGAATTGTGGGATACCCCAATACCTTCTGTCCAGGTAATCCCTAGCCATTTTAAGGATTGGATAATCTCTTCCTCATATTTAACCCGGGACCTTTCCAAATCCGTGTCTTCAATTCTTAATACCATTTCGCCTGCTTCCTTGGCCGCGAAAAAGTAATTAAATAAAGCCGAACGGGCACCCCCGATATGCAGTGGACCTGTTGGGCTAGGGGCAAACCTTACTTTCACTTTACTCATTCTATTCCTCTCCTTACCATACAATGTTTAGTAAGCTTTTAGGATATGGCATTTTGTATTGAGACCAAGAGATTGCGCATAGCGCTTAAAAGCTGGTTAAAAATACTTGCTATTTCACTGCCGCTGTTTTTAATTTCTGCAACGTTCCTGCTTAGACCCTTCAACTGCTGGTTTAGGCCATCGATACTAAGGTTAATATGGCGGTACTGCTGCATAAGTTTAACTATTCGGTCGACTTCTTCCTGGGACAAATTAACATTTACGTCCGCACTCACCTCAAGTACAATCTTTTTGATCTCTTGAGGGTCGCTAGTGCCTTTTTCCACCACCTGACGTTTAGCCTCATAAATTATCTTTTCGGCATTGGTTTTGCCCAGTTTTTTCCCCAGTTTAGAAACCTCTGCTATTTCCAGGTGAGCTGTCTGCTTAGCTTCTTCATCCAGCCTTTCTCCGCTGGCCGACTCGAAGGCCTTTAAAATCCCAGTTAAAGCTGCGGTTCCTGAAACCTTAAACGGGGCGGTTACAACGACCCTGGCATTCTCAATTCCTGCGGTAGATAAGGCATTAGCATACATGAATGGTGTAATATCAGTAATATTGTTGGTTTTCACTTCAATGCCTTTGCTCTGGTTGAACAACTCGCAGTAAACGGAAGAAATGGCTTTGGTCCCGATAAGGCTTTCGTCAACTAATCCTTCCAGGTACCGCCTTTCCTCCTGGTTGCTTACGGTGATATAAGTCAATTCTTTTCCCCTGGTTGAAGGACTAAGATAATCAAGGACCATCTTCTTTTGCTCGTCAGTCAGGTCCTGACCCAGGCTTATTACCACTTTCCCCTCCTGTGTACTGCTGCCCGTGCTTATTGTTGTGCCCTTCGAATATACTGCTCCAATTAGGATAACCAATCCGAATACTAACAGTAAACTCCGGTATCGCACCATTTTGTTACCCCCTTTTCCCGCTAGTTTTCCACGGTTAAGGGATAAATATTACCTGGTAGATCAGGGGGGCGAACCTGGTCTATTGCTAATCGATCAATGCCACTGCATAGGCTGAAATTCCCTGTTCCTGGCCTTCAAAGCCCAGGTGTTCGGTGGTGGTAGCCTTAACGTTAATCTGACTCAAAGGTAGATTTAGAGCTTGTGAAATGTTGGATTCCATATCTTTTATGTAAGGGGAAAGCCGGGGGGCTTGGGCAACAATCACCCCGTCGATATTGATCACCCTATATCCTCTTTCACCCAATATTTGTCCGACTTTCTTAAGCAGTAATAAACTCTCGATACCCTTATACGTATCATCACTGTCAGGAAAGTGCCGCCCAATATCCCCTAGGGATGCTGCCCCAAGAAGGGCATCGCAAATCGCGTGCACTAACACATCAGCATCAGAATGCCCCAGGAGGCCCTTGTTATGCTCTATATCCACTCCCCCCAGGATCAATTTTCTCCCTTCAACCAGGCGATGAGCATCATACCCTATACCTACTCGCAACCGAATTCCTCCAATCGGAGACTCTTTACGAACTTAATCAAGAAACTCCACTATCAATAATCAGTCCCCTGCTTATTAAGTCATCAGCTATTTCCCTGGCGTAACTGAGATCCTCCGGAGTAGTTATTTTAATATTCCTGTAGTCCCCTGGTACAATTTTAACCTTACCTACATACTTCTCATATATTGAAGCGTCATCAGTAGCCGCAAACTGCTCTTCCACCGCTTTTTGATAAGCCTTTATAAGATATTCCAGACGAAACACCTGGGGGGTCTGAACAAAAAATATCCTGGATCGATCCAGGGTTTTGCTCACAAAACCCTCATTATCTACCAGTTTAACCGTATCTTTGACCGGAACTCCAGGGATTGCGGAATCCCATTGGGCAGCAGTACTAACTAGCTTTGTCAGCAGCTGGTCGGTAATAAAGGGCCGGGCTCCGTCGTGGACAGCTATCAGCCCGGTTGACTGCTCTAAGGAGTTCAACCCTGCCCACACCGAATCCTGCCGTTCAGCTCCGCCGGCGATAACCTTCCTTACCTTCTTATAGCCATATCTTTCAACTATTTCTTTCTGGCAGAAACCAATTTCCGACTCTTTTACTACTACCAGAACATTGTTGACCAGAGGGGAATGTTCAAATACCTCCAGGCAATAGCTTAAGATCGGCCTGGAACGAAGGGTAAGGTATTGCTTGTTAATACCTTTATTCATTCTTTTACCTGACCCAGCAGCTGCTACTATGACATTGAGGGTATCAACCAAACATTTTCACCTCTTGTACATCATGGAAAGAACTCAGGTCAGGGTGGTTATCGTCCTTAATCTTCCGGGTAAAAATCATTCTGCCTGCTGCGGTTTGGAATACGCTGGTCACCATAACATCCAGCTCTTTACCTATTTCGTCATAAGCATCTTCGACGACCACCATTGTGCCATCTTCCAGGTAACCTACCCCCTGCCCGCTCTCCTTACCTTCTTTAATAATGTTGATATGCATTGTCTCCCCTGGATAAACTACTATTTTAACCGCATTGGTGAGTTCGTTGATATTCAACACTTTTATGCCCTGAAGTTCAGCAACCTTGTTTAGATTATAGTCGTTAGTAATTATACTGGCATTAAGCTGCTTGCATAGCTTAATAAGTTTACTGTCAACCTCTTTTTCTCCAACGATATCGGAATCAATTATATCAATTTTAATCTTCGGATGTTTTTGCATCTTAGCCAACAACTCTAACCCCCGGCGGCCCTTATTTCTTCGGATATGGTCGGAGGAATCAGCAATATGTTGCAACTCCTCTATTACAGCGGTGGGGACCAGCAATGAACCTTCCAGAAAATTACTGACACATACATCATATATCCGTCCATCAATTATAGCACTAGTATCAAGGATTTTCTTCCCATTATCTGTATTATCTACCGCAAAATTTCCCTTGGTCGGAAACAATCCCAGCATATCGACTCCCCGGCGCACGCCTATACTCAGCCCCAGGTAGCCACAAAAAATAAAAATCCCCAGAGTAAGATAAGGTCCAAGACCCTTTATTACAGACAAGGGAAAACTGCTTAAAACCCCAATCAAAGTTCCCACAACCAGTCCTCCGGCACCACCCAGCAAAACTTCAATCGAAGTACTTTCAATTAACAGATTAAGATGTTCTATGCTCTTTTTAATAAATACAATCGATACCCTGACTAGAAAAAAAGTAACCAGTATTATTGATAGGGCCATAATTATTTTGCCGATCAAACTGACCGTAGCCAAATTATTTATTGCCATAGGAATGCTGGTTCCCATAACCAGTGCTAATATTGATATTTTGGGAATTGTTTGCTTTATATGCATTTTTTATTCACCTCCTATATTTATTCTTCTATTGGAAGACAATAATTATACACCAAATTCCAAAACCACATCAAGGAGCAAGCCCGCCTTACTGCTTACAATTGACAAAGCTCTTGACCAAACGATATAATTATGAAAATCACAAACACAAATGAAGGAGGCAAGTCTTCGTTATGAAGGACTTGATTTGTGATGAGTTTCAGAATGCTGTGGGTGACCTTCTGATAAGGCATTATAGCATTTTAGATATCCTATCCAAGCTTTCTGAATCCAGCAGCCGTGTTAATAGGGCAGTTGTAAAGGCAGTAACCGACTGCGGCTGTATAAAAATTCAAGCCGAGAAGATGCAAATACCGGATAGTATTAATTCCTATATTGAACTACGTAATTGCCTGGATGATCATTTAAGAGGCGAGTTATGTTCCAACTGTCAGGATATTATTTATAATGAACTGGGAAAAATGTTTTTTTATTCTGCGGCCCTCTGCAATTGTATTGATATTAGTCTTTACGATGTATTTATCAAGGAATATAAAAAGGTCTCAACCCTGGGAATATTTAATCTGACTTAAATACTTACAAATAAAAATAACCCCGTGAAATATTATCTAAACTAATAAAGGGACAGTCCTGAATAATCAAGGCTTGTCCCTTTATTTACATATAAACGATATGTTAATAATTACAGACTGCCGAAAAAGTCCATTTGTCTTAAATTAGAAAATCTTTACTAATTGTCATATATAGTAACACTAGTACCAGTTTATCCAATAAGAAACCAGTAGTATTGACAAATGCTTTTATAGGTATAGTATATGAGTATAAGTGCATATACTCATGGGCGATGATAAATTGGAACTGATAGTGATACTCAAAGCTGTGGCTGATGAAACCAGATTAAGAATGCTGAGCTTGTTAAAAGACCAGGAATTATGTGTGTGTGAAATCGAGGAGGTTTTAGGCATACAGCAGTCCAATGCTTCCCGGCACCTGGATAAACTCCGGAACGCCAGACTAGTCTGTTCGGAGAAGAAAGCCCAATGGGTATATTACCGGATTAATGAAGAAACTCTACAGCATTATCCTTTCCTAAGAATGATAATTAAGGAAGAAGCCAGTAAAATCCCATGCTGTCAGCAGGATACCCTGCGGCTCAAGAACGCCAAAGGCTGTGAAAATTGCTGAGCGTTCAGGAATAACTGTGCTGAATCATATCCAGACTTTAGAAAAAGAGGTGTTGTTATTTTGACAGACTCAATAGCAGCAAAACTATCGTTTCTGGACGATACCTTACCCTATGGATTTTCCTAGCTATGTTCCTGGGGGTAGGATTAGGTTATGTTCTGCCTGGATTTGCCGGGTTCCTGGACAGTTTATCCGGAAGAAGTATTTTAATTCAGGTTCAGCCGTAAATACTAAATAATTAATGGAGGAAGATACTATGGAAAATGTTCGCAAGGAAGTGCAGAAACACTATGGGAAGATAGCCCGGCAGATAAGTACGGGAGGGCAGGGGTGTTGCTGTGGCCCCAGCAGTTCCTGCTGCAGCACCATCACCCGCATAGACATCAATTATAACAATGAAGACCTGTCCGCTTTGCCAACCGAAGCGCTCAAGGCCTCTCTGGGCTGTGCCAATCCCCATGCTCTGGCCGGATTAAGGGAAGGGGAGACCGTACTGGATCTGGGCAGCGGCGGAGGTATTGATGTCCTGGTAGCCTCCCGATATGTAGGGCCGACCGGTAAAGTTTATGGTCTGGATATGACTGATGAGATGCTGGCTCTAGCCAATAGCAACAAGGAACGTATCGGAGCAGCCAATGTGGAATTTCTGAAGGGCTATATTGAGGAAATACCCCTGCCGGATGAAAGTGTTGATGTAGTAATGTCCAACTGTGTAATCAATCTCAGCGGTGATAAAGGCAAGGTTATGAGTGAGATATACCGCATCTTAAAACCCGGGGGCAGATTAGCCATTGCCGACATAGTATCTACCCGGGAAGTGCCCGCAGAGATTCGGCAGATCACTTCCCTGTGGGTATCCTGTATTGCCGGAAACCTGAGCGTGCAGGAGTATGAAGAACTGCTGACTCAGGCCGGCTTTAAGCAGATCAGCGTCACTCCGGAAAACTATTATACTCGGGAAGTATTGCAGGGATTGGGCGCCGATAAAACCAGCTTAACTGAAGCCCAGTGGGAAATGGCTGATGCTGCCTTCGCCGGCGCTCTAATAAAAGCGGTCAAATAGCGTTTTCTGTTGTTAGGAGTAATAATTTCTCTACTCTCAACCTTATTCACCAATTGCCAAACATCTGTTCTATTCTTAATATAATGTTTACTAAATCAATTCAATATTGTTAGGGTGTATATTAAGTGGAAAAAAATAATAGAGACTACATAAAATACTATGCAGTCTATCTATTATCATAGTCTAGTTAAGAGATACCGGGGTTATTTTTGTTTATATCTCAAACCATATACTCTAACATCAGTTGTTCCTGCATTCTTTTCAACCCGTTTTTTATGGATCGGGCTCTTACTTCCCCGATTCCTTCTACATCATCCAGTTCCTCAATGCTGGCTCTTAGAATGTGACTCAAGGACCCAAATTTTCCTATCAGCTTTTCTATAATGGAAGGGGGAATGCGGGGTAGTTTTTGCAACAACCGGTATCCCCGGGGATATACCTGCTGGGATAAGTGGCTGCTGGTTGTGCCCAGAGATAATTGCCGGGCAATAAACACTAAATCAAATAACTCGTCCTCAAAGGCACGCAACATGGCTCTCAGTAAATCAGCAGGAGATTTATCCGGGGTATTGGAGTAATCTTGGATAATAAAAATCGCCTCTTCTTGAACATTGGCCACTAGTTCATCCAGCTGGGCCTTGACCAGTCTGCCTTCGGTTCCCAATTCTACCACATAATTTTCAATCTCCATAGCGATAATCAATACTTTAATGCACCGGCGCAAAACCTCACATACCTCAGCTACCGTAACCATATCCTCAAACTCCAGCCCCCCCAAACGCTGTAATTCCTGGACCAGTACATTACGGTATTTTTCCAGGGTCTGAAGCGCTTGATTAGCTTTTACTAAAATCGATGCTAAATCGCGTAACCTGAAAGCAATGTTACCATAATACAGGGTTACAACTCTCCTGCGTTGTGATATAGCCACAACCAGCTGGTTGGTTTGCTGGGCAACCCGCTGGGCGATGCGGTGGCGAATTCCGGTCTCATTGGAATGCAGCTGGGGATCCGGGTGTAGCTGAGCATTAGCTATTAGTATCCTGGAAACATCATGGTTGGTTATAAGGGCCCCATCCATTTTAGCCAACTCATATAATCTGGAGGGGGTAAATTCACAGTCAACGTAAAAACCGCCGCTGGTTATTTTTAACACCTCTGGAGAATCACCTACCACGATCAGAGCTCCGGTATTGGCTTGCAGGATGTTTTCTATTCCTAGCCGGAATAAAGTACCAGGTGCCAACATGTGCAGATACTTTCTAAACTCTCCTTGATATATCTCGTCCATTTAAAAATCTCCTTCCAGGATTCTTTTTGCCAGCTCCTCAATACTATTTAATCTTACTAGTTTCAGGTTACACTGTGGCATTTCATACCCCAATGGCAGTCCAGAGAGTAATACCCGTTTATATCCTAATTTATCCGCTTCTTTCAGGCGAATATCCATCATAGGTACGGGGCGGATTTCACCGGATAGACCTAATTCCCCTATAAATACAGTATCCCGCGGAAGCGGGATGTCATGGTAACTGGAGAGAATGGAGGCCACGATACTTAAATCTACTGATGGATCTTTTAGAAATACTCCCCCAGCAACTTTAATATATACATCCGTAGCCGCCATATTGTATCCCCGTTTTTTTTCCAGAACGGCAGTTATTAAGGCTAACCGGTTCTGATCGATTCCAGAAGCCATCCTTCTAGGATATCCTGGCCCGGATGGAGAAACCAAGGCCTGAATTTCAATTAATAAAGGTCTGGTCCCTTCCAGTGTAGCTCCAATAGCTGAACCAATCATCTCCTGCTGGCGGAAGGATAAAAACAATGAGGATGGATCGGCTACTTCCACCAGCCCTGTACTGTTCATTTCCAGAATACCTATTTCATCGGTCGGGCCGAAACGATTCTTTACCCCTCGAAGGATCCGGAATAAAAAGTTCTTATCCCCTTCAAAGTAGATAACAACGTCAACCATATGCTCCAGCACCTTGGGGCCGGCAAGAACACCGTCCTTGGTAACGTGCCCGACTATTATGAAGGCTTTCTCCCTTTTTTTGGCCACGTCCATTATTTTTGCTGTACATTCTCTCAGCTGGGCAACGCTTCCAGGCACTGAGGATAATCCTGACAAAAAAACCGTCTGGATCGAGTCAACTATAACTAGCTCGGGGTTAATTTCCTCCATATAATCATCTAGAGTATCCAGGCATTGTTCGTTCAGCAATAGTATGCTGTTGCTGTTTATTCCCAGCCTCATAGAACGGAGCTTTATTTGTTTTAATGACTCCTCACCGGATAAATAGATTACCTTTTTATTATGTATCCTGGTAAACTTACCAGCAACCTGTAATAATAAGGTTGACTTACCAATCCCCGGATCTCCACCGATTAGTATTAAAGATCCCGGTACTATTCCTCCGCCCAGAACCCGATCCAGCTCGCCACAGCCGCTTACATACCTAAAACATTCGGATTCCCCGATTGAATCCAAGGGAACCGCGTCAACCATTCCTTTCTTTTGACCTGACCTGTCTTTAAACCCCATTTCCTCGTAGAAAGTGTTCCACAAGCCACATCCAGGACATTTTCCCATCCATTTGGGCGCCATATAGCCGCATTGGCTACAGGTGTAATTACTAATACCTTTCCCCATAAGCTACCTCTTATCTACTATTACATGGGGACATTAGTTTATGTAACCAGCTCTGGGTCTCCGGTTACAGAAACAACGTCCCCATGCAACCACCAAACAACTTAATCCTGTTTTTTGCTAACTTTTATTTTATCATCTTCCTCATCCACTACAATTGTATCACCCGGTTCTACCTCCCGGTTGAGAATGCTTTCTGAGATCGCGTCTTCTACCAACTTTTGGATGGCCCGCTTGATCGGCCTGGCCCCAAATGCAGGATCGTATCCTTCTTTCTGGATAAGTTTTTTGGCTCTATCGCTAATCTCTACTTTAAACCCATTTTCTGCTATCCTTTGCTCGAGTTCGGCCAACAACAGTTCAACAATTTGATTCAATTGTTCCTCATTAAGGCTCTGGAAAACGATTATTTCATCAATCCGGTTAAGAAATTCCGGCTTAAAAGTATGCTTCATCCGTTCCATTACCCGTTCTTTCATTTTTTGGTAACTCTCACTTTCGTCAATTGCCCGGGTAAAACCAACGGTTTTGTCACTATTGATGGTTTCTGCTCCCACATTGGAGGTCATTATAATTACCGTGTTCCGGAAATCTACCGTTCTACCCTGTCCATCGGTTAAACGCCCATCTTCCATGACTTGTAACAATATATTGAAAACATCCGGGTGGGCTTTCTCAATTTCATCCAACAAAATTACAGAATAAGGCTTGGTCCTTACCTTGTCGGTAAGCTGTCCACCTTCATCATATCCTACATATCCCGGAGGCGAACCTATCATCCTGGATACAGAGTGCTTTTCCATGTATTCTGACATATCCAACCTGATGATAGAATCCTCGCTTCCAAACATAGCTTCGGCCAGTGCCCTGGCCAGTTCTGTCTTACCAACCCCGGTAGGCCCCAGGAAAACAAATGAACCTATAGGCCTTTTGGGGTTTTTCAGGCCTGCCCTCGCCCGCCTTACGGCTCTCGAAACCGCAACCACAGCCTCGTCTTGGCCTATTACCCGCTGGTGCAATACTTCTTCCAGCTTTACCAGTCTCTCGCTTTCCTGAGCGGCAAGTTTACTTACTGGAATTCCGGTCCAATTAGAGACTACCGCAGCGATTTCATCAGCCCCTACTGCATTAAGCTGCAAGCTGCGTTTGTTAACCCATTCTTTTCGGTCATGATCGATTTCATCTTTAAGCTTTTGTTCCTCATCCCTGAACCGGGCTGCTTTCTCATACTCTTGAGCATTAATTGCTTCTTCCTTTTCCTTGATTATCTCCTCCAGCTTTTGTTCCTTAGCTTTTAATTCTTCTGGAAGCACATAATTACTCAACCTAACCTTGGAAGATGCTTCGTCTATTAAATCAATGGCTTTGTCCGGCAAAAACCGGTCGGTAATATATCTGGACGAGAGTTTCACCGCGGCATCGATAGCTTCATCCTTAATTTTTACTCCATGATGGGCTTCATAGCGGTCCCTTAACCCTTTTAATATCTCTATACTTTCTTCAATGGTTGGTTCATCAACCAGAATGGGCTGAAATCTTCTTTCCAGGGCTGCGTCTTTCTCAACATGGCGCCTATATTCATTTAATGTGGTGGCCCCCACACATTGAAACTCACCCCTGGCTAATGAAGGTTTCAAGATATTGGCAGCATCAATTGCTCCTTCAGCAGCGCCGGCCCCAACGATGGTATGAAGCTCATCAATAAACACAATCACGTCGCCAGCTGACTTAATCTCATTTACTATTTTGGTTAACCGGTCTTCAAATTCTCCACGGTATTTTGTTCCCGCAATCATTGATGACAGGTCAAGGGATACTACCCGCTTATTGGCAAGTATCTCAGGAACCCGGTTATCGTTAATTCTCTGGGCCAGGCCTTCGACAATAGCAGTCTTTCCTACCCCGGGGTCTCCGATCAACACCGGGTTATTCTTGGTCCTCCTGGATAAGACCTGAACCACCCTCTCGATTTCATTATCGCGTCCAATCACCGGATCCAATCTACCCTCCTGCGCTGCCTGGGTGAGGTCATGGCTAAAATTATCCAGAGTAGGAGTTTTGCTTTTCGGTTTTCTTTTACTCTGCTGGTTGGTGGGAATATGGCTTTGCATCGAATCCTGGTAGGGACTGGGATTAGGACTCTGGTAAGCTTCTCCCCCAAGAAAGAGCATTACTTGCTGCCTCACTTCATCCAACTTGATTCCCATAGAGATTAAAACCTGTCCAGCAACCCCTTCTTCTTCCCTCAAAATGGCCAAAAGCAAATGCTCGGTTCCTACATAGTTAACCCCTTGCAGCCTGGCTTCATCAAAAGCCAGGTTAAACACCTTTTTAGCTCTAGGAGTTATCGGCAAATCTCCTGCCGGTCTTTCCGGTCTGGCTGAACTATCGCCGATTACCCTATTGACCTCGTCTCTTACTTTATTCAGATCTATTCCTAAGCTCATTAAAGCTTTAGCCCCAACCCCTTCACCTTCTTTTAGCAATCCCAAAAGCAGGTGTTCGGTTCCTATGGCAGGATGGTTTAGGTGCTTGGCTTCCTCTTGTGCATGAATTACGGCATTTCTAGCCCTCTGGGTAAATTTCCTAAACATAATAAAACCGCCTCCTTTTATTCTATTATTTACTCAACAGCATTTCTTTAATTACTGTGGCTCTCTTAACATCCCGGTCTAAGGATTCCAGGTTCCGACCGGCCAGTTTTTGTAAATGGGCTGGTCTAATAGCAACCAGCAGTTCATTAAGCACCAGAGGGTCAATATCTCTAACAACTCCCATATCAACACCCAGGCGCACATCTGAAATCAGGCCCATCGCTTCCTTTGAGGTAATCATTCTTGCATTGGTCAATATCCCATATGCCCTGCCAATCCTGTCTTCAAGCTGGTATTTCATTTCAATTCTCAATTTATCCCGCAATGCTTTTTCCTGGTTAACGATCTGGGCAGTTATAGTGCTCAGATTATTTCTTATATCGGATTCGGTCTGTCCAAGGGTCACCTGGTTTGACAGCTGAAACAGATTCCCTATGGCCTCGGTTCCTTCACCATATATACCTCGAACAGTCATACCTAAATGTGCAATATTATGAAATATCCGCCCAGTATGTCCTGATATCACTATTGCTGGTAAATGAAGCATTACTGAGGCCCGCATTCCTGTACCAACATTAGTGGGACAGGAGGTAAGATAGCCCCGGTTTTCATCAAATGCAAAATCCAGGTTTCGTTCCAACTCATCATCTATAGTCTGGGCTCGATTATAACACTCTTCTAACTGCAAACCCGGCAGGAAATACTGTATTCTTAGATGGTCTTCTTCATTGATCATAATAGAAACAGAGCCATCATCCTTAACCAGCAATCCTCTGTAAGGGGCATCGGCATTGGCATGGCCGGGACTGATTAAATGCTTTTCTACCAATATCTGCCTATCATTGGGTGAAAGTTCATCAAAAGTAGCCAGAACCATATCCTGTAAATATAAATGCTGGCTTTTTTTCCAGGCATCTTTAATGGTATTAAGGCATTTCTTCCCGCTTTCACTATCCAGCAAATGAGAAAATGGGACCAATCGCAGGTTTCTAGCCAGGCGCACCCGGCTGCTTATTACTATTTCACAATCCGGACCTGCATCCATCCAGCGGACCCGGTTTCGATTCAGTAAATCCTTTATGCTTGCACCCATATCTCTCACCCCTTAATTAATCATTTTTTCAATATCCTTGATCTTATCTCTTATCTCAGCCGCTTTTTCATATTGCTCTTCGGCAACCGCCTTCTGCAGCTGGGCTTTCAAATTTTGCAACTGCTTCTGCAAATATACCGTTTGCCCTCCGCGGACCGGGATTTTCCCGGTATGCCGGCTATTTCCGTGGATCCTTCTCAGAATCGGCTCTATTCCCGACTCAAAAGCGGTATAACACTCTGAACACCCTAACTTGCCTGTCTGGCTTAAATTAATAAAACTCATACCACAGTTGGGGCAGGTTCTGGTCTGCAGCATAGTCTTGGTTTCAGGTATATTATAATTTCCAAAAAAACTACCTAACAGGTTAGGTATGGACAACTGGTTGTCCAAATCAAGCACAAAAGCTCCCTTCTTAGCAGCACAATCTTCACACAAATTAGTCTCCGTCTTTACGCCATTAATCATCTGGGTTAAATGAACCGTTGCCGTTTTTTGTTTGCATTCATCACAGTACATCATTCATTCCCCCTTTTTTGATACTCATCCATGGCCAGTTCTACAGCATGATAAACCTTGTTCCTTTCTTCATTGGACAGCCCGCTGAAGGCAGTCAATATCAAGTAGCGAATAACTTGGTATTGTTCATGGCTAATTACCTGGTTTAGGGTCAATTTTTCTACTAAATTTAGCAAGTTTTGCAATGATTCATCTGGACTGGTACATTTCCTTCCCTTGGTGATGCGAACGAATCCTTTTCCTCCTCGCCTGCTCTCGGTTATATAGCCTTCCTTTTCGGTAAACCTAGTGGTAATTACGTAAGTTACCTGGGAAGGTGCGCATTGAAAGGTTTCGGCCAGCTCTGCCCTCTGAATCTCAATCTGCTTATCCTCGCTTCTTTCTATCAAAACACTCAAGTACTGCTCTATCCTGTCTGCCAAGCTTCTGCTCATGTTTTTTACCTCTTTGACTTTATTTGACCTTTAATTATATTTTATTCATAAACCAAATAATTGCAAGTATTTATTGTAAAAAAAAAGGGGTAAAATGGTTCAAAATTAGACCATTGTCCCCCCAATGCTTAATATTTTTTGCCGTTTCGCCTTCTGCTCATCATTTGCGGTTCTTCATAACCATCCACACAAACCGGGGTAAAACTAGCTGCCTTTTTATACGCGAAGGTTCTTTTATTAATCTATAAAGCCACTCCATATTCAGCCTTATAAACAGTTTGGGCGCTCGCTTCTTGGCCCCGGATACAACATCAAAACTGCCTCCCACTCCTATAGAGACCGGCACCTTTATCTGATCCTTGTAGGCATTAATCCACAACTCTTGCTTAGGAGACCCCAGGGCCACAAGCAGGATATCGGGCGCTAGATCTTTAATTCGCTTAATTACTTCTTCAGAATTATTAAAATAGCCATCCTGGTACCCACATATATTAAGGTTGGGATATCTTTTAACCAGTTGAGCTGAGGCCATTTCTGCTATACCAGGCCTTGCTCCTAAAAGAAATACCTTATAACCATTTTTTGCGGCCATTTGGCACAGATGGTACACTAAATCAATTCCGGTAACCCTAACAGGAAGTTGATACCCCATACGTTTAGCCGCCCATATAATCCCTATTCCATCGGGCGTCACCAGTGCAGCCCTATTAATCACTCCTTGAAGTTGGGGATTATCGAAAGCATGCACTGCCATCTCCGCGTTTAGAGTAATCACCTGTGATGCAACCCTTCTGTTCTTAACCATGTTTTCAATCCTATCAAGGGCCTCTCGCATATCGACCGCATCAAGTTGACAACCCAGTATGTTTATTTTTACTTTTCCCACATCTATATACTCTCCAATTTTAATGGTTAATAATCGAGCACAAGAGCGAGCACAAGGGGGCGGTTCTGTTGTGTGTCCCCTGTGTCATGGGGGACACACAACAGAACCGTCCCCTTGTAACTTTAGCCTACCCTTCTTGGCCCTTTACTCCTGGCTTTACTCAATACAGTAATTTGTTCCAGCGACTTACCAGTGCCTATTGCCACACAGCTTATGGGGTCATCAGCTATATGTACCGGGAGATTTGTTCTTCTGGACAGCAGGATGTCCAACCCTTCTAGAAGTGAACCTCCACCGGTCATTACTATTCCATTATTCAGAATGTCCGCAGCCAATTCCGGCGGGGTTATTTCCAGCACCTTTTTTACCCCTTCTATTACTGCTTCCACTGGCTCCTGGAGCGCCTCCCACGATTGGGCAGTATTAATAGTAATAGTCTTGGGTAAACCGGTTACTAAATCGCGTCCTCTAACCTCCATTTTGTTGTCTTTATTTTTCTCATTAACATTAGCACTTCCAACCCGGATTTTAATCTCTTCGGCCGTCCTTTCTCCTATCATGAGGTTATATTCTTTGCGCACATACCTTACAATTGCCTCGTCAAACTTGTCCCCGCCAATCCTAAGCGAAATATTGCAGACAATACCCCCCAGGGACAACACGGCGATATCCGAAGTACCACCGCCGATATCTACGATCATATGCCCAGCGGCTTCGGAAATGTTAATCCCGGCACCCAATGCAGCTGCTACCGGTTCTTCAATAATATATGCTTGTCTGGCCCCTGAAGACATGGTAGCTTGTCTTACCGCCCGTTCTTCAACCTCAGTTGCACCAGTCGGAATACAAACAATTACCCTGGGCTTTAAGAATAATCTACTCCCCATAACTTTCCGTATAAAATAGGTTAGCATTTTCTCGGTAACATCGTAGTCAGCTATTACCCCTTCCCTTAGCGGTCGAATTGCTACAATGTGTCCCGGGGTTCTCCCGATCATTTGCCTGGCTTCTTCCCCGACAGCAATAATCTTGTTAGTTTGCTTATCGATTGCCACCACTGAAGGTTCATGAAGGACAATCCCTTTTCCTTTTTTAAACACCAGTACACTGGCAGTTCCTAAATCTATTCCTATATCCTCTTCAAAACACATTAGCAGCCAGGCCCTCCCTTTAAACATATATCACCATTTTACCTGTTATTCCTGTAATTTTCTATCCTTAAAAATCTACCCCCCCAGATCCAGGTTGGTTAATTTCTGGCTAGAAGCATATTTCTTCCTAGTCGCTTCTCCTCCCCGGATATGTCGTTCTGCTTTGTTCTTATCCAGAATAGCCTTTACCTGCTCATACAGCTCTTGATCGATCCGCGGTAACCTCTCGGCCACATCCTTGTGTATGGTACTTTTAGAGATCCCGAATACTTCTGCAGTCTGTCTCACAGTGTTGGAAGTCTGCAAAATATGCTGAGCTACTTTGACCGCTCTTTTTCTAATATAATTTTGCATAGCCCGCCCCCCTGTCGAAGTTATATAAAATATATTCAAGAGGGGTGAGGTCAAGAACTCAGTAGTCTAATTTATAGATCATAGCACCTTGATAATAGTGGCTGAGAATGTCTGTATACCTTTTACCATCCCGGGCTAACCCGTTGGCCCCGTATTGGCACAAGCCAACCCCATGTCCATACCCGCGGGTATTTATAGTAATGGAGTCAGGGGCAATCCTATAACTCCACCAGTTAGAAGCCAGGTTTAATCTGCGGCGAATCTCCTCCCCGGTTAGGGTCAAATTATTTATTAGCACCTTCTTTATCCTTCCACTGGGTGATTTTTCAATAACCTTAAGGTTCAATGAGCCATTCCCTTTTTCCCCCAAGGCAGAATTGATTTCCTGAACGGAGAAGACCTGAACCGCCTCATAATGCCTTGATTCTGCACAATAACCACATTCTGCCGATTGCAGATAGGGAACCTTCTTGCCCCAAACCTCACTGGCACTTTCAGTTCTCCCACCACAGGTCGAATGATAAAGAGCATCTATAGGCTGGCCATCGTAAAGCATTATTTGACCCCTGGTTTCGTTTACTGCTCTTTGTATTTTCTTTAAGTACTGCTTAGCATCAGGGTGATGAAGTTTAGTAAATTCAGATTCAGTGATATAAGCCTGACAGGAGTATATATCATCTGAAAGATTTGCACCCATAGGGTATTTTTTCCCTTCCATGATTTTCCTAATGGCATAAGTCCTGGCACAAACCGCCTGGGCTTTTAAAGCCTCCAATTCGAAAGAAGCCGGCATCTCTGCGCAAACTGTGCCTATAATATAAGCTTCGAAGGGAAGGGTTATTACTTTTTTCTCCTCGTTCAGGTACAAAGTTATCTGGGGTTCATTGGTTTTTTCTACCGGGGTAAAACAGGAGAAGGCTATAAGAATTGTGGTAATAATAAGGCCCAGTATTATTAAAAACCTGATGTTTAATCTGCTTTTCTTCATGTTAAAAGCATATTAATGAAATACATTAATATGCCTAATTTTAAACTACTTTATATGGCAATTTTCATAGACTGGCAAGAAGGGAAAATTGGCCGGGATACCCATTTTTAGTATTCACTTAATATCAAGGGAGAACCTATGTAGAAATAGGTTTTCCCCTCTTGCTTGACCCGCCGGCTGGCTATCTGAACATTATATTTATCCCCTTGACCGATCACCGGCCTTTCTAATAAGGGGCTATAACCTGCAACACTAAAAACCAATCCCTCCTGGTACCTGTCATACTCCCTAGCGTCCAGATTTTGTAACATAACCTTAACCAGTTTTTCTGGAGAAGCAACGTTTTCATCAATGCATCCTGTATACTTGAAGGAGATATTCCATTTAAGCTTTCTATTCTTCTTCAACCGGTTCCCATAGGTGTGGATATCCCGGTCTAAATCGCTATTAATGATGGTTAACATATAGTTCGTAATCCCAGATTCCTGGTCAGTCTCACCGGTCAGGTTTATATACATTCCCTGATCATCAAATTCATAGACTAAAGCAACCACCGTCCCCCTATCCTCCCGCTGTATTTTTTCCGGTTTAACCGGCAAATCCAAATTGTGAATAATCTCCATTAAATCACGGTTTAATTGCTCGTCATCTTTACTCTGGCCTAAAGTTGCCCAACTATCCATGCGGGACTCAGTAATTTCTGCCCCAATCGAGGCAAAACATATATAATACGGTGATTGGTTGGATATATATCTTCCAATGGCATAATCTATTCCCAGGCTGCCGGCAAAACACAGAACCGTAAATACCGCCAGGTATATAATAATTTTTCTCATAAAAAAGCCTCCCCGTTTAGTAGCTATTAAAAATTATTGCCGCCAACGGAAAGGTTTATTCCTCTATCCTCCAGGGATCTTAAGCTTGATCATCAGCTTCATCGGTATTGTTAACTTCCGGTATTTCCTGCTTCATCTCCTGGCTTTCCGCCTTTTCCTCCATCATCCGAATCAGTTCTTCCTGGCGCTGTTTAGCTTCCAGGGCGGTTTTCTGCAATTTACCCGTCTGTCTGTAAACCAGGATGCCAAAAACGGTCGTAGTTATAAATGCTATGCATATAAGTGCCAGGAACGCCTCCTTTATTTTAACCGCCTCCTCAAGTATCACATAAACACTTATACCTCAGCGCAAATCAAAACAGCAATGCTATTCTATCTCTTGATCTGATATTGCTGCCGCCGCAGTGCGGTTCTTTCCCTTCTTTTTTGCTGGGCTTTTAGTGCTTTCTCTTCTATTTTAAGTGTAGCATGCCACAATGCAATATATAACAAGGACTTTATAAGATAGTATATTAATGTGGCAATAATTAGTATCTTAAGTATACTATGCGCATCAGTCGCCACAATAACTCCCCATTTTGATCTATATCTAACTATATCATAACATAAATTTCGGAAGGTATTAAGATATCTCCCGACTATTTTCTGATCTTAACTTCATATGATTCAACTAGGGTGACGCTATTTTAGGTTCAGATCATCTAATATTGGCACCTTTGTTCTTTTTTCTGCATCAAAATATATCATAACAAAATAATCGGAAGGTATTAAAATACCTTCCGATTATTTTTTGTTCTTAACTTCATACGATTCAACTAGGGTAACGCTGTTTTAGGTTCAGATCATCTTAAAATAGCACTTTTGTTCTATGATTTTAATCAGCTCCTGCCGCTTTAAGCCGGGCAAGGGCCCTTTGCAAAGCCAACTGGGCGCGGGCATAATTAATATCTTCAGTGCGCTGACTCAGCCTTCTCTCGGCTCTCTCTTTTGCTGCTTTAGCTCGAAGCACATCAATTTCAGAACCAAATTCAGCAGTCTCCGCCAAGACCCTGGCAACATTGTCAACGACTTCAATAAATCCGCCGCTTACGGCAATTTTGGCCTGACTATCGCTTGAATCTTTATACCTTAATACGCCGATCTTTAGTCCAGCAACAAGCGGAGCATGGTTTTTCATTATACCCATTTCACCTTCGACAGCGGGAACAACCACAAGCTGAACCTCATCTTTAAATAGAATACGTTCAGGGGTTACAATCTCTAGCATGAAGGTGTTTTCAGCCATGACTACGCCTCCAGTCTTTTAGCATTTGCCAGGACGGTATCTATGTTACCAACCATATAAAATGCGCCTTCGGGCAGGCGGTCATGTCTCCCCTCCAGAACCTGACTGAATGACTCAACCGTTTCAGATACCGGAACATATATCCCCGGATTACCCGTAAACTGTTCCGCAACGTGGAATGGCTGAGAGAGAAATCTCTGAATCTTACGAGCACGGGCTACGATTAACTTATCCTCGTCGCTCAATTCATCCATACCCAGAATTGCAATTATATCTTGTAGTTCTTTATATCTTTGCAGTATCTGTTGAACCCCACGAGCTGTATAATAATGTTTCTCACCTAACAGGTTGGGGTCCAATATACGGGAAGTAGAATCGAGCGGATCCACTGCCGGGTAAATACCAAGCTCAGCAATAGAGCGAGCCAATACCGTTGTAGCGTCAAGATGAGCAAAGGTCGTAGCTGGTGCTGGGTCAGTCAAGTCGTCGGCTGGGACATATACTGCCTGAGCCGATGTTATTGATCCTTTCTTAGTGGTGGTTATTCTTTCCTGCAGCAATCCGATATCAGTTGCCAGGGTAGGCTGGTAACCAACCGCAGACGGCATACGGCCAAGCAGAGCCGATACTTCGTTACCTGCCTGGGCAAAGCGGAATATATTATCAATGAATATGAGAACGTCCTGTCCACCAACATCACGGAAATATTCAGCTACGGTAAGACCAGTCAGTCCAACCCTTAGACGAGCTCCGGGGGGTTCATTCATCTGTCCGTAAATCAGAGCACACTTTTCGATAACGCCTGACTCAGTCATTTCGCCCCATAAGTCATTTCCTTCACGGGTCCTTTCACCAACCCCGGTGAACACTGAATATCCTCCGTGTTCGTAAGCAATGTTACGGATAAGCTCCATTATAATAACAGTCTTACCAACACCGGCCCCACCGAATAATCCAATTTTTCCACCTTTAGCATAGGGGCAAATCAGGTCCGCCACCTTAATTCCAGTTTCCAGCATTTGGGTAGCAGCCATTTGATCGACCAATGCGGGGGGCTTACGGTGAATTTCCCAATAATCAGCTGCCTCAACCGGTCCGCCTTCATCAACCGGCTGTCCCAAAACATTGAGAATCCTACCCAGGCAGCCTTCACCTACCGGCACCCTAATAGATGCGCCCGTATTGGTAGCTTTCATTCCCCTCATAATTCCATCGGTGGGTTGAAGGGCAACACATCTTACGGTATCATTACCCAGATGTTGCATAGCTTCAAGGGTGACATCTATATTAGCCTGGGTCTTAAAATCTTGATCTTCACTTTTTATGGTAATAGCGTTCATCAAGTCAGGTAGCTCACCGGGCTTAAAGCGAATATCCACAACCGCGCCTATAACCTGGGTTACCTGTCCATATGTCACATTCGCCATTCTCTACTTTCCTCCTTTTTTAAGGGCTTCGGCTCCACCGACAATATCCAGAATCTCATCAGTAATTGCGGCCTGTCGAACTTTATTCATCACCAGTGTGAGGTTGTCTATAATCTCCCCGGCATTTTGGGTGGCATTACCCATGGCTGTCATACGGGCGCCATGCTCACTAGCTTTTCCTTCCAGCATGGCATTATAGATCTGACTGCCGACATATCTGGGCAGCAAGCCCAGTAGGATCTCCTCAGCACTAGGCTCATATATATAGTCCACATATATAAGTTCGCTTTCTTCCTGAGAAGGGGGATCTAATGGCAATAGCTTGGTAATCGTAGGAATCTGCCTTAACACATTAACAAACTTAGCGTAGACAATATAGATTTCATCGTATACTTGGTTCTCATAGGCATTTATGACATACTGGCTGATCTCTTTCGCGTCCTGATAGCTAACATTATCCCCAAGATTGATATATTCAGCGTCATATCCGCCCCGTTTACGATAAAAATCTCTCGCTTTTCTGCCAACTGCAATGATTCCAGTATCTGGTTTTCGGCTATCCTCGGCAATGGCTGTATTGGCAGCCCTGAGGATATTGGTATTGTATCCCCCACATAGTCCTCTGTCTGCTGTAATAACTACATAACCTACTTTGCGTATTTCCTTGCGCTTTTCAAGGAGTGGGTGTCTGACATCAAATGATACTGCTGCCAGCCTGGCCAAAGCATCCTGGAGAATTTCGGTATATGGTCTGGATGCCTCTGCACTCTCCTGGGCCCGGCGCAACTTGGCTGCCGCTACCATCTCCATCGCTTTGGTGATCTGCTGGGTATTCTTAACGCTTCGTATTCTACGCTTGTATTCTCTTACACCTGCTCCCGCCATTTATCTCACCACCCTAAACCGCGAAAGTAGCCTTAAACTCATTTATCGCTTTAATAAGTTCTTCTTCTATCGCCGGTTCAATTTTTGCAGTATCTCTGATACTAGTCAATATGTTGGCATGAGCACTCCGGATAAATATTAAGAAATCAGCTTCGAATTCCGAAACCTTTTCCTTGGGCAGATCATCAAGATACCCATTTACTCCCGTATAAATAGATACTACCTGTTCTTCCATAGACATCGGTTGATATTGACCTTGTTTTAAAATCTCCGTTACTCTTTCCCCCCTGGTCAACCTGGCCAGAGTTGCTTTATCCAAATCGGAGCCAAACTGAGCGAAGGCTGCCAGTTCGCGGTATTGGGCCAGGTCCAGACGTAACTGACCGGCAACGGATTTCATAGCCTTGGTTTGAGCAGCACCACCTACCCGGCTGACTGACAGCCCGGCATTGATAGCGGGGCGCTGACCAGCATTAAACAAGTCAGTTTCCAGGTATATCTGTCCATCAGTTATGGATATAACATTGGTCGGAATATAAGCTGAAACGTCCCCGGCCTGGGTCTCAATAATCGGCAATGCAGTGATTGAGCCGCCGCCATGTTCATCGTTTAATTTACAGGCTCTTTCAAGTAAGCGGGAATGTAAATAGAAAACATCTCCGGGATATGCTTCACGTCCGGGTGGACGGCGAAGCAGCAAGGACATTTCCCTGTATGCCACGGCATGCTTGGAAAGATCATCATATATAATAAGGACATCCTTCTTGTCAGCTTCCATAAACTCTTCAGCCATTGCTACACCTGCATACGGTGCCA
Source organism: Syntrophomonadaceae bacterium (assembly GCA_050949865.1). GTDB lineage: Bacteria > Bacillota > Syntrophomonadia > Syntrophomonadales > Syntrophomonadaceae > JBMNGN01. The sequence goes on from JBMNGN010000004.1 coordinate 259,488, forward strand.
GGTAAAGCAACGGAGCTGGTTCAGATGCAGTAGCCGCAACAATGATAGTGTATTCCATGGCTCCCATCTCTTCCAGCTTAGCAGCTATACCAGCTATACTGGATTGTTTTTGCCCAATTCCCACATATATACATATCAGGTCTTTTTTGTCCCTTTGGTTAATAATAGTATCTATAGCTATCGCGGTTTTTCCTACCTGGCGGTCACCTATAATCAACTCCCGCTGGCCTCTTCCGATCGGGACCATCGAATCGATAGCCTTAAGACCAGTCTGCATCGGTGTGTTAACAGGTGAACGAGTAACAACCCCAGGGGCAACCCGCTCAACCGGGCGGAATCTATCGGTATTGATTGGCCCCTTTCCGTCCAAGGGCTGTCCCAAGGCATTAACCACCCGTCCTAACATGGCCGGCCCGACTGGAACTTCCATTATCCTGCCGGTAGCTTTAACAACATCGCCCTCTTTGATATGGGAATATTCTCCTAGTAAAACTGCACCCACATTATCTTCTTCAAGGTTTAGAACCATTCCGAAGGTTCCACCGGGAAATTCTAGCAATTCGCCAGCCATCGCCGCCTGTAATCCATATACGCGAGCAATTCCGTCCCCAACGTAGATTACTGAGCCAACGTTGCTGACCTCGATCTCGGATTGGTAGCGCTCTATTTGCTCTTTTAGTATGGCGCTAATCTCTTCCGGTCTTATACTCATTTGTTTCCTCACCCCTATCGTTAACTTATACTGGCTTGTTTAAGTTTCTCTTTAATTCGCTGTAGCTTATTAGCAACACTGCCATCTATAATTTGGTCACCCATTCGCAGCCTGACTCCGCCTATAAGGGTTGGGTCTACCTGAAGCCTTAATTGTATTTTCTTGCCCGTAGATTTAGAGAGTCTTTCAGCCAGAAACTGAACATCCTTCTTGGATACTTCGACAGCAGTAATAAAATCAAGTTTGGCTATACTCCTGAATTCATCAGCCATTTCTATATACTGCTCGGTAATGGCACTTAGATAGGCTTCCCGCCGTTTATCCACTACCACTTTTATAAAGTTCAATGTAACCGGGGAAATCTTGTCTGCAAAGATTTTGTCTATTACAGCTTTCTTCTCGTTAACCGGAATAAGCAGATGGGCAAAATATTGCTCAAGATTTTCTACCTTCTTGATGGTTTCAACTACCAGTTCTAATTCCTGCTGGTACTCATCTACCTTGTTCGATTCCCGGGCAATGTTGAAAAATGCTTCTGCGTAGCGCCGTGCAACGCTTATATTTAACATAATAAATCGCCCGCCTCATTAACAAATTGTTTCACCATTTTTCTGTGATCTTCTTCATTAATTGCTCTTTCGAGAACTTTCTCGGCCGCCATAATTGCCAGGGCTGCTGCCGTATCCCTGAGTTCCATTTTAGCCTGCTCTGTAGCAGCCTGTATTTCGGCAGTTGCTTTGGCTTTCATATTAAGGGCTTCTTCTTGTGCCTTGGCTATTATTTCGTTCTTTGATTCTTCTGCAGCTTTGGTGGCCCGAGCCACAATTTCCTGGGCTTCTTTACGTGATTCTGCTAGGTTACTCTGCGTTTCCTTCATCATCTCGTCTATCTCGATCCTAACCTGCTCGGCATGCTTAAGAGAACTCTCGATAGTTGTAGCACGCTGCTCCAGCATTTTGCTAATCGGGTTGTAAGCAAATTTATAAAGCAGGGCCAGGAGTATAAAGAAGTTAATAGCCGACCATCCGATAACGTAAAAGTTCAAAAGCCGTGGTGGAGCTCCTCCGGGATCCGGTATTGGCGTACTGCCACCGCTAGATGCCAAACAAACGGTAGTGAAGCCTAAAATCATAAGCATCGCTAAAAGGAGGGTAGGCCCATAAAACCTTTTATTCCTTATCACGGATTCTTTACCTCCAATCTGTATCAAATAGTATTAGGGGCGATAAAACCTAACCGTGACCAAGCTGTATCCAGGCTATCGCCCGCTGATTGTACATAGAACTTTACTATATTTTCCCTACTAGCATGAATGCAATCAATAGACCATAAATGGTCAGAGTTTCGATGAATGCCAAGGTTATGAACAGAAGAGTCCTTACATCTCCCCCTACTTCTGGTTGTCTAGCGATCGCTTCAAAAGCTTTACCCCCTGCGACACCCATACCAATTCCGCCACCTATTGCAGCAATAGATACAGCAAGGCCAGCACCTAATCCTACTTCCATCCTTTTCCCTCCTTTCTTGCTCAAACGATTATACACATTGAGCAATATGCATAATTAAATCAATGACCCTCGGTTGCTCCAGCAATATAACTCGCGGAAAGTATTGTAAATACAATAGCCTGAATAAATGACAACAGTACCGCTAACCCCATAAAAATTGCCGGAACGAAAAATGGAGCCATAAATAGCAAAAAGCCCATTATAACTTCCTTTCCGAATATATTGCCGAATAGACGGATAGTAAGTGACATAGGCCTAGCTACCTGTTCAAGTAAATTTAAAGGCAACATCGCCCAACTAGGACTTACAAAATGGCCCCAGTAATGCGATTTTTGTTCGGAAAAACCTGCGATTTGTACTGCAATAATACTGATTAGAGCTAAGGTCCCAGTAACTGCCCAGTTACTAGTCGGGGGTTGGAACCCTTGTATATGAGCAGCTCCAGGCACTAAGCCGCTCAAGTTGGACACCAGAATAAAGAGGAAGAACGTGGATAATAACGGAGCCCATTTTTTGGCTACATGCTCTTTCTCCATAAGCTGGGTAAAGAAATCATATGTCCATACGACTATAGCTTCAAAAGCATTCTGCAGACCTCGTGGTACAACACTCATATTCCGGGTAGCGAAAAAAGCTACTACGCCAATAAGTAATATAATGACCCATTCAGTCACTACCAGATGATCTACTGGGATAGGTCCAATTTTAAAGAAGACAGAATCCCACATACCAAACATCATTTTATGCATCCCCCCTTCCCGATAGATATTTTAGACATAAAAATTGTTAGACTATAAATTAAACCAAAGCCGATTACTAGCTTTGGAGTATTCCAGAGTTAATCTTGACGACTTTTTTTTCCAGGGTTGGAACGACTTTTTCCATTAAATTTCTTCCACATGGCATTTATCCCAGTTGCAACACCCAACAAAAAACCGACTAATGCCAACCAGGGTTCAGTATCAAACCTTTTATCAAGCCAATTACCACCTAAATAACCCATAGCCACCGCGGCTACAACTGTAGAACCAAGATTGGCTGCCTCACTTAAGGCTTTAACCCAGTTATTCTTATTCTGTGCCATTAACTCAACACCTTTTTTAGAGGAAGCACATACTCCCTGTTATTTCTTCGTCGTAAATAGACAAAATCCTTTTTTAAAGAATATATTTTTTATTAAATGCATATTAATTAGGCATTATATTCCCATTTTAAGGATATTTGCCAAAATTGGCAGGTAATTATACCCATTATTGTCGAAATTCGCGATCTCCATTTCCGTTGCCTCTTGAAAAAACAAAACCGGGCTTGCTTTAGAAAGCCCGGTGCTTTAAACTGACCGTTATAGCGCAACTTCTTTCTGTTTCTTTTGGAAGCACTCTATGCAATAAACGGGTCTGCCTTCTACCGGTCTAAAAGGAACCTGGGTATCAGCTCCACATTCAGCGCACACCGCAGAAAACATCTCCCTGGGCGAACGATTCGCACCGCGGTTATTGCGACGATTTATTCTGCACTCCCTGCAGCGTTTGGGTTGGTTTTCAAAACCCTTTTCTTGGTAAAATTCCTGTTCGCCCACGGTGAATATAAATTCCTGACCGCAATCCTGGCAAACCAAAGTTTTTTCTTCAAACATCAAAAAAAATCCCTCACTTTTTTGAATTATTGCCGGAAATCCGCTGCATTTTATTCAAAATGACTGTCCGACTTCTAATGGTAATTATATACGTTTATATATAAGATATCAAGAATATCGCTCGCGCTCTTTTATTCTCTGCTTTTTTTACTCCTAATACCCTCTTCCAGTTGCCCAGGTGATAATTGACACCCGTGAAGCCCCTGCTTCAAGCAAGGTACGGGTACACTCCCGACTTGTAGAACCGGTAGTATATACATCATCTACCAGCAACAGGTTTTGATTCCGTATTACTGACGGATTCTGGACCGCAAAGGCACGGCGAAGGTTAATCTCTCTTTCCTGCCTGGTCAATTCCCTCTGGGAAGGGGTCTCTTTAATTCTAATCAAGACATCAGGGTTCATTTTTACCTTTATCCGTTTACTGATTTTGGATGCCAAAAGGCTGGTCTGGTTAAAGCCTCTCTGTTTTAACCGGCTCGGAGACGATGGTACCGGTACTATCAAATCAATCGGCCAAAACCTGGGCTCATTTGCTACAACCTCTGCCATCATGCTGCCCATTTGGTTGGCCACTATCTTTTTACCCAGGAACTTAAGAATCTTTATGGCCTTTCGATAAGGTTTATCATAAGGGCCTACCGCCCTGGAGATATGAAATTCCGGTGGATTCTTCTGACAGTCCAGGCATAAGGTTGCCTCTTCCTCTTCCAGGTATTTACCACACTTGATGCAAACCACTCCCTGGCGCAATTCGGCCATGGTTTCATTACATTCAGAGCACCATGGATTTTTCGAAGTATAACGCCCCGGTTTTCTGCATATGCAACATGTACTTTGGGGAAATAAAATATCTAAAAAATATTCCGCTAGCACCAGATTATCCACCTCATATTACACTATTCATTGTGAAGATGTTATGTTAATATACAAAGTTAATGTAATGGTTTATTATAACACAAATTAACCATGATAGAGTAATTACCCGGTTTTTTTGTTCAGGACTTTTGAGCAATTGGTATTCCTCTAGGGAAATCATTAACCGACGGGCTGGGTTGAATTTTGATGACCTTTAGAAAGAAGGTTGGCCTGGAAGAAATGCCTTACTTGCTTACTGCCTGTCCGTTAATTACCGGCAAGCAGGTACTAAATATATGCAGCTCTAATTCGTCATCATCTTCAAATAATGAAGCGATTTTCCTGAATCTAGTACTGCTCCTTCGGTTGGCAATGATTAAAGAAACCATCATTACCAGCCATACCGTGAAACATAATACCTTGAGTATTATAGCCATAATAATCACCTTCCCAGCATGCTAGTATATAATATGCTGGTTAAAGGCTGCTTCATTACTGGTTAATATAAGCTATTCGATTCATCACTGACAATTTCATGCTTTAAAGCATATATTGCTGCCTGAGTGCGATCCTTTACTCCCAGTTTGCGAAAAATGCTGGTCAAATGGTTCTTAATAGTTTTTTCACTAATGAACATGGTTTTGGCCATCTCGCGGTTGCTTAGCCCCCGGACCAGTAACAACAAAACATCCTTTTCCCGCTTGCTCAGTTTTAAGTCATCTTTTTTCCGTGTAGTCTGGGTCAATTCCTTTACCAGGTGATTGGCTACCCGCGAATTAATTACTATTTCTCCCGACATTACTCTATAGATAGTATCGATGAGTTCACTACCAGCTACATCTTTTAAGATATATGCTGATACCCCGGCTTTTACCATTTGCACAACTTCTTCACCTTCGTATATGGTAAGGGCAATGATGTGCACGTGAGGAAATTCCCTTTTTATTACCTGGGTAGCCAGGATACCATCAGTACCGGGCATGTTAATATCCATTAGTATAACATCCAGGGCCTTTTTGCGGGCAATATTAATAGCTCCCTGTCCGTCTCCAACCTCAGTAACTACTTCCAGACCATCTGTCGATTCCAGGAGTTTCCTTAAGCCTTCCCGAAACAAGGAGTGATCATCTGCAATTAATACCTTTATCTTGCCCACTGCATTTCCTCTCTTCTAATGGTACCTTAATAAGGATGTGAGTGCCAATTCCCACCTGAGAAGAAATAGTTATTTCTCCTCCTATCAATTGGACCCTCTCTTTCATTCCACTTAAACCCTGGCCCGCTCCAAGCCTGTTGTAATTGGTCTTGTTAAAACCTATGCCAGAATCATTAATAGACAGGGACAGGTATCTGCCTTCATCTTGTATTTGAACTCTAGCTTCTTTAACCCTAGCATATTTCCTGGCATTATTTATTGCTTCCTGGATTACCCGAAAAAGGGCTATTTCTATATCGTTGGGATACTTATCTTTCAGATGACAACAGATAAAATCAATGTGAAAACCAAATTTTAACTTATACTCCTTAAAATATTCCCTAAGAAAAGGTACTAAACCCTTTTGAGCCACAGCCGGCTGCACATCAAGAATGATATCCCGGATTTCAGCTAGGGCACTTTTTAGCATATTTTTTATCTCTGAAATCTGGTTTATTGAAACCTGAGACTCCTGGGCCGCTATTAAATCCAGCATTATTATAGCACTAGCAATAGTCTGGGCTGGTCCATCGTGCAGGTCTTGGGCAATCTTTTTGCGTTCTGCCAGTTGAATTTGAAGCCCATCATATTTACAAAACCTATCATTATTCATATCTTAGTTCCTTTGTGGTCTAACAAGAAACCTTAAGTTTCTGCTTAAAGTTATTCGTCTCTTTCTCCCCAATATTTAATTAACCCATTTCTCTATTTTTAATTAATGTCAACAATTTTCGCCATAAACTTAAATAATCCTGCCCATTGATTGGGAATTTTCTAATAATATGAGACTTTATAACTAATTGGTAGGAAATTTTTACTTATATCTCGTTCAAATGAAGGGCTTCTATGGTTTCGTCTTTAATTGCCGCCAGCTTTTTTTCATCACCGGTTTCTATATAAATCCTTACAACGGCTTCTGTACCTGAAGACCGGATCAACACCCAACTGCCATCTTCGAGAACGAATTTATTTCCATTTACCTGTACCCAGCTATCTACCTTGGTACCTGCGATCTGCTTTGGTTGGTACTCCTCAATTCTGGCATTAATTCTAGCCTTATCGATGGAGTTTACCCGTAAATCAATTCTTTGGCTGAATACCGGCCCGTAGTTATTAATTAGATCTTGGAAGAGCTGATCCAGGTTTTTATCTGATCCGACCAGCATCTCAGCAGCAAGCATACCGGCAAGTAACCCGTCTTTTTCAGGTATATGCCCGAGAATACTTAAGCCTCCGCTCTCTTCGATCCCTAATAATCCCCCTTTTTCCCGTAAAGCCTCTCCAACATATTTGAACCCTACCGGGGTTTCTATCACCTTTATACCATTTCTCTGGGCAATCCGGTCCAACAGGTGAGTAGTCGCTACCGAACGGCATACTGGCCCTCGGAAGTTTCTGGTGTTAATTAGATGTAACAGCAACAGGCAAGCAAAATAGTTGGGCGATACAAATTCACCCACATTGTTAACAATCCCAAAACGGTCGGCATCCCCATCCAAGGCCAAGCCTAAATCGGCTTCATAGTTCACTACTGCCCGCTTAAGATCGGTTAGCATTTCATTGGTCGGCTCTGGCAATGAACCCCCAAAAAGAGGATCCCGGTAGTTGTTGATAGTCTTAACCTCACATCCAAGTTCAGTAAGCATTTTATCCAGATATCCTATCCCTACCCCGAACATGGGATTAACAACTACCTTTAGCTTCCTTTCTTTAAATAATTCGGTATTAATGATTTTATATATATGGTTTATGTATGGCTGATCAATTTCGGCATTCTTAAGCAGGTCAAGCTGCTGGGCTTCTTCCAAATTAAGCCGGTAGACTTTTCCGCCCTCAATTACCCGGGATATCTCCGATTCAATAGACTCGGTCACATCCGGCATGGCAGGCCCGGCATAACTGGGAATAAATTTAATCCCATTGTACTGAGGCGGGTTATGACTGGCGGTTATCATTACCGCTCCCCCTGCCTCCAGGTACCGCACAGCAAAGGCAGTCACCGGAGTTGGAGTCGGTTTGCTAAACAAATATACTTTGATTCCATTACCCAGCAAAACCCGGGCGCATTCTTCGGCAAATTCCCTGGACATGAAACGATTATCATACCCAATAATAATACCTTTACGTTTCAAATTCTGCGAAGTAACATAGCTGGCAATCCCCTGGGCTACTATCTGACAATTGTCAAAGGTAAATTCTCTGGCAATCACGGCTCTCCAGCCATCAGTGCCAAATTTAATCATTGACATTTTTTGGCCTCCTTAATAATTAATCCTTTCATTCGATTATTATCTATATTAATTAGCATCGTATCTTAAGTATAGGCACTTTGAACTAGTCGGTTGAACCTAATCCTTTTAAGACCATTATATTATACCTTTTGGCCTGCTGGCTTAAGAGATTTATTGGGCTCCAATACGAACATATAAAAAATCTTTAATTACATCGACTATCCTTGCAGCAGCCTTGCCGTCACCGTAAGGATTAACCGCCCGGGCCATTTTCTTATACTCGTATTTGTTGGTTAATAAAATTTTGGCTGCTTCATATATACTCCGCTTGTTAGTTCCCACTAGTTTAACTGTTCCGGCCTGTAAAGCCTCAGGACGCTCAGTGGTATCCCTAAGAACCAGTACCGGTTTTCCCAGGGAAGGAGCCTCTTCTTGCATACCTCCAGAGTCGGTGAGGATTATATAGGAAATATTCATCAAATTAGCAAAAGGCTCATAATCTAAAGGTTCAAGCAAATGCACCCGTTCTTTCCCCTCCAGCATTTCCAGGGCAACATTCCTGACTATCGGGTTTTTATGGACCGGAAATATCACTTCCACATCAGAAAATTCATCTACCAAACGGATCAATGCTTCATATATTGAACGCATTTGGGTCCCCCAGTTCTCTCTCCTGTGGGTGGTAACCAGTAATATCCGGTTATTAAAATTTATATTCTTAAACTCTGGTCCAAAGACATAATTTGAACTGACGGTCTCCAGCAAGGCATCAATTACGGTGTTGCCAGTTACCCATATCTTCAAGGAAGCTACAGACTCAGCCAGTAAATTCTGTTTATTAGCTTCGGTGGGTGCAAAATGCAATTCGGCAAGCTTACCGGTCAAGGTCCGGTTAATCTCCTCGGGGAAAGGTGAATATTTATTTCGGGTTCTTAATCCGGCCTCTACATGTCCTACCGGAATTTTTAAGTAAAAAGCAGCCAAAGAAGCGGTAAAAGTTGTAGTAGTATCGCCATGAACCAGTACAAGATCCGGCTTTTCTTTTTCAAGGATGGATTTTACCCCGTTTAGGACCCCGGTGGTAAGGCTAAATAAATCCTGATGCTCTTTCATTAAATTTAGATCATAATCAGGCACTATTTTAAACAGGTTTAACACCTGGTCCAACATTTCTCTATGCTGGGCAGTAACTACTACCACCGTTTTTATATCCTCAACCTTTTTCAGCTCTCTAATTACCGGAGCCATCTTAATAGCTTCGGGCCTAGTGCCAAATACAACCATAACCTTGCCTAGAAACAATGTTATTCCTCCCTATAATACCTCTTTAAAAAGGTAGGATTCCCCTAGTCTTATAATACTCATCATTTGTGTAACATTGTTACCGGAAGGATATTGACAATTTTAAAAACCAGACAGTTTTTCAGCGGAAAATAGCTGTATTTGCTTCTCAACCAGCGCTGTTTAATCCGTTCATAGTATTCACCCTCAGTCAAATCCTGCTCTAGTTCAACATACACTCTGATTCCATCCTTACCCTTAGAATCATCTATAAGTAAAACTAAAAAAACGCCTTTACGGGTTTCCAGTAAATTAGCGTAGGTCTTATCCGCCCCGAACCGGGCACATATTATGGTGTCATCATCAATCATTTCCAGAATGCTTATAACTGCAACATTAACCTGATAATCTAACGATACGGTGCTAAGAGTAGTTGAAGCATAATTAGCATTAAGCAGCCTTCGGGCTTTTTCTATCAGATTAGCCTCCATAATATCCACTCCTTTTCTAAAAGACACCATTTAATCCATAGTAATATATTAGGGACCCACAATGCAAGTTGAGGCAGAAACCAAGGGGACGGTTCTTCCGGTAGTTTTCTAAAAACGACCGGAAGAACCGTCCCCTCCTTTGCGCCCTATACTAGTTCCTTAATCCTTTCATTATCAGATCCGTTAACTGATCCGCCAGGTATTTCGGGTTTATCTCCCATTCGTCCAACGTAATTGGTGCCCACACTGAACTAAGGACTCCGGAAATAATTAAAAACACCAGCTGGGAATCTACTCTCCTGATTTCACCTTTTTCCATGGCCTTCTCAATTAATTCAATCATATGACTTTGTTTCTCTTTCTGTATATCAAGGACCCAATTTTTCAGCTCCGGGTCAATAACTTCAGTATCCCAGAAAATAACCCTGGTTAACTCCCGGTTATCACGGCAGAAATTAAAATGGGCTTCAAAGGTTAATCTTATCCTATCCTCCAGTTTCAGTTCTTGAGTCTTTCCTGCTCCTAATCTTTCGTAATATAACTGAAAGCTGGCCTCCAGCATCTCCTGAAACAACTGCAGTTTGCTATCAAAATACTCATATATTGTACCCTTCCCAATACCTGCTGCGGCTGCTATCTCTTCCATTCTGGTATTATGGTATCCTTTCTGGGAAAACATAAGAACTGCAGCCTCGATAATAACCTCCCGCTTATTGCCTGGATTGTCACTGATTTCCCTCATAGTACCTCCGATAATCGTGTTTAATCATTTAGGCTGGCCTTTGCCTCATAGCTATCTTTAGAACCAAACCATTTATTACTCAGCTTAGAACCCCAATCATCAAAAATCGTATATACTACCGGTACCAGAAGCAAAGTTATTAAAGTAGATGCCAGCAGCCCGCCAATAACAACCGTGGCCAGGGGTGCCTGCACCTCGCCTCCTTCTCCTCTACCCAATGAAAGGGGAAGCATGGCTAAAACCGTACTGAAAGCGGTCATTAGAATCGGCCTTAATCTGACCCTTCCAGCTTCAACAACTGCCGCGTTCCGCTCCATGCCTGACTCCCGCAGCTGCTTTAAATAATCAACGTAAACAATGGCATTGGACACTACTATACCAACCAACATTATAAGCCCGACAAATGCCGTTACGCAAAAACTCCGCCCGGTTACCAGCAAGCCTAAAACTACTCCAATTATAGCCGTAGGCACTGAGAACATAATAACAAATGGATTAAAGAAGGATTCGTATTGGACAGCCATTACTGCATATACGAGAATAATCGCCAGCAAAAGTGCAACCGCTAGGCTGGAGAAGCTTTCCGTCATTTCTTCACTCTCGCCCCCGTAGCTTACTTCATAACCGACGGGAAGGGCTAGTTTGTCTACTTCAGCCTGAATATCGCTTATCACACTTCTTAAATCGCGATTAAGCAGATAGGCATTTACTTCCGCCCTCCTGACCTGATCCACCCTGGTAATTTGCACTGGACCTTGAGCCATTTCAAAAGTAGCTATCTGGGACAATTTAACTGGTATACCCTGAGGATTAAGTATATTAAGGTTGGATAGGTAATCTATATCCTGGTGCCCTTCCGGAATGTACCTGACCCTTAAATCTACTTCCTGGCCTTCTATTCTATACCTGGTGGCAACAGTCCCCTGCATGGCATTTCTTATCTCATTGGAAATCTGCATGGGAGTAAGACCAAAAGCAGCAGCCCGTTTCCGATCTATTTTAATCTGAAGTTCCGGATGGCCATCGGTTAAGGAGGAAGAAACCTCCCTGGTTCCCGGGACCGACCGTACTATGCTGGCTATCTGGGTCGATAGCTCCTTCAAAACATCTAAATCTTCACCGCTTACCTGCACATTTATCGGTCCGTCACCGGCACCCATACTGGTAACATCCATGGTATTGGCAGTAATTTTGGCCCCGGCAATATCCCGGACCTTCAGACGAATCTCTTCGGTAACCTCATCAACGCTCCTAGAACGTTCACTTTTGGGAATAAGCTTTACATATATTGTGGCTGTGTCAGAAGAGCTTCCACTACCGCCCATCATCATTCCCGTTGAACCAACACTGGTAAATATGGTATCGACTTCAGGAATCTGCCGGAGCTGGTATTCAACCTCACTGGTAATCGCTTCCGTGTTGGACAGCTTGCTGCCTTTGTCAGTTTCAACGTTTATCGCTATTTCCCCGGAATCCATTTTAGGAAGAAACTCGGCTCCAATTAAGGGCATAAAGGCAAAAGACGCTATCATAAGTCCGGTAACAACCAGAATCACCCGGCGGCGACGCTGCAAGGCCTTTTCTAGCAATACCTTATACCGTTCTCCCAAACTGTCTATCCATTTCCCAAATCTGGCAGCTATCCGGTTTATTTTCCCTCTTCCACTGTCACTCAGGAGCATAGATCTCTCAGTTAACATCCGGGATGACATCAAGGGAATAACAGTCAATGAAACGAAGAGGGAACATAAAATGGCAAATGATATGGTTATGGCCAGGGGCTTAAATAATATGGCCGCCAGGCCTTCCACAAAAACTATGGGCAGAAATACCGCTATTATCGTCATCGTAGCAGCAATAACTGCATTTCCAACCTCTGAGGCCCCTTTTACCGCTGCTTCCACTGGAGGCATTCCCAAACACCGATGGCGGTATATATTCTCAAAAACTACTATGGAATCATCTACTATCCGGCCGACCCCTAAGGCCAAACCTCCCATGGTAATTAAATTGATAGTGCTGTTATTAAAATACATCAATATAAATGTAGCTATGATGGAGAGAGGAATAGCAGTGAATATTATTAAAGTACTTCTCATATTCCTGAGAAACAGGAACAATATTACCATGGCCAAGATTGAACCTTCGATGATCATTTTTTTGGTAGTATTAATCGATTCGGTAATAAACTCGGCTTGATCAAATACAAATTTGACATTAAGATCAAGGTTCAATTCCTTCTGGAGCTTTTCCATTTCCTCCCGGACTGCCTGGCAGGCCTTTACTGTATTGGCATCACTCTGTTTGAGGCAGTGAATCCCGACCGCATATTCACCATCTACTCTGGTAATCTGGGACATATCTTTATAGCTATCGGTTACTGTGGCAATATCTCCAATGTATACGATATTGCCCTGAGCAGTCATTATGGCAACATCCTTAATGTCCTCAACAGACTCAAACTGCTGGAGATTGCGCACAAAATACTCCCTTCCATCCTGATCCACGGCACCGCCGGACATGTTAAAATTTTCCACCTGCAGGACCTGGTTCACCTGGGCCAGGGAAAGTCCGTAGTTTTCTAATTTGACCGGGTCAACTTCGACCTTGACCTCCCTTTCCACCCCACCGGTAATAACTACCGAAGCTATTTCCGGAATCCGCGCCAGCCGCGGTTCTATAACCTCCTCGGCAATAGTCTGAAGGTGAGCCTGGTTCTCACCACCGCTGATGCCCATTTGCATAACCGGCATTATAGACGGATCCATTTTAAAAACCATGGGCTTATCTGCCCCACTGGGGAGAAAAGGTTCTATCATTCCAATCTGTTCTCTAATATCCAGGGAAGCATTATCCATATCGGTATTCCAATTAAATCTGAGAATTATCACTGATTGGCCGGCACTGGAAAAGGATTGGATTTCTTTAACATTGCTCAGAGTATTAAGGCTTCCTTCCAGGGGTTTTGTTAGCTGGGATTCCACCTCCTCCGGTCCGGTTCCCGGGTAACTGGTTATCACCGCTGCTACCGGCAGGCTCATCTCCGGATATAAGTCAACCGACAGCTTGCTGTAAGTAAAATACCCCATAATCAATAGCACCGATACCAATATTACTATGGTGACCGGTCTTTTTACCGAAAACTCTACTAAACGCATCATTATCTTTCACCCCCGGTTATGATCCTAACCAGGGTACCATCACGGACCAGGGTATTACCCTTGGTTATCACTTCTTCCCCGCTGCTTAGGCCGCTTACTATTTCCACATAATCTGAATTCTCTATACCGATTACAACTTCTTTTTCCCTAGCCCGTTTTTCATCATCAACTGTATACACTACCGTTCTTGCCCCACTGGCAACCACAGCACTGCGGGGAACACAAACTACATTCTGCCTGCTGATTGTAGGGATAGTTACCTCGGCAAACATCCCTGACTTGATTAAACCTTCTTCATTTCCCAGGGCTACTTTTACCGCAAAGTTCCTTGTGAAAGGATCAGCTACTGTAGATACATTTTCTACCCGCCCTTTAAAAGGAAGCTCCCGGGCTGCTTTTATCAGAACCTCCGCTTCGCTTCCTTCCTTTATGTAACTTATTTCCGACTCGCTGACCATAACTTCAACCTCCATGTGAAGCGGATCACCGACAATTGCCGCCGGGCTCTGGGGGTTGGCGGTTTCTCCCAGGGATAGATTGATACTGCCAACCACTCCATCAATAGGTGAAGTAATCGTACAATTGTCCAGCTGGTTCTGGGCTTGAACCAATGCGGCCTGGGCTTGATCCCGTCCTGCTCTTGCACTATCCAGCCCACTCTTGGCCGATTCTAATTGCTGGGCTGATATAGCTCCTGCTTCATGCAGTTTAGACACTCGTTCATAATTGCTAGCAGCCGCTTCATATTGCACATCAGCGGCTCTTTTGGCGGCCTGGGCTTGCATAACCGCAGCCTGGACATCTTTATTATCAAGGGCAAGAATGGTCTGGCCCTTTTTCACCACGTCCCCGGGTTTAAGATAAACAGCCGTTACCCTGGCTGGTATTTTGGGCATTATATAAACCTCATTAGTACTTCTCACCGTGCCGGAATATCTCGAACCTTTAACAATGTCCCTTACTTCAGCTCTTGCAGTATTTACACTGATTTCCGTCTCGGTTGAAGTATCGGTTTGGCTGCCGCAACCGGTCATAATTGAAAGAGCAACCATTAGCGCTACTAATACGAGTAAAGGTTTTACTTTTAAACAACTATACACCTATTTCCCTCCTAACACTTTACGTCGGTAATAAACAAGGCAACGAACCGTTTAGCAATACCCCCTCGCTCATACCCGACCGACCAGTTGGTCGGTTATAACTGCATTATATCTTTATTAAAAATTCCCAGTCAATTAAAAAATCCTAGGGACCGGAAGGTTAATTCTTCTGGTTGTTTCCGCTAGTTGATTTGGCCCCAGTTAACCCGCTATTCCTGATATTAAAGAACCTTCCCCTGGTATCCCCTTTAGATTTCGGTTATTTCAAGCTTCAGGGTATTTTTTTCTATTTTACCCTGTATCCTGACCCGCCCGTCTTTTACTTCGTATAGTTTATGATTAATCAGGAGCCTTCCATTATAAGGCAGGTTGTTTTCATCCAGGACTGATAGTCTGAATATCCCTGCTCCTTCTTGAGATTTGGGAAAAACACAGCCAATAGCAAGATTGTTCTCTATATATACCGGTTGGGTTTGAACGGTAGTAATACTCGCGGTTAATAAATATTCACTGCTCTTACGCTCAAATAGACTTAGGGTAGCTGAACTATAAACGATAATCTCCCATACCCCTGGCTTAGGTTTATCCGCCGCAAGCACCACTTCCCTTTTCGGCTCTAATCCATTTTGGGCCAATCCGGCATAACTGCTGACCGCATATTCTCTTCCTGACGGATCATAGACATGAATCCTGGCCCGGCCCTGCAAATCTGACAGGGTCCCCATTATCCTGAGCTTCATTTCCAGCTTCTCAGTATAATCCGGGATCTCCAGGTAATATCTCTTCATCTGCCCGGCTTCCAAAGAACCGTATTCAGCATATTCATTGCTTCGGTCAAATTTATACGGAACCACAACGGTATTGAAAAACCCGATCTTATTATTTATATCCCCGTTTAAAACCCCGGTTAACAGTCCGGTATATAAGCCCGGCTGGTCCGGCAAATAATACTCCACTTCCATTACTCTTTCCCCTAATGGTGCTACCTGAACCTGGCTGTAGGGAATACGAATCCACTCTGCATCGGTGGTCCAATCAATAAATAAGCTTTCATTGTGAGCATTATCAATACTAAGCTGGACAATTCCAGGTTGATAGTGCCGGGCATAAAGCCCTCTTGCATTACCATATAGATTGGTCCTGGCACTTGCCAGCCACGGCCGGGGCAGTTCCTGGGCTTTTTGCAATTGCTCCCAGGTATCCTTAGCATTGATTAAACCATGTCCTTGTTCTATTGTTCCTAATCCTTCGATTTGATTGGCACCATCCAACAGGCCTTGTTTAATCATGGCCGCATTAAACACCATACCTTTTTTCAACATTCCTTCCATTAATAGAGCAATGGTTCCGGCAACAAACGGAGAAGCCATGCTGGTACCTTCCCGCAGCATATAGTACTGGCCTGACCATACCGGGGATGTAGATACTGCGGATCCGGGGGCCAGGATGTCCGGCTTAAGGCTTCCATCCCGGTTGGGCCCGGCAGAATTAAAAAACCACATCCCCTCGGACGGGGTACTCCACCCGTAATCTGTACTCCACATCTCAGGGGTTATATAGGCACCAACTGAAATAATATTACTGATATCACCAGGGGTAGCTATAGTAGACAGTCCAGGTCCCCCATTGCCGCTCGCAGCGCAGATTACATTACTCCGGGCTAAATCATTCAGAGTCCGGCAGAATTTCTCATATTGAGGACCATCCTGGTAATACTGCCCCAGGCTGATATTAATAACATCAGCACCCTTTTGTACGGCATAATTTACCCCCTGCAAAAGGGTATCATAATTAGTCTTACCCGAACTATCCAGGACTTTGATGGCCATCAATCTGGCCCCTGGGGCAACCCCTTGGATATCGCCGTTAGCCGCTATAATACCTGCAACATGGGTACCGTGTCCCAGGTTGTCATAACCGAAAACCACATACTCTCCGCTGGGACTAATCTCGGTAAGTACAAATGGAAAGCCGTGGGACAGCTGAGAGGTAACCGGAAAAGAGGCATAGTTGAAGTTATTTCCCCCGTAAACAAATAACGGGGTTTCATCAGCCATACTGTTATTGTTATTGGTATCTACAAAAACCACATCATATAAACCGGCTTGCCGGGAATCAACCAGCAAAACCATGATTTGATCGTCAGTTAGGCCGTTACCGGTAAAATCAATAGATTTCCCTAATACAATTTCCGCTTCGTTCCAAAAACCATAACGGTATTTTCCACTGACTGATTGGGTAGTAGGAAGGGTTATTCTCCCTCTTTCAGGGATCTGGATTGAATTATTGGCCGCAACCGCTTCATAAGGGCTATAGACCCTGCCTTCATCAGTAAAATTTACCCAGTCTATTATTTTCCGGTAGTAGTTGGTAGTCCTTTGCAGGTCGGGATGCAAAATATCTATCCCCGAATCAATGACTGCTACTACCAGGTCTTCTCCGGTTAGCTGCTGCTCTGATTGGATGGCATCGATCCCGATAATCGTCTTGTTAACCTTTAAGCTTAATTCCGGTTGTTCATAGGAAGCGGGGGCGGATTCCCCTGCCTGAGCTGTGAAGGGATTATCGGCTTCTACCGGGCTCTGGAGGCCCTTTTTCGGTTTGCGGGCAATCTGCAGATCCATGTATTGATCTTCATATACCAACCGGGCAAATACAATTTCCCCCTGGCTATTTACGTTGAAATTAATGAATCCCACCGCAGAGTCTTCAAAGCCATTGACTACTCTATTTTGTTCCACCAGCACCGCATCAGCAGCCTGCTTAAACAACCTGTTTTTCCCCAAAACTTCTATTTCCAATATACCGTTATCGGAATTAACCAAGGTGCCCTTAAAATCATATAAAATACCCTTTATATCCATCATCCGGGTTATTAACACCGCTGCTTCCTGCCGCTTAAGCGGCTCATCGGGCTGGAAGTTTTCCTCAGAATAACCGTCAAGCAGGCCCAGTGAATAAGCGGCAGATAACTCTTTAAGGGCCTCAGGGGATAAATCAGCTTGTTTAATAAAAGGGGGCAGGGTTAATTGTTCTTTAAATGAATTGGGCAACAAAACCCGGCCGAGTATGGCAATAGCCTCTCCCCGTAGTAATGCTGCTTCCGGCTCGAAAGCGGCAAAACTATCATCAGCTAAATCCATCTCCCGGGCAATTTCGATAAAACCCTTGGCCCAGAATTCCATTTCCACATCAGCATAAGAGGATACCCCATTGGCCAATGAGGCTGCATCCTCGCCATGACCCAGGGCTCCTACAAGCATTTTAGTAAATTCAGCCCGCGAAATAACCCTTTCCGGCCTAAACGAACCATCATCATACCCGTTTAATATCCCCAGGCTTTTCAGGTGGGCAATTTCTATCCTGGCCGGGTTATTTTCCGTATCAGGGAAATCCCGGGCTTCAGCTGGGCAAGCGAACAATCCAATCCCTAAAATGGTTACTGCCAGTAGAATATAAACCTGTCTATGTAAATAAGAAAAACTCCTAAATCCCTGCATACCGCTCCCCGAATCCCAATAAAAAAACAATATTAGTGGTTTATCTCCATCTTTATAAATACGCAATAAGTGTGTGCTCCTTACATTCAAACCGCGGAAAATTTTGGTTTTCCCAAGCAAGGTATAAAAGCCTTATCTTAAGGAATAAATACAATTTTTAAGACAGGCTTTTAAAATATTATAGTTGTAGATACATTCAGACAGCTGGGCTTCGGCAACCTTCACATCGTCAGAGGCCTTCTGCAGTTCATCCAATGTGGACATGCCCAATTCATAGCTGAGCTGGGTTAATCGATACGCTTCATAGCTCAGCTCAACCGCCTTTTGCAAGTACTCATATTGCTCTTCGGCAGCTTTCAGGCTGAGGTAGGATTGATTAACCGCGGTAATCACATTATTCCTGGTCTGGCTTAACACTAAGTCAGCCATTACCGCATCTTGCTCGGCGGTCTTGGTATCACCGTAGCTGGAGGTGTAATAGTTTTTAATAAACTCATAGGTCCACTGGGCGATGGCAGCGTTATCCTCGGCTTGAATCAGAGAACTTTCCTCTAACATAGCCCGATCAAGCAGCTGCTGAAGATCAAACTCTTCCCGGCTAAAGCTGAAGCTGCCCTGGGGCTCAACAACCGTCTGCAAATCTATTCCTAACACTTTGTTTAGTTCCAGCATCTTTTGTTTATAGTTGTTTTGGGCTGCAGTCAAGGCTGCTCGGGCTCCGGCCTGGGCGGCCTCTGCTTTTAATACCTCTATTTTGGCGACTGAGCCCACTTCAAACCGGATATTAGTCAGCTTCAGCTGCTCATCCGCCCTCTTCAAGGCATTTTCGGCAATCTCCAGGTTTTCTTTAGCTTTAAGCAGCTCATAAAATGCACTTTCGGCCTGTATCTTTACCCCGTTAAGCGTTACCTGGTATAAACGTTCAGCCTGCTCTCCCTGCCGCTCAGCTATTCGCGGTTTTAAATCCGCGGCAAGGCGCTCCTGAAAAGTACTGCCCTGGTATTCATTGATCGTGCGGCTTAACGTCTTGGCATAGGCATAGGCAACATCTTTCTTCTTTTTATCCGCCTGGGCTATCTTAACCTGCAGGTTATTCTCCAGGGCCAGTTCCACTGCCTGCTCAATGGTCATTTTATGTATTTTGGAGCTGTCCTCCTGGGTATGAACTGGAATAGCTGAAAAACCCAGCAGCATTATACCCAAAACCAGAAGTGCTCCTGCCCGTTTAATCACCACCAAAGTATCCCCCCTTAAAGAATTCCGACTCGCTGGTCAGTTATTGACATTATACCTGTATTATTTTTGTAGGGTCAATGGGATTATTAACTATAAGGAAATTGCCCATATTTACCATTCTGCTTTGGGACTGTCCTTAGAGTTATTAATAAAAAACGGAAGCCTAAGGTCATGAGATCCGGCTTCCGTTCATAATTGGCTTACTATACTAGATCCCTGATCTAATAACCACCGTCCTGGTGAAATCGTTCCACTCTACCGTATAGCCGCCAGCAGCTTCGGTTACAAATCTAATTGGTACCATGGTTCTCCCGCTGGCAGCATGGATTTCGGGTTCCACATCCAGGGTGAAAGCTTCTCCATTGCGGTAGGCAGTCGTGCTTCCAACCGTCAGTTGAATGGTGCTCAGGCCTTTGTTCCCGGTAACGGTGCGGGTTGCATCATTCCAGTTTATTTCCCAACCCAGAATCTCAAAAATACGCCGCATTGGGACCAATACCCGGTCATTCTTAATATACGGCCTGGGATCAGTATAATATTCGCTCCCGTTAACCATTAGCTTGATCTCTGCATTGGCTGTTGGAGCAGGGTTTAGTTCCTGCACATATAAGTCAGCCATGTTGCCGCGCATAGCTATCCAGGCTATATATCCGTAACCGATTGCCGGCTGGACTTCGTAGGCATCCGAAACCGCCATCGGGGTAACCTTCATGGTGTTTAAATCCAACAGATACAGATCGGGATTCCCTCCACTAGTCTGCAGCCAGGCGGCATACTGGCCCGATATTACTGGCTGCACCTGGTTTATACTGCTGTCCGTAAGGCGAGTAGTCTTGTTTTGTTCAATATCATGCATCCATATATCATAGATACTGTTATTGGTCAATTTGCTGCCCCACAACTCCTCGAAGTAACTGTTGGCAGAAGTCACCCGTCTGCCGCCGGTTCCTTCTCTGATTTCCGCCCAGATTATCTTTTGCTCAAATATATTCAGGGACTGTTTATCACTGATATTGTCTCTAATAGTAAAAGTCTCCTGGGAGTTAAGGTTGTAGCCCTTTATTACCTTATGGCCGCTGCTATAATCTATCCACACCAAATGAGTAGCGGATAAAGCCGGTTCGATTTGATCCGCGTAATTGCCTTCAAACTTCTTTTGTTCCCCCTTGGTTAAATTATGCAATATAAGGTTCGCCTTGCCCCCGGTGTACTCTTCCCATACCACATAATCTCCGTGCATCTTAATGTTTTTCTTGATCGCATAAGTGTTATCAATCCTGGAGCTAGTCTTTGCTTCAATATCGTATATATGTACTTCGGAATAGGACCCCCGGTTTCTTATGTATACTAATTGGTTCTCATAGGCATCAAACGACTGAATATTAGTCTTATCAATGGCCATATTATTAAAAGTACCGTCAGCCTTATTCCATATTTTAAAATACCGTTCCTGCCCTTGCTGTTCCAGCACTACTCCTCCCCATTCTGTAAGAACCATTTTTACCGGATTGGCATCCTTTTCCAGAACCTCGGCTGCCACCGGGGAAGCCACGGCTAATAGGCAAATCATCATTGCAGCTATAACCATATTCTGAAAAACCTTCATAAAACATATTGCCTCCTCTTCTAGAATTTACTAATCCTATTTTAATCCCTTTTCTTGCCGAAAGCTATAAGCAGATAATCCCAACATTAGCCTTATGGTATATTACCGGGTTTTTCTCCCCTGGTTGTAATTTCATGCCGGCGACTGGTATTATTAATCTATAGCAGAACCAACTTAAGGTTCAGCTGGATAGGAGGAATTATACATTGAGAGCAAAAGGAAGCATTTATACCCTTGGCTTGTCGACGGTGATAATACTTCTGCTTCTCACGTTGCCTGCCCAGGCATCAGTCATTGATGAAGTAAGAGATATTATCAAACATCAATATGTAGATGAGGTAGATGGTGACATACTGGACCAACCTACTATTGAGGAAATACTAACCGAACTTAATGATCCTTATTCAGCCTACATGGATGCGGAAGAGTACCGGGAGTTCCTTAACTCTATCGGCGATGCCACCATAACGGGGATAGGAGTCCAGATCGAGGCGGTAAATGAAGGAATGCTGGTATTAAAGGTTTTTGCCGGTTCACCGGCTGATAAGGCAGGAATTAAAAGCGGTGATATTATTAGCTCGGTAGATGGCTCTCCCTTATCCGGCCTGTCAACCGAACAGGGGGTTGCCCTGATCAGGGGCCCAAAAGACTCGGAAATCAATCTCACCATAATGAGGGGTAATTCCACCCTCAATTTTAAAACCAAGCGTGATGATATATTAATTCCCTCGGTTGAAGGAATCATGATCGGCGATAGTATAGGCTACATAAGCATTGATTCCTTTGGGGAAGAAACCCCCTGGAATTTTGCCAGGGTTCTTTATGATCTTAAGGATGCCGACAGTTATATTATTGATCTCCGCAACAACGGAGGCGGGTACGTGGATGCGGTTTTAGGCATAGCCGGACATTTCATTGGCGAGCAAACCGCAGTTAAAGCTAAAACCAGGAATAGGGGTTATGATTTTCATGCCCACAGATGGGGAGGGATCGTTGACAAGCCAGTGGTTCTTCTGGTTAACGAATACAGTGCCAGCGCTTCCGAAATACTAACCGCTGCTGCTAAGGACTATGGCAAAGCCCTGGTCATTGGCACCACTACCTTCGGCAAGGGGACTATACAAACCCTTTTCGTCGCAGGTGAAGGGGTATTAAAGCTTACCACTGCCCGTTTCTTTTCTCCCCGGGGAAATGCCATCGACCAGTTAGGGGTATCTCCGGATTTAACTATAATTGAGAATGACCCCCTGGATGCCGCCGCGCTGCTTTTGGGGTATAGCGAATATTCCCCGGATCCGGATGAACTGGTGACCATCAGGATTGGTCAAGAAGTTTACACCTTTGACCGCCGGATGGCAGTTAGTCCTGATTACTGGCCGGTGTTTAAGGAAATCATGGCCGCCCTGCCTGAGTATTCCCTGTACATGACCGGTCAAGGCAATAAATGGCAGGTCACCTCTAAAGATGAATACAATTTTCTGCCTATTCTGTACCCGGGCTATACCCGGATGGAAAACCTAAAAGAGGTACCAACCAACAAGGACTTTATACTGACCTTCCAGGAAGCGATTGATAAAAATACAGTCAATAACCGTACTATAGAGCTGATTAGAATAGATACCGGTGAAAGGGTTAATATCATATTCCATTACCTGAGTCCCAGCAAACTGGTAGTATCCCCTTATAACCCCCTGGAGGCGGGGGAATACCTGCTGGTGGTCCAGCCTGGTATCAACCTGTCGGGTTCTGGTGAAACACCCGGAGGATTTATTACCCCCATTACAGTCAAAGAGGCAACCGGAGACACGGTTCTCCTGGTTGCCTAGGGTTTTGGGTATTAAATGGGGAGGACAGGAGCTGGATTGACAGTTTTCTTTCTGGCCCGTACGACCCTTTATGGGGATGGCTCAGGCCTAGAAGAGCAGCGATTAGCGGAATGAGAAAATCATATTGACAAAGCCAAAAATATATGATACACAAAATTATAGTTTAGCACTCAACCGGTCTAAGTGCTGATAATTAAACAAAATGATACTGGCAGTATTAATGTGCAGCGCCAAATCTATATTAGATTAGTAGAGCGGGGAGAATGATTTTGCGGGATAAACCTGGTTTTTACAGGTAGAATTCTTTGAATCCGACAGGCAGTCTCCCATCAAGCACCATAAGGATAATACTCCTTTATCACCTTTGTTTTGTAATTAATGAAGTTAAATCATTGCAATAACCGGCTTTATTATAAGTACTAAAGCGCTGTATATTGATATACCGCGCTTTTTCTGTTGTTTTTAGTAAAAGCATGCGATTTTTCATGACAGGCTGTTCAACCTGAAATAGAAATTCATAAGCAGCTTAGCAAAATGATTTCTCAGGTTATTGGGAACGAGTTATTAATTTTTTTCTAACGGGGTGAAAAAATGCAGGCTTTAATATTAGCAGCAGGAATGGGAAAAAGACTAAAAGATCTGGCTAGAGATTCAGCCAAATGCATGGTTAAAGTCAACGGCAAAACTTTGATTGAAAGGATGCTCTTTCAACTTGACGGGCTGAACCTGACAGAAATATTAATTGTCGTCGGATACAAAGCTGAGAAGCTTATTTCGTTTATCAACACCCTTGATATCCAAACCCCCATAACTTTTGTCACCAATGAGATTTATTATCAAACCAACAACATCTACTCATTGTACCTGGCGCGGGATTACCTGCTAAAGGACGACACGCTGCTGCTGGAGTCAGATTTGATATTCAGCGATGGCGTCCTGCGAAGAATTATTGACAATCCCTATCCTAATCTGGCCCTGGTAGCCAAATATGAAAATTGGATGGATGGAACGGTTGTCACCATGGACAGTCAAAATAATATAACCAGTTTTTTAGGAAAAAAAGAATTCGACTATAGAAACGTCGATCAATATTATAAGACCGTGAATATTTATAAATTTAGCAGACAATTCTCCAAACTATACTACGTCCCTTTCCTTAAAGCGTATATCGATTCCCAGGGCAGCGACGAATATTACGAACAGGTGCTTAAGGTGTTAACGGTAATCGAAAAGTCCCCAATAAAGGCGGAGGTTCTGCAAAATGAAGCATGGTATGAAATCGATGACGTGCAGGACTTGGATATAGCCGAATCCATATTCTCCGAAAAAAGTTTTTCCTTAATCCGGAACAGATATGGGGGATACTGGAGATATCCCAGGCTGGTTGATTTCTGCTACCTGGCAAATCCTTTTTATCCTCCCAGGAAAATGATTGAAGAAATTAAAGCCAACCTGGAACTACTGATTGGCAACTATCCATCTGGAATAGAGGTCAACAGCCTGGTGGCCGGAAAATACTACAGTCTTAAAAAAGACCACATTTGCCCAGGTAACGGTGCGGCCGAACTCATCAATTCACTGATGAAGACAATCAACGGCAAAATCGGCATCATCTTCCCCACCTTTGAGGAGTATCCGAACCGCTTGGACAGGAACTCTATCGTGCCTTATTACCCAAAGAACAGGAATTTTTCCTATAAATACGAAGAATTAATAGATTATTACGGGAATTCTGATATAAAAGCCCTTCTCCTGATCAACCCGGATAACCCTTCCGGCAATTTCATAAATAAGGCTGAAATACTGCAGCTGGCAGCATGGGCGGGCCAAAAAGGCATAAGGCTGATAGTGGACGAGTCATTCGTGGATTTTGCAGATGCACCGGACTCCCAAAGTCTCCTTTCTGAAATGATTCTCCAGGAAAACCGGCACCTGGCCGTGGTAAAAAGCATCTCCAAATCCTTTGGAGTACCTGGGCTGCGCCTTGGGATTATCGGAAGCGCTGACGAGGAATTGATCGATTTTATCAAAAAAGATATATCGATTTGGAATATAAATTCAATAGCTGAATTTTACCTCCAGATTTGCGAAAAATACCGCAATGAATACAATTCGGCACTGGATAAGTTTAAATTAGTCAGAAAAGAGTTTGTGGAGCAGTTAAGAAATATACCGAATCTCAGGGTTATACCTACCCAGGCCAATTTTGTAATGTGCGAAGTACTTGGCGGCTATTCGGCGGAAACATTGGCTGAAACCCTGTTGAACAAACACAACCTGCTGATAAAAAACTTGTCAGCTAAAAAGGGAATCCAGGGTCAATACATCAGAATTGCAATTAAAACCCGGGAAGAAAACAGCCTGTTGGTAGCTGCACTTGATAATATACTCGGCCGGGTAAATAGGAACAAAACCGCTTGACCCTAAAATTCAGCAGGCAGGAGGCTTTTATATATGACCGATAGAGGACTTAAACCCAGTTTAGAATATAACATGCTTTACGTTCTCAAGGACCCGCCCAATATTTGCTCTCTTATAGGCCTTTTAAGCTCCTTAACCGGCATATATTTCTCTATCACAGGAAAATACTATTATGCATTGATAGGAGTTCTTTGGTCAGTGCTCTTTGACTGGGCAGACGGGATCATAGCCCGCAGCCTAAAAAATCGTACCGACTACCACCGGGCCATCGGGGCCCAGCTTGACTCGCTTATCGATATTGTCAGTTTTAGCGTTTTCCCGGCTATCTTTTTGTTAAGCTATGGAAGATTCGACCCGCTTTTTTTGCCGGGGGCTTTTCTTATTGTGGGGGCAGGTGCAATTAGATTAAGCTATTTCAATGTTTTTGGCATGATTGACAAAGATACCTACAGAGGATTGGCTCTGGACAACAATGTAATTATCCTATCCTTTTTGTTCATATTTGAAAGATTTTTTCCGGCTCAGATGTTTTCCATCTTCATCTACGCAGTTATGGTACTGCTTCTGGCTTTTAATCTAGCACCTATTCGTACGTATAAATTCGGGGGTAAATGGTTTTACCTGCTTATTGCCTATACCGTAATAATGTCCATTTACTATGCCGGTCTCCAATAATTTATTCATGGTCAGCAGTTTAGGCGAGTTCACCTTTTCTTTGGCTTAACCTTCTGACAACACAAAAGAATCGTTCTCTTGTGGTCTTCTTGTGTTCTCGTATTACCCTATTGATAAATATTCTGCATACTCATAAGAAATCGGCTGATTCTCAGGCGTATTTCGGTAGGCTTCTTCCTTATGCATCATATTTACAATTTGTGTATAAATATATAATTCCTTTGAATGATTTCAACTCGTAACTTGATATAAACATTCTTCCCCATATAGGAAGCATAATTAGCTTTTATGCTAACATCAGTTATAACTTAATCTCCTTTTTATTTCAACACAAAAGAATCGTCCCTTTATGTTTTTTTATAAAAAATTTTAGCAGACATATCTATCTGCTCTTTTAGCTCTTGGTTTTTTAATGTTTCATAATGCACCAGATCGAAGTAATACGGCAGAGGCAGCTTTTCATTCATCTCTATACTTAACCGATTTAATACTTCGGCTGTAATGCCCTCACCGTAAATTACGATATCAACATCAGAGCCATTTTTATAATTTCCTATCCCACGGCTTCCAAACATCGCAGCTTGTTCAATTTCCTGCCATTGTTTCAAAGCATTTATTATCAAATCCATACTTTGAGGTGGTATGCCAAATCTCATCGCTTCTCACCTAAATAATAATGGACTTGCGCTAAAGCTTCATAATATTCCTCTTTTATTTTGCGAAGAGCATACTGAAAACGTTCTTCATTATAGGTATGTGCCAGTAAATTTCTTTTTTCCAGCATGTCCATCCAGGTCTCTCCGTCCTTGATAAGTTCATAGCGAAAAGCTTCCTTAATAACTTCCCTGGGAAAAGTGGCGATAACTCCTTGAGCCTCAAGGTAATCTTTTAATGTTTTCCAGGCCAGCTCAAAGGTATACTCAAATCTTTGAATTAAACCTTCTTTCTCTAATACATTTAGCCTTGCAAATTCGAGAATTGCAGCCTTAAATTGCTGAAATGCCTTATCGAAATTTTCGTAGCGCTGTTGCCATCGAATTTCTTTGTGATTCATAATATCCCTTCTCCTTACGGGCAACCTATGCATTTGTTTGGATAATTATATCACAAATATTGGTAATTATAATCTTTCTTATTTTAGCATTATGTTGTCCGTATTACCCATAAGCTAATACCAGTTAGCCGCTCGATCTGCCTGAAACACAGGCCCTTATCCTTGCACCCTTTAATAACTTCATTACGCGTTTCTTTTTCCAAAAGTGCTATCTCGGTTGGGTTTTGGACTCCGGATATGCTTTTAATAAAATCGGTAGCCTCGGTGTCGTTCAGCCTGACACCATGATCATAGTCCAGGCATTGATCCTGGTTCTCTGCTAGGTTAAATTCCTTAAATAACTCTACCGCCTTAACCCTGTTAGTGGAAAAGAGGTTAAGGCCGAATTCAACATCGCAAAGCCTCGACTCTCCAACATACTCCCTGTAGCTGCTCCATGGATAATCGGCTATATCCTTTATCATACCGGCCTTGTACGGATTTTGGTGTATGTAGCGCAGCACAGTCAGAAAATAACTATCAGTTTCAATTATTTCACTTTTATATCGATCTTGGAATAAGTGCCCTCGGCGGCCATACTTCCAGTTATACCAGTAAACATAGCTGGCCCCAATCCGTCTGAATACAATTCCTAGGTCTTCTGTGACTTCCTTTATCAGTAAGTGAACATGGTTGCTCATCAGGCAATAGGCATAGATTATGTAGTCGCTTTTTTCTTGATATGTTTTTAATGTTTCCAGGTATTTCTGGTAGTCTTCATCATCCTCAATAATTTGGCGGTTTATACCTCTGAACATCACATGATAAATCCCAGTACTGCTTTTCTCCCTTGCTGCCCTCGGCATTTTCTCACCCCCGAGGTAAATTCAACACCAAAAGCAACGGAAAGACATCACAAAAGGACCGTCCCCTTCCCTTCAGACGGTGAGCAATCTAGGCAGGGTTACCTTTTTCTTTGCCTGAAACCTTCTGACAACATAAAAGAACCGTTCCACTTGTGTTCTTTGTTTCCCACCTAAAGCAAAGGTTTCAATTCCTCGTAGGCACTGCATATTTCATTAAAGGAAAAATGCGGTTTAATCTCTTTTACACGGCTTAGCAAATCCATTTCGGCTAAAGGTTCTTCTTTGGAAACATATAAAATCGTGGATCGCAATTCTAGTTCCTTAGCATTCATGTTACCAAATTTCTCAATCACTTCATTTATTCCGGAAGCATATTGGGTTAAAAACTTTTCCCCTCTTTTTCTGAAATGCTCTGTTTTACCAGCTTCCTTAATTTCATATCCTAACCTAGAACTCCAGTCAATCTTGACCCCATCCATTGAGGCGAAAAAACTTAAATCATCTGCTAGCGCCTCGCTATAGGGACCATAGTTGTATAGAATATAATCGTATCCGCAAGGAACCCCATAAATCTCTTGTAAAATGTAAACAAGTTTCTGCAATACCGTCTTTCCAAATTGGGGTGAAACTCCCTTGAGCTTAATGACTAATTCTGCCATCAAGCCATATTGATCCCACTTTTCCGTAAACTGAATCGGCAATGTTAACCCCCCTTCCTAATTTAAAAGTTTCTCTGCTTCACTTTTATCTCGTAGTGACACATATATTCGACGTTGACGTATGGGTATAAGCCCTCTAACTACGCTGGAAAAAGAAGACAAAGGTAATGTTTCTTTCAACCCCGGAGCCACATTTCTTTCGATCATTATATCTTTTTCTCCAGTGCTATACCAAGATTTTTCTGGCTCATCCACAAACTGTACCAATCCAGATAACTTCTCTAGAACTGCTTTTGACTGGTCAAGTTCGTTCTCTGTTGGCACCTCGGAAGTATAAAAAATACAGCGGTGATGTTTTCTTTCTCTTAGTGCGTAACCATCCTCGCCGCCTTTTCCTTGATTAAGCAAGCCGAGAACTTTCCAATCATCCCATGAAAGGTAGTTATCAATATTTTCCAATGATGTTGGTGGTAAAAATGTACTTCTGTCTGTCTCTTCTAACAATAAGGTTTTCATTGTTTCCGCAATATGATGGTCATAAGCCCTTCTGGTATGATGGAAATATACCTGGGTAAACATTAAATACCTGGCAATAATTAATGCTTCGGCAGCATGTAAACCACCCTCTTCAATGGCAATTAATGGAGCTCCCGTTTCTGGATGTTCAGAAATGGTCAGTGTAACAAGTAGCCGTTTCAAATCATAGCTACCGTAATTTGTTCCGATGTGATAGGAATCTCTTAACAAGTAGTCGGCTCTATCCGCATCAATTTGACCGTCTATAAGATTTCGCCAAAGCAACCTTCGGCCTACCCCTGTACTTCCCCTTAAAAAGTCACTGATTTGCTTTACAGTAATATGGTAGTTTTCATTTTGAGGATGTTCATCAATGATTTCCTTGAATTTATACTCTACTATTGCCGCCGAATAATCTTCATGTTTATACCGTTTATCTGTATCAGGTTTCTGATCCATCAATTCCTCGCCGGCGTGGGAAAAGGGCGAATGACCAACGTCATGTAAAAGGCATGCAAGCCTAATAAATTTTTTATCAATATCAAAACCGCTATCATTAAAACCCAACTTATCTATCAGGTAGCTCTTTTTCTTTTCTACGATTTTTTCATACATCTGGGCGGCCAGATGCATTACGCCCAAGGAGTGTTCAAAACGTGTATGCATCGCACCAGGATAGACCATATCAGTCCAAGCCAACTGCCTAATACGGCGTAAACGTTGAAAAATAGGGTGGTCAATAATATCCCTTTCCCAGCTATCTAATTCAATAAACCCGTAAATGGGGTCACGAATCTCATATTTTTTAGTCACTGAAAAAGGCTCCTCTGAAAATAAATGGCGTCCAATCTTGATCATTAATGTTGCCTTATCTTCTACAAAAAGGTAATAAAACCTCTAAATTCTACAAAAGAATTTTCCCTTGAACCAGTATCAGTGTCTATAAATACAGAAAACAAGCTACACTTGCTAGCTTACAGCTTACGAAGGGTGATCAACATTCCGGGAGTTGCAGAATAGTAAGAAGGCTAGCCCTAGCATAAACTGAAATCAGCCTCCTATCCCGATATAAATTTAACCCTCTATGTTGGTAATCAAAGGAATTTAAACGGGTATAAACAGGGGGATGCTTCATCATCTTCAAAAATAATTTGGCGGTTTATACCTCTGAACATCACATGATAAATCCCAGTACTGCTTTTCTCCCTTGCTGCCCTCGGCATTTTCTCACCCCCGAGGTAAATTCAACACCAAAAGCAACGGAAAGACATCACTAAAGAACCGTCCCCTTCCCTTCCTTCCCCTGTGTCCACTTGGGCAAAAAAAGAACCCCTGGCACTTGGGACAACTCCCAAGGCCATGGGGTCTTTTCACTTATGGCAGTATAACTTCTTTAGATATTGCCTACAGTTTTACGAATGTAAGTGATTTTATTGCAGTAGTTAGATCAGAAGTTTTATAAAGTTTTGCTTCATAAACTTTGCCATCTGCCAACGTACTTACATCACAAGTAAATGCAGCAGTTAAGGCATAGGCATCATTGCCAATCAGTATTACATAGTCTGCAGCGTTCCCTGTTAAGCCAACTACTGTTATCGTATCTGTTGTACCGTCGAACGTCATGGCAACATCTTGAATTACTGTTACTGTATAGTCTTCAAAAGTACCATTTTCTGCGGTTACCCTATACGTAACCGGGTTAGTAAAGTCTTGAGCAACTCCCGAAGCAGGTGCTACGGTTGCCCGAGCGCTAACGGTAATCGTGGGCACTAATGCTGTAACAACAGTTCCGTTAGGTACTGTTACAGTTATTGTTTTTGCGGTTTCATCGATAACGCCACTAACTGCCGGTACTAGTCCATCAAAACTGAACGCCGTTATTGCCTTAGCATTAGACAGTGCTGCCGGAGCTTTTACCACTACGATTGCTGCCAGGGCGTCGTTTGCAGTCTTCTGATAGACTTTAACCCAATCGCCTACTGCCAAGTCACCTTTTACGATAACTTCTGGATTAGTTTCGGTGCTGTCAAAGTACAGGGTATCCGCATCAACAGAGTAGTTGGTTGCTCCAACCCTAATTATGTTTCCGGATATCTTTGAAATTTGAGCAACTGTTGCACCACTTGCTACATAACCAGCCCAGTTTACATTTTCTACTTCATTGCCAACAAACTTGTAGTTTAAGACATTTCCTTTAGTTATTCCGGCTACTCCACCCTTAACGGTATATTTAACCGGGTCGCCGGTGGTCATCAGTTCTACATAATCACCATCAGCATCTCTGGCTACTTTGTATACCATGGCCACATTGTCGGTAGAGCCGCGAACTGCACCTTCATTAATAACCAGGTATTGAATTTTCCCTTCCTTAATTTTCGCATAAGCTGCGCTACCAAGGGTAATACCAGCAGCACTATCAGCTTCTTTCAGGAAATCTGCTGTGTCGATTACTTCAACTTCTTCTTCATCACTGGGAACAACCGGGGAAACAGTATTAAATACAACCAGATCCTTTGCATCATAGGATGATGTAGTTACGCCATCACTGTGTCTCAGAACTTGTTCATCTTCATCAGCATATAATACATCTCCGATTGCAAAACTAGTAAATATGCTGGCTACGTTCTGGGTCTTAATAACATCGATGTAGCCTTTGGAATTCAAGGAGATTTCTACAAATACATCTTCATCCAGGAACCCTGCAGCATCTCTATATGGGTTGCAGGTACAAGGGGAATAGCTGCTGCTGCTCCGACCTGAATCTTGGAATCGCTATCTGGAGCATAGGTGTAGAAGTTGCCGTCAGCTCTTAATACTTCAATGGAAGCAGTAATCTTGCCATCTACCAAGGTGCTAACCGTAGCATCATTGATTACACCGTAGATCTTGCCGGATTCTCCGGCTCCGGAAGCAATACCGACTACTTTCTTAACCGGGGTCAGGTACAGGGTTACTTCCTCACCCAGAATATCTTCGATGCTGTCAGCCGTAGTTACCAATGTAAAATCTTCGCCCTCATCTTCGGACAAAAAGTATTTTCCGTCGGCAACTACATCATATGATGTACCGTCGACTACAACTTTGGTCAACTGGGTTCCATCATATTCGTAGGAATTGAGAACCCCGCTTACCCGGTAGGATTCGCCATAAGCCATGATTACATGTTCAATGTCCCTGGCACCAGCGCCGGCATTGAAATCCCATACAATGTCATCGACTTCGATATCTTCCAGGGTGGCAGGTACCCCGTTCCGGAATACGAAATAGGATTCAGGATCATCGGCATCCATTCTAACCGAGCCAGGGTTCTTAAACTGGATAGTGGCATTCTTCAGGTTGACTTCATCCACTATGCCTGGCTCAGGGTTAGTGCCATAGAGCCATGAATTTCTCTTGATGTGGATTATATCGCCATCTTCATCCAGGGCAACTCTGATGCTGTCAACGGGAGTAACTCCGTCGTTGATCATTCTGTCTTCCAGGTTCAGGGTGCTGGCAGTATTAAAATACGCAGCAACCGCGGCCGGTAAAGCGTTTACATAGTTATTGGCATAGCTGTAGGTTACGTTGCCTAATTTAACCCGGGTTGCTGATACTACTTCAACATCATCGGCAGCAGCTGTTACTACGCCATAATCTTTAGTAGCTGCGAATATGATCTTATTGTCTTTGTCTAATACCAGGTCCACAACTCTTTCATTCAGGCCATTAAAGGCTGCAACGCCAGCAATAACTGCATCTTCAGTCAGTTCATAATTGCTGAATGATCTCCACACATCGTTTTCATCATAATAGTACCCGCTGAGAGCCTTTTTGCCGTTCTGCAGGCTGTAGGTGTTGATAATTGCATCTTCAATGGTTACGGAATCTTTGAATTTTTCAGTCAACAGGGTCACAGATTGTCCGTTAACCTGCTTGTCTTCAAAGATATTGTCGGAAGCCTTGTAAACCTGAACATTACATTCTAAGGCTTCTGCAGCCATAACTGCTACTTCTCCTCTGGTAGCAGGTTTGCTGGCCACGAAAGTAATGTCGTCCAGGATTTCCAGAGTGGCAGCCTCAGAAATATAATTGGCCGGCCATACTCCGGGCAGGTTGTCATTGTAGCCAAGGATTCTTAAGAGAACGGTGATTACTTCAGCCTGGGTGATCTGGTCATTCGGTCTGAAGGTTCCGTCTCCGTCACCTTTTACAAAACCCTGGGCGGCGGCAACATTAATCCAGCCGTTGGCCCAGAAGTCAGAACTTACGTCTGAGAAAGAAGATGGGGTTCCCTGCATGCCGCTGGCTACAGCCTTAAGTCCTGCAGTTACTACCGCGATCTTCGCGAATTCGGCACGGGTTATGGTTTTCTCGGCGCCAAAGGTGCCATCGGGATAACCTTCGATAACGCCTAATGATGTAAGCTTATAGATGGCAGAAGCCTCGGAATCAGTGGTCTTGACGTCACTGAAGCTAGCAGCGGCTGCTGAGCCAACTATAGAGAACATAAATGTTGCTAAGACTAGTAGAATGATAAGCTTATTATGTTTCTTTAGCATTCGTTTTCCTCCCTTTTATTTTTTTTGGTTAGCATTTGTTGCAGGTAATCACATTGCAGGGCAATGCAGTCTTTGCAGGTGATCTAATCTGAAGTTTTTGGTATCTCCCCCCTTCGGCAGGTTATAGCATACCTACAACATTATTAAAGAAGATATGAATTCATTACTTCAGACGAAGGGAGACAGGATTTTGTTCCACCTTTTGGTCTTTTTTTATTTGATTGGCAATAATTTTTGATTATTTAAGCTTAAGACCGGTAAAAAATTAACCCCCAAAAGCAGGGGTTAATTTGCTTGATTGTTTTCTACTGTGAATTTTACAACAAGTTATTTCATAATCTTCAGGTACTCAACTATGGCTTCCGCGATGGCCCGGGCTGCCTTTTCCTGAAAATGATCCTGCCTGAGCAGGGATTCCTCTTCAGGGTTGGTTATAAAAGCGACTTCCACCAGGGCTGAGGGCATATTGGTGCCTCTTAACACCGCATAATTGGCTTGTTTTACCCCCCGGTTGGCCCGGCCTAATTTTTCCGCCAGTTTCTTCTGCAGCATGTTGGCTAAAAGGGACCTTTGCAATTCCTGGGCGGCCAGGGTTGGATTGTCCTCCGGAGCGTAATAGTAGGTTTCAGTACCGCATTTATCCGGTATAGTATGGCCATTACAGTGTATAGAAACAAACACGTCAGCATTGGCCCGGTTAGCGATTTGGGGAATCTCGTTAAGATCTAAACGGACATCGGTACTCCTGGTCATAATAACCTTTATCCCCTCTTTTTCGAGCAGGGCTTTAGCCTTGCCGGCTATCTTAAAATTGACCTCCTTTTCATAAAGGGTCCGGGAGTATCCGATTGCACCGGGATCCCCGCCTCCGTGCCCGGGGTCAAGTACAACCTGAGCTGTAGTCTTATCCGGTTCATCCGGCTTTTGCGGCTTAACCACCGGATTTTCCGGGACGATTATAATGCTGAATGTGTCCTGGTTCACATTGCTGGTGGTCTGGTAAGTTTTTATCTCTTTTAGCCGGATCTTTAACTCCAGTTGGTCCTTTTCCAGCTCGGTTAATTCCACCCTTGAGGCTCCGGCGCCTTCCAGTTCATATGCCGGCTGAACCAGGCCTTTATAGGTGCCGGACAGCCTGACAGCAAGTATATCGCCATCTTTTTGTTCGCTGATATTCATCGAAGCATAAGATTTTATAGTTATAATATGGTTGCCGTTGTTCAGGGTCATTTCCCGCACATCTTTCAATTGAGAGGGAATTAGAAACACCTGTTTGGCCCCATCTTCCTCGGCAAAGGTAAGATATTCATAGGCAATCGGCCGGTGGATGGTAACCCAGGTAGTATCATCCAGGCTGACAGCATCAATAATAATTCTTTCATTGGTGGCGGTCCCCAGGTAAAAATTTGCTTCATCCCTTCCTGCTTTAAGTTTTACGCCTTTAAAGGTATACAGTATTTTTTTTCCGTTATTCAATACGGTTATCTCCGGCTCTGTTTTCTCTTTAGTCTTCATAACCAGGCGATAACCTTCCGGGGTCAATTTAGTCGCCAGAGAGATATAGCCGGCTTCTGCTTCGGCGTTCTCATTGCCCTTGGCGTTCAATTGATAAATGTCAAATATATAAGGCTGAGTCCCGCTTAAGCCACCCTCGTTAGATGGAGGGGAAGGCGGTTCATCACCAGTGCCGCTGTCTTCCGCATCTTCACAAATATCAACATCCCATCCCGGCACCCAGGCTACCATGCCTGAGCGGCTGACCTGATACCACCCGTCAACCTCCTGGAGGACTACCAGCCTTTCACCTGCCCGGGCTACTCCCAAGCTGTCATAGGTAGTGCTGGGACCGGTGTGTAGGCTAACTTCACCGTTTGCTTTTACCGCAGTAATTTTTGCCGGGTCGCTTTTAGCAGCCGTAGCTATATTAATAGTACGGCTATTGCCATCCCAGTCTACCTGCCCCCCGAAGGCCTCTCCCACAAAACGGAGCGGGGCCAGGGTTCTATCCTGGACTATCCTGGCCGGCACTTCTATTTCCCATACCTGTCCATTAACCGTAGGCTTAGTGGAGCCTATCGGCAGTATTACGGCAGTATCGCCTTTGGTTGCGGTTACGGTTCGGGTTCGATCATCCCAGGATACGACTGCCCCCATGGCTTCAAAAATTGCCCTTAGAGGAACCAGGGTCCGGCCTTCTTCTATTATTGGAGCTACTTCAAAGGTTAACAGCTGGTTATCAAGGAATACCTTGGGCGGGCTTAGCTCCGGCTGGCTGGTAACCGGGCTGTTTTTGACCTCACTGACCAGCCAGGAGGCAATATAAGCCTGGGTTCCACTGGCGGTTCTGACCTGATACCATTCACCTTCCTGGCTGATAACGGTTAAAATCTCTTTATCTTGAGCAGAGCCAACTCTGTCATAGTTAGTGCCCGGCCCTTTCCTTAGATTAACCGGGCCATCATTAACCTGCACCTTCTTTTCCTGGACCATGGCTATGTCTTCTGCCGGTTCCACCAGGAAGGCAGCAATATAGGCTATGATTCCCCTGGCTGTAGATACCCGGTACCATTCTCCCTCTGAGCCTAAGAGGGTAAGGATATCACCTTTTACAGCCTGTCCCACCCGGCTGTAAGCAGTTCCCGGACCAGAGCGGAGATTAACCAGATCTTCCTTAACCCGCAAAAGGGTGAGCGGGTCCTCTATCTTCAATAATGAGCTGGAAACCCAGCCAACCAGCTGGTTTTTCTGTATCTTGTGCCAGCCATCTCCTTTTTCCAGTATAGTTACCTCTGTGTCCTGGTAAAGATTACCAGAAACAGGGTAACCGGTCCCCGGCCCTGAACGGACATTCACCACACTTCCGGTAATGTATCCGCTTCCAGCCATGGCGTTATTAGTTATCATTAACAGGAGAAAGGCAGTTATGGCAGCAATAAACAGTACCCAGATATTGAAGCTTATGTATGATTTCCTTGCTTCTCCCTTCATTATTAATAATCCCCCTCCAATAGTTGCAGAATGCTTCGACATTATTCCTTCAAGTCCTTCAATTATGGTAAATTTAGGACACTTCATAACTACTTACGTAAGAAGTAAAGGTACCTTGCACTTATTTAATTATTTTTGTCGGAAAATTTTAAAAGATATTTATTAAATAACAATTTTTCCCTACGACCGGTTGGCAACGGAATAAAAATATACTGGTTATGAAAGAAAAAAGAATATTAAACATGGTCAAATAATATGTATACCGCTGGTTAGCAGATTAAAATGGGTTTTAGATTTGGGTAACCGGGTCTTCGTGACCCGGGCTGGGCAAGTTTGACCTCTCTATATCCAGATCCTGGTTTTCATTATCCTCATTACCTGTTTCCGGGTTCGGCTCCTCCTCTCCAGCAACCTCCTCTTCTTCGGGAATTTCTTCATTAACAGTCTCTGCTACATTTTTCTTTACCGGGCGGTTTACGGGAAAGGGAGAGGCTTGCACTACCGTAATGGTCTCACCGGCAAACATCTTTTCAAACAAACCGCTCACCGAGTCCTTATCCGCTATCCAGTAGCTCTGGGTCAAATTGCCATCATCATCGAATACATCGTAAAAATATCCCGGAAGGGTTTGAGTTATAATGGAATCAGCATTGAATCCGGGGGCCCAGCTGGCCATTTTCAACATCTCGCTCAGTTTTAAATCCGTGTCCACATGTTGGTTGAGCTGCTGAATAATCTTTGGCAGCTTGGTTATAGTTTTGGGCTGTAAGACCTGGGCGGCCAGGGCCTTTATAAATGCCTGCTGCTGGGCGGTCCTTTCAATATCTCCCTGGACATAGTCCCGGTACCTGACTAAACCCAGAGCTTGGCTGCCGTTCAGCTTTTGCACCCCGGGATAAAGGTTGATGTTTTCAGCAGGCTTATACATCCGCTGGGGGACCTCGTAGGTAACCCCGCCTAAGGTATCGATTATCTTTTCAAACCCTTTAAAATCAACCTTTATATAATTGTCAATGGTAATGCCCATTAATTCTTCTACTGCTTCTACGGCACCTTTCGGCCCCCCGGCAAAGTTAGCCGCACATATCTTGTCAAGATAACTCCCGTTAACCTGCACCCGGGTATCCCTTGGTATGGAGACTACGGCTACTTTATCTATCTGGGGATCTATGGAAACCACCATTAAGGTATCTGCCCTGGAGTTCTCATCTCCCGGCCTGGCGTCAACCCCTAATACCAAAATGTTAGTTCTTTTTCCATCCTCAACCTCTTCTACTTCATCCGGTTCCGGCTCTGCTTCCTCATTCTGGCTTAACAGCCAGGAGGTAGTTCCCGCCCCGATACCGAAAAAAAGGCAGAATACTACAGCCATGGTTAATAATATCTTAAGGTAAAACTTTAATTTCTTCATGGAATACCACCCCTATAATTCAACCTTATGCGGCTTGCCGGTTGTTTTGACCCGGTCTTTGGCCCTGGTTCTTATCATACCAATTCTATCTGCACCCAGTACTATGATTAATAACATTAGAATCAGCAATAACGGCAATTTCGGATTATGGATGAAATTAAGGGCTACGGCCACCACGCCGAAAAACCCACTGATCATATAGATTATTACCACACTGCGGCGGTGACTTAAACCCATGGCCATCAGCCGGTGGTGCAGGTGGTCTTTGTCAGGCATGAATATCGGAGCTTTTTTGTATATCCGCCTGATTATGGCAAAAAATGTATCGAAAATGGGTATGCCCAGAATTACTATAGGCACCAGCAAGGAAATAAGAGTGGCGCTTTTAGCAGTCCCCATGATCGCAAGGCACCCCAAAATAAACCCAAGAAAGTTGGAACCCCCGTCACCCATAAAAGTCCGGGCGGGGTAAAAATTATAGGGCAAAAACCCCAAGATAGCCGCCAATAGCAGAAACGCAGCTAAAGCTACCAGGGATTGACCCTGGAAATAGGCTATGATACCCATGGTTGCACCAGCTATACCAGATACCCCGGCAGCCAGCCCATCTAATCCGTCAATCAGGTTTATGGCATTGCTTATCCCTACAAGCCACAACATGGTCAGGGGAATACTGAAATACCCCAGGTTTAACAGCCCATTGAAGGGGTTGGTTACAAACTCAACCACTATTCCAGAGCTGATGGCCGCCGTAGCCGCTGCAATCTGGCCGATCAATTTAATCCCGGGGGAAATCTCCCATATATCATCAAGCACTCCAATTAAAAATATGATGAGTGATCCCCAAACCATACCCCAAAAAGGCTTCGGTAAATCGAAGAATAAGATTAAACATAACCCAAAGGAAAGGAAAATCGCTACTCCACCTAGCCGGGGCATAGTTGTTGAATGCACTTTTCTTCCATTGGGGCGGTCTACCGCCCCGATTTTATATGATAATTTTATCACCAGGGGCATTAAAACCAAGCTTACGACAAAAGCTGCCAAGAATGGGATTAATGGCATAGATAAAGGCACTTACAAAACATCCCCTCCAGGTCAAACTCTAGCACCATTCTAACACCAGGCCAAACTGCTTGTCCATAATTCCTGTCCTTTTGATAAAATCCTAAAGCAGGCAACGAAAATTTATATAAATATAAAAAAAATACGATAACTATACCATAAACCTTTCACTTGCTATCGAATATTGTCTGTAAAGGGCAAACTCTTGGAGCAAAAAAGAAGAGATTATTGCCTTGCAGATTGGACAAATATATAATTAACTAGACTTTAAGTACTATTTATTCAGGAGTTTTTTATGAAGATTGCCCTGTCAGGTTATTACGGCTTTGATAATGCCGGCGATGAAGCATTGCTTTCCGCCATTACTTCCAATATTAAAAAGCTGGAACCGGAAGCAGAGTTTGTGGTATTTTCCGGGTTCCCGGCTAAAACTGCTAAGGTTCATGGTTTACGGGCTGTAAATAGAATGAATCCCTGGTCGGTAACCAGGGAGCTGCTGGGAGCGGATCTGTTGATCAGCGGGGGAGGCAGCCTGTTTCAAGATGTTACCAGCCCACGGTCACTTCCCTACTATATTAGCGTGGTAGCCTTAGCGAAACTAATTGGTAAGCCGGTAATTTTTTACGCTCAGGGTATCGGGCCCATAAACCGGCGGCTAAGCCGGTTTCTTATGCGCTTAATTGCTAACCGGGTTGATTATATAACCTTAAGGGATGAGCCATCCCTGGAGCTATTGAAGAAAATCGGGGTAATGCGCCCCCCGGTTAAAGTAACTTCTGATCCGGTTTTTACCCTGACACCTGGCCCAGCTGAATTTGGGCAGATGAAAACACTCTTACAGGGCTACGGCCTGGCTGAAGAAAAATTGGTTGGGGTAGCAGTAAGACCCTGGAAAGCCCTGGAGGGCTACCAGAATAATCTGGCCCGGGTTTTGGATAGCCTGGTTACAGCCGGTTATAAAGTTCTTTTTATCCCTATGGATTATTCTCAAGACCTGCCGGAATCGAAAAGAATTGCATTATTAATGAAGGAACCATCTTACATCATAGAAGAATCATTGACTTCCCTGCAGCACCTGGCCTTAATTGCCAGCCTGAAACTGATGATCGGTATGCGCCTTCATGCTCTTATCTTTGCCGCCAACAACCAGGTGCCTTTTGTGGGGATCTCCTATGACCCCAAAGTCGACGCCTTCCTGGAAACCTTCGACCTTTTACCGCTCCCTACCGATTTGCCAGCCATGGAGGCGGCGGTTTTTCAAATGCTGGAGGATGTACAGATCCAGCAAAGAATTATCAACAAGACCCACCAGCTGAGAATAAAGGCCGAACAAACCGCCCGGATAGCCCTTTCCCTTATCCGCAAACAAGGCTTAGCATAGGGTTTTACACCATCACATTTTTTTGCTCAGAGCTTCTATGATGCGGGCGTCCATTTCTTTTACCCGGTTCTCCCATGAGTGCTCCCGGGCAGTCTCCAGTCGCTTTTGCACCTTTTGCGGGGTGTCTTGTAAGGCTTTTTCTATAGCCGCAATCATACTATCCGGGTCGTGCCCAATCTCTATAAGATCGGCGAATATCTCCATTTCCGGCATTGGGGTGGACACAATCGGCTTCCCTGAAGCCAGGTATTCGTAAAATTTAAGCGGGTTTACCGCCGCAGATAATCGTCCGGGCCGGAAAGGATTTAAACAAACGTCAAATTTTTTAAGATACCCCGGCAGTTCCTCTTTACTTTTGGCTCCAGCCAGGTAGACATTTGATAAATCCTTGAGCCGGGTAATATCAGCGTCAATTTCCACCGGACCTACCATAAGTATGGACCACTCCGGCTTTTTCCCGGCAATATGAGCAATCAGATCCAGATCTATCCATTCCTTTATCCTGCCAATGAATCCTATCACCGGTCTCTTTATTGCTGCTGCATCTTCAGGTATTTTAAGCTTATCATCCAGAGCTCGGTTAAAATGGCTGATATCAGCCGCATTTCTCAGCATATAAGTATTGGGGTTGTATTGCTTTTTATCTTCAAATAAGGGCAAAGCAGTAGTAAATACCAGGTCGGATTTTTTTATCAGTTCCCGTTCCATACCTTTAACGGTTTCCGGATCAAATCCTAAAAAGGCCGAATGTTCATCAACACAGTCATATACCAGGAGCTTTTCCCCCAGCCTTCCCACCAGATCGACGCTATTAGGCAAATAGGTGAGAAGAACCGGATCTGGCATATTCAATTCCCTGCAGACTTTTCGCAATAAATAACCGATTATTACCTGGTTGAGGCGGTTAATCGCCCTGCAGCGATTGGCATAAGGAAAGAGCGGGGGGGGAGAGTACAGGTATAAATTGGTTTTTATCCGGCGGACCCCTTTTAACCACAGCTTCCACTTGTACCACAGGGAAGCATCTTTAAAGGGCGACAAAAAACTGATCGGAGTTTCAACATACAGGATTTTATAATCCTCAGGCATCCTCCACATCAACTGCTGGGTCCGAGCCCACAGCGGTTCAAAATCGACTCCGGCAATACATACGATATTCAGTTGGTTTATATTAGGGTTCTTCATTTAAACTCACTCCTGGGTCAAAGGGCTCTAATTTAACCAGTAGACCGGGTAATACCAGGATTTCAAGGCGGCAGGAAAAGCCTTGCCTTTATCTCTTTATAACGCCTTAAATCCAGCCTAAGGTGGGATGAGCCAGTTTTCTACCCTAACTCCAGGTATATGCTCTCCACCCGGCGGGTCATATTTTCCAGGGTAAATGATTGCACCTTCTTTTGGCCATGCGCAGCAAGCCTGGCAGCCAATTCCCGATCATTAAGCACCTTGATGATATTCCGGGCTAGGCTTAAAAAATCTTTAGGCTGGACCAACAGGCCATCTACCCCATCATCTATAATCTCCGGTATGCCTCCGGTGTTACTGGCAATAACCGGTACATTGAAATTCATAGCCTCGAGTATAACCATACCCAGCCCTTCCATAATAGAAGGAACGCACAATAGGTCTGATATGGCGTAAATATCTTCAATAGGGCTGTAGTACCCCGGTGCGATTATTGAATCCTTTATTCCCAGTTCGTCTAGCCACTGTTCTATCCGGGCTCTATAATCACCTTCGCCGATGATTAAAAACTGGGCATCGACTCCTGATTTCAACACTTCATACGCCGCCCGGATAAAATACTCATGGCCTTTTACCGGATGTAACCGGGATATCATGCTAACAATGGGCCGATTGGGGTCCAGTTTTAATTTACGCTTGATTTCTACAGGATTACCGGGGGTCTTAAATTTGGTCAAGTCCAACCCATTGTAAATAACCTGTACTTTATGGGCTGGCACCCCCATTTTATGTATCTCAGCTTCTATTGCCCTAGAGATGGCTATAAACCTATCAGTGTACCGGTTGGTAAGCATGGTTAGCCATCTAGCTAAAAAGGCCTCGGCTGCTGAAGGATAATCATACCTTAAGACACTGTGGACGGTGGTAACTACCGGCAAGGACTCTCTTTTAGCAGCTATCCGGGCCACCAGATTAGCCCTTACCCCATGGGAATGCACTATTTTGATCCGGTTTTTCCGCAGGTATTCTCTAACCGGAGTAATAGTAGTTATATCAAGCTTATGTTTCATA
Organism: Syntrophomonadaceae bacterium; assembly: GCA_050949865.1. GTDB lineage: Bacteria > Bacillota > Syntrophomonadia > Syntrophomonadales > Syntrophomonadaceae > JBMNGN01. The sequence continues at coordinate 302,383 of JBMNGN010000004.1, forward strand.
GGGATGACAGTGGATTTAAAACCACTGGCTTCAGCCAGGGCAGCAAAGGGACCTGGACACAGGCAGATTAAATGCGGTTCAAACTTCTCGCAATCTAGAAGCTTCATCATGGTAAGTACCAGTTCTTCCGCTCCCCCTACCTCTCCGCCGCCTATTACATGGAGCAAGCGAATTTTACCCATTGACTGCCACCCCCGGTTTATCATCTTTAACCGCAGGCAGGACAACTAAAATACCCAGGAAGAACCAAAAATAAACGGCCATCAGGGGGAACTCAAACATATTCTCCACCATATTATGCCCCATAACGCCGATCAGACCAGCCAGAATACCGGTACCCACCATTTTCAGATACCGGTCCCCGGTCCTTTCTAACGCGGTTTTTGCCAGTCTTAAGGCCGAAAGCAGCAGGTAGATAAAAGCACTCAAACCTATAAGGCCCAGTTCAACTGCTAATTTGATATAGAAATTGTCAACACTGTATGCTGATTGTGGGAAGTTGGCGATAGCTACCCCCCCGCCGAAGCGTCCCATACCAAGACCGACTACCGGGTCCCCCTGCCAGTAATCAATGGCCTGGGACCACAGGGCTATCCTGCCCCCCTGGGAGCTCGACTGGATATACTCCGGGCTTAACATGTACGCTACCCGGTTATACACTGAAGGAACTACCACCGGGGTTATACACACGATGATCAGCAAAATGATTATAACCCTTTTGTCCAGCCATAAGCCAAGCAAAACAAAAGAAAAGAAGAATACCAGCCACGCACCTCTGGACAGGGTGAATACCAAACAGGCCAGAGCCAGGACGGCTATCAAAAGGTACACTCTTTTTTTAAACCAATGGTGTGAGGCCAAGAAGGAAGCAAAGGCAATGTTAATGTTTAGAATAAGAAAACTGCCCAGGACATTAGGGCTGCCGATGAAGGAAAAGGCCCGGGTAGTAATACCGGTTTCAGCCCGATCAATCCAGTGGGGCGGGATCTCCGCTCCGGTAGCATACTGGTAAATACCGTACAATGCCACCAGCACCCCGACTAATAAAAATATATCCAGGAGGTTTTTGACCTGTTGCCGGGTAGATACCAGGTTAAGAGCTATAAAAAACCAGAAGGTGTATTCCACCAGGGCTCTTAATTCGGTTAAAGCTATTTGGGGTTCGGGGGACCGGGTTAAAAAGTTAAAAACCAGCACCGCATAAAACAGTAACAGGGGCAGCAGCAGGTTGCTGGCAATGGGGCGAATCCCTTTAATAGCCGCCCATATTACCCATAAACCTACAATTATTATAAAAAGGATTTCGTCCCACAGGCTGGCTAACATGGAGTATCCAGTATGGCGCAGGCCATAATCGATTAGGACATATGAAGTTATTAAATATAAAAGATATTTATTAACGGTTTCGGCTATGCGCTCCATTCCCTACCCCTTAATCAGTCTTGATCCAGCTGTTGATTAACCTTAATGTTACACTTCCTGGCCTGGATGCAGGCACAACTTCTGCTAGTATAAGCAATACCCCAATTAAAACTATAACCGCCCTTGCAATATACCCTGCAAGTGAGTGGCTCCTGGAAATCATATCCGCGCAAGGGACTAAAAGCATAAACCATCCTAATACTAGCTGGAAGTTATTGACCGTAAAGCTATTTAAACTATACTGCTGCATTTTACGCCCCGCTTTACCCAGGCCCTTCATTAAAACCAGCGCTGTCCGGGTACCAAGGTTATGAAAAAAAGAATGACGATAGTAGCCGGTTTTCAACTCCGGTGCGGTCAATAACCACCCAAATATCCAGCTTCCCCGCCACATATTTATAAACACACTGTTGTCAATGTAACTCATAATTGTACCCCGCTATTCCTGAAGGTTAACCTCCAGTATTTCCCCTTCTGCTTCAAACAACTGGGTCTTAACTATGTATTTGGACAGCCCGGCTCTAATTTGCTGGCCGGCCATATACAATTCTGAACCCGTGTTTGATACCGGTCCTTCAATAGTCAAGTAAACATCTTTTCTAAACGGGTGTTTTTGCAACACGATTTTCCCGGTCGAATCAGGAGCAGTGTCATTGGCATCTTCCACCCGCAATTCTTTGACATATACCGGCTGCAGCTGCCCCCTGGCCAATAACTGGTCCCCTTCTTTAATCTGGGCTGCCACCTCGGGTCTTAAGTATGGGCATATTACCTTAATGGTAGCAGTTCGGGTCTCAACAGCTTCAGGGTTCTTATTTCTTAATACTAAACCCCCGACCACAATAAAAATGATTAGCAGCACAACCAGGTCAATTACATTTATTAAGCCAAAGATTCTGCCTTTATCGTCAATCATAAATATACTCCTCTCTGTACAGGCGGTACAGTTTTGTTATATCTCGTCCGTTTACTCTAGTATAATATAGCAAATCCAGGCCACCCGCAAGGTTTGCCCGGCAACAAAAAAACCGGGGAAAAATGAAGGCACCTTGATAGACAGCGGGTTTGCCCAGCAATAAAAAACCCGGGTAAACCCCGGGATTAGTTTTACTCTTTCGGACGAAGGGTTGGAAAAAGTATTACATCCCTGATGGATAGAGAGCCGGTGATTAACATTACTAATCGGTCTATTCCGATCCCCAGGCCCCCCGCAGAAGGCATACCATACTCCAGGGCATTTATGTAATCCTCGTCCATCATGTGGGCTTCGCTATTTCCTCCAGCCCTCTTCTCGGCCTGTTTAAGGAACCGCTCCCTTTGATCAACCGGATCATTTAACTCGGAAAAGGCATTGGCTATCTCCCTCTGCATTATGAACAATTCAAAGCGATCAGTAATCGCGGGATTTTGGCGGTTTCGCTTGGCCAAAGGCGAAATCTCTACCGGATGGCCATAGACAAAGGTAGGCTGGATTAACTTGTCCTCTACCAGCTGCTCAAAAACTTCATTAATAACTTCACCCCTGGCAGCATTGTGGTTTACACTGACATTTAAATCCCGGGCAGCAACTCTGGCCTCTTCGTCACTGGCAATACTATTGAAATCGATCCCCGTATACTCTAGAATCGCATCCAGCATGGGGATTCTTTTGAAGGGCGGCCTAAAGCTTATGACCTGTCCATCTATTTCAACCACCATGCTCCCATTTACCTTTGTCACTATGGAAGCAACCAGATCTTCACACAGGTCCATCATATCCTCATAATCGGAATAAGCCTGGTATAACTCCAGCATGGTAAATTCAGGATTATGCCGGGTGGATATCCCTTCATTGCGAAAATTACGGTTTATTTCATATACCTTTTCCAAGCCTCCTACCAGGAGTCTTTTGAGATATAGCTCTGGGGCTATGCGCAGGTAAAGAGGCATGTCCAAAGCATTGTGATGGGTTATAAAAGGACGGGCAGCAGCCCCACCGGGAATGGGCTGCATCATAGGGGTTTCAACTTCCAGAAACCCCCGGCTATCAAGGTAGTTACGAATTTCCTTAATAATCTGGCTTCTTTTTATAAAAACCTCTCTAACCTCTGGATTGACTATTAGATCTACATATCTTTGACGATACCTTAATTCAACATCCTTTAGTCCGTGCCATTTTTCGGGAAGCGGGGTCAAAGATTTCGCCAGGTAGACCAGATTAGTGACCTGAACACTTATCTCTCCCTTTTGCGTCCGGAACACAGTTCCTTCTATCCCCAGGATATCCCCAATGTCAAGCTTTTTATATAGTTCGTATTTTTCCGCGCCAATATCATCCTGGCGAAAGTATAATTGGATTGTTCCCGACAAATCCTGCAAATTAGCGAATCCGGCTTTGCCATGGCGCCTTTTGGACATTAGCCTTCCGGCAATTTTTACCTCGGTACCCTCTATTTCGTTAAATCTTGCTTTGATTTCACCTGCATAACTGTTACGTTCAAACCTGCCTCCGAAGGGATCAATCCCGGCTTGCCTCAGTTCTTCCAGTTTGTTAAGCCGCACTCGTCTTAGCTCGTTAATATCCTGGGCATCTTTTGATTCCTGATTAAACACTAAATCTCCCACCTCCCTATTGGCAGCAAATCATCTTTCAACCTTTACAATTTTATATTTTATAAGTCCGGCTGGGGCTTCCACTTCAACTATAGAATTAACCTTTTTACCAATAACCGCCCTGCCCACAGGAGATTCATCGGATATCTTGCCGTCCTTTAACTTGGATTCAACTGATGATACTAATACCACACTTACTTCCCGGCCTGATATCAATTCCTTTAAAGTTATCTTCGAGCCAAGGGTAACCACATCGGTTCTGATCTCGCTATCTTCCATTAATCGAGCGTTTTTTAGGGTCTTTTCCAGGCTAATAATACGGCCTTCGATAAAAGCCTGTTCATTTTTGGCATCTTCGTATTCAGAATTCTCTGAAATGTCTCCAAACGCTATAGCCTGTTTAATCCTTTCTGCAACCTCTCCTCGTTTTACTGATTTGAGGTATTCCAGTTCAGCTTCCAGCTTATGGAGTCCTTCTTTGGTCAATAGGACTTCTTTTGCATCTGCCATACAACCGCTCCTAACTATGATAACTTATAAAAGCGAGGCCTGGCTCGCTTAAATTTTATCCTGCTTGCAATATTTATACTAACCGGGGTAAATGGTAGAACCCGCTTTTCTTATGGTATTATAAAGACCTCATAGGGCATTGTCAAGGAATAGATCCCATAATCCAATGTGGTCCCCGAGTTCTCGATAATAGACAAAATTCTTTCCTGTCCGGCAGCTGCTTTTATTCTGCTCCCAGTTGGACCAGGCCTTTAAACAGGTTTCCAGCAGCGGGGCCAGGTTGTAAAGGTTAGGTTCAAGGCCGTTGGCGATAAGCATGTGTTCGAGTTCTGGAGCCAGGTCTTTGGATTCATCAATCAGCCTGACACAAAATACTCCTGGTATCCCCATGCTAAACCTCTGCAGGTTCCGGTCAAAAATGATGACCAGATCTCCCTTCTCCCAGTTATCGGGATTGATATAACTCGTACAAATGGCGCATCCCTTATCATATAGCAGGCGATAGGTAAAAACTTCATACCGTGCTGGATTAAAGCTCTGCAGCGATATGGGTATTTTATAATCAGACATGTGTTCCAGAAAGTCAGCAAAGTCCTCAGTTTCCCCCAGTATTATTAATTTTTCTACCCCCCTTTGTGAGATCATTTCCCGTACTAAAACTGAGGTCAGGGCCTTGATAAACTCATCACCGTATATAATCTGGTGATCGCTGGTGCATTCTTTTACCTGCTTCTTTAGCCTGCGATCTACTGCCATATGATTTACCTGGCACCTTTGAGCGCAAAGGAGGGATTTTTCAATCATGAGCAGCTGCTTGTTCCGTTCCAAAGCCTTAAGGTTTCCCGGACCTATAGGGAGAAATACGTTGCCGCCTTTAAGATTAAACGGGGATAAATAAATTAGCTTCTCTAAACGGGGCCCAAAAAAAATTGGGGCTAGCCTGTCCAGAAGAAATTTTTTACACGCTAACCCCGTTAAATCTCTATTTGACTGATTGAAAAAAGTAAAATCCAAGTCAAGCATCCGTACTCTCCAAATCAATTACTCCGGGTTTCATCTCCAGCTGCTCAAGCATCCGGTAATAGTCCCCTGCGGAAATTTCATCAAAGGGCCGGTTGAGCAATGAAACTATTATGGCCTCAATCACATTGGTTCCAAAAGAACGTCCCCCCATATTGGGAGTGGTGGTGATCACTTTGCTAATGCCCCTGGCCTTTAGCATTTTTAAGTCTTCCGCGGTGGTGGTATTAGTTATGATCACTTGCCGGTTAAGCTTTTCCGGGAGATATCTTTTGATATAGTGAAAATCCCCGGCCAAAATATCTGCTTCATAATAGTATTTTTGATGTTTAGAAATTATTACTTCCTGATCCTTACCGGTAGGATAAATTTTTTCAAATGGCATCCGGACTACAATAGGTGCAATCATCCTCCCTATAAAACGCAAGGTGTTCAATGAATGTAACGGGATAGGGATCCCTATCGTGTAAATTAAGTCGCCGATGGTAAGTTTAGCTCCTATTTCAGTAAAGGCTTCGGCCATTCCAAACCGGTCAACTGCACATACCATCAGCACTTTTTTGTCTTTGAAATCAATTATTCCCTGGTTTTGCACATCGTATATACACTTGCGTTCCAGGGTATTTTTCAATCCGCTGCCGTCAACCATTGGAGTTTTCCTGGCTTCGGCCAGCAGCTTTTTAGCATCTCTGATCACATAAGGCTTCCCTGCAATCCGGACATACAGGTCAATGCCACCCATACCGAAAGCGTCTATTTTACCGTCAAGGCTCCTGATTAATTCAATAGCTTTATTCCAATCCCCGTTTGTACCAATTCGCTCGATAAGGAAACGCTCCCCAAAGAACTCAGTCTCGAAAGCATGATCTCTCTTGGAGGAACCAAGGCTTACGCTTACTATATGTTTCAAACCGCTCACCCCCCTTAATTCCTGCCCGGCCGTGAGGCTTTAATCGACCTTAAGATTTTGCGAATCTCTTTCGGGTCCACCCATTTATCTTCAGTAATCGGTGAAGTGCCTAATTCATAAGGTATAATCTGCCCGTCCAGGATTCCTTCCGCCAATTTAAGCCTTTCATCCGAGCCCAGGCAGATGACCGTTTCACAATTCCTCAACTCCGCAATTATTTTCATTATTTCATCTAAAAGCTCTTTACCACTGCGGTTGTTAATAAAATCCTGTCTTTCGTCCTCAGTCATTAAAAGAATATAATCTATCCCTTCATTTTTCAGTATGGCCATTATTTCATCTTTATTTTGAATCGGAAAGCCCAAGCAGGCTATAGATTGTCCTTTGCGCAATTCACCCAAACCTTCAAGCCTGGATATAAAAGTACGATCAATTAACAGCCTGTCCGCTACTTCCTGCTGGGAAAAGCCTCTTGATCTTAGGGTCAACGCTTTCTTCAAAACTTTCTCCAGCCTTTCCCAGCTCACAATTTTATCCTGGATCCGAAAAAATTCCATAAGCCAACCCCTTTTGAGCACAATATTGTGTACACGATTATTTTAGCACTATTCCCTTATACAGGCAAGGAGCACAGGGGGACGGTTCTATTGTGTTGGGGGCGCTGCCCCCAACACAATAGAACCGTCCCCCTGTGCTTACTGAACCGTCCCCCTGTGCTTACTCCCTGTAACCTTTAATTATGGCTATTATCTCAGCCTTGTTAGTTGCACGGTTTATTACTTCCCTTAACCGGGTTGCTCCAGGCATTCCTTTTATGTACCAGGCCAAATGCTTTCGCATTTCCCGTACTCCAACCGTTTCACCTTTAAGCCGGCAGGCTAATTCCAGGTGGCTTATACCCATATCCAATTTCTCTTTAAAATCAGGTCCAGGAATATGGTTGCCATGATTGAGCAGCTGGTCTGCTTCCCGGAATATAAAAGGGTTCCCCATTGCCGCCCGGCCGATCATTACCGCATCACATCCGGTAGATTCCAACATGTGCAAGGCATCGGCAGCAGATCTTATATCACCATTCCCGATCAAGGGTATTTTTATCCGCCGCTTCATTTCCTTTATCATTTGCCAGTCAGCCTGACCGGAAAAAAACTGCATCCGGGTCCGGGGATGAAGGACTATGGCTGAAGCCCCTTCCTCTTCAGCAGCTAAGGCCAAATCCAGGCAATTAATCAGGTTATCGTCCCACCCTTTTCGCATCTTGACGGTCACTGGAACCTTAACTGCTCGGACTACCTCCCTTATGATAGCCCTGGCCCTGGGGATATCAAGCATAAGGGCTGCCCCTTCGCCGTTTTTGACTATTTTGGCTGTCGGGCACCCCATGTTAATATCAATAATATCTGCCCCCATTTGCTCTACTATGGCAGCTGCTTCAGCTAGTATGTCCGGCCGGGAACCGAATATCTGAACCGCAACCGGTCTTTCTTCCCCGCTGGTATCAGCCATCTGGAGGGTTTTTTCCTGGTTGTATACCAATCCCATACTGCTTATCATTTCGGTAAAAACCAGTCCACACCCGTAGGATTTAGCAATTATCCGAAATGCCTTATCACTAACCCCGGCAAGAGGAGCAAGCATTACCTGGTTTTCAAGCTTAACCTTTCCAATAGACAGCATATTTTAACTCCGGTTTAGTTCATATATAATTCTTAGTCCGTCCAGGGTCAAAAATTCATCAACTATGTTTATAACCTCAGTTTCACTGGCAACCAGCGCAGCAAGCCCACCGGTTGCAACTACCGTCGGTTCTTTATCCATCTCTTTTTTCATCCGGTTTATTATACCCTCAACTTGGCCTACAAAGCCGTATACTATACCGGCCTGCATACTGGCAACAGTATTCTTGCCGATAAGGGTTTTTGGTCTGGTCAATTCGACCCTGGGTAGTTTTGAAGCCCTCGAAACCAGCGCTTCAGTAGCTATTTTGATCCCAGGGGCGATGGCTCCCCCGAGGTAATCGCCCTTCTCATTTACCACGCAAAAAGTAGTGGCGGTACCAAAATCTACTATTATCAACGGACCACCATATTTATTATAAGCAGCCACTGCATTGACTACTCTATCTGCTCCTACTTCACGCGGGTTCTCATATTTAATAGCCAATCCGGTTCTGATCCCGGGGCCGATCACCAGCGGCTTACAATGAAAAAACTTCTGGCTCATCATTTCCAATTCCATCATTAGACTGGGAACCACTGATGAAATAACCACTGCTTTGATCCGGTTCATTTCCAGCTGGCTATGACAGAATAGCCCCCGGATTAACATCCCATATTCATCACCGGTACGGTGTACATCGGTACTTATTCTCCAGTAGTCAGCTAAACGGCTGCCATCAAATACTCCGATAACCGTATTGGTATTTCCAACATCAAAGACGAGTATCATTATACTCCTCCCCTTTCAATCACTACCAGTTAGCGACGGCCAGGTTACGCGGCCATTCCCTGTGCCTTGGCCAGAATTATCATGGGTTGGGTAAAAAATCCAGATGATAAACCCTTGGATTCAGATTTTTTCCCTATGGGTCCATATTTATCAATAATATAATTATAATTATTACCTTGATACCTGATTAATATTTAACCTGCGGCTTAATTCAACCGCCAGCAGCGAAGCCAGGATAATCTTAATGAAATCAAAGGTTATAAAGGGAATCAACCCAACCTTCAATACCTGCATAACCCCCAAGCTATTACCAATGTAAAAATTGAGGATTAAATACATGTAAGGCAATCCTATTAGGTAATATATTACTACCCCGACAATGCCGGCCAAAATAAAGTTCAACAGGTTTCTTCTCTTGATTAAACTGGCTTGTACCCAGCCCGCAACGGGAAAACCCAGCAAGAAGCCGAAGCTAGGAATCAAGGCATAGGCCAGACCTCCGTAAGGCGGGGCAGAGAATACCGGGAGGCCCATCAACCCCAGCAGAAGATAAGCCAGCATGCTTAGGAAGACCGCCGGAGGCGACAAAATGCAGGCCGCCAACAGCATTACCAGGGGTTGCAGGCTGAAGGGAATAACGACAATGGGCTGGAACATCCGGACTAAAATAGTGAGGGCACACATAAGGGCAGTAAATAATGCTGCCAGAACCATCTCCTGAGTAGTTATCTTCATAATTCATTAATCCTCCCCCTTTTGTTAACCATGATTATAGCACTTGGTTAACAAGCGGGCAAGGATCAGTTGATTATCAGGTAAAATTTCTAAATACCCACTTCAGTGATCTTGAAGCTAATATCCAGGCTTTTGGCGCTATGAGTTATGGAGCCACAGGATATGAAGTGTACCCCGGTCTTGGCAATCTCGGTGATATTATCTTCATCAATTCCCCCTGATGCTTCCAGGAATACTTCTTCCCCCGCTATATCAACCGCTTTTTTAAGGGTATCAAGATCCATATTATCGAGTAAAACAATATCCACTTTAGCTTCCAGCGCTTCCTGCAGCTGCTGAAGGTTTTCCACTTCAACCTCTATTTTTAAGGTATGCGGGACCTTTTGTCTTATTGTGGATACCGCCCGTTTAATGCCGCCTACTGCCGCAATATGATTATCTTTGATCAATACCCCGTCATACAGGCCAAACCTGTGGTTGCGGGCCCCGCCTACTGAAACTGCGTACTTTTCCAACCATCTCATTCCTGGAGTAGTCTTCCTGGTATCAACCAATTCGGCTTTTTGGTATTTGATTAATTCTACCAGGGAGCGGGTTTTAGTAGCTATCCCCGATAGGCGCTGCAGGAAATTGAGGGCGACTCTTTCACCGGTCAAAAGGGTAGTTGCTTTACCGCTAACGGAAGCCACAATATCCCCGGTTACCACTCCATCTCCATCCTGTTTATACCGTTTAAAGACAACATTAGGTTCAAGAAAGGTAAAAACCTTCTCACAGATGTCAATCCCGGCGATTACCCCGGGAGATTTGGCGATAAAGGCTCCGGTGGCATTTAAATCCTGATTAACCAGGTTAATGGTAGTAATATCGCCATGGCCAATATCCTCTTCAAGCGCTCTTTTGATTAAATCATCAATACCCAAGCAGTACATTCTTAACCCCCTGGAATAATTACCAGTATTTTAACAATTTACAAATGTCATATGCTTTGCCCATCTCACATCATCTCTTTCCGGATAATCAGATCGGAAATGACCGCCCCGGCTTTCTTTTCTCCATAAGGCAGCCTGGATTATAATATGGGCTATTGTCAGCATATTAACCATCTCATAATAATCAAGTTTATTTTCACCTATCGCCAGTTGATTATATAAGTCTTCAACCATTTTATCTGCTGCTTTAAGATCCTGCTCATTTCTGATTATACCCACATTTTCCCACATAATAGACTGCAAACGGCTTTTGGCTTCAGCCGGCTGAATTATTTGCCGGGAAGGGTTCAGAACCCAGCTATGATCAAAGCTATTCCTGATTTCTTCGATGGTAAACTTTCTGCGGTATAATATTTCTTCAGCATTATCCACTATTCTCTGCCCAAATACTATTCCTTCCAGAAGAGAGTTGCTGGCTAAACGATTGGCCCCGTGGACACCAGTCCATGCTGCTTCCCCGCAGGCATACAGTCCATAAATCCCAGTTTCTCCATGGGCGGTAGTTTTAACCCCTCCCATAGTATAATGGGCTGCAGGGGAAACCGGTACCATATCCCGGCTGATATCTACCCCGTTTTCCAGGCATGCCTGGCAGATATTGGGGAAACGAGTTTTAACGTTTTTTATCCCGGTCATATCCAGGTAGACATATTCACTGTCAGTTCTGGCCATCTCGTTCCAAATAGCCCGGGAAACAATATCCCGAGGCGCCAGTTCCTCCAGGTGGTGGTAATTCCTCATAAACCTTTCTCCATGACGGTTATACAGTAATCCGCCTTCCCCCCGAACCGCTTCCGATATCAGGAATCGTTGGGTCTGCCGGCTAAATAAAACCGTGGGGTGAAACTGGATAAACTCCATATCGGTCAACTGGCATCCGGCCCTGAAACAAGCGGCCATACCGTCTGCCGTTGCCACACTGGGATTGGTGGTATATTTATACAATTGGCCGGCACCGCCGGTAGATACAATAGTCGCCTTAGCCGTATAGATTGCTTTGGAAGCTTCCGGGACATCATAAACCAGAGCTCCATAGCATTCCCGGTGTCCATAATTGCTTAAAAGATCTATTAAAAACTGTTCTTCTTTTATACTAATATTCGGATGGTTAATACATTGCTTTTCCAAAGCTATCCTTATAGCTTCCCCGGTAGCATCTGCAGCATGAAGTATTCTGGGCCGGCTGTGAGCACCTTCCCGGGTTAATGATATGTTTCCGTCCTTCATATCAAAACTGGCTCCAGCTTCGATCAGTTCCTTAACCCTTAAGGGCCCTTCCCGCACCAGAACATCAACTGCTTCGATGTTACATAGCCCTGCCCCTGCTTCCAGTGTGTCTTCCAAATGCAGAAAGGGAGAATCCTCTTCATGCATAGCAGCAGCAATTCCCCCTTGAGCCAGGTCAGTATTTGAATCTTTTATGGATTTTTTAGTAAGTACTACTACCTTGCCATATTCTGAAGCCTTCAGGGCCGTAAAAAGACCGGCAATTCCACTTCCTATTATCAAAAAATCAGTATAAATAACCGGAATGGTTTCATCAATCGATTCTATATAACGGGTTATAATCATTTTTACCTTCTTAAAAACTCATTGATTTCTGTAAGGTTAACAAATAATCATGCCGATAACAATAGTTTCCTGTATAAAATCTGCCTTTTAGGGTTTTAAAGCCAGCATCCTGTTCAGCGCCTTGGCTGCCCCCTCTCTAACCGGTTCAGGAACCTGGATTTGATACTGCAATTTTTCCATAGACTCAGCCAGTTTTTCCAGGTTGATGTATTTCATGTCCTTACAGGTAAAATCCTGGCGGGCAATATAAAAGCGTTTACCCGGGCAATTCTTGTGCAGGGTATACATAAATCCTTCTTCAGTTCCAACAATAAATTCGGTTTTATTACTCTTTTTTATATAGTCCAAAATACCCGCAGTTGAACATACAGCATCTGCCATAACAATTACCTCTGGGGGGCATTCGGGATGAACAACCACCTCTGCTTCAGGATGAAGAGCCTTTTGCTTTTCGATTTCATTTTTGCTCAAGACATCGTGTACCGGGCAGCATCCTTCCCAGCAGATTATTGGTCTCCCGGTGACTTTTTGAATGTATGCCCCCAGGTTTCTGTCTGGCACAAAAATAATTGGAATCTCCTGGGGAATTGAATTAACCACATCCAAAGCATTCGATGAGGTGCAGCAAATATCGCTTTCAGCCTTAACCTCTGCCGAAGAATTAACATAACACACAACTTTTGCCCCAGGATATTCCTTTTTTTTCTGCCGAAGCTCTTCCCCGGTAATCATATCAGCCATGGGACATCCTGCTCGGTTATCAGGCAAAAGCACTAGTTTATTGGGGTTGAGGATCTTGGCGCTTTCTGCCATAAAACCAACCCCGCAAAATACTATCGTTTCAGCACCGGTTTGATGGGCTTGCACAGCTAATTGCAGGGAGTCTCCAACAAAATCCGCAATATCCTGGATCTCCGGCAATTGATAATAATGGGCTAAAATGATAGCATTGAGCTCTCTTTTTCTGCGCAGGATGTAATCCCTTATATCTGGCATATTGATTCTCCTCTTTAGCTATTACAGCAGTTATTTGTTTTTATTTATTATTTGGTTTTTCTCATCAACAAAGATTATGGTTGGCTTGTAATCCTTGCATTCTTCATCACTAAGCATGGTATAAGTCAAAATAATAATAAGATCATCCTTGGAGACCAATCTGGCCGCAGCTCCATTTAGGCACATTACTCCTGAACCCGGTTCCCCAGTCAGGACGTAGGTTTCAAAGCGAGCACCATTATTAATATTTACTATGGTAACTTTTTCATTTTCTATTATATCAGCTGCATCCATCAGGTTCTTGTCTATAGTAATGCTTCCTACATAATTAAGATTAGCATCTGTAACTGAAGCACGGTGAATTTTCGATTTAAGCATATGCCGAAGCATTTTTTTACACCTCCACGATCAGGTTGTCTATTAACCTGGTACTGCCAAACTTTACTGCTAGAGCAATCAGTACCCTGCCTTTGATTTCCCCCATCTCCGACAAATCTTCTTCATTCAATATCTCAACATAGTCAATATCAGCCTGAGGACTGGTTTGGATAATCTCTTTAATATAATCCTTTACCCGCTCAATATTGGTTTCCCCGCTTATAATCTCTTCCCTGGCCAGTTTTAATGCTCTATACAGCACCAAGGCCTGTTTTCTCTCTTCAGGACTTAAATACTGGTTGCGGGAACTCATGGCTAAACCATCCGGTTCCCTAACTGTAGGAACCCGGATAATATTTATCGGAAAATTTAGCTCCTTGGCCATTTTCTCAATTACTACAGCCTGCTGAGCATCTTTTTGCCCGAAAAAAGCATAATCGGGTTGGCAAATATTGAACAGCTTGGATACCACCGTAGCAACCCCTCTAAAATGCCCTGGGCGGGAAGCTCCGCAAAGTTTCTCTGTAACCTTACCCTCGATCTCAACAAAGGAGCTATATCCCCGGGGATACATTTCAGAAGCTGCCGGGGCAAACAGTAAGTGAACCCCTTCCTTTTCTAATAAAGCCTTATCCGCATCGATGTTACGGGGATATATTTCGTAATCTTCCCCTGCTCCAAACTGGATTGGATTAACAAATATACTGACCACGATAACATCACAGACCGATTTGGCCGCTTTAACCAGTGCCAGGTGCCCTTCATGCAGGGCACCCATGGTCGGCACTAATCCAATACTCTTCCCCATCCTTTTATAATCAAGGCATATATTCTGCATCTCTTCTATACTGCTAAATACCTGCATGGTTTAATCCCCATCTAGCTAAAATTAATATAGTCGGTCAAGGATTTCTTCATTGATGGTAAAGCTATGTTCATCACCTGGAAAAGTCCCTTGTTGGACTTCATTGATATAATTCTTAACTGCTTCCAGGATAACGGGCTGCAAATTAGCAAACTTTTTAACAAATTTGGGTACAAAACCCGTATACATCCCCAGCATATCATTGACTACCAGTACCTGCCCATCACAATGCGCCCCGGCTCCGATACCTATGGTGGGAATAGCTATCTCCTCAGTAATTCTTTTGGCCAGCTGGGCGGGAACGCATTCGAGCACTATAGAGAAAGCTCCAGCCTGTTCGTAAGCTTTGGCGTCCCTGACCAACTTTCTGGCAGTTTCAAGGTCTTTTCCCTGTACCTTAAATCCGCCAAACTGATAAACTGACTGGGGAGTTAACCCTATATGCCCCATTACCGGGATCTGGGCATCTAGTATAGCTTTTACCGTATCCATCCGCTCGGTACCGCCCTCAAGCTTTACTGCCTGGGCCCCGGCTTCCTGGATTAATCTGCCGGCATTGCGTACTGCTTCAGGAATGGATACATGATAAGACAAAAACGGCATATCGGCAACAACCATGGCATTCCTGGTAGCCCGAACTACCGCTTTACAATGGTGCACCATATCATCCATGGTTACCGAAAGGGTATTCTCATAGCCTAAAACTACATTCCCCAGGGAATCCCCCACCAGAAGCATATCAATTCCTGCTTCATCTAACATGGCAGCCATGGGATAATCATAGGCGGTTAGCATGCTAATCTTTTCACCCTTGTTTTTCTTTTCCTTAAGACTAAGGGTAGATATCCTTGCCATATTACACGCTCCTTTGATCTTCACATCTAACCGGTTATCGAGGAAGCTGCAAGCTGTTCCTGGAACATATCTTGAAACTCCTCGGTACGGTAACCATCAATAGTCCCCTTTTCCATGGCAATTCTGGCCGTGTGGAATCCCAAGAGACTATACAGCTCTAACAACTCAGGTGTCATTTTTTTCAGACTCTGTAAATGGTCTCTTACTATGGGAATATCGCCCCTGGCAATAGGCCCGGTTAATGCACCTGGAATACCGATCTTTTCTATATTTTTTACTGTACCGGAAATTAACGGCATCAGGGCATTAATAGCCATAGATTTCGGGATACCGGTTGATTCCAATAGTTTAACACCTAAATCCACCAAGGTTACCAGGTAATTAGAAACAACACAAGCCCCTGCATGATACACCGGCTTGGCTCCCTTATCTATAAAGAAGTATTCCCCTTTAAAGTCTTCCACTAATGATACTGCTATATCGTAGGCATCCTTGTCCCCTTCAATGCTAAAAACTGACCCTGGTAGGTTTTGGATAGCCTGTTCAGGATCGGCAAAGGCCTGGATAGGGTGCAACGATAATACTCTGGCACCGAACTCCTTGGCTCTATCTAAAATTTGTGATGTTTGAGCCCCACTCATGTGTAAAACAACCTGACCAGCATAAAATGCTTTTCGATCAGCCAGGACGTTAACAACCTCTTGAATCGCTGAGTCAGAAGTAGTAATGAATAGAATGTCTGCCGAGTGGGAAACACTTTGAGGTGATGTATGAACGGAGCATCTAATCTTTTTTCCAAGGTTCTCTGTAGATTCAATGTTAATGTCATACACACCTGTAATCTCATAGCCCTTTTGTTTTAGTACCACCCCAACAGCCGTTCCTACAACTCCCGCACCAATAATGCCGATTCTCTTTTTCATCTTCAAGCCCAACCCCCTTTGGATGTTTTTACATCCTGTCCATCTATCCGTCTCGGTCCTTATTTAATAAGGATACAAGCGGTATTGCTTTTACTGAGGAGTACCGGCGGGAGACCTCTAATTTGTCTTCTGTACATTATTTCCTTCTCGGGCTAAAACTCTATTCAACACCTCCCCAATCTTGGCTCCATCTTCAGGAAATACAATTTCCGCATTTATTTCCGAGAGCGGAACCAGTACGAACAACCTTTCGCGCATGTACGGGTGAGGAACCTTGAGATTATTGCTCTCGATTACCTGATCCCCGTATAAAAGAATATCAAGATCTATATTCCGGGGGCCCCATTTTTCCTGACGCTGGCGGCCCATTTTAATTTCTATTTCATTTAACCTGGATAGAAGTTCATATGGGCTCAGGCAGGTTTCTACTTCAATTACCTGGTTGATAAATTCATTCTGGTCCAACCTTCCCCATGGTTTAGTCAAATACAGGGAAGATACCCGACTAACCCTGAGCTCTTCAATGCCTTCTATTTCTTTTAATGCCTGGCTGATATTTCTCTTTCTCGGCCCACTATTTGATCCTAGCCCTATATAAACCCTAACTTCGGCTATAGCATTCACCTTCTAAAAGTACATATGCCAATTTTAAGAGCAAGATTTCTCCCGTTTAATTTTTACCGCAAAATAATCGAATATACCGTCAACCGGAGCATCCGGTTTATATACCGTAACCTCAACCGAATCAACCTGAAACCGGGCCAATATCTGTTCAGCAATGGCATCTGCAAGGGTTTCAATCAGATTAAAGGTTTCTTTCTCAACAATTCTCTTTACTTCTTGGAAAACCTCCTGATAGTTAACTGTAAAAGCTAAACTATCATAAATAGCAGCTTTTTTCAAGTCTTTAATTATTTCTACGTCCACCAGGAATTGCTGAGGCTGGCTTTTCTCCCGGGCAAGCACCCCATGGCAGCCGGCAAAACGTAATCCTTTAGCAATAATTCTATCCATTTTCTCGCCACACCGCATCAGTCATTCTGGCTGCCCGTTTGCTTTCAGCAACATCATGCACCCTTACAATATCGGCTCCATTAGTTACCCCCATCGACAAAGCTGCAAGGCTTCCTTCTAAACGGTCTTCAACCTTCAAACCTAGGATTTCCCCTATAAACGACTTACGGGAAGCACCAATTAATAAAGGCTTTCCCAAACTTTTAAATTCCTTAAGCCTTTTAATTATCAGGCAGTTTTGATAAGCGTTTTTCCCAAAACCTATTCCTGGATCGATAATAATCCGGTTCGGATTCAAGCCGGCATTAACTGCCTGGTCAATGGATTGTTCCAATTCACTGATAATTTCTGATATCATATCATCGTATCGCGGGTTAATCCCGGTTTCTACATCTGAAGCCGGTTTAGATTGATTGAAGTTTTGCAAACGGTTATGCATTAGTACTACCGGAGCCTGCCTTTTAACTAAAACCGGAAGCATTTGGGGATCAAATTGCAACCGGCCTATATCATTGATGATGCTCGCACCAGCATCAAGACACGATTCAGCTACAACTGCCCTAAAAGTATCAACCGATATTACCAGGCCATCGCGGGCCAGCCTTTTTACAACCGGCACTACCCGCTCCAATTCCTGCTCCGGATCGATGCTTAACGCGCCTGGACGGGATGAAGCCCCCCCTATGTCAATGATGTCTGCCCCTTCCTCCATCATACGGTGAGCATGAGCAATTGCTTTATCAAAGCCAAAATAACGGCCTCCGTCAGAAAAAGAGTCTGGGGTTACATTGAGAATACCCATTATCAAAGTTCTTTTTCCCAGCTCCAGGGATTGGCCGCTTGGTAATTCCATAACTGAAGTAGTTGGTTCCAGGCAGTTCAAAATGGTTTCAATCTCCTCTGCTACCTGTTTCAAACCAAAAGGCTGCAGTTTTAATTTTTCCACCAGCCGTTGATAATGATTCAGGCTTCCCATTAGTAAAACATCAGTATGTCCGTTAAGTAAGATAGCACTCAGGTTAAGGGCCGCATCTCCGCCCTTGGAGAGCATCTCCTGTTTAATTATATTGGCCGCCTGAGAACTTAAATTCTTCAGTTTAACACAGCGATGGATTGCTTTGGGGACCAGGTATTTATAGGCGCCTGGGTCAACCCCTATTTCCTTTAAACATCGCACTGCCTCTTGCTTATTCTCAATAATTACGGCATGATTTCCCTTCATAATCTACCTCGTATTTCCAATTCCTCATAGGTGCATAAATTTTTGTTAAGGCTACTAAGCTTTAAATTAAAAATACAGTATAATACAATATATTCTTTTCCCTTAACCAGAGATTCAATTCAATTACTATCCCATTCCTTAGTCCATTTAAAGATGAAGTAATTTTTTCTATATTATATTAAACCATCCAGGTGTAAAAACCTTTATTTAGTAATAAAAAACCGGACCAGGTCCGGCTCAAATTTATATATACCTTGATTTTAGTCCTCCCCGCTCTCGTCCTTTTCCGGTTCATCCGGTGATTCCGCATTACCCTTTAGTATTGCTTCAAATTCTTCTGCTTCCAGGGTTTCTTTCTCCATTAGCTTCTGAGCTATTTGATCTAACTTGTCCCGGTTATTTTTGAGTATTTCCTCAGCTTTTTTATAGCTGCTCTCCATTATTGCGTTAGCTTCTTTGTCAATAGCATAGGCAATAGCGTCCGAGTAGTTCCTATCCCTGGAAATGTCACGGCCCAAAAATACTTCCTCGGATTTGTGTCCATAGGTAAGGGGTCCCAGTTCTTCGGACATTCCGTATTCGGTTATCATTTTCCGGACTATGCTGCTGGCTCTTTCTAAATCGTTTTGCGCTCCGGTGCTTACATCGTTTAAAACCAAGGCCTCGGCTACCCTTCCCCCTAAGAGGGTGGTAACCTGGTCAAGCAGGTATGATTTGGTTATATAGTTGCGATCCTCCTCCGGGAGAAGAAGAGTATACCCCCCTGCTCTTCCTCTGGGTATTATCGATACCTTGTGCAGCTTATCCGTGTGCGGCAGAAAATAGCTAACCAGGGCATGTCCCGCTTCATGGTAGGCTACCAGGCGTTTTTCTTTGTCGGATATGACCCGGGCCTTCTTTTCCGGACCGGCAATAACCCTTTCAATAGATTCTTCAAGTTCCTCCATGCCAATCTCATCTTTACCTCTCCTGGCTGTAAGCAACGCTGCTTCATTAACCAGGTTGGCCAGGTCAGCACCGGTAAATCCTGGGGTGCGCTTGGCCAGTATTTCCAAATTAACCTCGTCCTTGATGGGTTTATCCTTGACATGAACCTTTAAAATAGCTTCCCTGCCTTTAACATCCGGCCTGTCTATCAAAATATGCCGGTCAAACCGACCTGGCCTTAACAGGGCTGGATCAAGAATATCAGGTCGGTTGGTGGAAGCCATTAGTATTATGCCTTCATTAGTGCTAAACCCGTCCATCTCTACCAGCAATTGGTTTAGGGTCTGTTCCCGTTCATCGTGTCCCCCGCCGAGCCCTGCTCCGCGATGTCTTCCAACCGCATCGATTTCATCGATAAAGACTATACAGGGCGCGTTTTTCTTCGCCTGCTCAAACAAATCCCTTACTCTAGCTGCACCAACCCCGACGAACATTTCCACAAAATCCGACCCGCTAATGGAGAAGAAGGGCACCCCCGCTTCTCCTGCCACCGCTTTGGCCATAAGGGTTTTCCCGGTGCCGGGAGCCCCAAACAATAAAACCCCCTTGGGTATCCTGGCTCCTATCCTAATAAATTTTTGCGGATTTTTGAGAAACTCTACGATCTCCTGTAATTCTTCCTTTGCTTCATCTGCGCCGGCTACATCGTCAAAGGCTACTTTCACTTCTTCCGAACTAGCTAACCGGGCCTTGCTCTTGCCAAACTGCATGACTCGATTCCCGCCGCCTTGAGTCTGGTTCATAATGAACATCAAAAACGCAATTAGGATTATTATGGGGAACAGGGTGCTGAGCAAGGTCATCCACCATGGTGGAGGAGGGGCTTCGTTTACTGTGTAGGCTACTTTTTTAGTCTTTAATAGCTCCATAATATTTGATTCTTTGGATACGGTTGCCGCAAATCTGGTTTCATCCTTGAGCACACCGCTTATATTATAAACCAGCTCATCCACTTCAATTTCTACCGTACTAACCTGGCCCTGTTCAACGTTGGCTATAAACTGCGGCTCAGTCAGCTGTCTAATCTGCTGGCCCTTATCGGCGGACAGCTGCAGGGCAAAGACAATTAGTAAAACCACCAGTATATATATTGCTATATTTTTGAGAGCTTTATCCAAAATTTTTCCTCTCCTTTGAAAACTGGAAAATATCCGTCATATTGTAGCATAAGTAACCACCCTTTTCAATATACGGCCATATTGGCGGGCAATACGGTTATATTCTAGTTTACACTGCATTTTCTTTTTGTATCACAACTATTCTCCTGGTATTTGAGTTAACCGCAACAATCTGGGAAACAGTGTAACCAAACACCGCACAAATAGCTCCCCGGGAAATCAAAAGCGGTACTTTGTCACGCTCCTCAGCCGGAACTTTTAAATCGATAAAATAGTCTTTGATTTTCTTCCTTCCCACCATCCCCAGGGGATGAAATATATCGCCTGGCCTTCTGGATCGAATGCAAAAAGGCCCCTTTAGCAAATCATAGTCAAGGTACAGATCACCTGGCTGGCAAAGGAATTGGCCCCGGTCTAAAACCTTGAATATGTAACTCTCCCCAGTTTCAGCTATATTAATCCTGGCGGGCAAGGCTGCAAATTCATAACAAAATGATATCTTAGGGATATGAACCGTATTAAATAACAGTTTATCATATGTTTTTCGAACTATAACTCCTTTTTTAAGTTTAAAATATTTTGAAGAACCTTCCTTTTTTAATAGCTCCTCAATAAGTAAGACATCGCTGGCGCTCCACCCGCCTTCTCCCTTTATGCAGCCTAAAGCCTTTAGGATTAAACGTTTTTGGTACGCGGCATGCAAAGGGAAGAAATCAGAAAGATTAAAAACAATTTGCTCGCTTTCCTGTTTTATTACTACCCTATCCCACTGAACTGCAGTTTCCTTTTCAATAATATCGTTTTCCTCCCGGGCAATTTGGGCAAGCTGGTTTAACCTCTCTATAATATTGGGATTATATTCATTTGCGATATACGGAATCAACTCATGCCGGATCCGGTTACGCAAAAAGGAGCAATCGTAGTTGCTCTCATCCGTACAATACGGTATGCGATTCTCGTTAAGGTATTTGATAATATCGGATCTGCCTATACATAATAAAGGCCGGATCAAGCTGCCATTCCGGGGCATGATACCCCTCAGGCCCCTAATACCACTGCCCCTTAAAAGGTGCAACAGTACGGTCTCGGCATTATCCCCCTGGTGATGAGCAGTAGCAATTAGACTGCTGCCAGTTAACCGGAGCAGTTCGTTAAAGTAACGATACCTGCAATCCCTTCCTGCTTCCTCCAGGGTTTTTTTCCCTCTCTGGGCTTCTTCTCGGATATCGAATCTTTGGCAATAAAAGGGAACCTGCCAGGTTAAGCAGCAGACGCGAACGAAATCCTCTTCCTTATCGGATTCCTTGCGCAGCTGATGGTTTACATGGGCTGCGATTATTGAAAAGTTTAGGGGGGCAGTCAGCTGTTTTAGCAGGTGCAGTAAAGCCATAGAATCAGGACCCCCGGATACCCCCACGATAACCGAGTCCCCCTGCTTAATGAGTTTTTCTTTTTCTATATATTTTTTTACCCTGTCCTGCATTAATCTTTCTCCGATTAATCAATATATACTAATGCTACCCCAGTTACCTACAATGTCAAACCTTATTGTTCCACTAAATAAAGCTTTTTTTGCCTCGTCTATGCGTACTGAGATCTTTTTACTGGTGCCAGGTCTAAAACCATACAGATTACCGTCATATCATCTACCGGCTCTCCCCGGCAAAAGGTTAACGCCTGGTTCATAAGCTTTTCCGCAATAACCTGGGGATCGGTATCATTTATCCTGGATAAACAATCAACTATCCAATTTTCACCACCGTTTTGAAGAGACAATTCTAAAACCCCATCGCTAACCATCACCAAAACATCTTTGGGGGCCAATACCCGCTGTTCACTTACTAAATCCAGGTTGTCCAGGATTCCAATAGGAAGTGAGTTGGACTTAATAATCCCAACATCCTTGCCCCTTTTTATAAAAGACGGAGCCGCCCCGATCTTGACAAAATTTACTCCGGCATTATACAGATCGATCATAATCACATCCAGGGTAGCAAAGGTTTCTGCTGTGGATCGCAGCAGCAATACTGAATTAATGGTACTCAAGGCGAATTCCTTTTCAAATCCGCAGTTCAGGAGGTTTTCCAGGAGCCTTACCGCAGCATTGCTTTCCAGATAAGCCTTTTCCCCTACTCCCATTCCATCACTTAGAGCAACCAATACCTTCCCTTCTTTAAGGGTTGAAATGATGTAACTATCACCGCAGATCGCCTCTTTACCAATTTGGACCGCACCACTCCTGACCCGGTAATTAAAAGCCCGGCCCAGGGTAAACTCACATTGTCCTGCACCGGTAAATCTGGAGCATTTCTTTTCGTTAATCTCCATTTTTTGCCCCATTATCAGGGAAATTGTCTGGGCAACCTCCGAACACTTGTCCTGCTCGCTATCCGGACAGGAATCCGCAACAATATTGATATACGATTGTTCTCTATTACAGCGGTAAGGGATTATGCTTTTTAATTCAATTCCCCTCCGCCTGGTTTCGTGTATCAATCTGCTTCCCAGTTCCATGTCCACTGCCGGTTTAATATCTATTTCCTTGGCCAGGTTTTTTATAATATGGCTCATACCCTTTAATTGTCGGGATATTAGCTTTCTTGAATCATTATATTTTTGAAACCAGTAATGGTTAAGGCGCAGGTTATCAAATAAAAAGTTGATGGTATTAATAAGCTCCCGCCCATTTATGCAGCGATTCTTAAAATTTATGGGGCATTCTTCATAACTTAATGAACCTGATTGATCAACCCGAGAAAAGACTTCCAGGATTTCATCACAGATATTTGAGCCATCTTTGCCCCAACACTTTTCATGCTTAATACATCCTACACAAAACCCGTTGGATATTTCGTCGCATAGATAATTAAGATAGGTTATTGGGCTGGATTTTGCATTTGAGCTGGCTTCATGGATAAAAGTACAGCTTAATTCATCTAATACTTCGGCCAGGTTCTCAATACGCCTTCGCGCAGCTATATCAATATTATGCTCTTGGTCCTGGATGTCTTCATCCTTGAGGCTAAACCCTCCCATGGATTGAACTGGCATCTTTTCTTTTATTGAACTGGGTAGCAGGGAAAAGATTAAGCACGCTACCGCTGTCTCCCAAATACCCAATATGGTAGCCTGGGTTTCCGAGAGGAACATGGATAAGGCTAAATTGCCCAGCATAAATCCGATTATTACCCCTATACGTCCCATATTTCGGAACAAACCTGCTAAAAGACCAGAAAAAGCGAACATTCCCAGGACCTGGGTAAAGGTGCTGGATGAAACCGACGGGATGATTCCAGCCATAACCCCCACCATGGTTCCTCCGCCACTACCCCAAAGGAAAGCCGCAACCAGTATTCCTACCCGGCATAATATTCCGCTAATACTTAATCCGGCAACCTCTATGCCTATTAATCCCATTACTATTCCAATACCAATTACTACAAAAGCGGTGATTTCTTCAAATACAAACTCCGGTAATGGTTTTTTCTGTTTGATGGTTTCACTGGCTACCATAAACACAAAGGCTAATACTCCGGCAATAATAGACTCAAAAACAATAACCATGCCATCATAAAAAGAAAACGTGCCCAATACCAGTAAAACACCTTTTACCAGTATAATGGCAGACACAGTTAACAACGGAACTCCCCACCAGCTTTTTTCCCGGCTGAGATTTAGATTGGCGATAATTCCCGTTAGAGTTATCAAAGTAATTATGTTAGACCATAAATCCATTCCTCCCAAAACGGTTGCCAGCCCGCCCAGGGAAAAAAGCGCCAGCAGAAGGGAGCAGTTTCTATCCCTTAAGCCAAATGCAGCCACAAAACCGTAGACAAATGGTAAGAGTTCACCCAGTATAAAAGATCGCGCTAGAATAAAGGCGATAACACCGAATATCAGGTTCTTTACCGTTATTGCGGACCTCAATGAGTAGAAAAATGTTCTATAGTTCCACTTTTTTGGCAGGATATTCCAGTCAAATTTAAGTTGGCCCCTGTGTTTAACCCGTGGATTATTAATTGCCGGATTAGATATTCTGCGAAAAGTATATACCTCTTTCTTGCCCAGCATTTACATCCCCCATCTCTAAGTCTTGTCCAATGATTATAGCAACCACTTCCGGCAGATTTTGTAACTATGGGGGTAAAGAACTTTTTTTATTAGTACAAATTTTCCCCTCCTTTGATTTGCCTGGGCAGATTCCTTAGTTATTCAACAAAAAGGCCATATTTCCAAAAGGAAACATGGCCTTTTAATCCGCATCTCTAATAATAATATTATATTAAATTCTTTTTTGGCCAGGAGTGAATTTACTTTTTCAGGTATACAAACCAGTAGGCACATCCTACAAATATTGCTCCGCCTACGATATTGCCAAGTGTAACCGGTATCAGGTTAGCGGTAATGAAATTTCCATAAGTGAAGAAGGAAGTTACTGCATCAGGGGTCATGGCCAATTTCTCCGCCACTGCATTGGGGGCACTATTGGCTATGGTTAACCCCATGGGTATAAAATACATATTGGCCACACTGTGTTCAAATCCGCTGGATACGAAGGCCATGATGGGGAAGAAGATCCCAAATACTTTTCCCACTACATCCTTGGCTGCAAAAGCCAGCCAAACAGCAAGGCAGACCAGCCAGTTACAGCAAATACCCCTGCAAAATGCTGCGCCCCAAGTTAAACTCATCTTGGCCTTAGCAATGCCCACCGCTTTTGTACCCATAGCGGTTAGTGCGGCTGCATCACCCCAGTAAGATCCATTAAATATGATATAAACCAATAATAATGACCCAACAAAATTGGCAATATATACAACTATCCAATTGTATACCAGACCACCCCAAGTTGCCTGTCCGTTTACTGCCGCTGCAAAACATGCCATATTATTGCCGGTAAAAAGCTCGGCTCCCCCGATAACAACCATCATCAGGCCTACGGAGAAAACTGCTCCAAACAGGAAGGTTCCTATTGCCGTATCTGCATCAGGCGCCGATCCTATCCTCGTTGCCAGATTAGCACCAAATCCAATATAGACACCGGCAAGTATCCCTAAGATAAACATCTTAATAAACGGTAGCTCTGTTTTAGCTTTTCCTGCATTACAACAAGATACTGCTATTTCCGCTGGAGTTAAAAAATTCATTTTTATTCCCACTCTCCTTCAAGATTTATGTTCAAGCAGATTAAAGCTTCTACCCCCCTTTCGTCCTTTCCGTGACCTAAAACTCTCAATAACAATTTCATGCTATTTTCGAGTTATGTACCTTTGTAAAACCACGAATGAGACCCTGTGAAGTTGTTCACTAAAATAAACACAGCAGTGGGAATTATCAATAACTCAAATAACCTGCACTATTATATCACACAAAATGGATAATGAATCTTTGAAAATATTGCCCCTTATCACTACAAATGTTACAATACCATCAACAATATGCAACAAATTCTGATTATTTTAGTCAATTGGTTTTCCAGAAACCTTTATTTCTACATAATAAATCGAAATACCTGCGATTTCAAGAAATTATAATTATTTTTTATTGTATCTATACCGTTTGGTTATAATTATGGAGGTGTATATAGTGTCGGATAACCCAATATTGCCCAGTTATGAAGAGATCCTTACAACCCTTGAAAAGAACATAAGTGTTTTTGAAAACCGTTTTCCTCTGCAAGCTTTTACTGAGGCCGGGTTCAAACAACATCCGGTTATTACCCTGCTAACCTGTTCGGATTCCCGGGTCCCAGTCAATATCTTCGGTCCGGCATTTAACCGGATATTTTCGGTTGAAAACATCGGCAATCAGTTTAGATTAAACGAAGAATCAATCCTCTACGGTCTGTTACACCTGCACACACCTGTGCTAATTATAGCCGGACATACAGACTGTGGTGCCATTAAAGCAGCTGAAACGGATTTTAGTTCCGAACCACATGGGATAAGAAAAGGTCTTTCGGTGGTTAAAAATTCCCTGGAAGACTTTATTCATAAAACTGGTTTTACTCCCAGTGAAACCGACCCTGGTTTACGGGCTACCCAGCTGGCGGAAGTCAATATTGACATGCAGATAGATTATTTAAAATCAGATTACAGGGTTTCTCGATTGATTGCTGATCATCATTTAACTGTAATTGGAATAATGATCGACTTGCACAATGTTTATGGAAATGGGTACGGGAAACTTTATACAACCAATGTCAATGGCCATATTGATAGCAAAGAGATCAGAAGTATAATACCCCCGGGTCTGCTGGTTGAGCGGATACACCGGTTAACCATGATATGATAACACCTTAGGGACGGTAACCAAACCGTCCCTTAAGTGTCACTTATTGCCTCCCAGACAATCCCTTCCAAGAGATCGCTTTCACTTACAATTATTTCTTCCTTCCCGAAAAAATCCATCAGTAAGAGAATTATCAATGCTCCCTTGGGGATTATGTCTGCTCTTTCCGCTTGAAGCCCGGGCAGCCTTTTGCGCAGGCTCAAGGGCATTCTTTCCAACATATTGTATAAGTCTGCCACCTCCCGGCGGGTTAAAACCTGGCCGTGAATCAGTTCCCGGTCATATACCTCTAGGCCCAGCTTAACTGCAACCATACTGGTAGCCGTGCCCCCCACAAAAACCAGGGGATTATCCCGGATTTTATCTTTATACTGAACAATTTCAGATTTAGAGATTATCGCCGATATATCCACCACGCTCATTGATAATTCTGTAGCTTTAACTGCACCAATCGGCAATGATGTAATAAAACCCTGGTCCAGGATAAATTCCGTGCTTCCTCCCCCAAGATCCAAAACCGCAGGAGGCAAGGCAAAGCTAAGTCCTTTAATTACTCCCAGATAACTTAATCTGGCTTCCTCTTGAGCGTTTATTATCCTAATTGGAATACCTGTCCGGCTATGGGCATGGGCTATAAACTCCCCGGAGTTTGAAGCCTCCCTGACTGCACTGGTAGCAACTGCCGCCCAAGTTTTGACCCTATACCTGTCAGCCAGGTTTTTAAACTCCATTAAAGACCTGGTGGTCCGTTCTATAGCTGAGGGACTTAAAACCCCTGTAGCAAGAAGGGATTCACCCAACCTGGTAGTCTCTATTTTCATGCAAAGACGGGACATCCGGTTGTTGGTCACCTCAGCTATTAGTAATCGGCAAGAGTTGGTCCCAATATCAATAGCTGCGCAGCGCATTTCTCTACCTTCTTTTCTCCATCCGTATTTGGACAATAATAAGCACTTCTTTTTAAGAAGTGCTCTTCTTGTATATGCGGTTTAATTCCACCGGTTACGCCTTTTCGGTTCAAGCCTGTTCCTCAGCGGTTGCATTCTCTCATCGCTTTCTTTCAGGAATTTAGCGATCTTGTCATCGAGACTTATAGCACCGGATGTGCTTTTACTGCCTGGGTTGTTGTGCCTGTTGGAAGCTCCATCGTTATATCTATTAGTTTTAGCTCTATCCTCAATAGGTTTGGGAGGTATGGCTTGCTTTATTGACAATCCGATCTTCTTGCCCGCAACAGTAAGTACCTTAACTTTTACACTATCTCCTTCCTGGATGAAATCCTTAACATCTTTGACATAAGTGTCAGCCACTTCAGAAATGTGTACCAGACCAACTATCCCGCCCGGTAGTTCAATAAATGCACCAAAATTGGTAATGCCTTGAACTTTTCCCTCAATAATATCACCAGGCACAATATTTGTTTGTTCTGTAGGCATAAAAAATAAGAGCCTCCTTGAAATATGCTATATAAATTTTATTAAATGCTTTGGTGGTAGTCAATATCAATTCCAGCTTTTATCAGAATTATCTAGCCTAGTAATGACCGGTACTATAAGCCTTTCCCCATTTTTTACCATGCCTAATTGCTCCCGGGCAATCTTTTCCACAATTTCTAATGATTCAGCCTGGTTGAGGTCCTTATTAAGTTTTTTGTGCTGTTCTTCTAACTCTGCTTTCCTTTGCAATAGAACCTCTTTACGGCTGTTTAGATCTGCTATCACTTTAACACGCGGAACTAGGGTAAAGATTAAGGCCAAACCAAGCAATATTATAAAGATAGATTTTAAAAAAACAGCTGATTTACTCATCCTCTACCTCCTGGTCGTAAATACCCAGGACATTACCAGGCAGTATTATTACCACTTCATAACCTTTGGATCGAGCCCGGTTATATAATGTTGCCACGGTGCTAGGGCTTATTTTAAGAACCTGGCATATTTCCTCGGTATTCTTTCCCATTTCTTTAAGAGCTACCACTTGCTTTTCTCTAAAACTAAGTTTTTCGGCTCCTCTGATTTCTAATCTCATATTTTACAGCACTCAATCCACAATTTATCCACATTCTGTGGACAAACTTAGTATGGTTATGTTCTGCAAGTCTTAGTGGAATTCCTGCTTAATAATTTATATTTTTATATTTCCCTAAAACTAGACCGTCGTTCTATTCCTTATTATCGCCCGGTGGAGGCTTGATCAATACCTTACGGATATGAGCCGCTATTTTCTTTAGATTTCCCGCAGCTAATTGGATAGGCTTAAAGGCCAGAAATTTAATAAACCCTATCGTCCCAATGGTAGCATCAGCCATTAAGGTCATTACAGGCGCTATAATGCCAGCAAAAAGCTTAAAATAGACACCTACCCCGCAAGCCATAGCCAGCAATACATATACTCTCATTTCTCCCTGGTTAATTATTAAAAGGGAAATAAACGCAGCCAGAAGGATTATAATCCATATAATTAAATCAAAAAAATAAAGCGGGAACCTGCGTACCCGCCCACGCCTGACTATCAACAGATAATAATGAAAAACAAGCCCCATTAAAATACCAAAGAGTAGAGTGAGCGCAAAGGCTTTGATCTGGACAAAGACCGGCAATAAAATTCCTCCTTGAAGGTAGGCCCATTATTTTAATAACCGATTTAATATGTTTTTGCCTTTGGTTTTAACATCTGCACCCTGGGCTTTGTATTCAACACTGTTTATACTGCCTTCTAAATCCACCTTGCCTTCGTCAAGGTTAAGTTTGGTGATGTGCAAATCCTGCCCCGATATGGATATTAAACCCATGCCTGTCTCCAATAAAATTAACTGCTCATCAAATGTATTTACATTATTTATCCCGGTCAATTCCATATTCTTCCGGTTGACCAGTCTTATAGTATGGTCTGACATAAACCGTCCTCCTTAGCCTGGACTTTTAATATAATCAATATGCTGTTTATAGTAGGTTTTATGCCTATAAATAAAGACGGTAAGGAGAGAAGATGGCGGGCTTCGGGGTGAGCTGTCAGCGATTTATGTCCACAAACAAAGACGACAAGGTGAGGAAAATAAATACCCTCCTGTTTGCACTCACCTTGTCATTCCTCGATAATTCGATATAGATTTTTGGCCTCAGCTGCTTTGATATTGTCTTTTACATTTAGGACTTCAAAAGTTGTTCTTCTATTCCCTATTTGGATGGTAATTATATCACCTATTTTAATTTCACTGGACGGTTTGGCTACCCTTCCATTAATAGTTACTCGTTCATTCTCCGCAAATTCTTTTGCTACCGTACGCCTTTTGATAATCCGGGAAACCTTTAAAAACTTATCCAAACGCATGGTTTAGTTTAACATATCCTTTAAAACCTTTCCCGCTTTAAAGGCTGGTACCCTGGTAGCAGGGATATCAATTTCCTCACCAGTTTGTGGGTTTCTCCCTTTTCTGGCTTGCCGGGAACGAACTTCAAAAGTGCCAAATCCTACTAGCTGCACTTTATCCCCGGATCTTAACGCTGCCTCAACCGAAGCAAAGAACGCATTAACTGCCTTTTCTGCATCCTTTTTTAGAATGCCTGTCTTGGCAGCAACTTCACTTATTAATTCGGTCTTATTCAAATAGCATGCCCCCTTAAGGTAAACTTAGTATGTTGTGCTAATTCTATATTACTGTTTATATTCCTGCTTATATTTGGCTATAATCCTCTATTTTTTGCTTCTTCCCACAAAGCATCCAATTGTTGCAAGCTAAGATTTGAAAACTCCAATCCCATAGACTTAACTTTTTCCTCAATGTAATTGAACCGGCGAGTAAACTTATCATTACAGGCTTGTAAAGCTGCTTCCGGATCAATACCTTTCATCCGAGCAATATTTACCATAGAAAACAGGATATCCCCCGTTTCTTCTTTGATTTCAGCTTCAGTTGTAGCCTGCAGCAATTCATGGATTTCTTCGATTAGCTTGTCTACCGCACCCGAAGCCTCAGGCCAATCAAAACCAACCCTGGCAGCCTTTTCCTGAAGTTTGTGGGCTCTCATTAAAGCGGGTAGTGATACAGGAATCCCCTCCAGAAGGTTTTTCTTCCCCTCCTTTTTCTTAAAATCTTCCCAGTTTTCCAGAACCTCACTACTGGTTTTTAAATCCATATCAGCAAATACATGCGGGTGCCGGTTTATCATCTTTCTGGCAACTGTTTCAGCTACCTGGTCAAAATTAAAATGCCCCTCACGTTCCGATAGTGCGGCATGGAAGACCACCTGTAATAATAAGTCTCCCAACTCTTCCTTGAGTTTATGCATATCTCCCTGGTTGATAGCTTCGATGACTTCGTAGGTTTCTTCAATAAGATACTTTATAAGCGATTGATGGGTCTGTTCTCTATCCCAGGGACAGCCCCCAGGCCCCAGCAGTTGATTCATAACCTTGATCAATTCATCTATAGCTGTTGTTTTTGACACTGACTAAAACCTCCAAAGGGATTTAAACCCCTTTAATTATTTTCTTTATCATACTCCCGTCCAGCTCTTTAATAAGAAGGAGCAGTCCCCCATATAACAGTACCCCGGCCATGATTGATATTAAGGTGCTTAAGTGGGAACCAATTCCTGCCCCGGTTAATAAATCATAACAGCTTAAGACCCCGGCTCCCATTATCACTGTAACCAGGGCTATTTTGATTAATCGGCCCACCTCATACCTAACTCCGGTCATTCTTTTCAAATGGATTATGTTAAGGAGCGAACCCACCAAAAAGGCTATAACCGTACCTATAGCTGCCCCTTGAATATTTAATTCCGGCACACTGGTCAGGCTGTAATTGAATATCACCTTTAAAAGGCCTGTAACCAGTAAGCTCCGCATGGCCACCTGGGGATAGCCTATTCCTTGCAAGCCGGCACTGGATAGCTGGAAAGCAGCCAGAACTATGCAGGAAAAAGCCAGGGGCTGAAGGGGAAAGCCTGCTGAAGGTGTAGCATAGAGCAGACTGCAGATAGGATAGGCCAGAATAAAAAGCCCTGCCGTACAGGGCAGGGATATAATCATCCCCGCCCTAAAACCGTAGTTAAGCCGGCTGTTTAAAAGGTTATGATCGTTCTTTGCCAGGGCTTCAGAAATAGCTGGTACTAAACTGGTAGCAATGGATATGGTGAAAATAGTCGGCAGGCTAATTAATACCGCGGCCATCCCCGCTAATTCCCCATACAAAGATGTAGCCTGGGAAGTTGTATACCCAATGTCAATCAGCCTTCCCGGTACTATAACCGCATCCAGCATCTGTACCAATGGCAGCACAACTGCTCCGATAGAAACCGGAACAGCAAGCCTCACCATTTCTTTAGCCAATTTGAATGAACTCTCTCCCGAGTATACAAGCCCATGCCTAGAAACGCCTTTAGTGTAATCAGATTTAAACCAATAAATGTTTAAAACCACCAGCCCGATAATGCCTCCAACAACCGCACCGAAAGTAGCACCAGCAGCCGCGTATTCCAGACCGACAGGAAACAGCAGTACCGCTAAAACCAGAACTGCTACTACCCGGAATAATTGTTCAAGGACTTGAGACACCGCGGTGGGAACCATGGACTGGTATCCCTGGAAATACCCGCGGTAAACGGACATCAATCCGGCAAAAAATATTGCCGGTGCTACTGCTACTATTGGATAATAAGCCCGGGGTTCGTGGAGGATGAATTCCGAAATAAATCCAGCCGATTTAATCACCAGTGAGCTCAGAAGCAAGCCGAATACGGCCAATATTATTAAAGATAACCGGAAAATCTTGCGGCTGTCTCCTGTATATCCCTGGGTCTCTTTGCGTGAAACCAGAACTGATATGGCTATAGGTACCCCGGCTGTACCGAGGGCAAGAATTGTGGTATATATGGGATATGCCATCTGGTAAAGGCCCATTCCCTCTCCCCCAATAAGACGGGCCAGGGGGATACGATAAAGAGCCCCCAAAACCTTGCTTATAGCCCCGGCGACACTAAGGACCATGGCTCCCCTAAGAAAACTCTGCCTGTCTTCCATGTATATCCTCCCCATTATCGTGAGGTTAATTATACCATAAAAAAGCAGCCATATTTCAGGCCGCTTTTCTATTTCGCCACTATTATTGCTCCATTTGTTTGGCTAGAAATCCGGCTGCTGTTTCAGCCAATTTTACCTCCATGTCTCCCATCTTGATTCCGGGCTCTTTGCTTACTATGATGACCGCTCCGATCGGGTCACCCTGGGTAATTATAGGTGCAATAACTTGAGAGCGAATCGTATATTCCCGATCCTCGTTCTGGATAATGTGCTGATTTTCATCTTCATTGGCAGTCAAATCATTCATTACCAGAGTAGTTCTTTCATCAAAAGTTCTTTCTACAGCTTTCCCGATAGGCTTGCTTAAGAATTCTCTTTTATTGGTCCCCGACACCGCTATAATTACGTCACGATCTGCAATTAAAGAAATGTGACCGATGGTTTCATGTAGAGAATCTGCATATTCTTTGGCAAAATCCCCAAGTTCACCAATGGGAGAGTATTTCTTTAATATAACTTCACCTTCACGGTCAACGAAGATTTCTAGAGGGTCACCCTCACGAATGCGTAAAGTTCTACGAATCTCTTTGGGAATGACAACCCGACCCAGGTCATCTATCCGGCGCACGATTCCTGTTGCTTTCAATTTACAATTATCCCTCCTTTTTGAGAAAGTTGAAAGATGGTTTTCCTTTCAATGATAGTATATAACTCAAAATCCCCTTTTATTCACTTTTTACCATCAATCAATAAATAATTTAGGGTTTGGGCTATATCCTGTTGAATATATTATTCCCACTATTGTCTTTTTTTGAAACCCGACGGGCAAAAATTAATAGGATATTTAGGAGATATTAAAGGAAAGAATTTATTGAAGGTTTGCTAGATGGTGGTTAAGAGGCTTTCTAAACCTCCCAGGGACAAAACCGCCTCTCCCTGAAAAACCAGGGTATCATTACCTTTTTTCCTTATCTTTATGTTGCTATCCAAATGACTTAAATCCAATGGAACCTCTTCAACGACTTGTAGCTCTATGTTTTTTCCTTTTTTCCTGATAGCTTTTATTTCTTTTTTTCGAGCCATTATTCTCAGGCGAGCTATCTGTAAAAAGTTCTCTACCGGTTGGGGGGGTTGACCAAA
The DNA here is from genome assembly GCA_050949865.1 of Syntrophomonadaceae bacterium. Classification (GTDB taxonomy): domain Bacteria; phylum Bacillota; class Syntrophomonadia; order Syntrophomonadales; family Syntrophomonadaceae; genus JBMNGN01. The sequence continues at coordinate 336,397 of JBMNGN010000004.1, forward strand.
GCGATCCTTAAGTTCCTCCCTGATTTCGTCAATCTCTTCCATTTCCACCGCCAGTAACAGCCGGCGGTAAATCCTCATCTTAATCCCAGGATCGGCGATGTATTTATCTGGTATATAATAGTCAATATCTATTTCCAGTTGGGGGTTCACTGGTTCCCGAAAAGCCTTTCCCCGGCACCTGGCTGTCTCCCTCTCCAACAGCCGGCAATACATATCAAATCCCACCGCCTGGATATGGCCATGCTGTTCAGCCCCCAAGATATTCCCGGCGCCCCTTATCTCCAGATCTCTCAGGGCTACTTTTATCCCTGACCCCAGTTCATTAAACTGGCGAATAGCATTAAGCCGCTTTTGAGCATCTTCGGTTATTACCTTGTCCGGTCTGTAGGTGAGATAAGCATAAGCCATTCGGTTTGAGCGACCTACTCTTCCTCTTAATTGATAAAGCTGGGCCAGCCCCATCTTATCTGCTTCGTCAATGATAATGGTGTTGACATTGGGCATATCAAGGCCGGATTCAATAATAGTAGTGCACAGAAACACCTGGTATTTACCGGCTAAAAAATCGACCATCACCCGGGCTAATTCCCCTTCATCCATACGTCCATGCCCAACTGCCACTGAAACACCCTGAACTATGCTTTCAATCTTCTCCTTAACCTTGTATATATCTTCGATCCGGTTGTGGACAAAAAAAACTTGTCCGTTCCGTTCGATCTCATTATTTATGGCTTCTGATATTATCATTTCATTATATTCCAAAACATAGGTAGTAATCGGATACCGCTCTGGCGGAGGAGTCTCTATTACACTAAAATCTCTCAATCCGGTTAGGGACATATGCAAGCTTCTTGGGATAGGAGTAGCTGACATGCTTATCACATCAACCAATTCCTTATAGGATTTAATCTTTTCCTTCTGGGCCACCCCAAAGCGGTGTTCTTCATCAATAATCAGCAGACCCAGGTTCTTAAATTTAATATCCTGGGACAGCAGTCGGTGGGTACCAATTATTACGTCAATTATCCCCCGGCTCAGCTCTGATACTATACGCTTTTGTTCTCCCGGTTTACGGAAACGGCTGAGAACTTCAATAGTAACCGGGTATTTATTAAATCTATCGGAAAATGATTTAAAATGCTGTTCTGCCAGGACAGTGGTTGGAACTAAAACTGCCACCTGTTTACCGTCCATTACCGCTTTGAACGCCGCTCTCAATGCCACCTCGGTTTTCCCGTATCCAACATCTCCGCAAATAAGGCGATCCATTGGCTTGTTGGATTCCATATCCCGTTTAACTGCTTCTATGGCTTTCAACTGATCAGGGGTTACCTGGTAAGGAAAATCATCTTCAAACTGCCTTTGCCAGGGCGTGTCAGCAGAAAAGCGGTAACCCTCTTTAGCTTGCCGGGCAGCATACAACCGGATCAAATCTTCGGCCATGTCCCGAATTGACTGGGAGACCTTTTTTTTGGTTTTTTCCCAGCTATTCCCCCCTAGTTTGCTTAATTTTGGTTCTTTTTCCCCGGTTCCCGTGTATTTGTACAGTAAATCCAGTTTATCCACAGGCATGTAGAGCCTGTCGGTCCCCGCATATTGCAGCAGAAGGTATTCCCTGTTTACTCCCCCATTTTCTACCCTGGCAATCCCCCGGAATATTCCTATACCATAGTTTTCATGAACTACGTAGTCTCCTATTTTTAAATCTTCCGCCAATAACCCTTCTTCGCGTTTTCTGCGCCTAACTTGCTTGGTTGGTTGCTTGCCCCATAAATCTTTCTCCGAAACTATCGCAATCTTTAAGGTCCTGCTGACAAAACCATTATCTATTTCCCGTTCAATAAACTCAATCCCACCGGGATATTTTTCTGCCAATTCTCTCCTGAGCATTTCCTGGGCAGCACGACTTTTTACTGCAAATTTAATGGTATACGAGTTGCTCTTCCATTCCTTCATGCGGGATATAAGGGTATCATAATTGTTGTAGAACCGTTCCATCTCTTTTTGCTCTACATGCTGCACAGACACTAACCTGGCTTCACCTATGCTTTTGGGAAACATGGAATGGTATATAATTGGATATGGTTCTAATTGAGCAGATATGGCTTGGGTAGGTGTTACCGGTATTTCCCTTACCTCTTTCCCTTCTCGCTTGGCATTTTGAATTATCTCCCGGTATCTCTTTATACTTTGGTCCAGGTTCTGGTAAAACTTGCCCGGTTCATCAATAAATACCAGGGTTTTATCTTCCAGATAATTGATTAGGGTTGAATCAATATTGTCCGCCCTGAATTCATCAGCCATAGTGATGGTAACAGCTGGTTCTGCCTTTTTTGATAGCTGGTTGTTAACCTCAAATCTCCGAATTGATTCAATAAAGTCACCGAAGTATTCGATCCTCACCGGGTTTGATTCTCCCGGGGGGTATATATCAAGTATTCCGCCCCTTAGGGCAAATTCCCCCGGTTTAGTAACCGTTTCAACTCTGATGTAACCGCTGTCAACCAGATGCCTGATCAAGACTTCCGGCGATTTTTCGTCACCTTTTTTCAGCTTTATCGTATGCTTTTTAAAGTATTCGGGGGATACCAGCTTATGCATTACAGCCCTCGGAGTAGTAATAATAAATCCGTTTTTTCTGGGGTGATGCAAGCATTCTTTTAAGGTTATGATTCGGTTTACTTCAGAATAGGAATAGCTTTCGTTTAAGTAAGCAAACTCCCGGGCAGGAAATAAGAATACCCGGTCCGGATCAATAAACCCTTGTAAATCACGGTATAGGTCATATGCTTTTTCTTCCTCCGGAACCAGGCAGAGGATTTTGCCTGTAGGTCTTATTAATAATTCACTGAGCAAATAGCCTTTAGCTGATCCGGTTAAACCTGTCAACAGAATGTTTTGTTTGGCGTCTCTACATCGCTGCAGGGCGGCAAAAAGCTGATCGTTCATCGCCAAAACCTCCCCATAAACAAAGGTGGGCACCCGAATGCGGCCCCCACTAAATGAAATGGGACTATTTATGTTCCCTTATGAAGGGAATCCATAACCTTAAAGCTCCCTCTCAATTATAATGAATGCGGTGACTTGCCATAGAAGATTTCCCTATCAAGCCTATTTCCATGGCACAATCATCACATATCCCCTTTATTTCAACTGCTCCCTCGACTCCATCGACACTGGTAACGGCATATACTTGATTACAATACTCACAGGTGTAGTATATTTTCATTAATCTGCTCTCCTAAAGGGTTTTTCAAGTATCTTAGCCCGCGGAGCAGACAATTATTCGTTTATTAATTATACTCATTCATCGCTTTATCTATTCCGTGTGATACCCAGGTAATTACTGCGTTGGCTGCTCTCTCTATAACCCGAGTTAATTCCTCTTTTTCTTGGCCAGCGAAATGCCCTAAAACCCAATCTATCGAGTTGTCCACAGGCCGGCCTATTCCGACGCGAACCCGGGGGAAATCCTGACTCCCCAGCATTTCTATCACCGATTTTAAACCTTTATGCCCTCCAGCTCCCCCGGAGGCCCGAATGCGCAAATCGCCAGCAGCGATATCCATATCATCATACACTACCAGCAGATGGCTTAAATCAAGCTTATACCAGTTTACCAGGGGAGCGACCGCTTTCCCGCTCAGATTCATGTAAGTCAAGGGTTTAACCAATAAAACCTTCTCTGAATTTATGGTTAAATGCCCGATTAAAGAGTCAAACCTGCTTTCTTCTCTTTCTACTTTATACAGATGGGCTAACTGATCAACTACCATATAACCCATGTTATGACGAGTTCCCCTATATCTGCTGCCGGGATTTCCCAAACCGACTACTATTTTCATAGGCCCTCCCAAGGTTTTTAGCTTTAACAAACCATCCCTATGGGGAATTTATTCCTCAAGGGGTTGCTCTTCTTCTCCTTCCTGGTCCGGTTCCTCAGCATCCCGTACTGTAGGAGCAATTACCGAAACAACTAGTGTATCCGGGTCGCTTACAACTTCAACTCCCTCAGGTACCTCCAGGTCACCAATAGTCTTCTTATCTCCTATCTCTAACTGGGAAACATCACAGTAAAGACTGTCGGGAATATCTCTTGGCAGACAGTTGATAACCACTTCTTTGGCCCCCATTTGTAGGACTGCTCCTTTTTCAATTACTTTATCCTCACCCGTAAGGATTATTCCTACCGTGCTGTCGATTTTCTGGTCCATATCAACCATCCAGAAATCCACATGATTTAGACGACCATTAATTGGGTTCTTTTGGATCTCCCGGATTAGAACCATAAACGGCTTCGGTTCTCCACCCAGCTGCAGGGCAAATAGGCCTCTATATCCATGGATTTTTAGCGTTTTGGCAAACTGCTTTTCAACTACAAAGACCGGGATAGGTTCTCTACCCTTTCCATATAGTATTCCTGGAACCAGCCCATTGCGCTTTAGACGTTTTCTGTGTCCCTTGTTTTTTATCTCCCGTTTTTCGCATACCAGAGTTTGTACAGATACCATATTATCACCTCGTTTATATTATAGGGGTTAACCCTTGGCGTTTATTCCAAACTTAAAAAGCTACACTTCGAATAGCTTGCTTACTGATAAGTCCTCATGAATTCTTAGAATTGCTTCTCCAATCAGCGGTGCTACCGAAAGCACTGTCAAATTGGGGAATTTCTTCTCTTCCGGCAGGGGAATGGTATTGGTAATAACCACTTCCTTAAATGGAGCTTTAGATAGCCTTTCAACAGCAGGACCTGAAAACACCGGGTGGGTGCAGCATCCGAATACCTCTTTAGCTCCTTTTTCTATCATCACCTCGGCTGCCGCACATATAGTTCCTGCTGTATCAATAATATCATCAATAATAATTACCGAGCGCCCCTGAACCTCACCTATTACATTCATGACCTCGGATACGTTCGGAGCAGGTCTGCGCTTGTCAACTATAGCGATGGGAGCCTCTAATTTGGCTGCCAGATCCCGGGCTCTAGTTACCCCTCCAACATCCGGTGACAGTACCAGGAGATTTTCCAACCCTTTATTCTTGAAGTATTCAGATATAGTCGGCACTCCGGGAAGGTGATCTACTGGTATATCATAAAACCCCTGGATTTGAGTAGCATGCAGGTCAACGGCAACTACCCTCTGAGCTCCGGCTTGTACAATTAAATTAGAGACCAATTTGGCTGTAATCGGGTCTCTTGCTCTACTTTTCCGGTCTTGTCTCCCGTATCCATAGTAGGGAATTACAGCATTGATCCGGGCTGCTGATGCCCTTCTGAAAGCATCAATCAGGATGAGGAGTTCCATAAGATTCTCGTTAACTGGGGTACAGGTAGGCTGGACAACGAAAACGTCTACCCCGCGAACACTCTCGTCTATGGCACAGCCTATCTCGCCATCCGAAAAACGAGTGACCTTCGCATCCCCTACCGAAATACCAAGATAAGCGGCTATTTCCTTTGCCAGAGACGGATTAGCATTACCTGTAAACAGTTTCATCCTCCACCTGGATGCTCTCATGTTATTACCCTCCTAGTTACTTTCCTTTCTTTTTAAAACCCAATTCTCGATGGTTTTTTGTTTTGCTCTCTCAACCCCCAGGGAATTAGGTGGGATGTCTTTAGTTATGGTCGAACCAGCCCCGGTCATTGAGTTCGCTCCCAGTTTAACCGGTGCAACCAAGTTGGTGTTACTGCCGATGAATACATTATCCTCCAGTATAGTCTGCCATTTATTCTTTCCATCATAATTACAGGTAATCGTCCCGGCACCAATATTTACATTCTTGCCCACCACAGCATCTCCAACATAACTCAAATGCGGTATTTTGCTACACTCGCCTATTATTGACTTCTTTACCTCGACAAAATCCCCAACTTTAACATTTTTATGCAATACGGTTTCCGGCCGGATATAAGCATAAGGACCTATGGTACATGATTCACCGATAATAGCTGATTTGATCCTGGAGTATTCAATAATAACCCCGTTTTCTATAGTTGAGTTGCTTATCCTGGTTCCGGGGCCAATTTCACATTTCTCCCCAATAACCGTTTTCCCTTCAATCATAGTTTGGGGGAAGATAATGGTATCCCTTCCTATAGTCACATCCTGATCTATAAATGTTGAGGCGGGATCTATTATGGTGACGCCGCTTCTCATAAGCTCATCATTCTTCCTGTTTCTCAGTATTCTTTCCGCAACCGACAGCTGCACCCGATCATTTATACCATATATCTCTTCACTGGCCTCAGTTAACAGTAAACCAACCTCTTTATTTTCTTTATTAAGCATTTTTAAAACATCGGTAAGATAGTATTCTCCCTGAGCATTATCACAATCCAGCTGCTTGAGCTTTGGAAAAACCTCCCGGGCGGCAAAGCAATAAATCCCCGTGTTTATTTCCTTAATCATTTTCTGTTCCGCGGTTGCATCCTTTTCCTCAACTATCTCGGACAGGGAAGAATCAGGGTTGCGAATAATTCTCCCATACCCAAAAGGATTTTCCAACCGGGCAGTTAAAACCGAGGCGGTTGCTCCGCTTCTTTGGTGGTATTCCAGCAAACTGTTTATGGTCTGGAACCGTAACAATGGGGTATCTCCGGCCAGAACAAGTATATTGCTATCAGGTTCTATTGCTGGTTCAGCCTTTAACAATGCATGCCCGGTACCGAGCTGTTGCTCCTGGGTTACAAAACGAATATCATAGCCAGAGAAAATCTCATATACCATTTCTCTGCCATGCCCAACCACCAGGACTATATCTTTTATCCCCGATTGAATTACGGCATCAACTAAATAAGTTATGATAGGCTTACCTGCTACTTTGTGGACGATTTTGGGTATAGATGAACCCATACGAACCCCTTTTCCGGCAGCAAGTATTACCGCGGAATACTTCACTTAAATCCTCACCCTCTTTAAATTATAGGAAATTCGGAGCAATAATTGTAGTTCTTAATGAAATATCCTCTCTATAGTGTATGCGGCAGCTGCATTATTGGACTTAGTATCCCTGCAACCCGTTTATACGAGAGATTAAACTAACTTTATAGTTTTACCATAGGCTTCGACTTTTATTAACAAGGGCTTTGGCTCTAAGTATATATAAACAGCAGGTAACCTGCAATGTAAAATAAATAATCCGGGCTATAAGTCCGGATTGATTATTATGAACAGATATCCAATAAATGTTTCTGGGCTAATTGCAGATCACTTGGCTTGTCTACATCTATTCCTACTTCAGCATAAGGTGAAATAATCGCTTTACCTTTGATTCCAACTACCTCCTGGAACCTTTTTTCAGCTGCCTCAATGCTGAGCTGGCGGGTTATGTACCTGATAACCAGGTTTAAGCCAAATAGCCTGGCCATTGCTAACGGATTCTTTCTTCGCATAACCAGCTTCAGTGCCATATCCAGAACTTTATTAATAACCTGCCGGTTAACCATAAAGAGATTTCCGCCGGTAAAGGTTCCCTCTTTTAATTTTACATAGGTTCTGGATACCCCTGGAAATTTGATATCGTTTATTTCCTTGGTAGTAATTGAATAATAAAAATCAGCTTCTATTTCTTCCGAGCGGCGGATAAAATCATCAATAGCAGGGGTAGTTATTAATGGTATATCGGTTGGCATAACTAGTATCCGATCAGATATGCCATATTGCTGCAGCACATCGATAGCATTGGAGAAGCTTGTAATAGCATTTTCCCCGCCCCCAGCAAATAACAATTTTTCCTCTTTAGGGAAGATGGTTTTTAGTGCTTCCACCGGTCCGCTGATTACAATGGTTCGAATACTTGCAGATTGGCGCAAGGCCCTATAAACATAATAGATCATTGGATATTTACCGATCTTAATCAGGGCTTCATTTCTATACGGAGCTATTTTCCTTAGGTTACTGGTATTCTCCCCCCCGGCCAGAATAACAGCATCATACTTCATGGGTGATACCTCCGTTTTAAGCAGAAAATCCATCCTTCTTCATTGATTCAATCATGCTATTCTCTGCATTTTCAATATGTTCTTGTGCCACTTGACGTGCTAAGGCTGTATCTCTGGATTGAATAGCTTCAACAATACTCCGGTGTTCGTCCAGCGACTGCTTCATTCTACCTGGGTAAGACAAAGACTGGGTCCTAAACCTCTGTATCTGCTCCCTTAGATTATTTATAATCGTGAATAACCGCTGATTCCTGCTAGCCCTGTATATTGCCTCATGAAATTTGGTATCTACCTCCACCAACCTTTCCATATCATTATTACCAATTGCTTCCGCCTTCTCAACCAGAAGCCTTTCCATCTCTTCCAGCTCTTCGTCGGTAATTCTCTCTGCCGCCAGGGCTGAAGCTAATCCCTCCAGAGCTGCCCTAATTTCAAATACATCCGCTATGTCTTTAAACGATATATCAGCTACATATGCCCCTTTTCGGGGAACCATTACTATAAACCCTTCCAATTCCAGTTTCCGAAAAGCTTCCCTAATCGGGGTTCTAGAAACACCAAGTTCATCAGCAAGTTGAATTTCCATTAACCTTTCCCGGGGTTTTAATACTCCATTAATAATTGCCTCGCGAATTGCTTCCAATACTAGCTCTCTGAGCGGCTTGTAAGAATCCAGATCTACGGGTGACAGCCTTTTTCCCATAATAACCACCTTTACAGTAGGATGATACCAGGTATACTTCTTTATACCTCTTCTTTAATATATTTACGGCCTTAATCGCAAGATTTTTTTCCAAAAAAACCCCTACCACGCTGGGACCGCTGCCCGACATTATTGCTCCCGCAGCTCCCAAATTTAGCAGCTGCTCCTTAATGTTACTAATTTCAGGGTATTTGGTTGTACTTACTGATTCCAGTACATTTTTCATATGGGCGGCTATATTAATAATATCACACTGATTCCATGCTTCAATAAATGCAGATATATTAGGCTGCTTTTCAATTATATTTAAATCCAGGTTTTGATATACATAAGATGTTGATAGGAAAAAGGGCGGCTTAACTATTACCATGTTTAATAAAACATCACTGATCTGGGTCAATCTTTCCCCGCGCCCCAGCCCCAGAGCAGTGCTTCCCCTGGGAATCATTAATTCCTGCCACTCCCCCCTTAGTTTAACCCTGGCCACCAAGGTTTTGCCCATTAAACAAAAAGGAACATCCGAACCAAGCTCCGCTGCTATCCCCATTAAAGCTCTATGGCTAATACCTAAATTGTATAACCGTTTGATCCCCATTAATGTAGCAGCTGCATCCGTGCTGCCACCTGCCAGGCCAGCCCCTACCGGTATGTTTTTTTTAACGGTAATTCTAACCCCTGACTGGGGAGCATACCGGTTTAAGATTTTTTCCGCCGCCTGGTAAACCAGATTATCTTCGTTATCCGGGATATCTGCTCTATCAATATTAATCTCTATTCCCCTGGCCCAAGATTCGATTAGGATATCGTCTACCAGGCTTATTTGCTGCATCACCGTTTCAATTTCATGGTATCCATCATCCCGTTTGTATTTTACATCCAGGAACAGGTTTATTTTCGCCGGTGCCTTGACCAAAATTTTGTTCGCCATTGTAAATAGAAGCCTTTCTCTTTTTTAAAAATTATATATTTAATTATTAGCCTCCACCAATATTATTATATTTTATTTCCGGCATTTGGATTTAAGCAATTAAAAAGGCAACGGGCCAGCCCGCTGCCGGGGGGATTGCAATAAAGTTTTCTTCAAACTAACCTATTCTAATTGTCCGATACCTTTATTTTCATGCCCTTGGGAATAAGCTCCAGGCACTTTAAACTTACCTCTGCCTCTTTCGGGCTATCAATGCTTAAGCCCTTTTCCGTCGAGGTCACCATGCACAGGGGTGGAAAAAGAACGCACCACCAGTTTTTTCCCTGGCCATCACCGATTACTATTCTTACTGCTTCGTATTTACCCTGGGGAAAAACCACATTGCCGTAAGATTTAGTGGGAAAATCGTATTCCCCAATCTGTACTGCAACCGGGTAATCATAACCCTTACTTCTAATAATCGATTCTGCTATCTTTGTAATCTCGGGTGTAGATGCCATTGCCAGTTCGCGGGCTTCCTTGACATTTTGAGTCCCAGCGAACTTTCCCTGCATACACTCTACTATTTTATCTTTAACCTCAAGTTTTAATACCTGGTCATTGATGCTGTCACTGTGAGCAACCACATGGAGCCGCAGAACGCTTTGACCTAAGGTGGCAGTGTTCCCCATATAGAAATACCCCATACCAAGGCCGGCTAATAATAGAATTATGGCGATAATTTTTTTCATAGATAATATCCTCCTTTTGCTATATATTAATTATTTCCCTAATCACTATTTTTAAACCAACCATACCTTAATTAGTTTTTATTAAAACCCTGTCAAAGACTTCAGGTTTTTCTTGTTCCCATTTATTGGTATAATTATATTCAGTATTAATAAAGGAGCTGATTATATGCCGACAGTCAATATTGATGGTATCCTATTGAACTATCACCAAGCTAATCGCGAATGCACAGACGGAAGCATTCTATTTATTCATGGCAGCGGGGGTTCTATTGATTCATGGCGCTGCCAAATGAGCAACCTGCCGCCCGGATACACCGGGATTGCAATTGACCTGCCAGGTCACGGTTCCTCTACCGGCCAACCGTTAAAAACCGTGGAAGAAGCAGCGCTTTTTATAACCCGGTTGCTGCAAGCCTTAAACCTGCCCCGCCCAATTTACCTGGCAGGACATTCGATGGGCACCGCTATAAGCCTTTATACAGCCAGATATTACCCTGAATATGCAGATGGACTGATCTTAGTAGGAAGTGGAGCTAAACTGAGGGTGCTTCCAGAAAGGCTGGAATCCCTGGCTAGAGGTGAGTTGAATCCTGAATTTACCCGCCAGGCATTTGCGGCTAACGCACCAGCAGAGCTGGTGGAGAAACAGATTGAAGCTGCCAGGCGCAATACTGCCGAGCTGGTATTCACTGATTTTTCCATGTGTGACAGGTTTGATATACGGGATGAAGTCCCTAATATAAAACAGAAAACCCTGTTAATAGTAGGGACGGAGGATAAATTAACCCCGGTAAAATATTCAGAATATCTAGAAAAGAATCTACCCGATGCCCGCTTGAAAATCATTGAGAATGCAGGTCATTATGTAATGCTAGAACAACCAGAGGAGGTAAACCGCGCTATACGGGAGTTTGTATAATAGGTAATAGGAAGACGGAGGTAACCGGGTGGCGGAAATCTTTTTTCAACCGTATTCACCGAATTAAGTTAATCGTCTTGGGCTGAGTATAAAACTTTTTTGGGGATGAATGCCCTTAAAGCACGCCATCCCCAATTTAAAGATACTGTTTGCCATACTTTTCCGACTTTCCCCCTACCCTGTTACATCCACCTCCTGTTACTTTTTCTATCATTCAGGGTAAAATATTTATCGATTTTTCGGTATCGTTCCTGGCCAGATACTCTCTGATGATCATCCTAATCAAAGCACTCCTGGAAATTTGCTTATCCTTAGCTAGACGCTTTATATCATCAACTTGCTTTCGGGTTAAATAGAAAGTAGCATGTTCAAATTTATCGGTAGCCATTTTTACCCCCTCCCCGCTATTCAAGAACTATGCTAAACAAATTGACTTTGTGGATATTATATGTTATTAAACAACTATATGTTACTATGGTAAACCAAGTTTAGAGCTTAGTTCCTTGATTTTTTGCTGCATAGCTCTCCGGCCGCATCTGATAATCCAGGGGGCTTTTTCTAAATCATCCAGCTGGATATCACCGAGTTTTGGAAACACTATCATATCTGAATACAACTTTTCTGAGGTATCTGACGTTTCATAAGTCAATATATCGATGGTCCTGGCTATTATTTGGAGTATACCCTCTACCTTCCGGTGGTATATATTAGTTCCCAGGTTTACGGCCAGGATAAAATTTGCCCCCATAGCCTTTAAAATTTCAACCGGTACTATACTCTTGATCCCGCCATCAACCATCTGGGAACCATTAATTTTCACCGGTTCAAAGGTAGCAGGTATTGATATACTGGCTCTAACTGCCTTACTTAAGAGGATATCATTAATTACTGTGGTATTATTGCCTTTTATTATGAGGTTCTGATTGGTAAATACCACTTCCTTACCGGTATCAATATCACATGCGATTATTGCCAAAGGCATCCTCAATTCCCTTAGAGATTTCCCTTTAGTTAAACGTTTGACCATTTTTTCTATTTTTTCTCCTTTGAGCAGCCCGCTGAAATTTGAAGAATATTTTGAAAAAAAGAGACTCAGGCCAAACTTTACTAGCCCAGGTAGATTAGGGTCAATATAGTCCCGGGTCTTAACGTCCAGAGCTATTTTTTCCATCTGATAAGGGGACATCCCGCTAGCATACAGTGCAGCTATGATGCTGCCCGCACTGGTGCCGGAAATCATATGGATGGGAATTTTATGCTCTTGGAGCACTTGTAATACACCTATATGGGCTAACCCCTTAAGCCCTCCACCACCCAAAGCTACTCCCAATTGTTTCATTAATCCTCCCAACCGATCAGCAATTACCGAGATGGCTACAATTGAAAACAGGGTTAGTTTTTAATACCACCCTGCCTAAGTTGAGCATCCTGCCCAGTATTTTTATATTCAGCGGTTACATTTGTTGATCATATACCGGGATACTATACGAATTGTCTCATTGTTCCTATTTTTCAGTTCTTGCCAAAACTGCCGGTATTCATTTACATTGGTAGATTGCTCATAACTGTCTATGTTTTCCCCCAAACTTTTTTGGTTTTCTAAAACCTTTTCTAAGTTAGACCGCATGGCATTCTTTTGATCCCGATCTATTTTTTTATAAACCAAATAGTCACCTCCAAACCGCTGGCTAAGGTAATTTGGTTTTACTTTCTAAAAAAACGGTGCAATAGGCGAAATAATGCCCGGCAGACTTGTGCCGGGCATTATCACCCAGGTTTATTTTTCTTCATCCTCTGGTTCGATCTCGCCAAATACTATAACATCATGCATCTTGCCCAATTTATCAATTATATCAACAAATACACGCAGTCCAATACATGTTCCTTTTATAGGAGTAACTAAGTTACAGGGATTACCAGCGTCTTCACAATTACCTTTGATTTCCCAATCAAATACCCAGTTGCGGAGAATGATTTCCGATTGTTCGATTTCAGTACGGAATTCTTCCATGGTTAACGGTGGATCAAACTCATCCAGCAATATGGTGCGTTCAAATCGGTCGGTTACTGTAATAATCTGGTATTCTCCATCAACCACCACAAACAAAATTACTTCATAATCGATAAAGATCTTTACCCGGTTGAATGTGAGATCATCATGGGCTTTAATTACCTTAACCTTGATATCTTCTATGCTGGATACTTTCCCTCCTACTTGCTCGTCAGGAACACAGAACATTGTATCAAGGACCTTGACCTGTCTTTCCACAAATTTTGCTTTGATTACCTTGGCAAACAGATCTAACGCGCAACCTTCTGGAAATTCACATTTAAGACCAGACATCTACTTTCCCTCCTTTTTATCTAATATTTGGTTAACCTTTTAAGGTAAACACTTTAGAAATTTTGTAGGTAAATTTCTAGGATATATTATGAGAAAAGGAAGTAAAGTGTGATGTCTAACCAGATAATTTTATTCTAATCAACCGGGATTTAAGTTAGGATTCGGGTTCATCCATCACATGAACAAATTCGATCCTACCGTCGCAATAAATCTTGATCCCTTTTTTTGCTGCTTCCCAGCAGAAACCAATATCTTCTGGCCCCATCAGATGAGAATATCGTATTCCATGGCCTTCAATTACATTCCGATTGATCAAATAAGCCGCCCCGGTACAATCAACCGGGAATAACCGATCCCGGGGGAAATCTTTGATATGCTGCAATTTATTGTTATCGGTCCAGTTCAATATGTTATAAATCCTGTTATCATTTAAATGATGTCCATTACACACCAAACCGGATACTATATCACATTGATTTTGAATTAATTGGGATAGTGAATGAGGCGGTACGAGAATATCACTGTCAACTGAAAAAAGAAATTGACATGCTGAATTCTGAAACTCGTTCAGAAGAAGGTTTCTAAGAAAAGCCAGGTGTTTAAAACTATAGAACCCACGCCTGTGCTCAAACTCTCCAGCAATATCAACCTTAATCAGCCTTACCGGGCTGCTGTTGTTCCGGGCAAAATGTTGCAGTATATTTTCCGTATTATCAGTACTATTATTTATAATAAAGCAATACTCAATCAAGTCTTTAGGATATTCGATTCCGCACAGGCTTTCTAAATACCTGGGAAGAATCCAAGCACGGTTTCTTACCGGGCAGCCGATCATGACTCGTGGTTTCATCTCACCCCAACCCCTACTTGGCCCCGGGTAGTAATATATTTAAAAGAAACTTTACCAGTAACTGTAAACTGCTGGGGTCTTCCGTTGAAACCGCCACTAGCCCGGATTAAGCTTGAGCGTTGATCGCCAACAACCCCGCCAGCCTTTATGGAGAACTTAATAGAAGGCTTTCCAGAGATATTTAATTTGGTAAAGGGCGCAATGGACTGGGTATACCCGGTAGCACTGACTCCTCGTTTAAAGGATAGGATATTGTTTACCTTGGCCGGAGGCTGACCACCCTGGACATTTTTGTTTTGCAGTTCCTGTTCGATAATACTGACAATAAGCTGCGCCCTGGATAGCCACGAATTTTGCTGGGCCAATTGAATCCTTCGCGCTTTTAGCTCAGGAGTATCATTGTTAATCGCCCGTTGGATGTTTTGGATGAATTGCTCATGGGTTTCGGAATATAGAACTAGATCCTGAAATTTTCGAGTTTCCGGTATAGCGCTTGTAACAATGGGTATGCCCGCCGCCATATATTCCCACATTTTAATAGGGTTAACTGATTCTACCATACTGGTTCTTTTAAATGGAATTATACCTACGTCAAACATTTGGGCATAGGCTGCCAGATCCTCGTATTTTTTAAACCCCAACCAGTGAATATTATCCCGCCTGGGAACATCGGTAGTATTATAAAACGGCCCAATCATGACCAGGTTGTAATTAGGGTAGCTAACTGCTACCTTATCAATTAATTCCATGTCACACCAGGTTGCTATTACCCCTATATAGCCGATAATCGGCTTCTTTATATTTGCTATGTCGGCTGGTACGGGTAAATTCCCCTTGCTGCTTTGCGAGAAGTATTCAAAATCACAGCCATTGGGTACCAGGAAAGTCTTGGGGTTGATAGCCCTGGCCATATGGAATAGTTTATCGGAGGTTGTTAATACCACATCAGCCGACGCTACCGCCTGATTATAAAACGGCTTCCACCCCTCAAATTCTTCACTTGGTTCGTCGACACTATCAAAAACTACCAGTGAAGGGTTATAGTCTTTTATCATATTTACATGGCTTGCTGCCGTATAGTAGACTACAGGGCGAATATTTTGTAAATATGGTTTGGGATCAACGTTGTCAAACAAAAAGAAATACGGGTTAAGCTGTTTTACTCCGCCTTCTTTGGGCACATTAGAGCTATTCCAGTTAAGATAATAGGTTGGGATATTTAACTGGGAAAAGCTCTTCATCAACTGTTGTGGCCGTTGTACTAAATAGTAATAGTCAAGAGTGGGCGGGTACAATATACAGCCAATATTGGACATCTGGTATCCCCCTAACATGAATTTTACTTTGCTATTTTATATGCTATGCAAAACTGGCTATTTCGGTGCTGAAAAGTAGTAAAGGTGAAGGCATATAAAATATAATCACTGCCTTCACCTTTTTTCCCCGAAGTATAAGTTACTATTATGACTGGCACTTTCCTTCCCCAGGATTGCCAGTGCTGCGTTGCCGATGCAAGCAGCTACGGCATATTTGTATACCACAATTATCACAGGGGCCCATTTCATTGCGGTTTACCCTGATACCGCAGCCCGGGCATATACTCTTGGCTTCAACAAAGCTTTTTTTGGCAGTAATAATAGTCGATAATCCGGCATCCCTTTTGCTCTTTTGCGAAACCGCCTGGAACCGGGATACTTTAGCCACCTTCCTTTTTTCCATCATATTCCCCCTCGGTAAAGAAACTAATCTTGGTATTAAAATACGGGTTAAATCTAAAATAGGTGCATAATTCCTAATTATCTCTTTATGGCAATAGCCTTCCTCCCTATGGTCAAGGTTGTAACCTGCTGGCTTGATTTAGAAGAACGATTAGAAATGGTAATCTTTGTGGATCCGGTTCGGGGGGCACCGGTAACTAAAAAGGTATTCCTTTTAAAACGATTGCTAATTTTCACTGCAACCGTTCGTTGACTCTGGGGCAGAATTAATGGCCCAAACCGTTTTTCCCACAATAAAGGAAGTATCTGTTGTACTCTTTGGTGATAGGTGTGCTTGGCATAAACCTCTTCTTGCCCCTGACGGGCAATTTTTTGTCTTAGATCCGGTCTGGCAAGGTAAAAGTCAACCAAATCCACCGTTTCTTCTGCGCTTTTGGTCCATACTAAATGGTGATGGTTAACAAAGAAGTTCTCAACTGCAGGGGTCCACTGGGTAAGGTGAAAACCTCCACAGCCAAGCACCTCAAAAGTCCGCATGCTCATCATGGTTTTTGAATTAACCACCGTATGGAGTCCAAGGATAATGGGAACGGTTGAGCAAACCGCTGAAAAATCTTCGCTGCTGAGGTATCCTCCATAAAAGCGCGGTTCTATTACGAATGGGCGGCTTGGATCCAGCCACCATTCATTGCCAAAAATAGTCAGGTTGTAATTTCTGTCCATAAGTGGCTTAAGCACCTGGTTAGCTGCTTCAATCCGTTCTGGAAACTCGCAATAATTGTTGCCTATAAAAACAATGTCCTGTTGAAAACGGCTATCCCGCGGAACATTCTTATAAAACGCGGGATGATAACCAAAAGGAACAAGATGGGCTTCTATTCCATTGGCAAGGTAATCAGGAATAGACTCGATACAGGTCGTCAATACCAACTCTGATTTGCGGGCATGAGGCAAGGAAAGCTCCTGAAAAAATATGGGGTCTTCTATGGCCCAAAAAATGTGGGGAATATTTCTTTCGGTTAAAAGGGGGAATAATACATCGTAAGTATCCCAGCCACCATCATTGAATACATAATCTGGTTGGAATTCATCCAACACTTGTAGCCAATTGGGATCTTTAACTACATGTACATATCTTACTTCATTTCCGAAATCTGCGAATGCAGCTCCTATACCATACTTAATTAAAGGGGCATTATTGGTAAACAGGATTTTCACAAGCAGGTCTCCTTTAAAAGGTTTTTATTACTAGTTATAATTTATGCTGCAATAACCTTGCTTGTGAAATAATACTAATGGCTGTTCATTAACCTATTTTAAATTTTAGCTTCTTATCGCTGTTTTTCTTTCCATTCTTGATTCCCCTGCTCATAGGCTGCTTGACGGCGGTTAAACTATCTTGGTGGACCTTAGCTTGTCTGGGGCTTTTCAAGCGGGGAAAGTAACTGGGGAAGGCCATTTAGCCCTCACCTGGTCCTGATCCTTTGAGGTTCAAATTCATTATTTCCAAAGAAAAGTGGGGTACAAAAAAAGATAACTGCATAAATACATGCAGTTAGGATTAACTAATTCTAAGCAGGCGAATTACTGGTTGGCATAGGCAATCCTAATTTCTGATTCCTGTTTATCATAAACAAACAACTCAACTGTCTGAGTAAGGACATCAGCATATGAATAAGAAACCCGCCGTTCTATTTTTCTCTCATCCAATTTGATTACAAAAATATTCGGGTAAATTGATTCGAGAATACCCTCTTTTTCTATTATACGGTTCCTTCCCCGGTTGGCTTTCAGTCTAATCTTTTTGCCCACAAAAGATTCAAGATCCTTTTTAATATCTGATATAGCTCTGGGCGAAGTCACATCATCACCTTCTTTACCATTAGTCACTATTTATTTTATCCTGTAGGGGCTAAAAAGTCAATAGTAAACTAAATAGTATATAAAAAATAAATTCTGCTGTCAACTAAATAATTTAGAAAATATTTTTATTAATGCTCAGTATTTAGGATTATTTATAATACTGGCTAACTCTTCCACAATGTGAGCAAAGTCCTCCAACCGCAAATTTTCAGGCCGGCTATTGGAATTAATCCCTAGTTGAGACAGTTGTTTTTGTAGCTCAGTTTTAGGTATTTTAAAGAATTCAGCACAGGCGTTTAATATAGTCTTCCGTCTTTTTTTAAATGCAGCCCGGATAAATTCAATAAGTAATTCTTCATTTATGATGCTAACCCTTTTCTTTTTCAAGGGAGCAATACTTATAACCGTCGAATCTACCTCTGGGCGAGGGTAGAAGCAATTCCGGCTTACCTGGGTTATAAACCTCACGTCACAGTAATAGTAAACCATAATAGTCAACAGCCCATAGTCTTTGCTTCCCGGTGAAGCTAAGATTCTATCAGCCACTTCTTTTTGCACCATTAGGGTTGCGGATATCATATTGGGACATTTTTCGAGCAAGTAGAATATTATTGGGCTGGTTACGTAATAGGGAATGTTAGCACAGACTCTGTAAGAAAGGCATGTTTCTCCAAAGCAATTTTTCATCTCTTGTTCCAGATCCATTTTTAATAAATCATTGAATATGAATACAATATTGGAGAATCCTGCTAGGTTGTCAGTTAGTGCGCCGGTTAATTCCCGGTCAATCTCTATAGCTAAAATACGGCCTGCCTTTTCAGCCAATTTAAAGGTTAATGCTCCCAGGCCTGCCCCTATTTCTACGATTGTATCCTTCTTGGTTATGGCACTTAAGGAAATGATCTTGTCCAAAATGTTCTGGTCTATTAAGAAATTCTGTCCATATCTTTTCTTGGGATGGATATTATATTGTTTTAAAATCTTTTTCACTTGGGTGACGGAAAAAGGATAGGTCAATTGAAAAACCTCTTTTTAATTACATTATAAAACTAATAGCCGGTTTTCTATAGTATTATCTTCTGCTCCGGCTTGCTGCCCAGGTGCCGCATCAGTTTTTCAATTTCTTTTTTGTCTTTTTCAATTGGCTTTCCTTCAACAATCCCTACAGCAATATCACTGATCTTTCCCACCGTAACCGGATCTACGCTTATCAATACTTGTGAAACATTTTTTTCATTCTTTATAATCTTGTTTTTTACTGTATCTTTGAGTTCTGAGACTTTTTTTTCATCACTGCGCAACTTAGAACTTACGGTTAATCCCACCAGGATAGTTATATCTTTTTTTTTGTCGATCTGTGGCACCACAACTGCTGCCCTCTGAACTTCCCCTACTGATTCGGCCAAATTGGAAATCCTACTGGCCATAATCCGGCGTTCGCTGGCAGTCAGTCCATTTCTAATGTTTTCCTCATCACTGGGAAGCGGCCTTTTGTCCGGTTCTGCCTGGCATCCGCCTATATACAAGCTTAACAATAAAGTCAAGAATAATAGTCTGATAGAGCACCTGTTCATAAATGTTCCCCCTCGTTTTAGCTATTGTAATCAGGACGTACGACAACCCGGTATTTTCACCCGGGTTGCCTCGTAAAATTACGCCAAACTATATTAAAACGCCGGTTGTTGCATCTGTAATTCCCGACCAATATCGTTGATATCTCTTTCAAAGGTTTGTATTGGCCTGCCCTGGATAATGCCATTAGCAACATCATTTATGCGCGTGATTAAATTAGGATCAGTGGTGACAAGAACCTGAGAAATTCTTCTGTCATTGGCCCTCAACCTATTAACCACGGTTCTTTTGATTTCGTTGGTTTTATCTGCCGTGTCAACGTTCTTGTTTAGACTGAGCCCCACCATGACTATAATCCCCCGGTTGGAATCATCCATATCTGTCCCAGGATTAATAGTCCTCGGCATGTTGGGATTGTTCATATCGTTCCTCGGCATGTTGAGATTATTTACATCGTTCCTCGGCTGACCTGGCATTACCCCTGGGTTATTAGCCGTAGTTCCTGGAGTCGCAGGGTTCCTATTAGAATCTATGGTTCTATCACCCTGAGTAACATCTATGGTGGATACTATTACCGCAGCCCTTTCAACTCCTTCAACCTCTTCAGCTAATCGGGATAACCGATTAGCAAGATCTCTTCTCTCAGTTTCAGTCATAGTCCTATCGGTGGTATCCTGCTGTTGGGGCTGTTCCGGTGTCATCGGCCTCTGAGCTGCATTCTGGCAGCCAATTATGAAGGAACCCAACAATATTATCAAACCCAGACATAAAACGGTATTTTTCTTCATCTTTGATTTCACCTCCTTTTTAAATATAGTTTTTTGTCTTTCAGATATATTTAAACCGAGGCAAAACTTGGAATGTTGCACACACAAAAAAAGAGTAGCCTAATAGCTACTCTTTAGAGCTTTACTTTTAAATACTTGTTAAATACTTGATTCTAATCCAAAATGTAGACTTTTACGGTTCTGCGTCCCCATTTTAAGCATTGTTGGCGATCTTCCATGAAAAGATCCACCTTATCGCCTTTAATGCTTCCCCCTGTATCGGCGGCCTCGGCATATCCGTATCCTTCAATGTACAGGCGGGTACCTAATGGAATAACCTTAGGATCTACCGCCACCAGCCCAACGGCTGGTTCTTTTCCTGTGGCTGTGCGGTTTCCCGTATAAGTATAAGCCGATGCTTGCATAAGCCGGGCTTCTTTAAAATTGAGCAAGTGACCGCCACGGGAAACAGAGGTTATGCTACCCACTGCCACCAATTTGTTTACTGGTTCTTGCACTATTTTACTGTCAATTACTTTTCGCTCAACTTCTACACCATTATGGTAAACCACCTTAACGGTATTCAAAGCCAGCCCATTTTTCCCTTTAGCTACCGTTCTGGTTAAGCCTTTTTCCAAGCTATCATCTACAGTTTCATTTGTCCTGTAGGGAACTGTTTCTTCTACCTGGATTTGTTCTTCAGTAACCCTGATTACCTCTATCACCTGGTTGGGTACCGTTACCTCAACCGCCTGGGTTTTAATAATATCTTTCTCCTCCAGATTAACCCCAGCCATCTTTATTGCTTCTTTAATGGGTACTGGAGTAGTGAAGATTATTTTCTCCTCCCCATCTGCTTTAACCAGTACTTTAAAAGCCCTGGTAATAACGATGGTGGTACCTTTTACTACTTCATCATCCAATGCCGGTTCTACTTTGTCATATTCTCCAACAATTATGCCGTTTTTATCCAATACCTCCCTAACTGTTCCTGAAAAAAAGATGCTGGTTTTAATAACCTGCCCATCAGCGAAAATTTGCACCGGTTTTTGTAACGCATAGAATGCACTGAACAGCAGAATAACCATCCCTACTGTCCAGGCCGAAGCCAACCAGTAGGTACGATATCCTTTCATAGTTTACCTCCTTTAATCAGTTACGAGGCTGAATTAATTTTATGCAAAAACCAGGTAAAAAGTCAAACCAACTCCCTTTATATGTTTATGCTGTAACATTATGGATTATAGCCTAATTAATATTATTTCCCAATCATAATTATTGTATTCATAAATATAATGAAAAATCTGCTGAATTCCGGCACCTGGATATCTAGATAAAAAAGCCCCATAGGGCTTTTTTATCTAAATATTCAACACATTTTTAAGGTTCAGGTTTGTGTGGTAACTGATTTCTTCTATCGTTTGCCTGCGTATTTCAGCAATCTTAGCTGCTACGTATTTTACATTGGCCGGTTCGTTTCGGGTTCCTCTCTTAGGCTCTGGGGCCAGATATGGGCAATCAGTCTCAATTAAGAGACGGTTAATAGATATTTTTGCTGCTACCTCCTGAGTCTTTTTGGCATTTTTATAGGTTACCGGTCCGGCTATGGATATGAAGAACCCCTCCCGCATTAATTCCAAGGCCAAGGGCACATGCCCGGAATAACAATGCATTATACCCTGGTTTTTGCCCGCCTTTTCTTTTTTTATTATGTTGATAACCTCCTGGTGGGCGTCACGGTCATGAATAACCACCGGTTTGTTAAGTTCCCTGGCCACTTTTATCTGGGTAATAAAGGCCTTTCTTTGCTGTTCTGGGGTAGAAAGGTTGCGATAAAAATCAAGCCCTATTTCTCCTATGGCTACTACCTTTTCGTGTTTGGCTAATTTGAATAACTTGGCTATCACTTCCTTATTTAAATCCTTGGCATTATGGGGATGTATCCCAACTACGGCATATATTTGTTCATATTTGGTGGACAGTTCCACCGCTTTGCGGGATGAATCATAATCATATCCTATGCAAACAATCTTCTCCAGCCCTGAATCCCATGAATTCTTTAACACTGAATCAAGATCATCGGCAAACTCCTCGTCTTGTAGATGGGCATGGGAATCTATCAACAATACTCCCCCCTCCTTTCTTTTTCGGTAAAAGCGACTTATTATTTAACCTTGCTTCCGGGAGGCAGATCTTTAGTAACGGTCAATACCTCTAACTCATCTCCATGGGATGCAGCCAGAATCATGCCCGCCGAGTTTACTCCCCGTAATTTGATGGGTTCCAGATTGGCTACCAGGACTACTTTCTTTCCTATTAGTTGTTCCGAGTCATAATTTTTAGCTATACCGGAAACA
The DNA here is from genome assembly GCA_050949865.1 of Syntrophomonadaceae bacterium. GTDB lineage: Bacteria > Bacillota > Syntrophomonadia > Syntrophomonadales > Syntrophomonadaceae > JBMNGN01. The sequence continues at coordinate 359,097 of JBMNGN010000004.1, forward strand.
ACCGTCCTGGTTTCGTTATCAAGCTTAAGTGTTAATACCAGCAGTTTGTCAGCCTTTTTCATCTTCTCGCAGGCCACCACTTCCGCTACCCTTAAATCAATTTTGCTAAAATCATCTATACTAATCAAATCGGCTGGTTTTTCAGCCTGGCCCAGTTCGGCTTTTTCGGTGTTTTTTTGTTCCAACCGGTCTTTTTTAACCTCGATCCTGGGGAAAATTGCCGGTCCTTTAACCACCCTGCCGCCGCTCCTGCACAATCCCCAAATACCTGCATCTTGCCACCGGAGCTCGTCAACCTGCCTGTCGAATAATTGCATCTGCTGATTAACCTGGCCTGCCAGGTTTGGCATAACCGGATGTAGCAAGGTGACTACTATCCGTATGGTTTCGCTTAAATCATACAATACCGAAGCCAGCAGCGATTTATTTTGGTCATCCTTAGCTAAGATCCATGGTTCGGTCTCATCTATATACTTGTTGGCTCTGGATATTAGCCTCAAAACCTGGCTAACGTATCCTGAAAAATCAAATCTCTCTAGCTTATTAGTAGCTTCTTCAAATACCTCTTTGGCGGTAATCTCTAAAGGTGAACTATCCTCCCTCAACCCTGCATCCGGGATCTGCCCAGCGAAATATCTAATTATCATGCCAGCAGTTCTGCTTACCAGGTTTCCTAAATCATTAGCTAAATCTGAATTTATCCGGCTTATCAACAGGTCTTCTGAGTAGAACCCGTCTTGTCCAAAGCTTAGTTCTTTAATTAAATAGTAGCGTACCGCATCAACCCCGTATTTCTCAATAAGTACCCGGGGATCGATTACATTTCCCTTGGATTTAGACATTTTGGCTCCTTCAAGCATAATCCAACCATGAGCAAAAACCTGCTTGGGCAGAGGCAAGTCCAAGGCCATTAGGATTATCGGCCAAATAATAGCATGAAAGCGCACTATGTCCTTGGCCATAAAATGCACATCAGCTGGCCAATAACGCTCGAACGTATTTGAATCATTTCCATAGCCGATGGCACTCAGATAATTAATCAATGCGTCAAACCATACATAAATAACGTGTTGGGAATTAAACGGAACGGGTATCCCCCATTTAAAGGTTGTACGGGACACAGACAGATCATCCAAACCACCTTTAATAAAATTAACTATTTCATGGCGCCGGGATTCAGGCTGAATGAATTCAGGATGGTTTTCTATATGCTCCAATAGCCTTTCGGCATAATTGGACAGCTTGAAAAAGTAACTCTGCTCTTTGAGTAATTCCACTTCCCGGCCGCAATCCGGACATTTATTGTCGATCAGTTGTCTCTCCCGGAAAAAGGTCTCACAAGGTGTACAGTACCAGCCTTCATAATCGCTTAGATAAATATCCCCCTGATCGTAGACCTTCTGAAATATTTTCTGTACGATCTTCTCATGCCTGGGTTCGGTGGTCCTTATAAAATCGCTGTTGGTTATCATCATGGTTTGCCAAAGGCTTTGAATATCAGCCACAATTCCATCTACATATTCCAACGGTTCCATGTTTTTTTCCCTTGCCGCTTTTTCTACCTTCTGTCCATGTTCATCAGTACCAGTCAGATAGAAAACATCAAACCCCTGCATGCGCTTAAATCTAGCGATACAGTCAGCAGCTACAGTTGTATACGCATGACCAATATGTAGGTTATCGCTCGGGTAGTATATTGGAGTAGTAATATAATAGGAATTCTTTTCTTTCACTTCGGTTTCCCTCCTAAATGCCTGCTGTAGCGTTTTATTAGTATAGTTTACCACATTACCTAACAGGTATCCTTTTTTGTGAGGAGCAGCAGCCATTGACTTATTTTGTAAGGAGTAGTCCAGGGTTAGCCTCCTATCTCTATCGCATTATTGCCTGATATCTACTTTTTTGTCCATATTTGTAGAAAAATGCTTGACTTTTTCTACCAACTTTGGTACCTTTGTTACAGAGGTTGGAGAATTTAGCGAGGAGGTGCCCCAATGATGAAATCAACTGGTGTTGTAAGAAAAGTCGATGAGCTTGGCCGTATAGTAATTCCTATAGAATTAAGACGTACTATGGGGATAGAAGAGAAGGATGCCTTGGAGATCTATGTAGATAATGACAGAATAATTCTAAAGAAATATGAGCCAGCCTGTATTTTTTGCGGCAACGCTGATGAAGTGCTGAATTATAAAGGTAAGAACTTATGCAGAACCTGCTTAACTGAGCTTACCAAACAGGTTGGTTAATCCAAGTCTTCATACATATCTATATTCTTCTTTTTAAAAGGCAGTTATAGATGGATGATTTCTTAACCTTATACTCCTGGGCCTTCTGTTTGAGGGCCTCCTTCTTTTTCATCCCCGTTTGAATAAGCAGCTCTACTTCATCGGCTATCTTTTCCACATCTTCCTCTAAAACCTGCTCCTTCTGGCCGGCAATGGCTATTGAAAATTCTCCCCGCTGGGCACCGTCTTTAGTCTTCATTATAAAAAAGACCTCTTCCGCAGTTCCCCGGATTACTTCCTCGTGTTTTTTGGTCAGTTCCCTGGCCACAGCAATCTGCCGGCCAGGGCCCATTATCTCTACTATATCAGCCAAGGTATCCAGTACCCTGTGAGGTGCTTCATATATTATCACTGTTCTTGTTTCATCCTTGAGCTGTAATAGTTTTGCCTGCCTCTTGCCCTTTTTATTCGGTAAAAAACCTTCAAATACAAAACTACTGCTGTCTATTCCTGCTAATGCTAGGGTCACGGTTAGCGCAGAAGGACCTGGTATGGCCTCTAAACTAATCCCGGCATCGATGGCTTTTTTTATTAGTCTTGCACCTGGATCTGATATGGCAGGCATTCCAGCATTACAAACCAAGGCTACCTCTTTTCCCGCCAGCACTTCATTTAAGATATACTGCTCCCTATTATGATCACTGTATTCATGGTAGCTAATCAAATGGTTTTTTATTTTATATCTATTAAGCAGTTTAATGGTATGCCTTGTATCTTCACATGCTATAAGATCAACCCGGCGCAAAGTTTTAAGCAGCCTGATGCTTACGTCTTCAAGGTTCCCGATTGGAGTTCCGCAGATATATAACTTGCCCAATTTAGTTACCCCTTTAGTCCGTACATTTTTAGTATTTCAGCACTATACTCGCCATTTTCCCTGTAGACAATAAGAGGGGGAAGAATGGCGCATCTTTTCCCATAATCTTTGCGGGCTTCGATCAAGACCTGCTTGGCATCCCTGTGCAGGTAAGGATGGACCATTCTTAATTTCGTCGCAATAAACCGGTTTTTTTTGAATAATTCAAAAGTTTCCGCAATTCTTTCCGCATTCTGGATCAGGTATAGTCTTCCTTTGGACTTGAGAACACGGCTGGCAGCATATACTATGTCCTCCATTTGAACAGTCAGTTCATGGCGGGCCATGGCCTGTTCAGGATCCACAGCAATCAACCCTTCACCTATCTTCCAAAAGGGCGGATTGCTGACTACAACATCAGCACTGTTCGGCAGTAATACTTTACTTAGCTCTTTAATATCGGCTTGAAAAATTTTCACCCTTGACTCAAGGCGGTTAATTATTAAGCTTCTTTTGGCCCGGTCTACCATTTTTTCCTGTAACTCAATCCCTATAATCCTGGAATCCTTGGAGAACAGGGAGAGGATAATAGGTATAACCCCATTTCCGGTACCTAAATCTACTATCGTCATACTATCTTTTATTTCAACAAAATGAGCCAGCAAGATTGAATCTAAAGAAAATCGATACCCCTTTTTAGGCTGGATTATCCTCAGACCACCCAAAATCAAATCGTCAACTGATTCGTCTTCTTTTACAACGGATAATTCCTCAGACAAGAAACTACACCCTTTCTATCAAAGAAAGACAGAATAAGCATTCCCCATCACGCAAACATCCATAAACCTCGTGACATACGTGATAGCCATCCATGTATAATCTACCGAGGTTCTCATAATTTTCACCTGCTATTTCCAAAAAGCCCCTGACCGGCTTGGCAACGGTTTGGTTACTGGTACCTTCAAGCATGGATATCCGTTCTTTTAATTCACCTACCTCAAGTATCAAATCCCGGATCATAAACTTCAGTTCCTGAACCGTTTTCTCCATGCTGGTCCTCCTTCTTTTTACTATCATAACAATCAGATTCGTATTTCAGGCAGCACATTAATCTCCCGCATATTCCTGATATTTTAGTAGGATTTAAAGAAAGGTTCTGTTCTTTTGCCATTTTAATGGATACCGGTTCGAACTCCCCTAAGAAGCAATTACAGCACAATACCCGGCCACAGGCCCCAATCCCGCCTATCATCTTGGCTTCATCTCTAACCCCGATCTGCCGCAGTTCAATCCTGGTCTTAAAAATAGAAGCCAGATCTTTTACCAGTTCCCTGAAATCAACCCTTCCTTCTGCGGTAAAGTAAAATATAACTTTGCCCAGATCAAAGGTGTATTCAACATCGATCAACCGCATTGGCAAGCCATGTTCAATTACTTTCTTTTTACAAATATCAAAAGCTTCATCGCGTTTTCTTTGGTTATCTTCAAAAGCTTGTTTATCCTCTTCATTAGCCTTCCTTATCACTTTTTTAAGGGGTAAAACCAGTTCGCTTTCACTAACCTCTTTTTTCCCCAAAACCACTGTCCCAAACTCAATGCCCCTGACTGTTTCCACGATAACGAAATCACCAGGTTCGATATTTATTTCCTCACAATCAAAATAATATATTTTACCTGCCGGTTTAAATCGCACTCCAGCTACCCACGCCAATAATAGTACCTCCTCTGTATTCCGATTTATAGAAATATCTCTGCTATTTCATAGACAACATTAATACTTACCAATAATGGGTTGACACTTGTCATATAATGTCTCTTTAATTCTTCAACCTTGTTTATTGCTTGGGCTGCTTTATCCAAATCCCCCATCCGGATTGATTTAGCCAGGTCAAGGTTTTCTAAAAAAACCATATGATCCTGGTTGCCCGTACGCTGGTATATAACCATATCTCTTAATATGACCTGCAGCAGGTTGGTAATCAGAACCGGCTCCTTTTCCATTAAACCAACACTGTTAAATACTGCAGCCCTGTTACCTGAAGCAACCTGCTGTATAATTAACCGGGCTGTCTCTAAGGAGATTTCTGCTTCTCCTTCAGCATATCTCAAGGCTAAAGCAAGGTTTCCCTGGCAAATCTGCCCTATTTTTAAAGCCCTATTAGGCTCAATTCCCCGGTTAATTAAAAACTGTTCAACATCTTTTTCTCTAAGGGAAGAAAATCTTATCAGCTGACATCGGGAAATAATAGTTTCTAATAGATTATAGTTCTCCGCTACCAGAATTAATATAGCATATGGCGGGGGTTCTTCCAAAATTTTAAGCAAGGCATTAGCCGCCTCAATACTCATATAATGGGCCTGGTTGATGATTACTATTCGGCGGGAAGCCCGGTAGGGCTTTAAAGCCAGCCAGGGTGATATAGTACCGGTTACCTGTTCTTTACCTATTTTGGTCTTGGACTCTGGTTTTTGAATTATTAATAGGTCGGGATGGATCCCTTCAGCCAAGAAGATATCCGCTCTACCATCACTACTGCGGATAACAGCCCGGGAAAAAGCCTGGGCAGTCAGCATTTTACCAGAGCCTTCAGGACCCAAAAATAAATAGGCATGGCTGATTTTTCCGGTTGTAATCTGGTTTTTTAATATTTGCACCGCCTGGGGTTGTCCAATTATTGCTGAAAATTCTTCCATTACCCTCTCCACCTATCTAGCTGGCTACTGCAACCTGTTTAATATATAGGCCATAGACTCTGTTAATAACTGGTCTGGCGGTTTTCTTGCATCCAGCACCTTAATTCTATCGGGTTCCTTTTCAGCAATATGCAGGTATCCGGTTCTCACCCGGGATTGAAAACTATACCCCGTCATTTCCATCCTGTCACTATCTCCCCGGCGCCGTTTTAATCCGGTTTCCGGATCCAGATCGAGCAATAAGGTCAGCTGCGGTTTAAGGCCTCCGGTAGACAATTGGTTTAATTGGGCAAGCAATCCTTGATCCAGCCCCCGTCCGTACCCTTGATAAGCCATAGTCGAATCAATATACCGATCCGCAATAACCACCTTTCCTTCCTTAAGGGCTGGCCGAATGACCTCTTCCACTAATTGACTGCGAGCAGCTGCATATAGTAACGCTTCCGTGATAACGGTCATGGTATCGTTTTGGGAATCTAGCAACAAGTCCCGGATCTTTTCCGATAACGCAGTCCCTCCCGGCTCCCGGATGTCTATCGCATTGTAGCCTTGTTCTCTTAGATGTTCTAACAGATGGTTTTTCAAAGTAGTTTTCCCCGCGCCATCTATGCCTTCCAGGCTTATAAATACACCACGGTTTTCCATTCTTATCTCTCAATTCCTTGTAGATTTAGCTGACTATTTATAGATCTATTATATCAATCCAATTTAGCCCCGAGTCCCTTATTCCATATAATTTTGCCCCGGCAGCTTTTGAACTACATATATATCCGATAATATCATCCGTTATAAGCTCCCCTGGCAGTAAACATGGAGTACCTGGCGGATAGACCGCCGCTGCCTCCGCTGAGATTTTTCCAGAAGCATCCTTAAATGGTATCCTTCGTTTCTTACTAAAGAAAGCCTCCCTGGGGGTCAGCTCTACTTGGGGATAAGGCGTTGGCCCCAGTTGAACCTTCCGGGTCCGCATTGAATAATGAGCGGACGAAATACTATTCAATGCTTTATACAGCCTATCCCAATCATCTTTCTGGTGAAACATAGACATCATGGCTAAAATGTAATTAGTGCCTTGAGTCTCTATTTGAATGCCATACTGATATCTCAGTATCTCCGATACTCGATAACCGTCAATATCCAAACCTTCTACCGAAATCAATAATTTCAACGGATCTATACGGCGAACATCAGGGATATGGGGATAAATTTCTTTTCCGCACTTGAACCCCCTTAATTTACTGATTTTAGCCGTATATTCCCCGGATAACTGTATACCCCGCTCCAAACATTCCCTACCTTTTTCCTCCATAAATGCCCGGGCTAGATCAATGGATGCCAGTATAGGATAGGAAGGACTGGTAGTAGTTAACAAACTAAGAGCTTTAGGTATTCTATGTTCAGCAAGGAAGCAGCTACCGGTATGAAGAACGGCTCCCTGGTTTAATACCGGCCAAGTCTTATGCAGACCGTTAACTACAGCGTCAGCCCCTGAATGTAATGCCGGCACCGGGTAGGATGGATGAAAATAAAAATGCCCCCCATGCGCTTCATCAACTAATAGTGCCTGGTGAGGCTTGCGGATATGATTGGCAATCTTTTCGACCTGGCAAGTTATCCCGCAATAAGCAGGGCTGGTTATAAATACTGCTATAGCATCCTGGTTAGCATTTATAAATTGTTGTACTGTATCGGGCTTTACATCTAGCTCTAGCCCTAAATCGGGTTGCACCTGGCTGGGCATATATACAGGCATTACACCCGATAGAACCATCCCTCCAAAGAGAGATATATGTGAATTCCTCTGCAGGAGCACTTTATCCCCAGGAGAGCAGGTGCTGAGCAAAAGGGTTTGTAAGCCGGAACTTGCTCCATTAACCAGAAAATAACTGCGTTTGGCCCTAAAAGCCCGGGCTAAAAGTATCTGAGCCTTTTTAATGGCCTCTTGCGGGATATGCAGGTTATCTAACCCCGGTACCTCAGTTAAATCAAAATTGGAAATATTTTTTAATTCTGGAGGCATAAAGCCTTGCCCCCCAATATGACCTGGCATGTGACATCGCAGAGTATTTTCGTCAATATAATTCTTTATCGCGGAATAAATGGGAACATTGAAGCCTGCTGACATTTACAACCCCCTATTTAGGCACTTTTTATCCTGGATACTATTATATCCTATAGAGGCTATATACTTTGAATCAAGGCTTCCAAGTGTCTATGCTTTTGAATGGGGAGGACTATCTGTTTTCGCAGCCAAATTCCTTTACATTAAATACCATCTTAACTTTCAGTAACGTCGCTAATTATTACCTGTCACCTTTCCGCAAGTCAGATCCCAATTTTACCGATACTACCGGAAAACCGGGACAATTTCCTTAAAACCCTTTTGTTTTTTGCGTATTATTACCTTTCTATCACTGATTATTAATATAATTCATAACTGCATCTTTTAAAAAGGCTGCGGTGCCAGGTTGCTCCTTATCATAATAAGCTGTAAACCTTTCATCATTTACATACATCTGAACAACTCCAGCATGAGCCTCCTTGGTATATCTGTCCCAATAGCAGGCTAGCCACTGGCGATGTAAATCGGCTGCCTTCTGGGCCAATTCACCGGCAGGATCCCCAGTTTTAAAGGCCTCATTAAGGGCCTGGAGCAACTCATTTTCCAGCTTTTCTACCTTTTTAAACTGTTCCGGTGACATATTCATCAGCTTTTGGTTTGAATTATCTACGGCTTCATTTCCATATTTTGCCCGGATTTCCTTTCCATATTTAGCTTCATTATTTTCAATCAACCTTTTTTTAAACCCTTCAAATTTTTCTTGGTCATCCATAGTAATTCTCCCTTCAATTAAGGCTATGGTTTTTTCAACATTAGTAATTAATTGATCTAATCGCGCTCTCTGCTTAAGCAATTCGCTGTAGTATTCTCGCAAGGCATGTGCCCTATCAAAATCAGGGGCACATACAATTTCTTTAATTTTAGCAAGCTTCATTCCTAACTCTCTATAAAACAGGATTTGTTGTAACCTATCAACTTCTGCCTGGCCATAAATACGATATCCCGATGGATTAATCCGAGCAGGTTTAAGAATATTGATCTCATCATAATACCGTAAGGTTCTGGTGCTGATTCCTGCCATTTCTGCGAGTTTTTGCACTGTATACTCCATATCATCACCCCCTGACCATTTAACCATATACCTTTACGCAACGTAAATGTCAAGAAGGGTTTTCTAATTTTAAAAGGAAACTCAGACGTGGTTCATCGGTATGATTTGGTACCCAGGACATGATATATGATTTTACAAGCAGGATAATATTTATATCTCAAAGCTTTTTAGAATTCACAGGAATTAACTGTTCGGGGAAACGGTATTACATCCCGTATATTATTAACTCCAGTCAAATACATGATTAAACGCTCAAAGCCTAGACCAAAGCCAGAGTGTTTAACCCCGCCATATTTTCTCAAATCCAGATACCACCATAGGTTATCGGTATTAATGTTCATCTCTTCCATACGCCGGACCAGAATTGCTTTTCGTTCTTCCCTCTGGCTCCCCCCAATCAGTTCTCCAACTCCGGGGACCAACAAGTCCATGGCAGCCACCGTTTTCCCGTCATCATTCTGCCGCATATAAAAAGCTTTGATATCCTTGGGATAATCAGTTATAAATACCGGCTTTTTAAATACCTTATCGGTTAAGTACCGTTCATGCTCGGTCTGCAAATCCTGTCCCCAGACTACTGGAAAGCTGAAGTCCTCACCGGATGCACACAAGATGTCAACTGCTTCGGTATAACTGATCCGGGCAAATGCCTGGTTTAATAAATTTGAAAGCCGTGCTTTTAGGTCTTTGTCCACATACCGGTAGAAAAATTCCATTTCCTCTGGAGCTTTCTCTAAAACAAATTCAACCAGGTATTTAACCATATCTTCAGCCAAATCCATAACATCATTCAAATCGGCAAAAGCCATTTCTGGCTCAACCATCCAAAATTCAGCAGCATGCCGGGTGGTGTTAGAGTTTTCCGCTCTAAAGGTAGGACCAAAGGTATATACATTACGAAAGGCCATGGCAAATGCCTCTGCCTCCAACTGGCCGCTTACAGTGAGATGGGTTTCCCGGCCAAAAAAGTCCCGGCTAAAATCTACTTCTCCTTCTTCTGTAACAGGTGCATGCAAAAAGTCCAGGGTGCTGACCCGAAACATTTCTCCAGCCCCTTCAGCATCACTGGCGGTAATAATAGGAGTATGTACATATATAAAACCCCGGCTCTGAAAAAACTGGTGGATAGCATAGGCAGACAGAGAACGAATACGAAAAACCGCAAAAAAAAGATTGGTACGGGGGCGCAGATGCGCCACCTCACGCAAAAACTCCCGGGTATGCCTCTTTGGCTGAATAGGATATTCTTCGGGTGCTTCCCCTTCCAATACCACCCGACTAGCCTTAATTTCAAAGGGCTGTTTAGCCTGGGGCGTTTTAACCAGCACACCTTGAACAGTTACCCCACAACCAACCCGCATATGAGCTACAGCTTCAAAATCATCAACCCTATTTTTCTCATATACCACCTGCACGGAGTTAAAGTGAGAACCATCATTAATCATCATGAAGCCAAAGGTTTTATGATCGCGATTGCTGCGCACCCATCCGCTTATTTCTATGTTCTTCCCTTCATATTCATCCACATCTTGGATTATATGCCTAATCAATGTTCTCTCCATTTCCCTTTTACCCCCAATTTCCACTCTGTGGTTAGCCTGACAGGTTTCCTTATTTATTATAAACCCTGCCATGTTTTTTTAAACCACCGGAAGGTCTTACATGTTGTCTTTTTTAATGCAATCCCGGACTCCGTCCGGGATCGGTCACATCGGACTTTGAATTTCGCTTTGCTCGTTCAAAGTCTCGTTCCGTCCGAAAATAAATAATCCTGCCTCCTCGACTGCGCGAAGCGCAGTGGAGGCGCATAGGTGGTCCCCGCAAGGGGGGCAACGTCCTACTCCGACCGAAGGAAGTGCCGCAACCTTAACTGTGAGCTCCGGAGGAGCGAACATCAGTAGTCCCCGTAGGGGGGCAAATAGAAGGCCGATAGCAACATTATTTGTGCCTTTAGGCACATCAGTAGTCCCCGAAGGGGGGCCTGACTGCCGCAACCTTAATTGCGGCGTAAGCGTCAAGTAAACCGTCACATGTACATTGAAGCCTGAAAAGAGTACAATCACGTAAACAAAGTTGAAAAGTTTAAAAAGATGAAAAAGTAAGCAAACTTTTTCAACTTAGAATGGAGTGGTTGTATGGATACACGAAGAGTTGCAGAAGAATACCGATTATCGCAATGGATGAATGTGATAAAGGAACAGCAATGCAGCGGGCAAAACATTAAGGAATTCTGCCAGGATAAAGGAATAAGCAGGCATGCATACTTTTACTGGCGGCGGAAAATACGAGAGGCTGCATGTATGGAGCTTTCAAGAATAGGAGAAGGGACCGTTAATATTCCTAAGGGGTGGATGCAACTTAGCCAGGGCCAAGAAATCAAATCAACGCTAGATATTGAAGTCGGCGGATGTCGTGTCACCGTGGATGAAAATACCGATCTAGAACTATTAAAAAAAGTCTGCCGCGTATTAAGGGTGCTGTAATGAGGTGGCGCGAAAAACCTGTATACATATGCTGTGGGTATACAGACATGAGGAAATCTATTAACGGCCTAATGACCCTGGTTAAAGACAGCTTTTCACTTGATCCATTTTCGGAAGCATTGTTTGTATTCTGCAATCGGAATCGGAATAGGATAAAAATCCTGGAATGGGACGGCGACGGATTCTGGTTGTATTTCAAGCGTTTGGAACGTGGGCATTTTCGCTGGCCGGTCAAGGGGGACACCACCACCCTGGTTCTTGAGGCGAAGGAATTATCTTACTTAATAGAAGGTGCGAAACTAGAGAAAAAGCTTAAACGGAAAGAAGTTTTCGAGCGGCAAATATTCTAAAATATCTCACAAAATATCGCATAATCTCCTGATATCTTGTAATTATGCCTTTTTTCTGGTATAATTTTTCCATGGAAACGCAGGAAATTTCAGTAGAAAAATTGCTTGATATAATTAAAGAAAAAGACCGTAAAATTGTGGAATTGGAGCAACAATTACAGTGGTTGATGTCACAGATCCGTCTTGCAAAGCATAAGCAATATGGGGCATCAAGCGAAAAAACTGATAGTTTCCAATTGTCTTTATTCAACGAAGCCGAATCACACGTGGATATGACCATACCGGAACCCAAAATTTCCGAAGTAAAGGCGCATTACCGCAAACGGACGCGCCTTACAACCGACAAATTGCCGAAGGATTTACCTGTTGAGGTAATTGAACATAAGTTGCCAGCTGAAAATTGTATTTGCCCGGAATGCGGCGGGGAAATGCATACAATGGGGAAAGAAACCCGTGAAGAGCTCAAGATTATTCCTGCCAAAGTGGTAATCGTACGACATGTTCAGCATGTTTACACCTGCCGAAATTGTGAGAGTACCTCTGATCATTTTCCTATCATAAAGGCAGATATGCCAGAACCCGTCATAAAAGGCGGATTCGCCTCACCCGAGACCATTGCCCATATAGCCGTACAAAAATTCATGATGGCCTCGCCACTGTACCGACAGGAGCAGGAGTGGAAGCAAAATGGCATCCTGCTTTCCCGGCAGACTATGTCAAATTGGCTTATCAAGGCCAGTGAAGACTGGCTAGAACCGATATATGAAGAGATGAAGCGCCGATTATGTGAGCATGAAGTGCTTCACGCAGACGAAACAACCCTGCAGGTGTTGAAAGAACCAGGGAAAGCGGCACAGTCAAAGAGTTACATGTGGCTGTACCGCACCAGTGGAGAGGCGAAACACCAAATTGTAATTTATGATTATCAACCAGATAGAAGACATATACATCCTGGAAATTTCCTAAAAAATTTCAAAGGATATCTTCACGCGGACGGATATAACGGGTATCGCAAACTGCCCGAAAAAATTATAGTTGTTGGTTGCTGGAGCCACGTGCGACGAAAATTTTTTGATGCGCTGAAAACACTGCCAAAGGACAGGCAAGCTGATTCCAATGCAGCAAAAGGAGTCAGCTATTGCGACAGACTGTTCCATTTGGAGAAAAATTTCGCTTTGTTGACCCCAGAAAATCGGCTTAAAGAGCGTGAAAGGCTATCCAGACCACTAATAGATGAATTTTACAACTGGATTGAACACTTGAATGCCCTGCCCAATACCCTTCTTGGCAAAGCAGTGCATTATACGCAATCCCAGCGCAAATATCTTGAACGGTATTTGCTGGATGGGCGCCTGGAAATATCGAATAACCGGGCGGAGCGTAGCATCAAGCCTTTTGTTATCGGACGTAAAAATTGGCTTTTTAACAACACGCCAAACGGTGCGAGAGCCAGCGCAGTATATTACAGTCTTGTTGTGACCGCCAGGGAAAACGGCCTGAATCCATTTGAATATTTGACGTGGATTTTTACTAATGCTCCTAACCTTGGGAAACCTGGCTATGCCTCCACAACTGAAGATTTGCTTCCCGGCAGTGCAACATTACCACAGAAGGTATTTGCACCAAAGCCAAAGGAAACAAAGCCTGAAAAATATGCCTGGGAGGAAGATTAAATGAAATTTAAAAAGCACACGGCATTTATGATTGATTTCATCTCGGATTTCGTAAACGGAGATTTGGAACGTTATTTTTTTGATTTGGATTACCCTGCCTATGTGATAGAGCATTTTCCCCATATGGAGCTTGAGAACAGCAAATTTGCGGTTAGGTTTGCTCAAACTGTAGATCGGGCATATGAGCGCGGAACTGATCTTGGTCTGTCAGATGAAGAGTTTAGAAATGAAATCTCCAAGGCGCTTAATGAATGGCTAACGGGAAAGGCCTGACATGATTTAAATAAATCGTCCTGGTAGTGTTGACGCTTACCATGATTTAAATAAATCGTCCTGGTAGTGTTGACGCTTACGGGAGTACCCGAAGGGTGTGCTCCCCTTGTCACCCCCTTGTGTCCGACAAAAAAGCCCTGCTATTAGCAGGGGCCTGTCTTTCTGTTACACCGGACTTGAACTTCGCTGTGCTCGTTCAAAGTCTCGATCTGCCCGAAAAAAATTAATTCCTGGCGACGTCCTACTCCGACCGAAGGAAGTGCCGCAACCTTAACTGTGAGCTCCGGGGGAGCGAACATCAGTAGTCCCCGTAGGGGGGCAAATAGAAGGCCGATAGGCCTGACTGCCGGCGCCCACAGCGACAAGTATACTCTTGCCAGAAAAATTAATTCCTGGCAACGTCCTACTCTCCCACAGCTTCACTGCAGTACCATCGGCGCTGGAGGGCTTAACTGCCGTGTTCGGGATGGGAACGGGTGTTTCACCTCCGCTATTGTCACCAGGAATTTTTATACCTTATTTAATTTGTTATATAAATCCGTCGGGGCGTTGCCTTCTAGTCTGTCGCTCCGGTCCCCTCCGTCCCCTTCATTCTTAATTGCGCGAAACGCAACTGAGGCGCATCTCTAATCCCCAATGGGGGCATCCCTCGGATGAGGGGATTAATTCAATCGGACATTTATTATTCGCTTCGCTCATATAAATGTCTCGATTTCATTAACTATTGCGACGGCCACATTCTGTCGCCTAGTGTCGATGGATCGAAACCCGAAGGGTTGAGCATCGACGCACCAGGAATTCTTATCTCTTATTTATATTTATTTTATATTTATCAATTCTTTCAAAGCTGCATATGAAGAAAGTTTTCGCTTTAGGTCAAGACCTCGATCTATTAGTACCGGTCAGCTTAATACATCACTGTACTTATACTCCCGGCCTATCAACCACCTAATCTTGATGGGATCTTACCCCCTTGACCTTGCGGTCTCAGGGTGGGAGAACTCATCTTGAGGTCGGCTTCGCGCTTAGATGCTTTCAGCGCTTATCACTTCCAGACATAGCTACCCAGCTGTGCCTCTGGCGAGACAACTGGTACACCAGCGGTCTGTCCATCCCGGTCCTCTCGTACTAGGGACAGATCCTCTCAATTCTCCTGCGCCTGCGATGGATAGGGACCGAACTGTCTCACGACGTTCTGAACCCAGCTCACGTACCACTTTAATGGGCGAACAGCCCAACCCTTGGGACCTTCTCCAGCCCCAGGATGTGATGAGCCGACATCGAGGTGCCAAACCTCCCCGTCGATGTGAACTCTTGGGGGAGATAAGCCTGTTATCCCCGGGGTAGCTTTTATCCGATGAGCGACGGCCCTTCCACTCGGTACCGCCGGATCACTAAGCCCGACTTTCGTCCCTGCTCGATATGTCTATCTCGCAGTCAAGCTCCCTTATGCCTTTACACTCTTCGCGCGATTTCCATCCGCGCTGAGGAAACCTTTGGGCGCCTCCGTTACTCTTTGGGAGGCGACCGCCCCAGTCAAACTGCCCACCTGACACTGTCCCTGACCCGGATTACGGGCCCAGGTTAGAACTCCAGCAACACAAGAGTGGTATCCCACCAACGGCTCCAGTAAGCCTGGC
Source organism: Syntrophomonadaceae bacterium (assembly GCA_050949865.1). Classification (GTDB taxonomy): domain Bacteria; phylum Bacillota; class Syntrophomonadia; order Syntrophomonadales; family Syntrophomonadaceae; genus JBMNGN01. Next base: position 374,464 of record JBMNGN010000004.1, read on the forward strand.
GACTTACCTTCCATGCCTCCCACCTATCCTGTACATGCATTACCAAAATCCAATATCAAGCTACAGTAAAGCTCCACGGGGTCTTTCTGTCCTATCGCAGGTAACCGGCATCTTCACCGGTATTACAATTTCACCGAGCCCCTCGTCGAGACAGTGCCCAGATCGTTACGCCTTTCGTGCGGGTCTGAACTTACCAGACAAGGAATTTCGCTACCTTAGGACCGTTATAGTTACGGCCGCCGTTCACCGGGGCTTCGGTTCAAAGCTTCGCTTGCGCTAACCTTTCCCCTTAACCTTCCGGCACCGGGCAGGCGTCAGCCTCTATACTTCATCTTTCGATTTCGCAGAGACCTGTGTTTTTGCTAAACAGTCGCCTGGGCCTGTTCACTGCGGCTCCCTCACGCTCATCATTGTTTTATGACTCACGCTATCAGAGCACCCCTTCTCCCTAAGTTACGGGGTCATTTTGCCGAGTTCCTTAACGAGGGTTCTCTCGCGCGCCTTAGGATTCTCTCCTTACCTACCTGTGTCGGTTTTCGGTACGGGCACCTTATACCTTGCTAGAGGCTTTTCTTGGCAGTTTGGATTCAGTGACTTCGGTACTTCGCTTCCCTCCCCTTCACACCTCAGAGTTTACACAGAACGGATTTGCCTGCTCTGCCTCCTACATGCTTGGACGCACTCTTCCAGCCGTGCGCTTCACCTATCCTCCTGCGTCACCCCTTCGCTCAAGCGGTTTAAGGTGGCACTGGATTCTCAACCAGTTGTCCATCCCCTACGCCTTTCGGCCTCGGGTTAGGCCCCGGCTTACCCTGGGCGGACGAGCCTTCCCCAGGAAACCTCAGGTTTACGGCGGGCAGGATTCTCACCTGCCTTCTCGCTTACTTATGCCAGCATCCTCTCTTCCTATCAGTCCACTGCTCCTTTCGGTACAGCTTCTGCCCAATAGGAACGCTCCCCTACCATTCGGCAACTTAATCAAATGCCACCTTTGGTACTGCGCTTTGCTCCTATCGCATTACCTAGGAACTTCGTCCCTTCGGTACTGCGCTTAGTAAGGGAATTTGGATTCGCTTCGCGAATCTTACGCTTTACCTAAATAGCATCTCATTAAGTTGCCGAATCCAAAGCTTCGGTACTATGCTTAGCCCCGTTACATTTTCGGCGCAGAGCCACTTGACCAGTGAGCTATTACGCACTCTTTAAATGATGGCTGCTTCTAAGCCAACATCCTGGCTGTCTGTGCAGCTCTACATCCTTTCCCACTTAGCATAGATTTCGGGACCTTAGCTGTTGGTCTGGGCTGTTTCCCTCTCGACTATGAACCTTATCACTCATAGTCTGACTGCTATATTCTTACCTTATGGTATTCGGAGTTTGGGAAGGTTCGGTAACCGGATAAGGCCCCTAGCCTAACCAGTGCTCTACCCCCATAAGGAAACATATAACGCTAGCCCTAAAGCTATTTCGGGGAGAACCAGCTATCTCTGGGTTCGATTGGCATTTCACCCCTATCCACAACTCATCCACGCACTTTTCAACGTACCCTGGTTCGGGCCTCCATTTTGTGTTACCAAAACTTCACCCTGGTCATGGATAGATCACCCAGTTTCGGGTCTATAGCAACAAACTTTCGCCCTCTTAAGACTCGCTTTCGCTGCGGCTCCGCCCTTTTAGACTTAACCTCGCTTGCTGCCATAACTCGCTGGCCCATTCTACAAAAGGTACGCAGTCATCCCGTTGCTTTTAGCAACATGGGACTCCTACTGTTTGTAGGCATACGGTTTCAGGTTCTTTTCACTCCCCTCCCGGGGTTCTTTTCACCTTTCCCTCACGGTACTCTCCTCTATCGGTTGCCAGGTAGTATTTAGCCTTGGAAGGTGGTCCTCCCTGCTTCCTGCCAGGTTCCACGTGTCCGGCAGTACTCGGGCTTAGTCCCTAGAGTCTTATGCTTTTCGGCTACGAGGCTTTCACTCCCTGCGGCCTGACTTTCCAGACATGTTCGCCTAAACATAAGGTTTCTAACTCTATGAACATCCTGCAGTATGTCCCTGGACTACCCCTCAACCCCACTTATGCAACGCCTGCAGGCTTCTACACATAAGTGGTTTGGGCTCTTTCCCGTTCGCTCGCCGCTACTTGGGAAATCTCTCTTGATTTCTTCTCCTCCGGTTACTAAGATGTTTCAGTTCACCGGGTCTCGCTCCTCACACCCTATGGATTCAGGTGTGGGTAGTAGAGGTTCGCCTCTACTAGGTTCCCCCATTCGGATATCCACGGTTCTATGCTCGCTTGCAGCTCCCCGTGGCTTTTCGCAGCTTGCCGCGTCCTTCTTCGCCTCCTGGCACCTAGGCATCCGCCGTACGCCCTTTGTATCTTGACCTTTGCGAGAGAACTTTTCATTGCTTTCTCAAGACGTTTCTACGCCTTTTCTTCTCCAATGAAATTGTTCCTGCTTTCTTCATATGCACTTTTCAAAGAACTTCCCTTTAACAGTCGTCCGTCGTCAGACGTCGGATTTATGGGTTAATCGGCTGCGCCGATTAATTCAATATTACCCTTCCTCTTCAGCCTGATTGACTCCTGTTAGGAAATTTATCAACTAGATTTATGGTGGAGATGAGGAGACTCGAACTCCTGACCCCCTGCTTGCAAGGCAGGTGCTCTCCCAGCTGAGCTACACCCCCATGAACAGACGCCGGATGTCAGGCTTCGGATGCCTAATTTTCGGCTGAAACTGGCAAACCATTTTCTACCATAATTCTGACTTCCTACTTCTGACCTCTGACCTCAGAAATGGTGGGCCTAGATGGACTTGAACCATCGACCTCACGCTTATCAGGCGTGCGCTCTAACCTGCTGAGCTATAGGCCCTCTATTAATCATTGGACAAATATTTTAACACAAATTAAAACGAACAGCAAGATACAAGTGATCGACCATAGGAATCGGAAGTCAGAGGTCGGAGGTCAGAGCTCGGACTCGATAATTGACTAAGGTCAATTCCTTATCCCTGTCTTTCCTCGCTGTTACTGCTTCGCTTCTCCTTAGAAAGGAGGTGATCCATCCGCACCTTCCGGTACGGATACCTTGTTACGACTTCACCCCAATTACCAACCCCACCTTAGACGGCTCTCTCCAAACTTGGTTCGGTTAAGTCACCGGCTTCGGGTGTTGCTGACTTTCGTGGTGTGACGGGCGGTGTGTACAAGGCCCGGGAACGCATTCACCGCGACATGCTGATCCGCGATTACTAGCGATTCCGACTTCATGTAGTCGAGTTGCAGACTACAATCCGAACTGAGAATGGCTTTTTGAGATTCGCTCCGCTTCACAGCTTCGCTTCTCTCTGTACCACCCATTGTAGCACGTGTGTAGCCCAGATCATAAAGGGCATGATGATTTGACGTCATCCCCACCTTCCTCCTGCTTGTCACAGGCAGTCCCATTAGAGTGCTCAGCTTCAACTGTTAGCAACTAATAGCAAGGGTTGCGCTCGTTGCGGGACTTAACCCAACATCTCACGACACGAGCTGACGACAACCATGCACCACCTGTCTTGCAGCTCCTATAATGGCACCCCCAACTTTCATCAGGGTTCTGCAGATGTCAAGACCTGGTAAGGTTCTTCGCGTTGCATCGAATTAAACCACATGCTCCACCGCTTGTGCGGGCCCCCGTCAATTCCTTTGAGTTTCAGCCTTGCGACCGTACTCCCCAGGCGGGATACTTATTGCGTTAGCTCCGGCACGGAAGGGGTCGATACCTCCCACACCTAGTATCCATCGTTTACAGCGTGGACTACCAGGGTATCTAATCCTGTTTGCTACCCACGCTTTCGCACCTCAGCGTCAGGGTCAGTCCAGTCAGCCGCCTTCGCCACTGGTGTTCCTCCTGATTTCTACGCATTTCACCGCTACACCAGGAATTCCACTGACCTCTCCTGCCCTCAAGATACCCAGTTTCATTTGCAACCCCGCAGTTAAGCTGCGGCCTTTCACAACTGACTTAAATATCCGCCTACGTGCTCTTTACGCCCAGTAATTCCGGACAACGCTCGCCCCCTACGTCTTACCGCGGCTGCTGGCACGTAGTTAGCCGGGGCTTCCTCGTAAGGTACCGTCTTACATGAACCAGTTACTGCCCATGCCTTTCTTCCCTTACAACAGAGCTTTACAACCCTAAGGCCTTCTTCGCTCACGCGGCGTCGCTGCGTCAGGGTTTCCCCCATTGCGCAATATTCCCCACTGCTGCCTCCCGTAGGAGTCTGGGCCGTGTCTCAGTCCCAGTGTGGCCGTCCACCCTCTCAGGCCGGCTACTGATCGTCGCCTTGGTAGGCCTTTACCCTACCAACTAGCTAATCAGACGCGGGCCCATCCATAAGCGATAGCTTTTTCAAGAGGCCATCTTTACCCTGGGTTGCCTTCGCATCCCAGGAATTATGCGGTATTAGCACCAGTTTCCCAGTGTTATCCCCCTCTTATGGGCAGGTTACCCACGCGTTACTCACCCGTCCGCCACTATTCAGTCGTCAGTCATCGGACATCGGTCGTTGGGCTCGTTGGAATTCGTTTCACGAATTCCTTTTTGTTCCTACGTCGTCATTAGGCTGACATAAGCCATCTGTCGTAGGGTTTCGTTAATGGAATTCGCCCCGCGAATTCCTACTATCCCGACGTCTGACGTCTGATGACCGACGACTAAACCGTTCGACTTGCATGTGTTAAGCACGCCGCCAGCGTTCGTCCTGAGCCAGGATCAAACTCTCCTTAAAATTCTTTTATACCTTTGCTACCTTAGCTCTTATTATCGCTTCGGTTGCTTCGGCTGCTTCTTTTAAGAACTCTTTTGTCCTAGCCATGTCTTCTGGCTTTTTTCTCTTTGAGCCGAGTCTTCACTTTACGTGTTGACTCTTTCGCACTTGCTCTTGCTGTTCAGTTTTATCAAGATCTTTAGACTTCCCTAGTTAGGAGAGTCTTTCTTCTTTCCCGGCTCTTTACCTGCCGAATTTTCCTGCGCTTTCTTAGGCTCCTGCCGCGCGCAAGATTTATAATATCATGCCCATTATTCTATGTCAAGACAATTTGAATAGTTCATCTGATAACAGAAGAATACTGCATTAGGACTCTTAACCTTAAATAGTATATTAATTATTTAAACATTTATCAACCAGTTTACAGGAAATTACCGCTATTGTTTCCCGGTTTTTTCTTTTTTAGTTTTCTCTATCAAAATAGCGCAATCAGGACACACTAATTGGCATATCATACAGGCAATGCAACTTTCTTTGTCTTTGGGTTTTACTGAAGGGGTGCCATAAACTCCTAACTTTTCTGACCAAATTAAAACATCGTTCGGGCACTTCTCAATACATAGACCACAACCTTTGCAGTATTGCGGAAAAATGTGATAAGTCGCTTTTATCATCGGGCAAGTAATTGGTTCCACTTATACTGCCACCCCTTCCTCGAGTGATTTCCGGGCTAAGTTTTTACCGATTTCTAACGCTTTAAAGTTCAAATCCCTCAAGCCAGCATCTTTTGCGAACTTGTGGGCAAGCTTGTGTTCCAATGCCTCCTTGGCGGCTTCAAAACTAACTACTTCAGTAAGACCGATAACTGCTCCCATTATAATAATGTTAAAAACTCTTGGGTGCAATTCCTGATTAGCCGTATTAACTGCAGGTATTGCGATAATTTTCTTGGCTTCTTTCGGCAGTTCGTCTTGATTAACATCAAATCCATTGTCATATACAAAAAGAGTATTGCAGTCAGAATAATGAGCTGTTCTCCCCACTGCTCTTTCACTGAGCGCAATAACTACATCTGCTTTGTTAAATTTGGGGGCTCCTATTCTTTCTTCACTTACTTGAATAAAGGCTATTGAAACGCCTCCCCTTTGTTCAAGGCCAAAATTAGGTATATATATAGCCTGTTTGTTCTCATTATAAGCGGCTTCTGCTATTATTTCGGCAACCGACTGTACCCCTTGTCCGCCTTCGCCTGCCAGGGCTATTTTTACCAAGGCCATCTATTTATCCCCCTTTCCTAAAGGATTCTTTAATTCCCCAACCGGAAACATTTGCTCCATTTGATCTTCTAGGAAACTCCAGGTCTCCTGGGCATTGGTTCTCCAGTTGGTGGGACAAGTAGACAACGCTTCAACAAAAGAGAATCCATTGCCCTCTATCTGATTCAATAAGGCATTCTTAACAAATCTTTTCAGTTGCCGGTATTTTGCAACCGTACCCCGGGCAACATAAGCACCTTCAGGAGTAACTGTAGCAATAAATTCCGGCCCTTTAGTCGGGTATCCGGTAATTTCTGGATCTCGCCCATAAGGAGTGGTTTCAGTTATTTGTCCGGGAAGGGTGGTAGGCGCCATTTGGCCGCCGGTCATACCATAGTTGACGTTATTCACCAAAAATAGGGTCACCTTTTCATTCCTGACCGCAGCATTAAGCAAATGCTGGGAACCTATGGAGTATCCGCCCCCGTCCCCCATATATCCTATAGTAATCAAATCAGGCCTTGCCCTCTTTATTCCTACCATAACCGGGGTTGTTCTCCCATGGTGAGTTTGGGTACTATCGCAATTAAAGAAGTTCCACGATAGAAGGGAACATCCGATATCACATCCAAAAACTACTTTATCCTGAATATTTAGCTCATCTATTGATTCCCCTATTGCTTTTAAAACAATTCCGTGACCACACCCAGGACAGAATTTATGCGGTTTAGTTGGTAAATACCATGATTTGGGGGTTGCTGGTGCTATCATTTGTCTGCCTCCTTCCTATAAAACGCTTTTTACCTTGCATATAATATCGTAGTCTATAATACCTACTCCCGGCATAAACAGGGTTTCAATCTTGGCCGTTTCCCCATAGATTTCCTGTCTTACCAACCGTTCAAACTGGCCGTAGGCTGATTCAGCAACCAGTATTTTCGCCTTGTTGCTTTTAGCTAGAGCTTCCCGCAGCTGAATACTCGGGAAAGGCCTAAGGGTAATTGGTCTGAAATATCCTGCTTTAATCCCCTGGGCCCTCAGTGCTTTTGCTGCATCATCTGCTGCCCGGGATACTATCCCGTGGGTAACTACAATTATATCAGCATCATCACAATCCCTTTCTTCATACTCTATAACCTGTGGGGCTATTGCTTCATAGTCTTTCGCGTTTTTCATAACCACGTCGTACAGCTCTTCTTCTAAACTATATATATTACATAGATGCTGCACTTCTCGGTCTTCGCCGATATGTCCATCTAAACCCACTAAAGGATATGGTTTTACAATTTCAATCCCACGTTCTTCCGGGTCATACATTTCCATAGGCTCACGCATTTTCGCCTGGTATCCATCCCCAATTACAAAGGTGGGAAACCTATATTTCCAGGCTACATTAAAACCTTTTATCACATAATCGTATGCTTCCTGATGTCCGGCTACGGAATATACGATCCTATGCCCTTCTCCATTGCCTCCAAAAGTAGTTAAAGTTACCTCTTGTTGTGAATAAACAACGGTGCCTGATGATGGCCCCCCCCTTTGCTGGATAACTGCAAAAAGAGGTAATCTCATGGCTTCAGCCATACCAAAAGGTTCTTGCATTAAAACATTGCCAGGCCCAGCAGTAGCAGTAAACGCCTTTTTACCACCTTGTACTGCACCACAGGTTGTAAAACCGGCCGATAGTTCATCCTCGGTTTGCAGAAAAGACCTTGAATATTTTGGGGCCAGCCGAGTCCAGTAATGCATGATTTCATTCTGGGGGGTTATGGGATAGCCAAACATTATGTCTGCCCCTGAAACCAATGCTGCCCAGGCTACTGCTTCATTTCCCGTTACGAAGACCTTTTTAGGTTCTTCTAATACTTTTTGCATTTACTAAAACACCCTCCTATCTAAATTTCTACCATATAGCATCGACCATATATCTTTTTATAAACTTTATAGGAACACTAAAATCAGTTACTGAAAACTCATTTCTAAACCTATCCTCAACTGCTACATATTCCACAACCTTGTTAGCTTCTCTTGCAGCCGCAAGTATTTGACTGAATCCATTCTTAATTAGATCTACCGTTGTCTGTTGACCCAAATGAGTGTTGGCAACAATACTATCAACACGGCCAATTTGCTCAATATATTCTTTGATTTTCTCCGCAGAATTTGTCATAGGCCGAGTAGAATTCACAACTAAAATGACTTTCAATTCTGGCGATGAGCTTGCTCCCTCAACCAGGTTGAGTACCTTAGTACCATGAACACCATATCCGATATCTAAAATAATATCTCCTTCGAGCTTGAGAGCCCACCTAGCCCTGGGATTAAGCATAGCTCCAGTTTCACCTAAACCGAATGACTCCTGCTCTGAAAAACTTATTACATTAAGTCCTTCTTCCTCAAGCTTTTTTTTAATAGGCCTTAAGGTATAAAACGGTTCAACAGTATCCAGGTCGACTAAATTTACTTTTCGTCCTGATTTTCTCAATTCTAAAGCCCGGTTTATCGATAATTCGCTTTTCCCGCTGGCATATTCACCGACATATGCTTCAACTACTCTTGGTTTAATTTTCGTAAAAATAAACACCTCCATACGAGGCTGAGAACAGATTGTTTTAGATAATTTAATTTAGTATAAACAACAACGAAATATGAGTCAATAAATATATTCTATTGACTAAATATTACTCACATTAAGTTAATATGTTACAATTAATCAGGCATAAAAATAAGCAAGCTACTATTTAATCTATAGCTTGCGTTCTACAAATAAATTATATTCTCTTGCAACCAGACCTTACATAAGGAGCAGGCGGAAACATAAGAGCAGTAGGATTCCAGGAATCCCAAGGAATCCGGCAATTAGGATGGTGATAATATTTATTGGTATCTCAAACCCGAAGAATGCGGCAAAATAGTTGGACAGAATCAGAAGGATCACTCCGGTAGCAGAGTTTATAATTAGTTTCCATAATAGTTTGATCGGTTTCAATAAAACCTGGGACACTATAAACAATATTACTATTAGAAAGATAGCTGCCAGGATTATGTTAAGCATTTCCAAACTCTTCACCCCACCAAACTTATTGGTAAATACGCCTCTTAACCGATAGATTCCCAACCTCTTCTTTTCTCTTTAACCGTTTTACCAAATAGTTGTATTTAATTTCTGCAGCATTAAGAGAATATATTGCGTAATCTATTAAGTCATGGTCTTCCACCTCAGAAAACAGGTTCCAGGCCTGATTGATCTCATCTAGGGCCTGTCTGATTAACTCATCATCACTAATTATTTCAGTGTCTTCTTCTGATTTTAATATGAAATAATTAATCCTGTTCCACACATCTTTAATAAAACAGACCACAGAGCTAACCCCCTGGCATGGCAGATATTACTAATCAATAAATTTTATGCCAGGAGCTTTAATTGTATGTTATAATTCTTTTCTGCCCTCTATAGCTCTACGCAGGGTTATTTCATCCGCAAACTCAATGTTGCCTCCTACCGGCAAACCATGGGCCAACCTGGTAATCTTTATCCCGAAACGGTTGGCTATTCCTGCAATAAACCTTGATATTACATCCCCTTCAATATCAGGGTTCATGGCCAGGATTAATTCCTTTACTGTGCCAGTGTTAAGTTTTTCCATTAGTGGGGTTAGATTGATATCCTCCAGTCCATCTCCATCCATAAGATGGAAATCTTTATTTAGTACCATATACCTTCCCCGGTAACCGGTTTTATCTATGGCAATCACATCACTGGTTTCTTCCGTAATACAAAGCAGGGTATCGTCACGCTCCTGATCCCGGCAAATAGCACAAGGATCTGAGTCAGTAAGGTACCCGCATTGAGAACAAGGTTTAACTATTTCAGCAACTTCCTTAATGGCATCTGCAAGCTTGCTGGCTTCTTCTTTAGGCAGCTTCAGAATGTACAAAGCGAGCCGCTGCGCAGTTTTTGGACCTATAGTAGGGAGTTTTATTAGTTGATCGATTAGGTTTTCAAGCGGCCGAGCCAATCTCATAATATTTCCTCCATAACCCTTACCAATTTATAACCCTGGAATATTAAGCCCCCCCGTAATTTTTGCCATTTCTGTAGATACCATTTCCTGAGAGCTCTTTATTCCTTCATTTACCGCGGCGAGAATTAAGTCCTCTAACATCTCAATATCGTCTAAATCAATGGCTTCGGGGTTAATTTTTATTGCAGTAAGTTCCTGTTTTCCGTTAACTTTTACCAGCACCGCCCCTCCTCCTGATGATGCTTCTATTTCCCTTTGTCTTAACTCTTCCTGCAGTTTTGCTATCTGCTCCTGAACCTTCTTAGCCTGTTTCATCATTTTGTTCATGCTGCCCAATCCCGGATTAAACCGCATAAAAACATTCCTCCTTATTCTTTAATCCTTACAATCTCTTCACCAAAATACTCGACTGCTTTTTTTACTACTATATCATTATCGTTGTTTTGTTCCTCATCTAAAAATACAAACTTAACCTGGACTTCTCTGCCAGCTATATTACTTACTACCTTTTCTAATATTTCTCGATTGGCTTTTTCCTCCATTTTCTCTTTGTGAAATTTATATCCCTTTTTAAAACCGATTGATATTATATTGTCTTTAAAACCCAACAGCTTACCCTGAGATAATAAGGCATGAGTTGGTATTTTAACTGCTTTAACCCCGGCAAGGATTTGGTTCCACAAGCTATGCCGATCATCTGTTTTCTCCGCTTTTTCCTGGCTTTTTTTTCGGGAAGGGTTCGCTGACCTTATACTAACCGTATCTGGTTTTAAAAAACAACCCGAAATATCAATAAACCCCAGTTCAAGTATCAACCGGTTTCCTTCGCTATATCTCAAGCGCTCAGCTATCTCCATCATTTTTCTTAAAGCCTGGATAATGTTATTCTTTTCCAAGTATTCTTTTTGACGCTTTGCCAGCGTACTTACATCTTCATAAAAAACCGTATCATGGTCTTTCTTTTCCGTTGTTACATACAGGAGAACATCCCTTAAAAACACCACTGCTTCTCTGGCTATTTGTTGGGCCTCTTTTCCCTGGTTAAGAGCAATACCCAGTAGTTTTACGATGCCATTAATGTTCCCCGTAATGACTGCTTCCATAAGTTCGGTCATGAATTGTTCGTCAACCAGCCCTAATACTTCTAAAACATCGTCTTTTTCAATTATATTGCCCTTATACGAAAATACCTGATCCAGCATGCTTAATGCATCCCTCATTCCGCCGTTTGCTCTTTGGGCAATGGTTCTTATTGCATCATGATTTATTATAATCCCGTCTATATTAGCCACCTGGGTCAACCTGTCAATAATCTCGTCTAGGGTTAACCTTCGAAAGTTGTAAATCTGGCAACGGGATCTTATTGTTGCCGGTATTTTTTGGGGTTCCGTGGTTGCCAGTATAAAGACAACAGAACCAGGGGGCTCCTCAATTGTTTTTAAAAGGGCATTGAAGGCTTCGGTAGTCAACATGTGAACCTCATCAATGATATATACTTTGCATTTACCCTGTGCAGGCAACACCCTGACTTTTTCCCTCAGGCTTCTAATTTCATCAATACCCCGGTTTGAAGCAGCATCAATCTCGATAACATCCATGAAATTACCGTTATTTATATCAGTACATGCTGAACAGGTATTACAAGGTTCCCCATGGGAAAAGTTTTCACAGTTAGCTGCCTTGGCTATTATTTTAGCAATACTTGTTTTACCTGTTCCTCTAGGACCGGAAAAAAGATAGGCATGACTCAATCGCCCTTTAGCTAATGCATTTTTCAAAGCGGTTACAATTCTCTTCTGCCCTACCACCTCAGCAAATCGTTGTGGACGCCATGCTCTATATAAAGCAAGGTAGTTCATTTTCTTAGTCCCCTTTCTGATCTTAAAACAACGGCCTGTATATATATTATAATAGTGTATATATGGTTCCAGATCCAAAATAAATCCCCTTATCTGGATAATCAATAAAAGGCAGGGATTTAAGGCACGTTTAATATTCGAAATCGATATGGAATACAACCAAAAGAGAGCCGCGCTACCCACAGACGGGTATAATGTGTAAAGTATTTTAGGCGGAAAACAGGTATTCCATTTGGTAACTTATTCCAGTTTCAACTATAATAATGGTAATAAATTCAGCTGTGTTATATGCGAATAAGGAAAGTTAATCGAAAAGATGGGGCAATCGGCAGTCCGGATGTCTCCACGAATTAAAGGAGCACAAATAGCCAGAAATATGTGTCTGTTCCTCCAAAAGGTACAAGAAAATCCTAGGGACCACTGCCATATTAAGGTGATAAAAAATGAGAAATGATTTGCATGACAGGCAAAACAACATAGAATCATTTCAATCCCTCTTTGAAAAGGAAGAACTGCTGGCCAAAGTGATTGATTTTTTCCCCTACCCGATTCAGGTTTATGCTCGAGACGGAACATCGGTGCTGGTTAATAAGACTATGCTGGCCGAATACCATGTTTCCAGCCCGGAGATGGTGGTCGGAAGATACAATGTATTCAAAGATCCTGCCGTTATAGCAACGGGCCAGCTTCATGCGTTAAAGCGGGCTTTTAAGGGAGAAACCGTCTTCTTTCCAGATGTTAAAGTGCCTTTAAAAGAAATTATTGAGCGCTACGGCATACAGGATTTTGATGTAGAGGCGATATACCAGGACATTACGGTTTTTCCTGTTCTGGATGACATGAAACAGGTACAATATGTTGTGGCATTATTTATCAACAGGAGGGTTTATCGCGGCAAAGATGAAATTGAAAAAGCCAGGGAATATATAGAAAATCACTGGCTGGACCGGTATGATGTCAACGAAACCGCAAAAGCAGCCTGCCTGAGCAAGTCTCATTTTACCAAACTGTTTAAAAAGCATACCGGCGTGACCCCCTATGAGTATTATATTAACTATAAAATCAGCAAATTGAAGAAGAAGCTCTTAGATACCAATCTTTCTATCTCCCAGGCCTTTGCCGCCTGCAATATGAACTATAACGGCCGTTCAGCCAGATTATTTAAAGACAAGACCGGCTTTTCCCCTTCAGCTTACCGTAAGATGTCAGGATTACTAGGAAATGAGGGGTGATCCATGAAAAATCCGCTTAAGGAGGGACAAAAAAGCCTGTTTAAATCATTCTCTTCGCTTTTTGAGGAACAAGAATTGTTGGCCAAAGTAATCGAATTCTTTCCTTATCCGATTCAGATTTTCTCTCTTGATGGAACAGCAAGGCTGATAAACAAAGCGGCTCTGGAAATGATCGGCATCAGAAGCATTGAATCGCATGTAGGAAAATACAATGTTTTTAAGGACCCCATTGTCCGCAAGCTTGGGGCTATGGAGCAAATCAGGCAGGTATTGTCCGGCAAAACTGTTTATATTACTGATTTCAATGCGCCCTATAAAGATATGATCCGGTATTATAATGTGGAAGACAGGGATATACAATCGATAAATTCAGATATTACGTGTTTCCCTTTGAAAAATTCTGATGGTGCGGTAGAATACTTTGCCGCTGTTTTCATCTTTAAAAGAATATACCGGGGAAAAGAAGAGATTGGACGAGGCAGACAATATATAGAAACCCATTGGCAAGAGCCTTTTAATGCCGATGAAACGGCAAAGGCAGCGTGCCTCAGCAAAGCCCATTTCACCAAGCTGTTTAAGAAGCATACCGGTGTAACCCCCTATGAGTATTATATCAATTATAAAATCAGCAAATTAAAGGAACACCTCTTAGATCTCAACCTTTCTATTGCCCAGGCCTTTGCCCTCTGCAACATGGAGTATAACAGCCATTCCGCCAGATTATTCAAACAAAAGGTAGGCCTTTCCCCATCTGAGTTTCGGAAAATGTCCAAGTAAATGTCTCATAAATTAAAAAGGAGTCCCGCTTCAATTTAAAACGAAAGCGGGACATTTTCTTAATGTCAAAATAACATTTTTCGTACTGATAATGAGCATATTCGCCCTATGTTTTTAACCAGCCGGTTAATAGAATGTTGATAGCCAAACATAAACGGATGGAAAGGAGCCTTTTTATGAATGCTGACCCGAAAATGCAGCTCCTGGAGGGTAAAACAGCGGCTCAAGGTCATATGATAAGTAAATTCCAGATGCTTATCGCTAACAAAGGGCTGTTTTCTCAGATCATTGATTATTTCCCCTATCCAATCGCCATATTTACACCACAATATACACTGGCAATGGTAAACAATGCTTTTGAGGCGGGAACAAAAACGCGGTTTCTAAAAAAAGGCTCTGCCCGCATTCTTCAATACAAGATTGACGATACACAACTGGCTTCCGCCATAACAAAGGTCTTTACCGGGAAAACCTTTTTTTCAGAGGACTTAAAGAATCCTTTTTACATGTTCTCGGGAATTACACCCCAGAGCAGGCTGCAGTCTGACCGTTTCCACAGGGTTGTGGTTTTTCCTGTTCCAGATGATGATGGTAAAATTACCCACGGCGGGATTATGTTTTTGCCGTGAGCAAACCGGCCCAAGACAACACAGGCAAGTGGCTGTTGCATAAATAACAAACCCTACAAATTTAGAGTATTAATCAGGAGGAAAGACCATGAAAACAAATTTTTTCACCTTGGTCATAGCGTGTATTATGGGGTTAACCTTGCTGTCCATACTGGGTACGAGGGCATTTGCGCATTCACCCCCGGTTATTGACCACCTCTATGTTTCGTAAAATGATTTGGCATGGATAATTGAGGTAACTAAATATACGAACCAAGGCCATTAAATGTACGATTTCCTGCCAGGCGCACAGGAGTTTATTACATCCCAACAGGATGAAGGAAAGCTCAAATCTATTTCCGGCGTTAGAGATAGCTGGGGAATAGGCGGTGTCTGATGGGCTTAGCTTAGGAAATCAGTGCAGATTACTGTAAAAGCTTCAGGAAAAATATTAATTGATTTGGAGGGTAATGAAAGTGAAGCGAATTGTATTATTGATATTATGTTTTATATTCGCCTTTACAATCTGTCAACCAAAAATGGCTGCGCAAACCATGATAACCTGGACCGGGGCAGCCGGTGACGGGTCATGGCATACTGCCGGCAACTGGGATTTGGAGCGAGTTCCGGGGAACAGTGATTATGTAAATATCCCCGAGTCCTCAGTAGTGGAATATGCTGGCGGCGAGACAAGTGTAAAGCTATATTGCGAAGGAAATTTAACGGTTTCCGGCGGTACTCTTAATATTGGTTATGGGAATTCTATGCTAATGAGCGGAAAGCTGGACGGAGCGGGAGACATCGTATTAATGGCCAACGGAGAATTTTTCTGGAACGGTGGAAGCATAGAAGGTACCGGAAAGCTAATAATAAATCAAGCTTCGAGGCTAAACGCCGAAGCCCCAGCTTCTTCTTTGGACCGCTATCTGGTAAACGACGGCTCATTAATTATAAAAGACAGTCTTAGACTCACAGGCGGCGCTGAAGGCATCGGTTACTTCCCTATCCAGGCAGAGCAAACTCTGGAACTTAGCGGCAGCGGAAGCTATGATCTGAACAGCCTCAATGTTAATAATTCTGGAACTCTAAGAATATCAAACACCTGCACTTCTGTCCGGTTCAACTACGATTTCACACAGCAGAATTCAGGCACACTGGAATTTGATATAGGAGGGCCTGAGGACTTCACAAAGCTTGATGTTGCAAATAGAGCAACTTTGTACGGTGTATTGAAAATCAATATACTGGATGGTTATGTTCCCCAAACCGGTGACATTTTTGAAATTTTAACTTATGGTTCAAAAACAGGTAAGTTTTCCTCCATTGAAAGTAACCTACCGGGAATCACCTTTGTGCCGGACTATACTGGCACCGGTCTTACATTGACCGTAGCAACCGTACCCACGGCGCCGCAGAATTTCACCGCAACACCCGGAGATGGTGAAGTAGCGTTAAGCTGGACTGCTCCCGTTAGCGATGGCGGCAGCAGCATCACCCATTACGAAGTGTCCAGCAATAACGGACACACGTGGGTCACGGCAGACACGGAAACCTCCCACACCTTCACCGGCTTAACTAACGGCACAGAATATGCCTTCAAAGTGCGGGCGGTCAACAGCGCCGGCAACGGTGCTGAGGCAAGCGCAGCGGCCACACCGACAGCGCCTGCGCCAACGCAGCCGGGACAGCTTTACACCTGGGGCAACAATGTGCATGGGCAGTTGGGTGACGGTACTTTACAGGGTAAATCCATCCCCACACATATCGGCACAGCTGAAGACTGGACAACGGTAAGCGCAGGTGACCAGCATACGGTTGCCCTTAAATCGGACGGCAGCCTGTGGACCTGGGGAGATAACCATGAGGGTCGGTTGGGAGACGGCACATCCGAGCTCAGGAAGGATTCTCCCGTACGTATTGGCGGCGACAACGATTGGGCGGCAGCAGAGGCAGGAGATAATCATACAGTAGCCCTGAAAACCGACGGCAGCCTGTGGGCTTGGGGCGGAAATAGTTCTGGTCAGCTGGGGGACGATAGTTTTGAAAACAGGAATGTGCCAATCCTTATTGATGACGAGAGTACCTGGATCGCAGTGTCTGCCGGATTTTACCATACAGTAGCTCTGCAGGCAGACGGCAGTCTCTGGGCCTGGGGATACAATTCAAAGGGTCAGTTGGGTGATGGTAGTACTACTTCTAAGAAAGTTCCCACCCAAATCAGCACTGAAGAGTGGGCTGCAGTATCCGCAGGAACAAATTTTACCGTGGCTCTGAAAGCGGATGGCAGTCTGTGGACCTGGGGATTGAACGATGTGGGCCAGTTAGGCGACGGGACTGTTGTAGATAAAAATGTTCCAACACGGGTCGGCAGCGACACCTGGTTGGCTGCAGCTGCGGGAGATAACCATGTTGTGGCCATAAAATCAGACGGCAGTCTTTGGGCCTGGGGCGGCAATGAATATGGAGAACTGGGCAACGGATCCAGCGACGGCGTTTCAGATCCTCCTGCTCACCCTGTTCCCACCCAGATTGGCACTGATACCGACTGGATCTTCGTAAGTACCAGCTATGCGCACAATGCGGCTTTTAAGACCGACGGCAGCCTCTGGCTCTGGGGTTTAAGCTCAAGCGGACAATTGGGGGATAACACTACTTTTAGTAAGTTTACCCCCCAACGCCTTGACGGTGCCGGTACCTGGCTGGCTGTGGCCTGTGGTGGTAGTCATACGGTGGCCACGCTGGAAGCCGGGCTAACCGTACCTACCGTACCGCAGAACTTTACCGCAACGCCCGGTGACACCCAGGTGGAGTTAAGCTGGGAAGCTCCGGCCAGTGACGGCGGTGCCGCAATTTCCCATTACGAAGTGTCCGAAGATGGCGGCACTACATGGGTTGAGGCAAGCACCGGCACTTCTCATACTTTTACCGGCTTGACCAACGGCATAGAATATACCTTCAAGGTACGGGCGGTCAACAGCGCAGGCAATGGAGAGGAAGCAAGCATAACAGCCACACCTGAAGCATACGTCTGTGAGATCGGCGCAACCAAGTACACCACGCTGGGTCAGGCACTGGCCGCAGTAACAAGCGGGCAAACCATTAAGCTGCTTAACAATAATACCCACACCTCACCCATCGAGGTAGACGGCAAGACAATCTACTTCGACTTGGGTAACTATGATCTTTTACTCGATACCAGCGATAACCCCGATGAGTCAATTTATTATGTACTCACAGTAAAAAATGGCGGTAAAGTAAGGCTTGCCGGTACAGGAACGGGCAAGTTCAACGTTAAGAGCTCTTCCAATTCCATCAGTTACGGCATACAGGTTCTCGACGCCAACTCGGAAGTCACAGTGAATAATGTGGACGTGACAGGGGAAGGAGCTATCGGCATTTATATGTACGGTTCCGGTGATTCCCTGGACGGCGGCATGATTACAGTGAACGGTCATATAATTGCCGGTGACATGGGAGTAAATGTTAATGCCAAAAACGGCAGTGTGATTGTGAACGGTGACATAACGGCAGGTCATTCAGGCGTACAAGTAGCCGCAAATCCGGGAACAATAGTTACTGTAAATGGCAATATCAATGTGCTTGGTACTACATGGCAAAGTCTAAAAGGTGCAGGAATCCTTGCCAGTGGGCAAACCACTGTTAAGGTTACCGGCGATGTAACAGGTCAGGGAACCAATTACACTGGTGTTCATGCACAAGGCGGAAGTATTGAAGTAGAAGGGGATGTGATATCATCCGGCATAGGTGCAAAGGCAGAACAGAACGTTGGTTACCCGATTTACAATGGAGCTGTGACCATTGACGGCAGCCTTTCGGCGGGAACCCCATTTATCATAGTGGGAACCACCGAAAAAACTGCTGCCGACATAACCGAACCGACCACTAAGCCTGGCTTTCTCACTTACTCGGATGGCGCCAGTAACGTTTGGATCGGTAGCGTAGGCGGCCCCGTGGTCACGGCACCCGCCGCACCGCAAAACTTCACCGCCACGCCCGGTGACACTCAGGTGGCGTTAAGCTGGACTGCTCCCGTTAGCGATGGCGGCAGCAGCATCACCCATTACGAAGTGTCCAGCGATAACGGACACACGTGGGTCACGGCAGACACGGAAACCTCCCACACCTTCACCGGCTTAACTAACGGCACAGAATATGCCTTCAAAGTGCGGGCGGTCAACAGCGTAGGCAACGGAGCAGCGGCCAGCGTAACGGCTACGCCAGTAGCGGCAGCAACTGTCCCCTCTGCGCCGCAGGACTTCACCGCCACACCCGGTGATGGTGAGGTGACATTAAGCTGGACGGCTCCTGAAAGCCATGGAGGTTCCGCAATTTCCCACTACGAAGTGTCCTGCGATAACGGAGACACGTGGGTCACGGCAGACACCGACAGCTCCCACACCTTCACCGGCTTGACTAACGGCACGGAATATACCTTCAAGGTGCGGGCGGTCAACAGCGTAGGCAACGGAGCGGAGGCCAGCGTATCAGCAACGCCGTCTGCGGAGTTTGCCGACGGCAGCGGCACAGAGGAAGATCCTTACCTTATTTCCTCGGTGTATCACCTCAATAATGTCCGCAACCACCTTGACAAACACTTTAGGCTTACAGCGGATTTGGACCTGAGTGTTTACGGAACGGACGAAGGCTGGGAGCCTATAGGCACCGAGACCAATCCTTTCACCGGCTCCTTTGACGGCGATGACCACATTATCCGCAACCTCTTTATTGATCGTTTTTGGGATCCCAAAATTGGTTTATTCGGTTATACCGGAGAAACGGCAAAAATTTGGGACCTCGGACTGGCAAACGTAAATATATTTGGAAATCATGATGTCGGTGGCCTAGTGGGATGGAATGAAGGTGAGATTGCCAACTCATGGGTCACAGGTGATGTGACCGGTAGAAGTGAAACTGGCGGATTGGTGGGAGTAAACCACGGTTCGATTACCGATTCCTGGGCCATAGGTACTGTGACAGACGTCTGGAGTGGCTCTATCGGTGGTTTAGTAGCAGAAAATTTTGGTACCATCACCAAATGTCATGCCGAAGCAACTGTAACCAGCGACAACTCCAATGCAGGTGGCCTGGTGGGGGCAAATTACGGCAGCATCACCGAATCACACGCTGTGGGTGTAGTAGAAGGAAGCAGTTACGTCGGAGGTCTTGTAGGATTAAATAGTGAGGGAAATATCGATAGATGTTACGCCACCGGTAATGTGACAGGTACCGAGGATTGGATTAATTATACCTTTGTAGGCGGGTTGGTAGGATACAACCGCGCTTCGATAAGCAATTCTTATGCCAAGGGCGCCGCATCCGGAGCGGAAGATATCGGGGGCTTGGTCGGATGTAACGCCGACACTGGTTCTATTACCACTTGCTATTCAACCGGGCGTGTAAGCGGGGATAGTAATATCGGCGGCTTGGTAGGGTTCAGTCATTCAGATGGCATCATTACGAACAGCTACTGGGATGCGAATACATCGCAGCTAGCATCTTCAGGCGGCGGTACAGAAAAAAGCACTGCCGAAATGAAGCAACAGGCAACGTATGAAAACTGGAATTTTGATGCCGTATGGGGTATTAATGGCAGTGATAACGACGGTTATCCTTTCCTTAGATGGCAGGGGTACGAAATAGATCCCACCGCACCCTCCGCGCCGCAAGACTTCACCGCCACTCCCGGTGACGGTCAGGTGGTGTTAAACTGGAGTTCTCCGGTTAGCGACGGCGGCAGCGCTATCACCCATTACGAGGTGTCCAAAGACGACGGTACCAACTGGACGGATGTGGGATTGAACACCACCTATACCTTCACTGGCTTAACCAACGGCACCGTATATACCTTCAAGGTGCGATCGGTGAACAGTGCCGGCAATGGAGAAGAAGCAAGCACTACAGCCACGCCGGTTGTGCTTGAGTTTGCCGGCGGCAACGGCAGTGAGGAGGATCCTTATCTTATTGAAACGGTGGATCATCTCAACAATGTACGCAACTATCTGGGGGCGGAGCACAGTGATAAGCACTTTAAGCTGAATGCCAACCTGAACCTTGATGTAGCCCCGTACAATAGCAATACCGGGTGGCAGCCCATAGGCACGTTACAAAATCCTTTCACCAGCACCTTTGATGGTGGAGGATACACCATCAACGGCCTTTTTATTAACAAGGAGGGATCATGGAATATCCGTGTTCCTTCCGGCTTATTCGGTAAAAGCGGGACAGAAGCAAAAATCTCCAACCTGACACTGGAGGATGTAGATATAACCGGTTGTTATTATGTGGGTAGCCTGGTGGGTTCTAACAGCGGTGAAATAAGCAACGTAAATGCCAGCGGTGATGTGGTAGGCGAATGGGATACAGGAGGTTTGGCCGGATCTAACAATGGCTCAATATCCGATTCCTGCTTTGTAGGTACTGTGACCGGCGTTGCTATTGTCGAATACGGACAGTGGACTGGAGGGCTGGTGGGTTACAATAACCTTGGTACGATAAGCAATTGCTGGACCGATGTAACAGTGGTTAGCGGGTATCATAGTATCGGCGGCCTGGTTGGTGAAAACTTTGAGGGAACCATTAGAGAATCCTTTTCTAAGGGCACTATCACCGGTTACGATTACACCGGCGGTCTGGTAGGCTCTAACAACGACGAAATTATATCATGTTATTCCACCTGTACGGTGAATGGCGATGACCAGGTCGGCGGTCTGGTGGGCGGAAATTCCGGGCCGATTACCTATTCCTTTGCTGTCGGCGCAGTAAACGGGAATGCTAAAATTGGAGGTCTGGTAGGCAGTAATATTTCCGCACCTGTTACCGGCTGTTATTGGGATACCGAAACATCAGGCAAAAGCACATCAGCCGGCGGCACAGGCAAGCCCACAGCGAAAATGAAAGAGCAAGCAACTTATGAGGGCTGGGATTTTGATGAAGTATGGGGTATTAACGGCAGTGATAACAACGGTTATCCATTCCTTAGATGGCAGGTATCCGAAGATGCTCCCACCGTACCCGGTGTGCCGCAGAATTTCACTGCTACGCCCGGGGATGGTCAGGTGGCTTTAAGCTGGACTGCTCCGGACAGTGATGGCGGCAGCGCCATTTTAAAATATCAGGTGTCGAAAGACAACGGTACCAACTGGTCGGATGTGGGATTGAACACCACCCACACCTTTACCGGCTTGACTAACGGCACCGAATATACCTTCAAAGTGCGGGCGGTCAACAGTGCTGGCAATGGGGAGGAGGCAAGCGCGACAGCCACGCCGACCAATCAGCAAACGGACGAGTGCTTTATCGCCACGGCTGCTTTCGGCTCCAAGTTTGAACCAGCCGTAGTGTTGCTTCGAAATTTCCGTGATGGGTATTTATTAACAAATAACATTGGTAAAACTTTTGTGGAATTCTATTATAACCACTCACCTTCGATTGCCGCCTATATATCCCATAGCGAGCCTTTAAAAGCATTGGTAAGGAACTTGTTAATACCAGTAATAGCGGTAGTATATTTAATTATGCATCCTGGATTGGGAATTGGCGTTCTTATACTTCTGAGCTTAATCTTAGCCTTAAGGGTAAGCAGGAACAGGACAAATACTTTAAGGATATAGGCACAGACTGCAAAAAGGCACTGATTGGGGGTTTGTTTGTATCGAATCCCCCAGTGCCGGTGCCAGGTCATCATCGGCGAACATGAAGGCTAGGCAACGGTAAGCCTAGGTTAAAATCGAAGACAGCCTGTAAATCTGGAGATGGAATAATAAAGGCCAATTAGTTTTATTATACGCCGTCAAAGGTGGTAGAGGCCGCTCTCCTAGTTCAACGCCGTCACATAAGAAATGTAAAGGCAGGCAGCAAAATTAAGCTGTCTGCCTAATTCATTACCCAAGGTTCATATAATATTCCCAATAAATGGTATAAAATCTGCTCATTAATATAACTTAAGCCGTGCACCTGGTTTCGAGAATACCTTCCGAGCGTTACTTAAACAGTTAACTCCATCCAGGCTATCCTCCGTCACATAGGATGAATCCCTTAGTGCTGCTTCCTTCCGGACCTGACACGGTTCAGGATGTCCCATTGCGCAGGACCCAAACTTCTCAGCCACTTATTTAAGCCTGACCCCACAAGATAAGCCCTCAATCCAGGACTTCGACCCTGCTATAGCGGGTTGCAGGTTACAGGGCACCGCTAATTCCCCATCTAGCACGGCAATTCTTTACTTAATATATAAATATCCTTTGTCAAACGAAAGATCGTATAACAAAGGCATTATACCATGTACCTATTCATTTAGCAAATGCATCTCGCTCCCTGGATTAACAACAACAGAGATATAGGAGTATTTTATACCTTTGCAGAAACCCTAGCTGCTTTGGCCAGCTTTTTAGTTTTGTACATTTCTTTATCTGCGATTTCTATTACTTCATCTACAGCTGTGTTATCCTCAGGGCTTACTTCAGAAAACCCATAGCTGATCCTAATTTTATAATCCTGCTTTATATTAATAGTTTCAATCTTTAAGACAATACGGTCGAGGATCTCCCTGGCTTGAAGCATTCTGCACTGGGGAAAGATGATTAGGAACTCGTCCCCTCCTAGTCTACACACAGTATCTGAGGATCTGATACTATCCTTAATTGCCCCGCTTACAGTAGTGATTATCATATCCCCGAATAAATGTCCTTTCTGGTCGTTTGCCAGTTTGAGGTCATCAATATCCAAGAAACAGATGGTAAGATACCACTTATTCCTGCGCGCTAGTCTAAGTTGTCTGCCTAAAATATCTATACCAGCCGAACGGTTCAACATACCCGTCATGCTATCAATAGTAGCAAATTGCTTTAACTCTTCTTCTGCTCTCATGCGCTGGATAAGCTCGCTGTTCAATTTCTCTATGGTTAGGTTTAACTCCATTGTGCGCGCCGCAATCTTTTCTTCGAGATTCTTATTCATTCTAGTAATTTCTTCAATCATCGCCGCATTTTGAACCGCCAGCTGTTCTGCTTGGTTAAAAGCAGCCCAAGCCCGGGCTGATAAAACAGATGATTGGGCAAATATAAATATGGCTAAGCCTATTGAGTAGGCATAACCCTGCAAAACCTGCCCGGTAAAAAATATTCCATTAAAATAGGCTATATCGATAAACACCCCTAAAACCAGGTATATACCACCAAAGATAGTCACTAATGCCCCTTCCCTATTTCTGATTACCGCTTTAATTACGCAGTAAAACAGGTAAATAGAAGTAATCCCTATAAATGCCTGGAAAAAGGTAACTGTCTGAGTAAATATTCTAGGCGGGAACAATACTCCGGTGCTTATAACCACTGGAATGGTAATCGATATCTTGTTTACAACCTCGTTCGTCTCTTTAGGGTACAAACTTTGAATGAATAATACGAATAGCGGGAGACTAAGGAACATGGTAAGGTACTCCATTCTTATCAGGTTATCCCAACTAAGTTCGGGTATCCAGTGAGCCAAAAGGGTTTCTCCCAAAAGGACTATTCGAAAACCGAGCAGAAGGCAAATGAGCCCGAAAAATAAGGGCGCGCTTTCTTTTCTTCTGATCTGGTATAGTTTTACATTATATAGACCAATAATCAGCAGAATTCCAAATAAGAATGCTTCTATTCTCTGTTTCTGATTCTCCAGGCTGTGAATCTGGCGAACATCACCGTAAAAAATACTTTCCAGGATTCCTCCCTTTTTATGGTTGAAATTGGCAACGTGAAATATTATTTCATTATAATCTTGCCGAGGATTAAATATAATTACCTGGGGAGTTCCGGATGGTACAGCCTCAGTAGGGTTGTCTGATACAATACCGTTGGATATTTTTAACTCCCCGTTAATCCAAAGGTCATAAGCAGTTCGGATAGCCGGGATTTTTATCGACCTAGGTTCATCAGTCGGATCAATTATTATAAGCCTATAAGTAGCATAGCCCTGTTCGGAAAATGGAACACCGTCATGCCCGCTGTTCCATAGTCTGGGAACATGGAGGTACTCCTTATTCGGCAAGTAAGCCTCTAATTGGAAATCTTCGGGATATAAGAATTGTTTCCAGTAGAATTCCCACTCACCGGTTAGTTCAACCAGGCCCATATGCTTGAAATCCCAACCAGCCAAATCAACAACACCCTTTTGGGTTAGTGGCTGGCTGGTATTAAATCCATTAAAATATCTTACCTGGCTGTATACTAACCATGATGTAATTACTAGAAATAAAACAATTAAATATTTACCCTTATTGTTTCTACTTACTTCAATCGCCTCATAACACTGAAATACTTTCGAATAAATCTCTTTAACCGTTGGGATTACTTATTCATGTTCTGCGAAAACAATAGAATTCCTTTTTTTGGGTAACAATTATAAGGCCTCTTTTGAGTAAGGCCGCTCTTTGTACTTGGTTTACTAGTATTCTATTAAATAAGCAGGCCAAATTCGTCCTGCTGTGCATATATTATGTTTAAACCGGTTGCCAGCCTGATTATACCAGGTATATTATAATCTAATACAGGTCTATAACCCGTGCTTACTTTAACCGTGTTTCAGCTAACCTAAAAAGTCAGAAAGCTGATGGTATTGCCTGACCGGAAATTGATGGATATAATGGCCATATCTTATGAAAGGAAAGACGCTTCTGTTAAATGTGCAACTGCAGGAACAGGAGCACCAAAAGCGTCACCCCAAAGGTATGGTAATTGTATCAAACTATAGAATAATTGAAAAGCCTGAAAAAGGAGTTTTTTGTTAGGAGCGCGGAGCAGAGTCTTTGTCCATGTTGTAGTGGTCATTTAAAGGTAGTCGGCAGCCAGAAAAGAACATGTATCACTGGGTTGGGAGAAAAGAGGATTTTAATAATTAGGCGGCTAGGCTGTACCCAGTGCAGAAAAATACATCATGAACTCCCGGACAAACTGGTACCCTACAAACGTCATGTAAGGGATAGTATTGAAGCGGTAGTGAATGAAGACCCAGCTACCAGTGTCAGTGCCGACCAATCTCTACTAAGCCGGCCAAAAACCAAATAGGGGAGCAGTGAATGAAGACCCAGCTACCAGTGTCAGTGCCGACCAAAGCACCTTGGGAAGGTGGAAAAGATGGTTTAATGATATGTTTGATTACTTCCAAGGATGTTTAAAGTCAATCGCCATTCAATCAGGTCAAGAAAATGTGGAAGATAAATCCGGTCTTCCCAAGTCCAAGCTCCAAAGGATATGGCAGTATGTAGGTAATGCCCC
Source organism: Syntrophomonadaceae bacterium (assembly GCA_050949865.1). Lineage (GTDB taxonomy): Bacteria > Bacillota > Syntrophomonadia > Syntrophomonadales > Syntrophomonadaceae > JBMNGN01. The sequence goes on from JBMNGN010000004.1 coordinate 400,247, forward strand.
GGGATGGCTGGCAAGAATTGTCCGGCCCATAGTAAATACAAATTTATGGGTACATACCCGTTCTGCATTTTGTTCATAAATACATAGCACTAAAATCATGCTGAGACCTTAAAAAGGAGAGGATCAGCATGAAAGATCAGAAGAAAGCAGAAGAGATGGCAGTGCAGCGTATGCAATTATTATCTCCACTCCTGGGTGATGGAAAATCAAGAGAGAAAAGAATCTCATCTTCCCGTTGTTTCCTACCGAAGTGTATGGAAGGAGGCCGGGAAAGATGTTTGAGGAATATTACCAACTATCTAAAACTCCGTTTTCACGAGATATTCCTACTGAAAGTATGTATCAGTCTCACATGTTAGAGGAAATCTTGGGAAGGCTGGAGTACGCAGCCAAACGGCAGCTATTTGCTGTAGTTACAGGTGATAGCGGAACCGGAAAAACTACCACCATACGCAGATTTAAAGATATTTTAGATGAATCAAAATTTATGGTAATGTACTTGGCAGATTCCAAATTGACCCCGAGGCACTTTTACAAAGGGCTATTAGAGCAGTTAGGCTGTGAAGCAAAATTTTATCGCGGCGACGCCAAAAGACAATTACACCGTGAGATTGAGCTTTTACAGGGTATACATAAGATGCAGCCAGTAGTCATCGTAGATGAAGCCCATCTGCTGGATAAAGAGATGCTGGAAGAAGTACGCTTCTTGCTTAATTTCAAGATGGACGCCCAGAGTCCTATGGCTTTAGTTTTGGTAGGCCAGAGTGAACTATGGGATAGATTAAGACTTCAATCCTACGCCGCCATCAGGCAGCGGATTGATCTACAATGTAAATTACCTCACTTAGATCGTGCCCAGGTGGGTGAATATGTGAAAAGCCACCTGGCTTATGCTGGCGCCGAACATGATATTTTCTCGGACAGCGCGATAGATGAAATATTTAAATTCTCCAGTGGTACGGCCCGGATAGTAAACAAGGTCTGTACTCATTGTTTGCTTTATGGAGCCCAGAACAATCGAAGAATTATTGACGACCATATGGTGAAGCTGGTAGTTCAGGGAGAGTTGAGTTAATTCTCCCTTCCCCTTAAAGGGGAGTCATATTCTGGGCAGTAATTCCGTCAACTTCAGGACAACATATGCCGTCTATTGCCGGACGTTTTGGGGTAGCAGTAACATAACCGGATTTGAGATTACCTACAAAGCAAGGAGAGTTTATATGGATAATAGTATGGAAGCACCCAATAAACATCTTCAGGAAAAACCCATCCTGGAAGCTGAAAAGCCTATTCCCCTATGGGTGGAACACTGCTGTTCTCTATTGGGAGTATTTATCAGCATGGGGATCATAAGCCTGATTAGCGTTTATTATCACATGTATATTTTAATCCCATCTTTTGCCTCGTCTGCTGTAATGCTTTTTACCTCATACAATAATCCCCTGGCACAACCCCGAAATGTTTTGGGCGGACACACTATGTGTGCTATTGCCGGAATAATCAGCAATTATTTCTTTGGCCAAGAATGGTGGGCTATCTCTATAGCTGTTTTATTAGCTGCTTTTTTTATGATAATTACCAAAACCTTGCATCCTCCTGGCGGCGGAACTGCAGTTGTAGCACATATGGCTGAGCTTGGCACCAATCCTTTTCTGGTCCTATTCCCGGTTGTGGTTAATGCCATTATCGTAATAATAGCCGCCTTAATTATCAATAATGCTATTTCTTCCAGAAAGTATCCAATGTTTTGGAGGTAACCCTTTGAAAAGCTCCCAGGATCATGAATAACCCCAATTATTATAATCCATTATAACCACAAAAAAAGGGGCTATCATATTAATTCTGAAACCCCCTGGTGTTCCTGGTTACATTTAATTAATGGCGGAGAGGGCGGGATTCGAACCCGCGAGGGAGCTATTAACCCCCTACTCGATTTCCAATCGAGCGCCTTCAGCCAAACTCAGCCACCTCTCCATAATATAATTAACAAGAAAATATATTTAAAAGTCACTGGCGGAGAGAGTGAGATTCGAACTCACGAGACGGTTACTAGCCGTCTACTCGATTTCGAGTCGAGCGCCTTCGACCAACTCGGCCATCTCTCCTTAAATCCTGAAAAAACTGCTTCAGAAGGTCTCCACACTCTTCCCTCAATACTCCTTCTGCAACCTCTACTTGATGATTTAATTCAGGACAACTAAGAATATTTAAAATGGAACCTGCTGCTCCAGCCTTTGGATCCCTCGTACCATAAACAAGCTTTCCCAATCTTGCATTGACCATAGCCCCTGCACACATAACACACGGTTCCAGGGTACTATACAGGGCGCAATCAGTAAATCTCCACCTTTTTAAATGCTGGGCCGCCCTTTGCAGAGTCAGTAACTCAGCATGAGCAGTAGCGTCTTTCCGTAGTTCTTTTTCATTAAAGGCCCAGGCGACAACTTCGTTGCCGCATACTAAAACCGCGCCTACAGGTATCTCCCCGAAGGAATAACCCTTAGCAGCTAACTCGAGCGCTAGTTTCATATATACATTATCCCTCACGGGAAATTCACTCCAGATGGTGCGCCCGAGAGGACTCGAACCCCTGGCACGCGGTTTAGGAAACCGCTGCTCTTTCCTCCTGAGCTACGGGCGCTCGTTATCTCTATCGCTTCTATGGCGTACAATGGCGCGCCCGCAGGGATTCGAACCCCGGACCTCCAGATTCGTAGTCTGTTACTCTATCCAGCTGAGCTACGGGCGCATATAAACATATAATATTATCATTTATTTAAAACAGTTAGTTACTAAAATGGCGGAGAGAGAGGGATTCGAACCCTCGAGACAGTTGTTAGCCGTCTACTCGCTTAGCAGGCGAGCGCCTTCAGCCTACTCGGCCATCTCTCCTTATCCTTTATGGCGGAGGAGGTGGGATTCGAACCCACGGAACCCGAAAAGGTTCAACGGTTTTCAAGACCGCCTCCTTCAACCGCTCGGACACCCCTCCATTGCTTGAGAATCCTTTTTTTCTCCAATGCAAAGGAAAGTATATCACAGGCCCTCCAGGTTGTCAATAAAGCCTATTATCTAATTTCGCTCAACCCCCCCATATATGGTCTAAGCACCTCCGGGATTATAATTGAACCATCTTCCTGCTGATAGTTCTCAAGAATAGCCGCAACGGTTCGCCCAACTGCAACTCCTGACCCATTTAGCGTATGTACATACTGAAGCTTTTCTTTCGCTGCTGGACGATACCTGATGTTGGCTCTCCGCGCCTGGAAATCTTCGCAATTGGAACATGATGATATTTCTTTATACTCATTATAGCTGGGCATCCATACTTCAATATCATAAGTCTTAGCTGCTGAAAACCCCATATCACCAGTGCTGAGCAGCATTACCCGGTAGGGAAGACCCAGCAATTGCAAAACCTCTTCGGCATCGGCGGTCATCCGCTCAAGTTCCTGATAAGATTCCTGTGGGGTTACAATCTTAACCAGCTCTACTTTGTTGAACTGGTGCTGCCTTATAACCCCTCTGGTATCGCGTCCGTGCGAACCTGCCTCCGCCCGGAAACAAGGGGTGTAGGCGGTTAAATAAATAGGCAGATCTTTGGCATCTATGACTTCTTCTCGGAATAGATTCGTCAATGGTACCTCTGCTGTCGGGATCAAGTAAAAGTCATGCCCTTCTATTCTAAACATATCCTCATCAAATTTGGGCAATTGTCCTGTTCCTAACATGCAAGCGGAAGAAACCATATAGGGAGGTAGTATTTCTGTATAACCATGCTTGTATATGTGTATATCAATAAAAAAGTTGATAACTGCCCTTTCTAGCTGCGCCCCTTTACCTTTATAAACCGTAAATCTGGCCCCAGATAGTTTGGCTGCCCGCTCAAAGTCAAGTATATTCAACTCAGGCCCTATATCCCAATGGGCTTTAGGTTCGAAGTTGAACGTGCTCGGGATTCCCCATCTTCTAACCTCTACGTTTTCTGCCTTGCCTGTTCCTACCGGAACAGAATGGTGGGGAAGGTTGGGTATGTTTAGAAGAATTTTATTAATATCATACTCAATAGCCTTTATTTGTTCATCTAAGGCCTTAATATCCCCTGGGCTATTTCTCTAACTTTGGCCATAAGCTCATCCGGGTTTTGGTTGTTTTTTTTTAGACGCCCTACCTCCTGAGAGGTTAAATTGCGGAACTTTTTCAACTCCTCTACCCGGGTTAACGCTTTACGCCTTTTTTCATCCAATTGCAGGAATTGTTCTAACGTCCCATCCATATTCCTTTTTTTCAGTTCCTGCTCAAATCTCTCCGGATTTGCCCGAATAGCTTTAATATCCAGCAATTCAGCACCTCCTTATTTAAATAGGCCGGATATTAATCCGGCTATCTAATATTTAATCCTCGCTTAGAATTTTAACAGTTTGGGAACCCCGGTTATACCATCCAGTTTTCCCAGTTTCTTTAAAACTTCATCTTCAACCTTATTGTCAATGTTTATCAACATTATGGCTATTTCGCCCTTATTCTTGCGAGCCACTTTCATACCCGCAATGTTTACCCCTTCATCACCAAGAGCAGTAGCAAAAGGCCCGATGACTCGCGGACGGTCTTCATTCTCTACAATAATCATGTAACCTTCCAGGGTGCTCTCGGTTTCATAACCGTTAATCTCCACCAGTTGCGGATTTCTTGACCTGGAAAGGGTCCCTTCTATTTCCAGTTCATGTCCCTGATTAATTATTTTCGCACTAACCAGGTTCTTATATCTCTTGGGACTTTGATCCTGTTTGCGTTCATAGATCCTGATCCCTCTCTCTTCAGCCAAAAGTCTGGCATTAACGAAATTTACCTGCCCATACATGACTGGCTCCAGCAACCCTTTGAGAAAGGCTATGGTTAGCATTTCTGTTTCATTCTTGGTTATAGGTCCGCTATAGGTTAGCTCTATCCGGTTTATTCGGGACTTCTCCAATTGATAATAAATGCTGCCCATTTTTTCCGCCAGTTTAATATAAGGCTTCAAATATTCCAATTCTTCCCCTAGCATGGTAGGTAGGTTCACAACATTAGGCACTATTTCCCCTTTAAGGGCTTTAATCACCTGTTCAGCAATGTTTTCCCCCACCCGCTTTTGGGCCTCGAAGGTATCTGCCCCTAAATGAGGGGTACACACAACTTTATCAAATTTAAATAAGGGATTCTCTATAGCTGGTTCCTTTTCAAAAACATCCAAGCCAACACTGGCAATCTTTTTGGATTCCAGACCTTTTATAATCGCTTCCTCTTTAATTATGCCACCCCGGGCGCAGTTTACTAAGCGGACACCATCTTTGGCATGTTTCAATACTTCTTCGTCTATCATATACATAGTCTCTTCATTTCTGGGGGTGTGAACAGTTATAAAATCAGACTGCCTTACCAATTCTTCCAATGTCTCAATTTTTTCCGCTCCATATCTTTCAAACCGTTCGTCGGAAATGTAAGGATCATAGGCTATAACTCTCATATTAAATGCCTTAAGCCGGGTAGCTACCATTGAACCGATTCTTCCCAAGACCTACAATCCCAACCGTTTTCCCGTAAAGCTCAACCCCCCTGAAGGGTTTGCGGTCCCATATACCCGCCTTCAAATAATTATTGGCCCAGGCGGTATTCCTGATCGACGACAGTAAAAGGCTTATGGTCTGTTCCGCCGCTGAGATCGTGTTGCTATCCGGTGTATTAGCCACAACTATACCGTACCGGGTGCAAACATCTACATCTATATTATCTATCCCGTTCCCGGCCCGTCCGACCACTTTTAGTTTTTTGGCTCTGGCTACTAACTCCTCGTCAACCTGGGTAACGCTCCTCACTATTAGAGCATCATACTGATCTATGATATTTAGGAGTTCTTCACGGGAAATGCCATCCCGGTAATCAACCTGTAGTTCCTTTTTCAGTAACTCTATTCCTTCGTCAGCTATTCTTTCGGTTACTATTACCCTTTTTTTGTCCACCTTTATACCCCTTTCTCTCAGTCTATTCGGTTCAAAATTAACTGTTGTGCCCTTTCCACCCCGGCACCTATGTTAACCTTAGCTCCCAATTTACTTAAAGTAATTTCGAGAGCCGCAATAACTGCTACCAGATCCAATTCCCTTACATAGCCCAGATGTCCGATGCGGAAAATAACATCATCAAGGGTCTGCTGTCCTCCAGCCACCACTATGTTAAATTTCTCCCGCATATACTGACGGATTTTATTTCCGCCGATTTCCTTTGGAGCCAGAACCGCAGTTACAGCTGCAGATGCTGATTGGTCTTCGGCGAATAAATCAAGTCCCATTGCTTTTATTGAGCTTCTTACTAAATTACGGTAATTAGCGTGCCTTACAAGGATATTGTCCAGACCCTCTTCAAGCATTATTTGAAGTGACTCCCGTAATCCATAAAATAACGAAATCGGTGGAGTAAACGGGGTCTGTCCTTTTTCTAAATACTTAAGCCCGTTGCTTACATCCCAATAAAATTTACAGTTGGTCGTCTTCTGGTGGACCTTATATGCCCTATCATTAAAGGCTAAGAAGCTTAATCCGGGCGGAATCATAAAAGCCTTTTGGGAACCGCTGACTACCACATCTAATCCCCATTCATCCATTCTTAAGTCCATGGCTGCCAATCCACTAACTGAATCGATTATAAAAAGCGCTGGATGGTGCATAATCTCCCGGCGAATAGTCTTTATATCGTTTACGACCCCGGTTGATGTTTCATTGTGGGTTATTAGCACTGCTTTTATTTTATGTTCTTTATCTTCATTAATCCGCTCTTTTATAACTTGCGGATCTGCCGCTTGACCCCAGGGAAAATCAATTTTCTCCACCTGAGCACCAAATTCTTTAGCTATCTTAGCCAACCGGTCTCCAAAAACCCCTATTGATACGGCCAGCACCTTGTCACCGGGGGATATAAAATTTACCACCGCAGCTTCCAGCCCACCTGATCCAGAAGATGGGTATATAAGGACATTATGTTCAGTCCTGTAGACCTTTTTTATATTCTCCGTTGTTTCGAATAATATCTCTTTAAATTCTGCTCCCCGGTGATTAACCATGGACCTGTTCATAGCACTCAATACCCTTTGAGGAATCGGAGTTGGTCCTGGTAACAACAAAAACTGCTCTCCAACCATTTTTTACCCTCCTTAGTTAAACCTTTACATAGCCTATAGAATCTATAATTACCAGCTATTTTCTAGCGAGTAATTTCTTTCTTTAAGAATAAAAAAACCTCTGTCCCGGTTAGGGACGAGAGGTTATTCCCGCGTTGCCACCCTTATTGGTTGTTACACCCACTCAAAGTTATAACGGAACCACCGGACTGCATGGCAGCCAGCCTCCAGGGGCGGATTCAAAACCACCCTATACTGATTTGCACCAACCATCAGCTCTCTTTAATAGCAAATGGAATCTACTTTTCCCCTATCACAGGCTTATTTATGGATATTGAAATAAATTATATTATATGAATATGGCTTTTGCAAGAATAGATTATACCATATCCAAAAAAAATTTATGCATATCAAACCGATCAGTCAGTTCTGGGTGAAATGCGGTGGCCAAAAACTGTTTTTCTTTTACCATTACTATTTTATCACGATGTTTGGCCAATACCTCCACCCCATTTCCCACTTTTTCGACATATGGAGCTCTAATAAATACCCCTTTCGTATAGCCTAGCCCAGCTATGTTTAATTCGGTTTCAAAGCTTTCCACCTGCCGTCCAAAGGCATTTCTTTTTACCACTATATCCATTAAGCCTAACCGGGGCTGATCAGACCCTATAATGTCTTTGGCCAGGAGTATCATTCCTGCACATGTACCCCATATGGGAAGTCCCTTCTTTTGCCTGTTCCTTGATGATGCAGTATCAATGGAAAAAGCGGACAATAATATTCCTATCGAAGTACTCTCCCCGCCGGGTATGATTAACCCGTCAATTTCCATCAGTTCATTGGAATTTCTAACCAAGATCGGCTGGGCTCCGCATTTCTCAATTGCCTCCTGGTGCTCTATGAAAGCCCCCTGCATGGCCAGGATTCCTATTCTCTTACCAGCCACGATCCTGCATCCTTTCTTCCGGTCTAATTGAGCTGATGTCTATACCCACCATAGGCTCTCCAAGATCTTTTGATACATCAGCCAAAACCGCCGGATCGTTGTAGTATGTGGTAGCCGCCACTATAGCCTTGGCTCTTTTTACCGGATCCCCGGATTTAAAAATTCCAGACCCAACAAAGATTCCATCACACCCCAGCTGCATCATTAAAGCTGCATCTGCCGGAGTAGCTATCCCCCCTGCAGCAAAATTTACCACCGGAAGCCTTTTATTTTTAGCTACTTCCAATAATAATTCGTACGGTGCCTGCAACTCTTTAGCTGCTGTCATTAGCTCTTCTTCAGGCAAATTGCATATCCATCTGATTTCATCATTTACCTGCCTGATATGCCTCACGGCCTCAATTACATTCCCAGTTCCAGGCTCGCCTTTAGTTCTAATCATAGCTGCGCCTTCACCTATACGCCTTAAAGCTTCTCCTAAATTACGCGCCCCGCACACAAAAGGCACCTTAAACCCGTGTTTATTTATATGGTATTTATCATCAGCCGGCGTAAGCACTTCGCTCTCGTCGATATAATCTACTCCCAAGGACTGTAACACCTGGGCTTCAACAAAATGACCTATTCTGCACTTGGCCATAACCGGTATGGTAACACTATCCATAATCCTAAGAACGACTACTGGGTCCGCCATCCTGGCTATTCCCCCAGCCGCTCTGATATCAGCAGGAACCCTTTCCAAAGCCATAACTGCACATGCTCCAGCTTTTTCAGCAATCTTAGCCTGTTCCGGAGTTGTAACATCCATAATTACTCCGCCTTTTAACATCTGAGCAAGCCCGGCTTTTACGCTAAATGTTCCCTTCTGTTCCATCTGCTTCCCTCCTTCAACAAACCCCATTTTATCCTGCAAGTTTATCAGTAAAGATTTTAACACTAATCAATTATAAATCCTATTCTTCCTTTTCGCTTTTAAATCTGGCCACCGCTACAATTTTATCATCATCAGGCAAACGCATAAGCAATACCCCCCGGGAATACCTTTTTTGAATCGGAACCCCTTCAACTTCAATCCTTATAATCTGGCCTTCGCCGGTTAGTATAACCAATTCCTCTTCCTTGGATACGATTTTAAACGCCACCAGGTTACCGTTTTTCTTGGTTACCTCAATGGTTTTTAATCCCCTTCCTCCTCGGTTTTGGACCTTAAATTCGGTTAAGGCAGTTCTTTTACCATAACCATTTTCTGTAACCAGTATAACATCGGCATCTTTCCTGCATTTATCTATTCCCACCACCCAATCGCCTTTTAGCAGGGATATAGCCTTAACTCCCCGGGCAGTTCTCCCCATTTCCCTTACTTGATCCGCTTTAAATACAATTGAGATACCTCCTGAGGTAGCCACCATGATATTATCTTCTGGTTCTATTCTTAATACCCCTACCAGTTCATCTCCTTCATCAAGGTTTATAGCAATTAATCCATTTTTCCGGATGTTTTCAAAGGCTGAAAGCATTACTTTTTTAATTATTCCCTTTTTGGTTACCATAATCAGATGCCGTTTACGGTCGAAGTACCTAGCCGGAAGCATGGTGGTTACTTTTTCATCTGACCCTAGTTCCAGAAAATTTACCAATGGCATCCCTTTGGATTGTCTTGATGATTCCGGCAGCTGATGAGCCTTGCAGGAATAGACCCTACCCTGGTTGGTAAAGAAAAGAACGTTGGAGAGTGCTCCCGTTACAATAACTTCACTAATAAAATCTTCGCTCCTGGTAGAGGTGGAACTAATCCCCCGCCCTCCTCTTTTTTGTGATTTATACACATCTAAAGGCTGCCGTTTAATATATCCCCGGTGGGTAAGAGTAATTACTGCCTCCTGGTCCTCTATAAAATCTTCTTCTTCATAATTATTTATATCATAGGCCAGTTGGGTTCTTCTCTTATCACCATATTTCTGTTTTATTTCGTCCAGGTCGTCTTTAATGAACTGCTTTACTCTTTCTGGTCTAGCCAGTATATCTTCATAATCAGCAATCTTTAAAAGAATTTCCTGATATTCCTGTTCTATTTTATCCCTTTCTAGTCCAGTTAACTGCGCCATTCTCATATCTAGAATAGCATTGGCTTGCTCTTCGGTTAAGCTAAACCTTTCTACCAGTTGCCTGCGTGCAGTATCACGATCCCTGGAATTTCTTATCAAAGCTATGACCGCATCCAGGTTATCAATGGCAATTTTTAAACCTTCCAGTATATGTTTCTTTTGATTGGCCAGGTTTAAATCATACCGGGTCCGCCTGGTTATTACTTCCTGCCGGTGGTGAAGATAATGCTGCATTACCTGTTTAAGACTTAAAACCATGGGTTCTCCATTGACCAAGCCCAACATGTTTATTCCAAAGGTATCTTCTAACTGGGTATGCTTAAACAGTTTATTTATCACCACATTTAAGTTTATTTCTCGTCGAACTTCAATAACTACCCTAATGCCTTTTCGATCTGATTCATCCCTTAAAGCTGTTATTCCATCAATCTTTTTGTCCCTAACCAGTTCAGCTATTTTTTCCACCAGGCGGGCTTTATTAACCTGATACGGTATCTCGGTTATTATTATTAAATTGCGCCCCGATTTTCTTTCCTGGACCTCGTATTTGGCCCTAATTTTTATACTTCCTCTGCCGGTTTCATAAGCTTGTTTTATCCCGTTGGTATTAACGATACCTGCCGTAGGGAAATCGGGGCCAGGAATAATTTTCATTAGATCATCGATGGTAGCCCCCGGATTATCTATCAACAATTTTAAGCCGTCTACTATTTCTCCTAAATTATGGGGGGGGATATTAGTAGCCATCCCCACTGCGATTCCAGAAGAGCCATTGATTAATAAATTGGGTATACGTGCAGGTAAGACTGCCGGCTCTTTTCGGGAATCATCATAATTAGATCTCCAATCTACTGTATCTTTTTCTATATCCTTAAGCAGTTCTTCGGCTATGCGTGACATCCTGGACTCGGTATATCTCATAGCTGCTGCTGCATCCCCATCAATTGAACCGAAATTTCCATGACCATCTATTAGAGGATATCTCATGGAAAAATCCTGGGCTAATTTAACCATGGTTTGATAAATAGCTGCATCTCCATGTGGATGGTATTTCCCCATAACTTCCCCCACTATATTGGCTGATTTTTTATGGGGTTTATCATAGGTCATCCCCTGGTCATACAAAGCATACAGGATTCTCCTGTGCACAGGTTTTAATCCATCCCTTACGTCCGGCAAGGCTCTAGAGACGATAACGCTCATGGAATATTCCAAAAAAGATTTTCTGACTTCTTTTCCAATATCAACAGGTATAGTCTTTTCGAAGAGATCTCCTTGTCCCACTGTAACTTGTCCTCCTAAATGTCCAGATTGGTTACATATTTTGCATTAGATTGGATGAATTCTTTTCTCGGCTCAACATTATCACCCATCAAGTCAGAAAATATCTCATCGGCCTCTATAGCATCTTCGATAGTAATCTTAAGTGTAGTCCTGGTATCAGCATTCATGGTAGTTTCCCATAATTGCTCAGGATCCATTTCCCCCAGTCCCTTATACCTTTGTATAACCCATTTTTTATCCGTACTGGCAAGGAATTTATTTAACTCCTGATCATTGTAAAAGTATTTTATTTCCTTGCCTCTTTTAAGTCCATACAACGGGGGTTGGGCTATATACACATAACCTCTTTCAATAAGTTCTCTCATGTAACGGTAAAAGAAGGTCAACAATAGTACTCTTATATGGGATCCATCAACATCGGCATCGGTCATGATTAATAATTTATGGTACCTGGCCTTGGTTATATCAAAATCTTCCCCTATACCGGTTCCCATAGCAGTTATCAGGTTACGGATCTCCTCACTGGCTAATACCCGATCCAATCTAGCCTTTTCTACATTCAGGATCTTACCCCGCAAAGGAAGTATGGCCTGGTAGTTCCTATCCCGGCCCTGCTTGGCAGAACCCCCGGCGGAATCACCCTCAACGATGAATAATTCGGATTTGGCAGGATCACCATTGCTGCAGTCAGCCAATTTTCCAGGAAGGGAGGTTGATTCCAGGGCGCTTTTGCGCCTGGTTAATTCTCTAGCCTTTCTTGCTGCCTCCCGGGCACGCTTGGCTGAAATGGCTTTTTCCACAATTTTTTTTGCGTCACTGGGGTTCTCATTGAGATAATCCTGTACGTACTCATATACTATACTTTCGGTAATACCCCTTATATAAGTATTACCCAGTTTAGTTTTTGTCTGTCCTTCAAACTGAGGTTCTTTAACTAGGACTGATATTACGGCTGCTACACCTTCCCGGATGTCCTCTCCGGATAATTTACCCTCATTGTCCTTAATAAAGGCATTTCTTTTGGCATAGTCGTTAATAACCCTGGTAAGGCCGTTTTTAAAACCGATTTCATGGGTTCCCCCTTCCTGGGTTCTGATGTTATTAGCAAAAGAATAAATGTTTTCGTTATAACCGGTATTATATTGAATGGCGATTTGAACAACTACGTCTTCTTTCTTCACTTCAAAATATATCGGGTCCTGGTTTACTATCTCTTTTTTCTTGTTTATATAAGAGACAAAATCTATTAATCCGTTAGAGGAAAAACTCTTATTAAAGTCCGCTTCCCTTTCATCTCTAAGGTTAATTAGCAACCCTTTATTTAGAAATGTCAACTCTCTAATTCTTTGGATTATAATCTCCCTATCAAAAACGGTTTCTTCGAATACCTGATCATCAGGAACAAAGCGTATGGTAGTGCCGGTATCCGATGTCTCCCCAATAACCTTTAATTCAGTTACCGGTTTACCTCTCTTATAATCCTGTTTATAAATATAACCATCCTTCATGACCGTCACTTCCATCAAAGAAGACAAAGCATTAACTACCGATAATCCAACTCCGTGGAGGCCTCCGGATATTGAATAACCGCTTCCTCCGAATTTACCTCCCGAGTGAAGCATAGTTAAAATAACCTCAATAGCAGGCAAATTCATGGTCGGATGGATATCAACTGGTATACCCCTTCCATTGTCACTAACTGTAACACTATTATCCGCATGGATAGTAACATTGATCTGGCTGCAATATCCAGCTACTGCCTCATCAATGCTATTATCAATAATTTCGAATACCAAATGATGCAACCCTCTTGTTCCGGTAGAGCCTATATACATACCGGGCCTTTTGCGGACTGCTTCAAGACCTTCCAATACTTGAATATTAGAAGCATTGTAGTTATTATTTTCCAAGGGATCAGTCCCTCCTTAAGTATTAAATGATCTCCTGCTAAGGGTGGTTGAGGAAATCGGCGATTTATAAACCTTATTATCACAAACTACCAGTGATTTTTCCTTTCCACTTTCACTGATATTAATTAATTTTTTTTCGTCCTTGGCTATTTGAATTATATCCAGGATATCCTCTGACCAAGGCGGTTGCAAATTTATTATAACGATGATATCCTCGGAAGAGATAATGTGGTTATTCCCCAGGTGAATATACATAGGACTCTCCTTTCTCGTTATATGAACCGGCCATTCTCGACAACCGTGATTTTGGAATTTGAACCGTGAATTTTTCCGAGGTGTACGGAAGTAAGAAAGCTTTGAAATTCAGCATTCGCCAGGTAGTCTATCAATTGTTGTTTTTTAACATAATCCAGCTCTGACAGCACTTCATCCAATAAAAAAACGGGGTAAAAATTCATTATCTTCTTGTATGTATATATCTCAGACAATTTTATTGCCAGGGCAATGTTCCTTTGCTGCCCCTGGGATGCAAAATAACGGGCAGCTTTATTATTGTGATAAATATTTACATCATCAACATGTGGTCCAATCACACTGCTTTTGCGTTTAATTTCCAGATCCCTGATCTGATTTAGGTGATCAACCATCGATTGTTTTAAAGCACCAATATTAATTTTACCACTATCTATGGGAAATGAAAGAGCATAGCGGATTTTTAACTGTTCATCAACCTGGTTTATCTTTTTGTATACCTTATTGGCAATTTCATCTAGAATATTTACAAAGTTTATTCTAGCGATAATAACCCGGCAGGCATGATCTACAAACATTTCGTTTATTATTTGATAAGTAGATTTTCCCGTCTCATTGTTTCTTAACAAATCATTCCTTTTTTTGAGTATTCTTTTATACCTGTTCCAATGAAAACTATAATCCTCTGAAACCTGTTTAAGAGCAAAATCCATAAAATCTCTTCTTAAAAAAGGTGCTCCTTTGACCATATAAAGATCGTCTGGAGTGAACAGTACTACCCGCAAACGATCATCATTCTTATACCCGGTAATATTATTGTTTACTGAAAAATTTTTCTTGCCACCCCGGATAATTTTTAACGAAGCGCTTATCTGTCTTCCCTGCTTTTTATAAATGGCCCGGATGGTCAGGCTATCAGAATTAAAATTTAATAGATCCTCGTTATTTCTGGTTCTAAAGGAAGCCCCTGTAGATAATGCATAAATAACTTCAAGAAAATTGGTTTTTCCCTGGGCATTATTCCCCACAAAAATATTTAAATTATCTATGCATTCATATTCTAATTTTTTTAGGTTACGAAAATTAGATAATTTTATCTTATCTATTTTCAATATCCATAAACCACTCTCTCTTTAACTGGTTCTTAAGGGAACGATTATATATATATAATCTTCCCGATCCGGGTTTTTTATCATGGCTGGCCCCAGTGACCCGGAAAAGCTTATCTGTATATTCTCGCACTCTGCTCCTAGAACTTTCACTACATCCAGAAGGTAATTAGTATTAAAAGAGATTAAAAATTCATTCTCGCCTTGAATATCAAAGTCTTCAATTATTTCTTCAATTTCCCCTACTAATTCTGAATAGGTGTTAATCAAGATTTCGTCGCTTTTAAATTTAAGCTGTACATGCTGTATCTTGAGTTTATCATCAGTGGGCATAACCCTGGCCCTTTCCAGGGTACTCATTAGTCTTTCCGTATTAGTTTTTACCGTAGTACTAAATGAAGACGGTATTACCTGATTATAATTGGGGTACTGTCCCTCAATTACTCTGGATAAAACGGTTACATTTTCGTTATAAAATACGGCATTATTACCGCTTAAGGCTATTTTTATCAATTCATCGCTATCGTCAATTATTCTTAGGAGTTCGTTAACGGTTCTTGAAGGTATTATAAAATTAAAAGGTTCTAAAATTTTATCCCCGGCCATAATAAATTTATAAAGGGCTAGACGGTGGGTATCAGAAGCAACAATAGCCAGGTTATTTTGGTCATCAACATCAAAAAGGATTCCAGTAAAAACCTGGCGGAAATGGGTTAAAGCTGAAGCAAAGGATGTTTTTTTTAAGGCTTCCCGTAAGGCCTTTTGGGGTAAGGATATTTTTAAATCCATATTATTTATCATTAAATCCGGGTAATCATAATCCTGGTAGATATTAATAAATCCAGTGGATCGGCCATAGCTTATACTGAGTTTATTCTTCTCCCGGTTCAGTATAACCTTTATCCTTGAATCGGGAAGCAGTTTAATAAAATCAGCAAAATAATGAGCATTTACCAATACGGTGCCCTCTTCTATTATATCAAGATTACTTTTAGTAGAGGCTTTAATCCCGATTTCCATATCCGTAGCGGTCATAGTCAGCCCGGTATCCTTACTGACATTTATCAATAAACCGGAAAGCACTGGTACAGTGCTCTTGCTTGAAGCAGCCCTGTGAACCAGGGTAGTTAGGGTGGACAATTCTTTTTTATCAATAGCAAAATTCATAGCTGGTTATCCCTTCTTTCTTAATCCTTAATAAACTTGAGTAATAGTAGTAGAGCTTGTTTATATGTGGATAAGCCTCAGTAACTGCGATAAATACAACTGCGTACTGTTGATAATTATGTTTAAATTTTTAATAGTTGGGGTTGATTTTTCTACATAGTGTATCAATGGTTTGGGACAAATAAATGTCTTCGGATAATTCTTGTTCAATTTTTTCGGTTGAATGAATAACGGTAGAATGATCCCTGCCGCCGAATTGTTCGCCGATCTGAGGGAAGGAAGCATCAGTGAGTTTTCGGCACAAGTACATAGCTATCTGCCTTGGGCGTACCAGATTTTTATGGCGCTTTTTGGATAATAGCTCTACCATGGAAATTCCATAATGCTCTGCTACCGATTTTTGGATAGCCTCTATAGTAATCCTTTTGGGCTTCGGCGGCGGCAAAATATCCTTTAATGCTTCAGTGGCTGTCGACATATTCAGTTCTTTGCCAGTTATTTTTGAATAAGCAACCAACCTGACTAAAGCCCCTTCTAATTCCCTTATATTAGAATCAATGTAATTGGCTATATAGTCTAATAATTCATAGGGAACATTTAAGTTATCAAGTTGGGCTTTTTTTCTTAAAATCGCAATCCTGGTTTCCAGGTCAGGGGGTTGGATATCGGTTATCAAACCCCATTCAAATCTTGATGTAAGCCGGTCTTCCAAAGTAGGTATGCTTCTAGGTGGCCTATCACTGGATATAACTAGTTGTTTATTAGCTGTGTATAAGGTATTGAAGGTATGAAAGAATTCTTCTTGGGTCCTTTCTTTACCAGCCAGGAATTGAATATCATCGATTAAAAGCACATCTATATTTCTGTATTTGTTGCGAAAACCAGATGTGTCATCATCTTTTATTGAAGAAATCAATTCGTTGGTAAATTGTTCTGAAGAAACATAGCGTACCGAGAATTGTGGCCACTTATTGTTAATATGATAACCGATGGCCTGCATTAAGTGGGTTTTCCCCAGTCCAACCCCACCATATATAAACAAGGGATTGTACGCTTTAAAAGGCACTTCGCTTACCGCGTAACAGGCTGCATGAGCAAAACGATTGCTGTTGCCTACTACAAATGTATCAAAGGTATATTTAGGATTTAAATAGGATAGTTTTTCCTTTCCGGTTATTAACTCAGTAGTCAAAACCAGATGCACTTCTTGACTGGTCAGAGCACGGAGATTCTTTTCTATTATATCCTGATAGCGCGACTCAATCCATTCTTTAGCCAGGGTATTGGGAACATAGATATAGAAAATATTATTATAAAAAGTATTGAAACTTACCATGGAAAACCAGATATCAAAGCTGGTGGCACCTATTTCTTGACGAACCAGGTTTAAAGTTTTATTCCATATACTGGAATAATCAAAATCAGTGGTCATATGTATCCCCCTGTGCAGTTTGTGGAAAAAGAAATGATATTTATATATACATAATATAGTAAAAAAATGTAGATTTTATATGATTATGATCAAACAATCCTCTAGTTTTGGGTATAATAAAAAATATAGCATAATCATACCAGATTGTTAAAAAAATTAGAAGTGTCAAGACTCCTTAGAATTCTTGACTTGCATTGGGTATAAAAATATAATAAGTAAGTGTTGGAATTGTTAGAGGAGGCTAAATATAAGTGAAACGAACATATCAGCCGAAGAACCGGCAAAGAAAAAAGGTACATGGTTTTAGAAAAAGAATGTCATCACCGACCGGACGAAAAATACTCGCAGAAAGAAGGAAAAAAGGTAGAAGAATTATTTCCGCATAGGTCGTTACCACCGACCTTTTCTTTTACCTGGATAGCTTTTTATGATAAGTAAAAAGTATAGAATCAGTCACCAGGAAGAATACCAAGAACTATATAAAAAAGGGAAAAAATTTACCGGAAAGTATATAATTGTTTACATTAAAGGGAATAACTTACATCATAATCGTTTTGGAATAGTGGTCAGCAAGAAAGTTGGTAATGCTGTAATCCGTAACCGGGCTAAAAGGCAGATCCGGGCTGTGATCCAGGAAATAAATAGGGGAATGATTGGTTCAAACGATATGGTGGTTATCGCTAAAAGCAATATTAGTAAATCTAGTTACTGTGTAATAAAAAAAGATTTTTGCGGCATTTTGAGAAAGGCAGGCTTATGTTCAGAAAATTAGCCGTTTATTTAATTAAAGGATACCAAAAAGCTGCTTTTTTTAAAGTACCTTCTTGTCGTTTCTACCCGTCTTGTTCAAACTACTCTATTGAAGCCATACAGAAACATGGCTTAATAAAAGGGGGTTGGTTAGCCGCTAAAAGAATCTGTAGATGTCACCCTTTTAATACTGGTGGGTATGATCCGGTTCCTTAAATGACACACACAGAGGATTGGGCTTCCAGTACGGGAAGGGTTTTTACCTTCAGTACCGTCTTAGGAATTATGTCCCGTCTAAATAAGGAGGTGAATTCCTGCAATCGCTAATAGCGGTATGCAGGGTTAAATTTGTGGCACTCTTTTGTACAATGGTTTGGTAGCTTAATACAGTTTATGTACGGTGTTACTGAGAGTATAGGTTTCCCCAATTATGGGTTGGCAATAATATTTATGACGGTTTTAATAAAAATAGTATTATTCCCCTTAACCCAGAAGCAGATGAAGTCTATGCGGGGATTACAGGAAATACAGCCGAAAATGAAATATATCCAGGAGAAATACAAAGATGATTCGCAAACTATGCAGATGAAGCTAATGGAATTGTATAAGGAGCATAATGTGAATCCATTTGGAGGCTGTTTACCGTTATTAATTCAAATGCCTATCTTTATTGCCTTTTACCAATCATTGTACAGATTTGATTTTAAGGTGGCCGAGCATGCCAGATTTTTATGGATACCCGATATAGCACAAACCGATCCATATTATATACTGGCAATTCTGGCAGCTGCTTCTACCTTTATTCAGCAGAAAATTTCCATGGTGAATGCTACGGATCCTACCCAAAGAACAATGCTCTACATAATGCCTCTTTTTATGGCGTGGATTGCGGCTACATTACCGGCAGGACTACCCCTTTACTGGATTGTCTTTAATATTTTAGGTATTATACAACAGCTGTATGTGAATTGGAGTAGTAAAAAGATTAAGCTTGATACCGGAACAGGAATTACAATAGAAACCACTATAGAAGGTAGTGCCATAGATCCTAAAAAACAAAATTCTGGCACAGATGAGAAGGCAATAGGGAGGGACAAAGGAGGAACGAAGAAAAATGAAAAGCCACACAGTCGAAAAAAGGGGAAAAAGCGTTGACGAAGCTATTAAAATAGCCCTTGATGAGTTAAAGTGTAACATTGAAGATGTTATTATCGAGGTTATTGAAGAACCTGCCAAAGGATTACTTGGAATTGTTGGGAAAAAGCCTGCAGTTGTTAGAGTTTCTATTAGAGAGAAACCTGAGGAAGAAGCCAAGAAGGTGGTTGAAGAAATTTTAAGCCGGATGAAGATTGATTACCAGATTAACCAGGTTGAATGGGAACCAGGCAAGGTCAGGATCAATATTATTGGTAAAGATATGGGTCTATTGATTGGAAGAAAAGGTGAAACCCTAAATGCTGTACAGTATTTAAGTGGCCTAATAATTAATCGTCAGCGGGAAGAAAAGATCAGGATAGTGTTGGATGTTGAAGATTACCGCAAGAAAAAAGAAGAGGCTTTGGAAGCACTGGCATTAAAATTATCTGACAAGGTTAAAAAAACTAAGAAGAATATCGTACTCAGACCCATGAGCTCTCAGGAAAGAAGAATAATCCATACAATTCTTCAGACGGATCCACAGGTTACAACATACTCCATGGGGGATGAGCCTAACCGTAAAGTAGTAATATCACTTAAAAAATAAAAAAAAAAAAGGCCACTAGAAGGCCTTTTTTTAATATAAGCAATAAAACCTAAATGGAGTAGTGATATATGAAAAACGAAGACATTGCTGCGATTTCAACCCCGCCAGGAGAAGGGGGCATAGCAATTATAAGGTTAAGTGGCAGTGAGGTAATCAAAAAGGTGAATAAAATTTTTCAACCTTGCCATACCCCAAGAAGTTTATTGGACAGGGATTCCCATACCCTGACCCTTGGATATCTAAAGGATGACCAAAATGAGGTAATTGATCAGGTTTTGGTCAGCATAATGAAAGGACCGCGAAGTTATACCGGTGAAGATGTGGTTGAAATAAACACCCATGGCGGAAATGTAGCAGTGAAAAGGTGCCTGGAGGCAGTTTTACAGCAAGGTATCCGCCTCGCTGAACCGGGGGAATTTACCAAGAGGGCTTTTTTAAATGGCAGGATGGATCTAAGCCAGGCTGAAGCGGTGGTAGAGGTAATCAGAGCCAAAACAGCCCGGGGGTTAAAACTGGCCATTAATCAGTTGTCAGGTAGGAATAGCCAGGCCATTAATTATATAGAAGAACAATTGGTTGCCATTAATGCAGCGATAAATGCCAGCCTTGATTTTCCTGATGAGGTAGGGGAGCCTGATTATCGAGAGATGCATTTAATTTTGAGCAACCTGATAAAAACCGTTAAAAAAATAATTGCTGCCGGTGAACGGGCAGAAATATACCGCCATGGGGTAAATGTGGTGATATGTGGAAAACCCAATGTCGGTAAATCTAGCTTGCTAAATCTGCTGCTCAACAAGGAGAAAGCGATAGTAACTGATGTTCCAGGTACCACCAGGGATATCATCGAAGATTACATCAGCATCAAGGGGATACCGGTTAAGCTAATAGATACAGCAGGGATTAGAGCAACGGAAGATTTAGTTGAACGCATAGGGATAGAAAGGTCCCAGCAGGTGATCGAAGAAGCGGATATTATTATATTCTTGGTAGATGTGGGCAGCGGGCTGACCGCTGAAGATAGATCGATTTATGATTCCATTAAACATAAAAATGTAATCGTGTTGGTAAACAAGGAAGATCTGGAGGAGAAAAATATTGATGCCGAGGAACTTAAGCAGCAATTCCCGGCGGTAAAATTAATCAGGGGGTCAGTAGTTGAGGAAATAGGGCTAGAAGAATTGGAGGACAGCATAAAAGATATGATAATATCCGAGGAGTATGAAGACGAAAGTATGGAAGTAATGGTCACCCTGAGACAGAAAAGTATTCTGCAGGCCGTACTGAGTTCCTTAGAGGAAGCCTTGCAGGGATTAAATTGTATCCCGACTGATTGTTTAGGGGTGGTAATATCGGAAGCTATTGACCTGATGGGGGAACTAACGGGAAAAAGTCTCAGAGAGGAAGCTATTGATAGGATTTTCCAAGATTTTTGTATTGGCAAATAGAAAGCTTATGGGGGCTTATTATGGGATATAAGGCTGGATCGTATGATGTAGTAGTTATCGGCGCAGGACATGCCGGGTGCGAAGCAGCACTGGCTGCGGCCAGAATGAACTGCAGCACCTTATTGATTACCATGAGTATGGAGTATATTGCTCTAATGCCCTGCAACCCGTCTATTGGCGGACCGGCCAAGGCGCAGTTAGTAAGGGAAATCGATGCCCTGGGCGGAGAAATGGCTGTTAATATAGATAAAGCCAATATACAAGTCAGGCTCATTAACACCGGAAAGGGACCAGCGGTACAAGCCCTTAGGGCCCAGGCGGACAAATACGAGTACCATAAGGAAATGTTAAAGACCCTGCTCAGCCAAAGAAATTTAGATATCTTAATGGCTGAAGTACAGGAGATTAAAACCCATGCTGGCCAGGTAACAGGGGTGGTTACGAGAACCGGTGCCGAGATAGCATGCCAGGCCATGGTTTTAACTACGGGAACCTATCTTAGAGGGCGAATAATCATCGGTGAATTGGCCTTTGAGGGCGGGCCGGCCAACCAGTTTCCCGCTCTTAAGCTAGCCGATAATTTAAGGGATCTGGGATTTGAAATGGGCAGGTTTAAAACCGGCACTCCACCCCGGATAAACAAAAAGAGCGTGGACTTCTCCAAAATGATTGAACAGCCCGGTGACGACCGGAATCTAAGGTTTTCTTATATTAGCCCGGCCAGCAGCCGAAAACAGTTGTCGTGCTGGTTAACCCACAGTACCCCGGAAACCCACCGGATAGTAATGGATAATATTCACCGGGCGCCGATGTTTACCGGTGTAATCAAAGGCATTGGCCCCAGATATTGTCCTTCTTTTGAAGACAAGGTAGTTAGATTTGCCCATAAGGAATCACATCAGCTTTTTATCGAACCGGAAGGAAGAGCCACAGATGAGATGTACGTTCAGGGAATGAATACCAGCCTTCCGGAAGATGTTCAGATACAAGTATTAAAGAGCATTCCCGGGCTTGAGAATGTAAAAATAATAAGGACCGGCTATGCTATAGAATATGATTACATAAAAGCATCCCAGCTTCAACTTACGTTAGAAACCAAAATGGTTAGCGGGTTATTTACCGCCGGACAAATTAATGGTACATCCGGGTACGAGGAAGCGGCAGCTCAGGGGTTATTAGCGGGGATAAATGCGGCATTAAGAGTTAAAGGAGAAGCTCCTTTAATATTACTCCGCAGTGAAGCCTATATTGGAGTACTGATTGACGACTTGGTCAATAAGGAAATGGACGAACCATATAGGCTGTTAACTTCGAGAGCAGAATACAGGCTATTGCTCCGCCAGGACAATGCCGATCTCAGGTTAACGGAAAAAGGCCGGAGTATAGGGTTGGTTGATGACTATCGCTGGACGGTTTTCCAAAAGAAAAGGGAGCGGCTGAATAAGCAGGTTGAGGAGCTCAAGAACACCAGCTATACAGCAAATGATCCCCTGATAAGAGAATTGCTATCTAAGAAGAATAGTGCTGATCTAAAGGAACGGACTAGTTTATGGGACTTACTGAAAAGGCCGGAGATTAAAATACAGGACCTAGTTGACCACCAATTTATTGCCTGCAACGATCATGATATTCTTGAACAGGTTGAAATACAGTCTAAATATGAAGGGTATATTAACAAGCAGAAAGAGCAGATAGCTCGTTTCGAGAAAATCGAAAACCAAAAAATACCCGCGGATATTAATTATGATGAAGTATATGGCCTGTCAAATGAATCCCTGCAAAAACTAAAAAAAATAAGGCCGCAATCGATAGGCCAAGCTTCGAGAATAGCAGGGGTTAATCCCGCCGATATAAGTATCCTAGTAATTTTTCTGGCCAGGAGAAGAAGGAAATAAATGGAAAATGCCGAATACCAACTAATAAAGTTTAGCAGGATGTTAATAAAAGAGAATAAGAACCATAACCTGATTAGCAGGCAGAGCACGGAGGAGGATATTGCCAGGCACATTTCAGATTCAGTAGAAGGAATGAAGCTGGCGTCTTTTCAAGGAAAAAGGGTAATTGATATTGGAACCGGTGCAGGTTTTCCGGGGATGGTCTTGGCTATTTGCAATCCCACCGGGAAGTTTACCCTGGTTGAATCAGATCTGAAAAAGGGCCTGTTTTTAGAACGGGTTAAATCCGAGTTGGGTTTAAAAAATGTTGATTTAATTAGTAAAAGAGTAGAAGAAGTTGGGCAGGACCAAAAACTTAGGGAAAGTTTTGATTTATGTACCGCCCGGGCGGTAGCGGCAATTAGTGTTTTATTAGAGTATGGAATACCGCTTTTAAAAGTGGGAGGGGAATTGCTGCTATGGAAAGGCAAAAAATACCTGGAGGAGATGGAACAGGCAAAAAAAGCCCTCCAAATACTCGGGACAAGTGTTAAGGAAGTATACAGGTATAGTAGTGATGAAAACGATAAAAGGGTTTTAATCAGTTTTAAAAAGATACTGCCTACTTCAGATAAATACCCTCGAAGGGTAGGTATTCCAAGTAAACGGCCTTTATGAAGGAGGGTCTAATTTGGAACTAAGAAAGCAGATCGAAAGGCTTTTTAACAAAGATATAGCGGAAAAAATTATATACATACCATTAGATCGAATCAACCAAAATCCATTTCAGCCCCGAAAGGATTTTAAAGAGGAAGAGCTCATAGAGCTGGCAAGGTCTATACGTTCTTATGGATTAATTCAGCCCATTATTGTAAGGCAGTTCGGGGACGAGTACCAGATAATTGCAGGAGAAAGGCGCTTTAGAGCCTGTACCCTGTTAGGATACGGGGAGATACCAGCTATCGTTCAAGAGATGGATGATGAAAAAGCAGCAGCGGTATCCCTGGTGGAAAATTTACAGCGCAAGGAACTGAACTACCTAGAAGAAGCAAATGCCTATAGTATATTAATTGACATATTCAGTATGACCCAGGAGGAGCTAGCAAGAAAGATTGGAAAAAGTCAATCAGCGATTGCCAATAAGTTAAGGTTGCTGAAGCTGCCCGAGTCAATACAAAAAATGATTATACCGGATGTGGTTACCGAGAGGCACGCAAGGGCTTTATTAAAGGTGAACAATGCTGATATCCAAGCAGAAGTGATTAAACAGATTTATGAAAAGGAGCTTACCGTCAAAGAAACAGAAGAATTGGTGGAAAAAATAAGCCAGGTTAACATTCCCAGGGAAGGCAAACCCAGAAACACAGGACAGAATGTATCGATGATAATTAGAGATGCCAGGATTTTTTTAAATACCATTAAAGAAACGGTAAAAAGGGCAAAACAGACTGGAATCGATATAAACATGAGAGAAAATGATTACGAGGAAGAGTACGAATTGATTATTACGGTTAGGAAAACCCGGAGAACAGCTGCCTCACCGGGAGCCAGGTAAAAGAGAAAACAAAATAGACCGCCAAAACGCACTCCTTTAGGGGTGCGTTTTTATGTTTTTTTCGGTATGATCCAAGAAGGTACTAGAAGGATTTGCTATTAGATCAGTTGAAAGCTAGTAATGGGACAATCATGAAGGGTGGATAATTTATGGCAAAAGTAGTGGCTATTGCAAATCAAAAAGGCGGGGTAGGTAAGACTACTACCGCAATAAATCTGGCCGCATGTATAGCTATGGAAGATCATAGGGTTCTCATTATTGATAGCGACCCACAGGGTAATGCTACCAGCGGTTTGGGAATAAACCGAAGGCGCTTGCAATTTTGCCTTTACAATCTATTAGTCGAAAAAATACCCCCGGACAGGATTATTAATAAAACCGGAGTACAAAGGTTAGATATTCTTCCAGCCACTATTCAGCTGGCCGGAGCCGAAATAGAACTGGCAACCAGGCAAGAAAGAGAGAGCTACCTTAAACGAGGTATTGCGCCCATTGTTGATCGATACGATTATATCTTTATAGATTGTCCACCTTCATTGGGATTATTGACTATTAATGCCTTAACTGCAGCTAACAGTGTCCTGGTTCCCCTGCAATGCGAGTATTATGCTCTGGAGGGCTTGACCCAATTAATGGACACTATCAGGATTGTTAATAGAAAACTGAACCCTGGACTCGGGGTCGAAGGGATAGTTTTTACCATGTTTGACGGAAGGACCAATCTTTCTATTCAAGTGGTAGAAGAAGTAAAACGCCATTTCAGGAAAGAAATTTACCGGACCATAATTCCCCGGAATGTAAGGCTGAGCGAAGCTCCCAGTCACGGCATACCAGTCATAAGTTATAACCCAAAATCTAAAGGAGCAGAAGTATACAGGGAACTGGCAATGGAGGTGTTGAATCGTGACCAGAAGAATTAGAGGCCTGGGCAGGGGTTTGGATGCCTTGTTTTCAGGCGGAGGGGAGGATTTAGGTGACACGGATTTGGTGTTTATGGACATAAGCCAGATTTTCCCCCGGAAAGGGCAGCCGAGAAAGAATTTTGATCAACAGTCTTTGCAGGAACTAGCGGAATCAATTAAGGAGCACGGGCTTTTACAACCTCTGCTGGTGCGCAGGCTGGGGAAGGGGTACGAGATAATAGCCGGTGAGCGTCGGTGGAGAGCAGCGGCTATGGCTGGAATTGACTCGGTTCCGGTAATAATTAAGGAATCGGATGATAATACAGCTAGTGAAATAGCATTGATTGAAAACCTGCAGAGAGAAGATCTCAACGTTATTGAAGAAGCTGCAGCCTATAAGACTATGCTCGAAGAGTATGGGTATACCCAGGAGAAACTAGCGGAAAGAATAGGAAAAAGCCGCTCCCATATAGCTAATTCGCTGAGAATACTTGGCCTGCCTGATGAAGTGCTGGAGTTAATTGAACAACAAAGGATCAGTGCCGGTCATGCCAGGGCTTTGCTGGCTTTGAGCGGCAGGGAGGAACAGATTGCAGCGGCTAATGAAATTATCAAGGGCAGTTGGTCAGTACGGACTACGGAGGAACAGGTTAGCCGGAGAAAGAACAAAAAAGCGGTGGAAAACAAACCCGTTGAAATAGAGGCATTGGAAGATAAGCTTCAAAAACACTTGGGAACCAAGACTAGAATTGTCCGGCATAAAAAAGGAGGCAGGATAGAAATAACCTTTTTTGATGACGAAGACCTGGAAAGGATAGCTGAAATGCTGGGAATAGATCTTTAAGATTGTTTCACGTGAAACAATTACGATTAAGTGGCCAGCTTCCTAAAATAGGCCCTGTCCAAAACATCAAAAAACAAATTCAACCGGGGAAATTCTTTTTTGTTCCAACCGGGAGTTGGCCAAGTAAATACCCTTGGCTATGACATCAGCCATCATGTAGACCGTATGCAGCCGGGTATTCTGCAATACCAGATGCTCCAAAAAACCGCTCACATTTACTACTCCAGATATATGAAAATCTCCGACTTCAGGCAGGGTCTTATTTAAAGCCGTACCAGGCTTGAGACTGCCTTGGTTAATATTAATAAATCCGATCCTTTCAGATCTGCCGAGACAAGCATCTATCGCAATAAGCAGGGGATTAATATAAGTTAGATTAATTTCCGCCAAGACCTTCTCCAGATTACTGGCGTGAACCGGGTTTTCAAGGGTGCCGAAAACCATAGCCTGAGGGAGGAGGTTTTTTAATCTCGTGCCGACCAGCGGTCCCAGGCAATCTCCAGTTGCCCTATCAGTACCGATACACAGGTATATTATCAACCTGGATACATCAGCATTATATTTTACCAGGTATGAGTATATAGCTTTTTCGACCTTTCTAAAACCAGCGGGGTCATTATAATGAACCGAGTATTCCAAATTTTTGACCGGACTTGCGAACACATTCAAATGAAAGACCTCCTGACGGGTAGATTAGTCCTATTGTTTCCCCAGTAGTAAAAAGTTATACTTTAGATTTCTAAGTAAAGGGCAGCCTGAGTATTTATGAAATATATTCAAACGGTGGGGAGATTATTCGGATGGGGATCAAAGCAAAACTCTTGTTGGTAATGGGATACCTGGGAGCGGTAATCGGGGCTGGGTTTGCCTCCGGCCAGGAAATAATGCAGTTTTTTGTAGCCTTCGGTAAGAACGGTTTTTATGGAGCAGTTTTATCCGCCGTGTTATTCAGCCTCTGCGGCGGATTGCTTTTATTTATTGCCCATAGGAAAAGCAGTTCCAACTACCAGGAGATTTTGGCTTACCTGCTGGGGCCTGGAACAGGTAAAGTAGTAGATTTTTTGCTGGCAGTATTTCTGTTTTTGGGGATCAGCCTGATGCTGTCGGCAAGCGGAGCCGTTTTTAGCGAGCACTTGTTCCTGCCCAAAACCCTGGGGATTTTCTTGGCTTATGTTTTGGTGATAGTATTCCTTATAACTGGGAAAAAGGGGTTGATCCTGTCCTATAACTTACTCGTGCCGGTAAAACTTATTCTATTACTCTTAATAACCGGCTATGCTGCCTTTTTCGCCAGCGGGGTTGGGCTGGCGACTTATGATTCCAGCATAGTCCCTACAAGACGGGAATACTGGGCCATTGCCAGCATTCTCTATGTAGCCTATAATTTCGCTTTGGCCATGGTGGTTCTGGTTGAATACCAATCGGTGGTTGACAGGACAACTGGTATCATAGGAGCTGTTTGGGGCGGAGCAGTGCTGGGGGTGCTGGTTATTATTACTTACCTCGCTTTAGGAAAATACCTGCCAACTGTGTTGAGGTACGAGGTTCCAATGCTCTATGTTACCGGAAATATTTCACTAAAAATCAAATATCTGTACACTGTGGTTCTATGGGTGGGGATATTTACTACCGCATTAGCCAATGCTTATGGTTTTGCCAAACGCTTTGCCGTCTTTACCAAGTTGAGTTATGGACCCTGTTTAATCCTTTGCCTTACATTATCTCTGCCCATCTCTATGCAAAATTTTTCAGATTTAGTGAGTAATGTGTATCCGGTTTTCGGTATACTAGGATTAGTAATATTAGGAAGCCTAATAATCAGGGCTGCCCAAGAATTCGGGATTTCGCTGTACTATTATGTAGTTGAGATTTGCCATAGAAGATGATAGTAATTCATAAGGAGAGATACCATGATAAACCTTAAAAAAATTCCGGCCATTGATGAAATACTGAACCACCAACAGGTAAAAGATTATATCTATTCATATAACAGGGGATTTATAGTGGATATGGCAAGAAGCATTACCGGGCAAGTAAGGGAACGGTTAAAAAAAGAACCCAGGGAATTGAACAGTGATGAAATAATGGAAATGATCATCTTCAGCATAAAGCAGGAAGTGGATGAAATCATCCGGGGAACCCTGCAAAAGGTAATCAATGGAACCGGAGTGGTGCTGCACACTAACCTGGGCCGTGCCCCCCTTGGCAGCCGGGCAATCAAATATATAAATGACACAGCAGGCAGCTACATAAATCTCGAAATAAATCTGGAAGAGGGGAAAAGAGGCTCCAGGTATTCCCATGTTGAGCAGATCCTGACCCGACTAACTGGGGCGGAAGCTGCTCTAGTGGTGAATAACAATGCTGCTGCCGTTCTTCTGGCTCTAAACACCTTGGCCAAGGACCGGCAAGTGATTGTATCCCGGGGTCAGCTAATAGAAATAGGGGGCGCTTTTCGAATACCCGAGGTGATGAAAATAAGCGGAGCCAACCTGGTGGAAGTAGGAACAACCAATAGAACCTATGTATCTGATTACGCAAGGGCTATAACCAGTGAAACCGCGCTTATATTTTCTGCCCATACTTCCAATTACAAAATTATCGGCTTCAGTCAGGAAACAAAACTGGAAGACCTGGTTAAGTTGGGAGAGGCTCATAGAATACCAGTTATGCAGGACCTGGGAAGCGGAATCCTATGCCCTTTGGAGGAATGGGGCTTAAGGGAAGAACCTACTGTTCAAAAGAGCCTTGACTGTGGGGTTGATGTAGTGACCTTTAGTGGAGATAAGCTGCTCGGGGGACCCCAGGCGGGGATAATTGTCGGGAAGAAGAAATACATAGAGGCAATGAAGGAGAACCAGCTTACCCGAGCCTTAAGAGTAGACAAGCTAACTATAGCAGGATTGGAAGGCACTTTAATTGAATATTTGACCCGGGAATACCACAGGAAAATACCCATCGTCAAAATGCTAACCCAAACCGGTGAAGAGCTGAAAAAAGAAGCTAATGCACTCAAGAAGCTTATTAATGCCAATAGTATGGTTCGTGACAAAATCTCTTACCTGGAAATCACCCCGGTCAAGGATATGGTTGGCGGGGGAGCCTATCCAACCTATGAGCTGCCAGGATACGGGCTTATGATCGGCTTTAAGGGGATCCAGCTGGAGGAAATAACCACCAGATTAAGAACCATGAGGCCGGCTTTGCTCACCAGAAAACAGGAGGATAAGATGCTGATCAGTGTTCGTACCCTAATGGGGGATGATTATATTCAGATAGTTGCCTTACTGGAACGAGCTTTTAGGAGTGCAAATGATATTAATTAATTTAAGCTGCCATTGTATAATAATAATTGCCAATGGTAAGAACCAGTGAAGCTTAAGAAGGGGAAATAATGAAAAGATTTATCATAGGAACCGCAGGACATATTGATCATGGTAAAACTACCCTGGTCAAGGCGTTAACCGGAGTGGATACGGACAGGCTGAAAGAGGAGAAGCAAAGAGGTATTTCCATTGAATTGGGCTTTGCTCCTTTTACTCTCCCCAAGGGATTAAGAGCTGCGATAGTAGACGTGCCAGGCCATGAAAGATTTATCAGGCATATGCTGGCCGGGGCATTCGGGATAGACATGGTAATATTTACTGTTGCCGCTGATGAAGGAGTTATGCCCCAAACCCGTGAGCACATGGATATAATTGAATTGCTGGGGATCGAAAGAGGAATAGTGGTAATTACTAAAAAGGATCTGGTTGACGAGGAATGGCTGTTGCTGGTTGAAGAGGAAATTAGAGAGTATATCGAGAAGACGATACTAAAAGATGCTCCGGTAGTAGTGGTTTCATCGGTAACCAATGAAGGGATAGAAGAACTGCTGGCGGCAATAGAAAAGATTGCCGAGCAGATAGTGGAAAAGCCGGTTTTTGGACAGGCTAGACTGCCAATAGATCGGGTTTTTACTGTGCCCGGTTTTGGAACGGTGGTTACAGGAACCTTATGGTCAGGATCCATTAATGTTGGGGATAACCTGGAGTTGATGCCCGAACAAAAAATAGTAAAAACAAGAACCCTGCAAGTGCACGGTACCAGAGTGGCTACCGCTTATGCCGGGCAGAGAGTGGCGGTTAATCTTCAGGGAGTAGAGGTAGCTGAAATCAAGAGAGGCAGTCTGCTGTGTTCCCCAGGATTCTTAAGCCCCAGCTATCGAGTGGATGCTAAGTTGAAGATTATTCATACAGCGGGGCGTACAATTAAAAATTGGACCCGCATCAGGTTCCACCTGGGAACCGATGAAGCAATGGGCCGGGTGGTATTGCTGGACAGGGATGAATTAAGTCCGGGTGAGGAAGCCTACGTTCAGATTGTTTTGGAAACCCCGGTGGTATGCTATAAAGGGGACCGGTTTATTATCAGGTATTATTCCCCGGTATCGACTATTGGCGGAGGAAACATTATAAATTCCAACGCGCCAAAACAAAAGCGCTTTAAAGAAGAAGTGCTTGACCAGCTGGCCATGAAAGAAGAAGGAACCCTGTATGATATAATTTTACAGGAAATGCAGGCTCGTCCTCAGGAAGTAATATCCATCGAGGAATTAACTAAACGAACAGGCAATGCCCAAGAACAAGTGACCGAGCAGGTGGAACAACTGGTTCAGGATCAGAGAATCGTATTCCTTAAACCCGGGGAATACATCAGCGCCTATGGGCTGGAATTGTTTAATGAAAAGATCCAGAAAACCTTGAAAGAATACCACCAAAAATACCCGCTTAGGAATGGTTATCCCAAAGAAGATATGAGGAGCAGGTACTTTAAAGGCATTAACCCTAAATTATTTAGTGCAATATTAAAAAAACTGGAAGAAAAAGAATGGATTAAAGTATACAAAAACGAACTGATGCTGGTAAACCATAAGCCTAACCCGGGGGAAAAAGAACAAAAAGCCATAGACACTATTATGAATGCCATGGAAAAGCAGCTGTTTTCTCCCCCATCGATACCAGACCTAAAAAACCTGGTACAAGACCAGGAGGTAAATTTAGAAGAAATACTAGATTATTTGATTGAAAGTGGATATATAATAAAAATAAACCAGGACATTTACTTTTCCTCCCGGGCTATTGAAGAAGGAAAGCGGTTATTGGAAGATTACTTTGCCCAGGAAAAGGAACTAGGGATAGGACAGGCAAGGGATATATTTAATACTACTCGCAAGTATGCATTACCTTTGATAGAATATTATGATAGAGTTCGCTTTACCCGTAGGGTAGGAGATATAAGAGTCAAAATCTAAAAACTGCAAATGATCGGGGGCAGTAAGCAAGGGAGTTTTGTAATTGGCTAGAGTTGGGGTTCCACGCACCTTAACCTATTTTTTGTATTTTCCTTTTTGGAAGTCTTTTTTTGAAACCCTGGGACATAATGTAATCTTATCTCCCCCCACTAGCAAATCGATTTTGGACGAAGGGATAAGAGATGCAGTTAACGATGCCTGCATACCCATTAAGGTTTATCATGGACACGTTGCTTATCTGGCAGATAAAGTAGATTACATCTTTTGCCCTAGATTTGTCAGTGTTAGGAAATTTGGCGACTTTGGTACTGAGACTTTTTGTCCAAAGTTCCTTGGACTGCCTGACATGGTACGATATGGTATCCAAGGATTGCCTAAAATTATCGATACCCGTATTGATTTAAAGTTGGGAAAAAACGAATTATTAAATGTATTTTTGAATATTGGGGGTATTCTGGGCCATACGGCCACAGAAATCAAGATAGCTTTTAAAAAAGCCCAAGGAATTCAACAAAAATTTCTTAGGATCTTAGCTTCAGGCGTACTCCCCCCGGTTGCCATCGATTATCTGATGGGGAAAATTAAAGAGCTTCCCCAGGCAAAGCCGGCTGAGTTTTGTGTAGCGGTTATTGGCTATCCATATATTCTGTATGATCCATATATAAATGCGGGATTGTTGAAAATATTGGAGAAGGAGAAGGTCAGAGTTGTAACCCAGGATATGTTAATGGATGAAGAGATGAACCGGCAATCGCGGACCTTACCTAAGGACCTTTTCTGGTATTTTTCCAACCGGGCAGTTTTTGGTGCCCTGCATTATCTAAATAACCCTGCAATCGACGGGATTATCCATGTGACTGCCTTTGCCTGTGGGCCCGATTCCATGGTAGACCGATTGATTGAAATAGAAACCAAGAGAAGGAGCAACCTGCCTTTTTTGGCAATAACAGTAGACGAGCATACCGGCGAAGCTGGAGTTAGAACCCGAGTTGAGGCTTTTCTGGATATGTTACGCTATCGGAGGAGCGGCTAATGAAGGTTAGTTTCCCCCGCATGGGGTATTCTTATATAGCATTAAAATGGCTGGTGGAAAATATAGGGCATGAATGCATAGTTCCTCCCGAACCCAGCAAAAGAACCCTGGACCTCGGGGTGAGATATGCACCGGAATTTGCCTGTATTCCATTTAAAATCCTGCTGGGTACTTATTTAGAAGTACATGAAAAGGGGGCAGAGTGCATCCTCACTTCTGGTGGAGCTGGGCCTTGCAGAGCCGGCTATTATTGGATTATGCACAAATATTTACTGGAAGAACTGGGGAAAAAGATGGAGTTTGTTGGGATAGAACCTCCTATATCTGCTCCATCAGACTTTTGGAAGAAGATGAATAGGATGAGAATTGCCGGTGGCTGTTCCATGAGGGACCTTCTGAAAACCCTGAAGGCAACCTGGAAAAAAGTACAAGCCATAGATGATATTGAAATGTATTCCCATGAGATACGTCCTTTTGAGATACGCCGGGGAGACACAACTCGAGCTTTACGAGCAGCCCTTGATTTAGTAGACCAGGCTAATAATGAACAGGAAATACAGCAGGCCTTAGAGGAAGGGTTAAAAATCCTTAAAAAAGTAGAACAGGACCCTAACCGTGATCCGCTGAAAATAGGCATTATCGGAGAAATATATGTAGTTTTGGAACCGGCAGCAAATCATTACCTGGAAATAATGCTTGGGGAGATGGGCGTTCAAACTGACAGATCGATTTATTTAAGCGGGTACACTCGCAAAAGTACAGTTATAAATCTGGAAGGGGATCTGTTTAAAATAGCAAGGCCATATTTAAACGAAGCCCCTATTGGCGGGCATGGTGTGAACAGTATAAGTGAAATAATTCTTTATGCCCGTAACGGCTTTGACGGGGTAGTGCAGCTGGCACCCTTTGCCTGTATACCTGAAATCGTGGCAAAAAGTATAATTCCCGCGGTTAGCAGGGATTACAATATTCCGGTGCTTACCCTGTTTATTGATGAACAGACTGGCAAAGCCGGGATTCAGACCCGGCTGGAGGCTTTTGTCGACTTACTGGAAAAACGCAGAGCTTTAAAAAAAGGTGAGAGGTTGTCAATATGATAAAGGGATACTTAGGGGTTGATGTAGGATCGGTCAGTACCAACCTGGCAATAACTGATGAAAAGGGCGAAGTTTTAATAAGCAAATATTTAAGAACTAATGGCAAACCTATTGAAGTGGTCCAGGAGGGATTATATCAATTAGGGAAAGAAGCAGGCAATGAGATATCTATAAATGGTTGCGGGGTCACAGGAAGCGCCAGATATCTCATCAGCTTGATTACCGGGGCTGATGTAGTAAAAAACGAAATAACCGCCCATGCGGTGGCTTCATCCAATATCGTAAAAGGGGTTCAAACCATTATAGAAATCGGCGGTCAAGACTCCAAAATAATAATCTTAAGGCATGGAGTAGTTATAGACTTCGCCATGAATACCGTATGTGCTGCCGGTACCGGGTCATTCCTGGACCAACAGTCAACCAGGCTTTGTATTCCTATAGAGGATTTCGGGGAGATTGCCTTGAAATCTAAGAATCCAGTGAGGATAGCAGGGAGATGTGCGGTTTTTGCTGAATCAGATATGATACATAAACAACAGCTTGGCTACAACATGGAAGATATAGTTGCTGGCCTTTGCGAAGCCCTGGTCAGGAATTACATGAATAATGTAGGCAAGGGAAAAGAGATTTTACCGCCCATAATGTTTCAGGGCGGAGTAGCTGCCAATAAAGGGCTGGTGCAAGCTTTTAATAATTACCTTAAACAGGAAGTTATAGTTCCTTCCCAATATGGTATTATGGGAGCAATTGGGGCTGCGTTATTGGCCCAGTCTACTACGAGCCGAACAGGAAAAACCCGTTTTAAAGGGTTTAATATTCAAGAGATTGCTTTTAAAACCACCAGTTTCGAGTGTCAAGGGTGTTCCAACGCCTGCGAAATTGTCCAGTTTTTTGAAAATGAGGAACTGGTAGCCCGATGGGGAGACAGATGTGGCAAATGGGAATTATAGGCAATGTAAGCAATTAAATTTTCACGACAAGGCCGTGAAAAAAATATAGGGAGGGTAATAAATGAAGAGGAAAAAAAGTCTATTAATTATGGTGCTGATGTTGTTTATGGTGTCTGTAGTTATCGGTTGCGGTGGCTCGGATACCGGCGGCGATGATGGGGCTGATAATGGGGCTGCTCCAGAGTTTATTCCGGTAGGAATAAATGTTGAGCTGTCTGGTGATGTTGCCAGTTACGGAACTAACGCCAGAGATGGAGCTCTTTTGGCTATTGAGCAGATAAATGCGGTTGGTGGGGTATTAGGCAAAGAGCTTAAACCAATTGTGAAGGATTGCCAATCCAAGGCAGATGAAGCTATGAATACCAGTTCAGCCCTGGTCGGGGAGAAGATTGTTGCTCAAATAGGCCCCTTGGTCAGTGGTAACGTTGCCGGCAGCACACCTATCATGATGGATAATCAGATACCCCTTATTGCTCCGGCAGCCACTGCAGTTAATGTTACAGTAGATGAAAAAACTGGCGAAACACTGGACTATATTTTCAGGGTCTGTTTTATCGACCCATTCCAGGGAACCTTGATGGCCCAGTTTGCCGCAGATGAACTGGGAGCTAAAACGGCTGCTATCTATAAGGATACATCCAGCGATTATGCCAAAGGACTGGCTGATTATTTCAAGAAAACCTTTGAGGAAAAAGGCGGAACCATTGTAGCCGAAGAAGGGT
The DNA here is from genome assembly GCA_050949865.1 of Syntrophomonadaceae bacterium. Classification (GTDB taxonomy): domain Bacteria; phylum Bacillota; class Syntrophomonadia; order Syntrophomonadales; family Syntrophomonadaceae; genus JBMNGN01. Next base: position 435,820 of record JBMNGN010000004.1, read on the forward strand.
TTGTAAAAAATGACCGAGATTTCAGGCCTACCTTAACTAAGATAAGAGGTAAAAATCCTGATTTTATATATGTCCCGGGATATTATCAGGAAGTTGCTCCATTAATCAAGCAGGCGCGTGAACTCGGTATTGCAACCGCCATAGGCGGGGGAGACGGCTGGGATTCGCCGGATATGGTTGAGGTAGCTGGTGCTGAAAAATTGAACAATACTTACTTCACCAATCATTATTCATCAGAAGATACTGATCCCAAAGTGGTCAGCTTTGTGGAAGCCTATAATGAAAAATATGGCAAAGATCCCGATGCATTCGGTGCTTTAGGCTATGATTCTGTACAAATCCTGGTAGAGGCTATCAAGAATGCCGGAGAAGCCGATCCGGTGAAAGTAAAGGATGCTCTATCTGAGATCAAAGACTTCGAAGGAGTTACAGGAAAAATGACTATAGATGACCAGCATAACCCGGTTAAGGCAGGAGTCATAATTGAGTTTAAAGATGGCAAACAGGTAATGAGAACCCGCATTCAACCGTAATAAAACTAAAATCAAGGCCAGGAGATCTCTCTCTCCTGGCCTTGATAATGAAGGAAGTGGCAACATTGCTTGATTTTATACAGCAAATAGTGAATGGGCTGTCACTTGGGGCTATATATGCCTTAATAGCCCTTGGCTATACCATGGTGTATGGAATTATTAAGCTGATCAATTTTGCGCATGGCGATATAATGATGGTAGGAGCTTATGTTGGGTTCTTCTCGATTTCGATTTTGGGTACCAACATTGTTATGGCTATGGTGTTTGCTATGGTGGCGTGTGCGATTATCGGAGTGCTGATAGAAAAAATTGCCTACAAGCCATTGCGCAACTCCACCCGGATTGCGGCTCTGATTACCGCTATTGGGGTTTCCTTGTTTCTTGAGTATACGACGATTTTTCTTTTAAGTCCCCAACAAAGAATATTTCCGCATGATGCTTTTCCAGTACATGATTACAATATTTTTGGGTTGGTTTTGTCCAACAAGGATATATTTATATTCATATCAGCGGTTTTGTTGATGGTATTGTTGCAGTTTATTATTAAAAAAACCAAGACGGGCAAAGCTATGCAGGCGGTGTCCTTGGACAAGGAAGCGGCCATGCTTATGGGTATAAATGTCAATCAGATAATATCGGTGACTTTTGCTATTGGCTCATCACTGGCAGCCGCTGCAGGGGTCATGGTAGGAATTTTCTACAATACCATAAACCCCTTAATGGGAATTGTACCTGGACTAAAGGCGTTTGTTGCTGCAGTCCTGGGCGGAATTGGTATTGTACCGGGAGCAATGGTAGGTGGTTTTCTGATAGGGATCCTGGAAACAATGATTAGCGGCTATGGAAGCAGCCTTTACCGGGATGCAGTGGTTTTTGGAGTACTGATTATTATTTTGATTATAAAACCCACGGGTATATTCGGCGAAGATTCAGGGGAAAAAGTGTAGGTGATAGTTAAATGCAGTTATTATCCGAAAGAGGACTCCGGTTTGTATATCAAGTGGCAGTATTAATTGTAATCTTTACCGTGGTTCAGTATTTGATTACGGTCGGTATGCTTAATCAGTACTATCAGATTAACCTAACCTCCATGTGTATAAACATTATCCTGGCGGTTAGCCTAAATCTAATTAACGGATTCACCGGGCAGCTTTCCCTTGGCCACGCTGGGTTCATGGCAGTGGGGGCCTATGTATCAGTAATTTTTACTAATAAGTTGGGAATGCCTTTTATCGTTGGGATTGCTTTTGCCTGTTTGGCAGCCGCCATGGCTGGCTTTATTATTGGGGTACCTACTCTCAGGCTGCGGGGAGATTATTTAGCCATAGCCACCCTGGGGTTCGGAGAAATTATTAGAGTAGTCCTGCAAAACCTGGAATACCTGGGAGGCCCGGCCGGAATTGTAGGTATATCCCGGATCACCAGTTGGGCATGGTTATTTGGCGCAACCGTATTAACCATAGTCGTTATACAGAATATAATTAATTCCACTTACGGGCGAGCGATAATATCCATACGGGAGGATGAAATCGCCTCTGAGCTGATGGGGATTAATACTACCTTTTATAAAGTACTGGTATTTGCAATAGGGGCTGCTTTTGCCGGGCTGGCAGGAGCGTTATATGCCCATTATTTTTACATTATAAAACCCGAGACCTTTAGTTTTCTTAAATCTTTTGACATACTGGTTATGGTGGTTTTGGGTGGATTGGGGAGCACGACCGGGGCTGTGATTGCGGCTGTATCAATTACAATTTTAACCGCTGCCCTGCAGTCCTTTCCGGCTGTACGGATGATTCTTTATGCCTTGATATTGATTCTAGTAATGATTTATCGGCCCCAGGGTTTGATGGGCAATAGAGAATTTGGCTGGAAAAATCTTAGAATCCGGGGTGGAAAAAATGTCAATTCTTCAAATTAGCAATTTAAATAAAAATTTCGGGGGATTAACTGCGGTATTAAATCTTAACCTGCATGTTGAGTCAAACGAACTGGTAGGTCTAATCGGTCCAAATGGAGCAGGGAAAACCACAATATTCAACCTGCTTACCGGAGTATACAAGCCGGATGGGGGAGAGATTTTTTTTCAGGGTCAGAAAATAAGCGGGTTACCACCCTATGTTATATGCCAGAAAGGTATTTCCCGAACCTTTCAAAACATACGATTGTTTAATGACATGACGGTTCTGGACAATGTTAGGATTGCCCTGCATAAAAGTGTCCCCTATAGCCTGGGGGCGGCGGTATTCAGAGGAAGCGCCTATTATAAAGGGGAAAAGAGCATTGAAGCTCAGGCAACAGAGTGCTTGAAGATATTTAAGTTAGACCATAAAAAAGACGAGATTGCCTGCAATTTGCCCTATGGAGAGCAAAGAAGGCTGGAGATTGCTAGGGCCCTGGCAGGTAACCCGGTATTGCTGATTTTAGATGAACCGGCTGCGGGGATGAATCCTAATGAAACACAAGACCTTATGAAGTTAATAAGGTGGATTAGGCAGCAGTTCAATCTAACCATATTGCTAATAGAGCACGATATGTCCCTAGTTATGGGAGTATGTGAAAGGATTTATGTTTTGGATTACGGGCAGGTAATAGCAGAAGGGAAACCGGAAGAGATTCGAGCGGATAAAAGGGTTATTGAAGCCTATCTCGGAGAGGAGGTTAAATAGTTGCTGAAGGTAAAAAATATAGATGTTTATTATGGAGCTATTCATGCGCTCAAGCAGCTTTCCCTCGAGATAGAGCAGGGAAGTATAGTAACCCTCATTGGGGCTAACGGTGCGGGAAAGACTACCACATTAAAAACCATTTCCGGACTTCTTCGGCCTAAGAGAGGAGAAGTAATTTTTAAAGGAGAAGAAATATCCAAACTTCCGCCGGAAAAGGTGGTTGAAAAGGGTATATCCCAGGTCCCCGAAGGGAGAAGAGTCTTTTCATCTTTAACGGTACTGGAAAATCTGGAATTGGGAGCATACCTGCGGAAAGATAAAAAGGGTATAGCCGAAGACATGGAAAATGTATTCTTTCGATTTCCCCGGTTAAAAGAGAGAAGAAAGCAACTGGCCGGTACTCTAAGCGGTGGAGAGCAGCAGATGTTGGCTATTGGCCGAGCCCTTATGGCCAGGCCCGAATTACTTCTAATGGACGAGCCTTCGATGGGATTGGCGCCACTCCTGGTAAAAGAGATATTTGAAATTATTAAGGACATTAATAAAAAGGGAACGACTATTCTATTGGTAGAGCAGAACGCGAATATCGCCTTATCAATTGCCGATAAGGCTTATGTACTTGAAACAGGGGAAATAGCGCTGCAAGGACCGGCAAGGGAACTGATCAATAGCGAAAAAGTAAAACAGGCTTACCTGGGAGGGTAAGTTCGTAAGGAGGCAATGCGTCAATGAAGGTAAAAGATCGGATGACCAGCAATGTCAAAACCGTAGACTATGAGGCAAATATTACTACCGCGTTTAGTTTAATGAAGGAGAACAACATTCGCCGATTACCGGTAATGGATAAGGGCAAGGTTGTGAATATAATTACTCTTAGCGATTTAAACCAGGTCACTCCCTCACTGGCGACTACCTTGAGTGTTTACGAACTAAATTATCTGTTAGCCAAGACTAAAATAAAGGATGTTTTGCCTAAAAGGCGCAAACTGTTAACCATAGGCCCAGAGGACTACATTGAAACCGCAGCCAGAATAATGCGGGAGAATACGGTTAGTGGATTACCTGTAGTAGATGACTTCGGCAATCTGGTGGGGATCATAACTGAAACCGATATTTTTGATGCACTTATACACATCCTGGGGGTATACCAGCCCCATAGCCGGATAGATTTTTATACGGAAGATCGGCCGGGAGGCCTGCATCAAATTGCGGGGTTAATCTCGGCGAAGGGAATAAACATATTAAATATAGTAGCCTATTATGACCCGAAGAAGGGTAAGTATAAGATTATTCTAAGGCTTGCATCCCTGGAGTGCACTGCTTTAGTTGAGGAACTCAAACAGCATGGATATGAGATTGAGTCGGTAGCAATTAAAGAAATCAGCGAAGAACCGATATTTCTGTAATAATAAGCTTTTTTCTTTTGTCATATAGTGTAATTATTTCCCGGGAAATAATTTAATAAGTCAAAAAATAAATAAATTGTGGTTATCAAAGCACTTTGGGCCTCGACAAAGTGCTTTATTAGTACAAAGTTAAATTACCTGTAAGGTATGGCAACTAAAAACGTAAATTATAATAAGCCACTGCCTAAATTTATCATGTTTAGGAAATATCACCTTAACCCCCAGGTTATATATTTAATCGCCGCATATATTTTTAGGGCTATGTAAGTAAATGGTTATCCTAAGAGGCAAGAGTCAGGGTTAGTTTTGGATACTAGAGTAAGTATCAAGAAAGATTCAGTATTTAGAAAGTGAGATTAACTAAAATGTTATTAAACCGGATAAATTTAATTATGCTGTTACTGATTATAATTTTGGGCGCCTATAATATATGGGCATAGGATTTCCTAATATCCAGGCAATACATAACATTATTTTTACATATGGGTAACTTATAAACTTAATTGAAACGGCACAAAATTTGGCCGGATAATGCCAGCTTTATGTTGCCTAGGTTTCTTTTACCTTCAAACTTTAATATTCCCGCTAAAACAGAACAGGAGAATAAGGCATGAGAAGGAGGCCGGATTTTAAAACCGCAACCAGGTTTTTAGATTAAACCAAAGAGCCCGGTATTAATACCTTCTTGGCCAAAAGAAGGGTTACACTGAAAAAAACTACAAGGGAACTATCGTTCATAATAATCTATTAAGCTTATCTATCGAGCTCCTATCCTTGTGAAGTATCTCACCTGCTAAATCCCTAGATTTACTATCAAGGGTTCCTCTCAGGACCTTTTCTGCCATATTTACACCTCGGGTCTCACCTTCCACTGCTTTTTTTATAATTTCAGCAGCATCAATCTTTTTGCCCAAATCTAAGCTGAGCTTCATATCAGCCATTTTGCCTTTCATGCCAAGGTTCTCTTGCGGATGTCCACCTATATCCTGGATATAACTGGCTAAGGTATCGATATTTTGCCTATGCTGCTTTTGGATCTCCTGAAAAGCTTTTTTTATATTCTCATCTTTTACCTTGGAAATAAACATATTAAAACTCTCTACTGCCATGTACTCTCCTTGTAGAAGTTGATTGAGAGATTCTATGGTTTCATTTTTATCTGTCATTCTTTTGCCTCCTTCATGATAATTATCTTTCCCATCTTTCCAGAGACAAATGCAACTTATACTTTTGAGAGGATTTTTTAAATGTAAATCTCCCTGTCCTGCAAAAGTAGTTGAAAAATTACTCCGAAACAAACATGTGTTTGCATACAAAAAAGCAGTCCGTAAACTGCTTAAAACCCGCAATGTTTGGCGGAAGCGTGTGAGAATCGAACTCACCCGCCGTGGGATCGCCACGGCGCAGACTGGATTTGAAGTCCAGGCGATCCACCAGGACCGATCCGCTTCCTTAAAAATTATTCTGCGTTTATGAGTATATAATCGATTTAATTAAATGTCAAATAAACTAGATGTCAGGGTCTATGTCAAGATATTTTGGGGAAAACTATTTATTTTCCCCCGGAAGTTTTTGCTTGTCGCTGCGTGGCAAACGCCCTGAATTTTTTAAGCTCTCGCGCAGGATAAATTCAATATGGGCATTTACACTGCGATATTCATCTGCTGCCCAACGTTCAAGGGCATCGTAAAGTGAATAATCAATCCGCAGTAAAAACTTTTTTTTCTTCGTCATAGATATTCGCCTCAATAGAGACTTCCGGTATTAAGTATAGGCTGAGCGCCCCTATCGGATATGATAGCGACTAATAGGTTATTGATCATAGCCATTTTACGTTCTTCGTCCAAAGGCAATGAGGCTTCTTCTAAATGGGCTATTGCCATTTGAGCCATACCTACAGCGCCTTCGACTATTTTCTGCCGAGCTGCTATAATAGCAGCTGCCTGTTGTCTTTGCAGCATAGCACTGGCAATTTCGGTGGCATATGCCAGATGAGTCAAGCGTGCTTCTAATACCTTAACACCAGCCACGGACAGTCGGTACTGTAATTCACTTGACAGTTCATTGGCAACTTCCTCAGTATTTCCGCGTAGAGAATAACCGCCTTGGTCAAAATCATCATAAGGGTATTTGGTAGCTACATGACGCAGGGCGGTTTCGCTTTGAATCTCTACAAATTCCTCATAATTATCAACATCAAAGATAGCCTTGGCAGAATCAATTACTTTAAAGACAACTACTGCAGCAATTTCAACCGGATTACCAGATACATCATTAACTTTTAAGGTTTTGCTGTTGAAGTTGCTTACACGTAAAGAGACAGTTGGGCGTGCTGAAAAAGGAACTGTCATCCAGAAACCGCTTTCCCGAATACTGCCCATATACCTGCCAAAAAAAGTAACCACCCGTGCCTGATTAGGTTGGGCAATGGTTAGACTACAGGCAATGACTATGATAATCAGAATAAGAACGACTCCCAAGACAAACATGGCAGGGGTCAGCTGAAGAAATGAATAAACTGCCCCAATCAAAAGAATAAAACCTAGGGCTAAAGCAAGAAAGCCATTGATTTTCCATGCGTTTTTTTCCTGCATAGTGCTCCCACCTTTCTTATGTTATCTTGATGATATCACTTTGATATACCTAAGTCTATAGAACAATTAAAGCGGCAGGGAATTTGGAGGTTTATTCCAGGGATAACCTCGACAAATCTAAATAGTAAATGGAGGATTCTACCCACTTGCGCTTATCTTTTTTGCCAGAAAAGCCTGGCTGCTGGCGTCATCATTACTGCCCGTAGGTGTGCCGGCAGGAAGATCTTCCTCCTGACTGTCTGTGGTATAATTTAATGATAATATAATTGCTTCTTTTGGTGATTTAAGGTGCATTTCAATCAGTTAGACCTAATAATAGGACTCATTATATTGTTTAGCATTATAGGCGGGTTGCAAAAAGGCTTCATAGATGCCCTGGGAGGTATTATTGGAATAGTCCTCGCCCTATTCTTAGGGGTCGTGTATTACGATGAATGCGCAAATTGGCTGGAACAGGCTTTTGGAATTACGACTAACCTGGCCAGGCTCATTGAGGCAAAAATTCCGGCAGCAGCGGTTAAAGTGAACTCCAAGATTATGGAGTCCTTTGGGGCAGCAGCAGGTTATACTAACCCAGGAGAATATCTGGCCTATTTATTAACCCTGGTCATCAGTTTTGTATTTATACTGCTGGTCGGCAATATCCTTATTAAGTTGCTTTTTAGCCTGGCTCATCACGTCCTGGCCAGGGGAGCCCTGGAGTGGGTAAATAGGGTTTTAGGGGCGGGGCTGGTTGCAGCTAAGAACCTATTAATAACTGCAGTAATCCTGGGGATCACCCTCCCGGTTATTCAAACCGGGAGAGAGATGGGATTGGATAGTGCTATATATGTTTATAACCTGATTAATAAATCATTCCTGGCACCGCAATTGATTTTGGCCTTTGACACGGTTAAAAACTTCATAATACTTAACGTATAAGTGGGATTGTTTAATGGAAATATAGGAAAAATTACAAAAGGAGGATTTGAGCTGTCATGGAAAACAAGAAAGGCAAGGGAAACGTGAGGGCATGGACGGAAATAACCGAGGATATGGCAGGAGAGGCCATTAATTTTAGTAAGGGGTACATGCATTTTCTCAACCAGGCGAAAACAGAGCGGGAAGGGGTAGAATATATTATTGAAGCTGCGGTAAAACACGGGTTTATACATATGAATCAGGCGGAAAAACTTGAACCCGGATGTAAGCTTTATTTCAGCTACAAAAACAAGGTAGCTGCCTTAATAGTAGCCGGGGACCAGCCGGTTAAGAACGGGATGAATCTGGTGGTTTCCCATCTTGATTCCCCCCGCCTGGATCTGAAAGCCAATCCATTGTACGAAGCTGACGGGCTGGCATTATTTAAAACCCACTATTACGGTGGAATTAAGAAATACCAGTGGCTCTCGATGCCGCTGGCCTTACACGGGGTAATAGTAAAAAAGGACGGCAATTTGATCAAGGTAAACGTTGGTGAGCAGGAGGACGATTTTGTTTTGACCATATCGGATCTCTTGCCTCATCTAGCCAAAGATCAAATGAATAAAAAGATGTCAGAAGCCGTAACTGGTGAAGGGCTAAATATAATTGTCGGTAACCGGGCTTTGAATAATGATGATGAAGGAGTAAAACAGAATATAATCAAGATACTGGAAGACCGGTATGGAATAGATGAAAAAGATTTTACCAGTGCCGAATTACAACTGGTACCAGCTTTCAAGGCAAGAGAGGTAGGTTTCGACCGGAGCATGGTAGGAGCCTACGGCCAGGATGATCGTGTATGTGCTTATGCATCACTACAGGCCATTTTAGAAGTAAACCATCCCAGCCGCACGGCGGTATGTCTTTTTGTGGATAAAGAGGAAATAGGCAGTGTAGGAAATACAGGGCTACAGTCACTTTTACTGGAGAATATGGTCGTAGAATTGCTGCATAAGGAAGGGATCAGTGACTATTATTCTGTAAGGCATTCTTTGGCCAATTCTCATTGCCTGTCTGCCGATGTGAACGCGGCAATTGATCCGAACTACCCAGAAGTATTCGAAAAATTAAACAACAGTTTTTTGGGCAATGGAGTTGTATTGACCAAGTTTACTGGCTCGCGGGGTAAGAGCGAATCCAATGATGCTCACCCTGAGTACCTTGGCAGGTTAAGAAAACTATTTGATGACCATGGTGTAGTATGGCAAACCGGAGAGCTGGGCAAGGTGGATATCGGAGGCGGGGGAACGGTTGCCCAGTATGTGGCAAGGTACGGCGCTGAAGTAGTAGATTGTGGGGTAGCTATACTGGGAATGCATTCTCCTTTTGAAATTGCCAGCAAGGCAGACATTTATGCGGCATATAAGGCATATAAAGCTTTTATGCAATCATTTACACCCTAAAACTTGAATAGTTTCAACTAAGGTCGATTTTAAAAAGGGGGAGAGTAATTGGAAGAGGTCAGGTTAACCAACCTGGTTAGAGCTGCAGGTTGAGCGGCTAAAATAGGACCAGGGGTTCTAGAAACCATATTAAGAGATTTGAAATACCCCGGGGACAGCAAATTGCTGGTAGGCATAGAGACCAGGGATGATGCCGGGATATATAAACTTAATGAAGAAACAGCTATTATTCAAACGGTGGATTTTTTTACCCCTATGGTGGATGATCCGTATGTTTTTGGACAAATAGCCGCCACCAATGCTCTTAATGACATTTATGCCATGGGGGGGACCCCACTCCTGGCATTAAACATTGTCTGTTTCCCCCAGTGCCTGGATATGCAAATACTAAAGCTTATCCTTGAAGGAGGTTTATCCAAAGTAAGAGAGTCTGGTGCTTTAATAGCGGGCGGGCATACAGTAGATGACAACGAACCTAAATATGGTCTTGCTGTAAGCGGCCTGGTTCACCCGGATCGGATTATTAGGAATAATACCGCATTGCCCGGAGACCTATTATTCCTGACCAAGCCATTGGGCAGTGGAGTAGTTTCAACTGCTATCAAAGCCCAAATGGCTTCCCCGGATGCATATAACGATGCCGTGTCCTGGATGACTGCTTTGAACAAGGTAGCGGGTGAAGTAATAAAACAGATTGGAGTTAGTGCCGCCACTGATATTACTGGATTTGGTCTAATTGGCCATGCCTATGAAATGGCTTTTGGCAGCGACGTGCAGCTAGAGATTTATACCGACCGTCTGCACTTTATTACCGAATCGAGGGAATATGCTGCTATGGGATTAGTACCGGGAGGAGCATATGCCAACCGGGATTATCTAGTTGATAAAATAATCTACGAAAGGGATGTAGCTGAACCAGTTAAAGATATGATATTCTCCCCCGAAACTGCAGGAGGCTTGTTAATCGCGGTCCCGGAAGCCAAAGCGGACTCCTTATTGCGTGCAATGCAGCAAAGCCGCTGCCTGTGCTATATGATGGGACGGGTAAGGAGGAAAGGGTTTGATCGGATTAAGATTAATTAACAGCTAAGGATGGGGAGGGCTTAGTTTGGAACGCAAGAGTTTTAATCTGGGCGATATCGTCAGGATGAAAAAAAAACATCCGTGTGGCAGCTTAAACTGGCAAATCATCAGAATAGGGGCTGACATTAAGATAAAATGTCAGGGTTGTGGCCGGTTGGTTATGCTGCCCAGGAGCCAATTTGAAAAGCGAATGATAAAAGTTGAGGAATAGCAGAATAGCTCTAAACAAACCATAATTTCCTGCATATACTATACTAAAAAATTATGCCCAGGGAGGGAATAATATGGAAATCAAAGCTTTTTCAGGTACCAACTTCAGTACCGGAGATTTGGTTACGGTTAAAAGTATGCCTCCGGATGAGCAGTTCTGCATTATAGGATTTAAAACCTTGGAAAATTCCAAACCGGTAGCTGTACTCAAGGCTTTATTCAATGATACTTACATCATTGAAAAGCCGATATCCGAACTTAAAAGCCTGTTAACCAGAGGGCTATTATGATAAATTATAGGTTGCACCTTGGCGGTTAAACTGCTATAATTACCTGAAGTCCCTGTTCCGGTTTAACCGGAACCATACCTATTTTATACTAGGTTGTCCGTAGGGAGGAGGTGTAACGATGCGCACGTATGAGGTAATGTTTGTTCTAAAGCCAGATTTATCCGAAGAAATTATTGCCGAAACCAAGGACAGGCTGCTCAACACCATTTCAGAGTTCAATGGTGAATTGATTAATCAGGCTGATAATTGGGGAAAAAGACGCCTTGCGTATAGTATTGATGACTATATGGAAGGCATTTATTGTTTGTGGTATTTCAAGGGGCTGCCGGAAACAGTTAAAGAGCTCGATCGCGTAATAAAACTTTCGGATAAAATTCTGCGCCATATAATCATCCGCAATGATGAGTAAGGTAGTTATTTCCAGGCTGGTTTGTTTAGAGGGGAGGTTACTGGTTTGAATCGCGTGATATTGATTGGAAGGTTAACTCGGGATCCTGAATTAAGGTACACTCCAAACGGTACTGCGGTATGTAGTTTTACTCTGGCGGTTAGTCGCAGGTATAAAAGGGATGAAGCCGATTTTATACCGGTGATTACTTGGATGAAGTTGGCGGAACATTGCGCCAACTATTTGGGAAAAGGGAGAATGGTAGCCGTTGATGGCAGATTGCAAGTCCGTTCTTATCAAGCCCAGGATGGACAGAAGAAATGGATTACGGAAGTAATTGGGGAAGATGTACAATTTCTAGACAGAGGCGGGACAAGTTCACACTTTCAGTCAATGCAAACCAGTAAATCCAGCGGCGAAGATTGGAGCGACTTAGGTCGGGAAATAATCGTGGATGATATCGACATCGTGGACAGGGATGACGATGATGACATTCCATTCTAAGACAAAGGAGGAACCGAGGGTTGAAGAAAGATAGGCGAAAAAAGCGGCGGCAATGCAACTTCTGTGCCGACAAAATAGAGTCTATAGATTATAAGGAAATTTCCAAACTTCGGCGGTATATAACCGAAAGAGGCAAAATACTGCCGAGAAGAATAACCGGTAATTGCGCTAATCACCAGAGACAACTTACCGTAGCTATTAAGCGAGCCAGGACGATGGCATTATTGCCATATACATCAGAATAAGCGCCACTGAAGAGCCCTCCTTGAGGGCTTGTTTTATCAAATTGGTTTAGGTAATAGATGTTCCTTGGGAGTAAATTGGGGTGATACTGTGCCTTTCATCTGGAGTTTGGCAGCCACCTCCATAATTTGCATATTAATGTGTGTGATACCAGCCCTTTTTATATTATTAGCAGTTTTGTGGGGTGTGCTGCTGGTTGTTTCTGCCTGTTATATTGAAAAGGCGCAATTGATAGCAATTTTTTTAATAAACAATTTAATCTATTATTTACTAGCTGGATTCAGTACCGTATTTTTTAGTATTATCTTTTTTGGGGCAGCATATCTGGCTATGAGTATTGCTGCCAATTACCGGCAAGGGTACTATGAAATACAAAAATGGGGAATAATTATCGGGCTTTTAAGCGTATCGTTCTTTCTTATTTCCCTTTACACAAGCCCGGAGGGGCTTTCGACGGTCCAGACCCAGCTGGAAGGATACCTTAATAACACCATCCAAACCTATGATGATTCCGGGTTGCTTGAGTTTTATGCCAACCAGGGTATAAGCCGGGCTGAGATTGAGCGGAGCCTATCACAAGTAATGGAACAAATAATTCGGTATTTGCCGGCATTTTACTACCTTCAGGCAATAATGGCAGTATTTTTCACCTCTATCGTAGCTGCATACATTGGCCGTAAATACGGGATTGATCGTCTAATAAAGAAACCTTTTTCGGAAGAGATTATGCCCTGGCAGTTGGTTTGGGTAGCTATCCTGGGGTTGGTATTTTGGATCGGGGATAAAAATAATATGTCAACCTTGTATTCCATAGGTTCTAACCTGTTAGTAGTTTTAGTACCCATAGCCATGTATTACGGGCTATCCGTAGTTGTTTATAGTATTAAAAGAAGCTCATTCAAAACCTGGTTGATCATAGCAATGGTTATACTAACCCTGATTTTCCCGATTTCAGTGGTAATTTTTTTAAGCTTAGCCGGTTTATTCGATTCTTTGATAGACTATAGAAAAGTCCGGACAGTGAAGGAGGATGGAAATCAGTGAAAGTAATATTGCTTCGGGAAATTAAGAACCTTGGTAAAGAGGGAGATATTAAGGATGTATCTGATGGATATGCCCGAAATTACCTAATTCCCAAGGGATTAGCCGCTGAAGCAACTGCTAATCGGCTGAAAGAAAATCAGGAAAAGAAACTGCGCGTACAGAAACAGAAGGAACGGGAAAAAAATGAGGCCCAATACTTTAAAGAACAATTGGATGGAAAAGCTTTAACGATTAAGGTTAAAACTGGCGGAGGAAACAAACTCTTCGGTTCGGTTACTTCCAGGGAAATATCGGCAATAATCTCCGAACAACTTGGCATATCCCTGGATAAAAAGAAAATTGATTTAGCCGAGCCGATTAAGCATTTAGGGGAATATGCAGTTAAAATTCGATTGTATCCGTCAATTCAAGCAGTAATAAATATAATAGTCACTGCAGAATAAATTAGGAGAGGAGAAAATGAAACAGTATCTGGTTAAAAAGAAAGGAAACGAGGAAGTCAATCATAAAAGCAATTTATCCCTGAGGGTAGAGTTATTATTTAAGAAATTAGTGAGTATCTATGGGACTAAGGGAGTTGCATTGCGGGCCAGCAAACTAAATGCCATAGAATTAATAAAATCGAAACGCTTAGAAGATAGAGTCATGTTGATACAAAAGATAATGCAAAAGGATCCCAGCCAGGAGATCGAGCCCATCCAGGATATAGCCGCTGTTCTTGATGTTTTAGAAGATAAAGTGGCAGAAAAATATGCGCGAAAGGTTGTGGAGCAGAAGCTTGAAGCCCGGATCCAGGAGAAAATGGACGAAAAATATAAAGATTATATAGCCGAGATCAGAAGACAGGTTATAAAGGAACAGGATAGTACTCTAGAAAACGCTCAAACCTTAAAGAAGCTCGGGAAGCTCGAAAAAATGGAAAGGATCAAGTTAAATTCTTCAGCCTTTGAGATTCTCCGCCCGTCCACCTTGAATGAGATTGTAGGACAGGAAAAAGCTATCAAGTCCTTAATATCTAAACTGAGCACCCCATATCCACAACATATCATCCTTTACGGACCTTCCGGAGTTGGTAAAACGACTTGTGCCCGGTTGGCCTTGGATATAGTCAAAGGAAAAAAGGAAAATCCTTTTTCTGCTGGGGCTCCCTTCATTGAGGTTGACGGTACTACCCTTCGCTGGGATCCGAGAGAATCAACCAACCCATTGCTCGGATCGGTACACGATCCGATTTACCAGGGGGCTAAGAGAGAACTAGCTGATGATGGAATACCGGAACCGAAGCTTGGCTTGGTCAGCGATGCCCATGGCGGCATTCTTTTTATTGATGAAATCGGAGATATGGATCCTTATCTACAAAACAAATTGTTAAAAGTACTGGAAGACAAACGGGTTTTCTTTGAATCATCCTATTATGACCCGACCGATAACCGTATTCCCCAATACATCAAAAAAATATTTGAAGATGGTGTACCGGCTGATTTTGTTTTAATAGGGGCAACTACCCGCAGCCGGGAAGAGATAAATCCAGCCTTCCGTTCGAGATGTATGGAAATATTCTTTGAACCATTAACTTCTAGACATATTAACCAAATCGTTGATAATTCTGCCCGCAAGCTAAAGATTGATATTGAAGAAGAGGCCAAAGAGACTATAAGCGATTATGCCAGGGACGGGAGAACCGCCAACAAGATTCTGATCGATGCCTATGCCTTAGCCCTTAATGAACAACAGGATATCAAACCAGTAAAGGTTAACAGTTCCCACGTATATTCAGCTATACAGAATAGCAGAATAGCCCCGGTAATAACTTGCCGGGCATCCAATACATCTGAAATAGGTAAGATTTTTGGAATAGGGGTAAGTGAGCATAGGGCAACCCTAATTGAAATAGAAGCGGCTGCTTTTCAGGCGGAAACTAAAGGACAAGGAAATGTCCATCTAAATGAAACTGCAGGTTCTATGGTTCGCGATTCCCTATTTAATGCGGTTTCAGTGTTTAGAAAGGAGTTCGGCAAAAATTTAAAGGATTATGATATACATATAAACATAGTGGGTGGGGGCAAAGTTGACGGACCTTCAGCAGGAGTCGCTATATTCCTGGCGATTTTAAGTGCAGTATGGCAACGGCCTTTACTGCAAAATGTGGCAGTAACAGGCGAATTATCCATTCAAGGAAGGGTTAAACCTATCGGCGGCTTGTATGAAAAAATTAACGGGGCCTTTCAGGCAGGGATTAAAAAAGTAATAATACCGGAAGAAAACCTTAAAGATATACCTAATGGAACAGAAGAGGAAATTGAACTAATACCAGTTAGGTATATCAGGGAAATCTATAGCCATGTATTCGAGTCAAATTAAACCCTTCTGACATGCTAACCAGCACTAAATTTGGTGTAGAGTGTCTATGACTTGGTTTATAGTTTATAAAGATAAACTGTTGACCGAGTTTCCAGAGAACTTATCAATCCCTAAGGAATGTGAGCCTCAATACATTGGAATGCCGGGGTGGATGGAGGAACCAGTATTTCAGAATATAATTTACTCCCAACCAATGCCAGGGTTAGGCAGAATTAAAGGAGATTACCGGGTAAAAGAGTCGCTGATCGCAGTAGGACAAAAAAGAAGCCAGACTATTGTAAAACACCAGGTATTCGATTAATCTTAATATAGTTGTAAGAGTAAAATTGATCCGTTTAGATTCTAAGGGCGCATAACTCAGCGGGAGAGTGCCACCTTCACACGGTGGAAGCCACAGGTTCGAATCCTGTTGCGCCCACCATAAAAATTGAGAATTAGCGAGGGTTACAAGCCCTCGCTTTTTGTGTCCATAGAACTGATTTTAAGAATTGCCAACCAAATTGCTATAAACATTAATTTCTACGGCCTTTCGAAGCATTGGTGTGCTGAATACTGTATACATAAATAAGTTTACAGGTTGGAACAAGGGTTGTTCCTAAAACAATACGGAGTTAGCAAAAAAAGGAAGAAGGCCATCCTTTGGCGAAAACAGTTATAGATTATGAAGATATTGGAAGGAGGATTATTTTGGAGTATTCATTTAATTTTAAAGACCAGGTGGTAATGATTACCGGTGCGGCCATGGGTATTGGGAAAGAGATGGCCAGGGGGTTTGCCCAGTTTGGGGGTAATATGGTATTACTGGACATGAACCGGGAAGAAGGCGAAAAAACTGCCAAGCTGATTAATGATGAAGGTGGAGCAGCTCGTTTCTATGAGGTTGATGTGACGGATAGCGAACGTGTTAATACCGTGGTTAGTGATGTAATTGATAGATTTGGGCGTATTGATGTTCTAGTAAACAATGCGGGGACCAATAAGCGCGGCTCGGTAGCTGAACAGGCTGAAGATGAATGGAAAAGAATCATTGAGGTAAATCTTTTTTCGGTATTTATTGTCAGCCAGGCGGTGATCCCGACGATGATTAAACAAAAGAGCGGAAGGATCATAAATGTAGCTTCGGCAGCAGCATTTGCCGCTTCACCCAATATGTCCGCATACTGTGCGTCAAAAGCAGGGGTAGTAGCGATGACCAAAGTAATGGCCCTGGAATTAACCAGACATAATATTCTGGTCAATGCCATTGCCCCGGGTTACCTGTCCACCCCGCTTACGGAAAGATTGAGAAAGGACCCCAAGTTATACGCCGCATTGGTAAAGGCTAATCCCCAGCGCAGGTTTGCTGAGGCCTATGAAGTGGTGGGGCCAACCCTTCTGCTTGCATCCCCAATGGCAAGTTTTATAGGCGGGGCATGTATCAACATCGACGGGGGAGTAACTGCCCAATAGAAGATTTTCGAGTTGACTATTTAAGGCTTATGGTTTAGAATATCCCTGTTAGCGGGAGTAGCTCAGTGGTAGAGCACCGGCTTCCCAAGCCGGGTGTCGAGGGTTCGAACCCCTTTTCCCGCTCCAATATTGTTTAAGATTTATTTGCTTTGAGGAGTTTTTAGCCGAGCCGGCAGGCCCGGCTCTATTTTTGGCACATATTTTGATTTATTAGGGGTTTGACAGTTTTTTTGCCAATTATATAGAATAATAACGTGGCTCCGAATATATTAATTAAATAAACCATTAGCAAGGGTACTACATCCCGAATATATAACATGGAGGAATCAGATATGAAAAAACATATACTTACTGTAGTCCAGCCCAATTTGAAGAGGAATTCCGGGGAGATTAACTGCAGGGAATGTGCAGCTTCCTGCCAATCGGCCTGTAAAACCTCATGTACGGTTGGGAATCAAAGCTGTGTAAAGCAGGAATAATGTTTAAAGCAAAAATAAAAAGAGGGGCTAAATGCCCTTATTTTTTTCCCAATCTGGAAGGAGAATTTTCTTGCAACGACTTTCAAACTATAACTTCTCTGCCCATCTGCATCTATTTAAATGGAAGGAATTAAACATTCTCTTGGATGTTAATAGTGGAGCTATCCATATCTTAGATGACCCTGCCTATGAATTAATTGACCAGATAATACAAATGCAAGGTGACCTGAACCAGGCGCAAAAGGTTTTAGAGAATAAATACCCGGCTGATGATTTAAGTCATATTGTTCAGGAGCTAACCAGTTTATACCGTAATCGGGCGATATTTACCGAACCCGAACCAATTAATGTGGATTTTTCAGCCATGAAGGTAAAGGCGCTTTGCCTTAATGTGGCTCACCTCTGCAACATGCGCTGCCGGTATTGCTTTGCCGGTCAAGGGTTATTTGGCAGGGAAGCGAGCCTCATGTCAATTGAGACTGCGAAGGCAGCGGTGGGTTTTTTGATCCAGAACTGTGGAGATATAAGGAACTTAGAGATTGATTTTTTCGGAGGAGAACCATTGCTGGTTTTTGATATGTTGACTGAATTGGTCGATTACTGCCGGGAGATAGAACCGGTGTATGATAAGAGATTTCATTTCACTTTGACCACTAATTCCCTGCTCTTAGATAAAGAGATTATGGATTGGGTCATTGATAACCGTATTGCCATAATACTCAGCCTGGATGGTAGGAAGGAAACTAATGACAAATACAGGGTTTTGCCTGATGGAAGAGGCACCTACGAGGTTATCCTCCCTAAAATAAAGGAAATGGTAGCCAAAAAACCAGCAAGCTACTATATTCGCGGGACATTTACCCGCAGCAACCTGGATTTTTCCAGGGATTTAAACCATCTTATAGAATTAGGATTCACCCATATCTCCATTGAACCCGCTGTGGGAACGGAGCTGGGTTATGCGATTCTTCCGGAAGATCTGCCGGTTGTACTGCAGGAATACGAGAAGTTAACTGATGTATTGCTGGAAGCCTTTAACAAGGGTAAAGAGATCGACTTTTTTCATTACAATTTAAACCTGCAAAAAGGCCCTTGCCTGGCTAAGCGGGTATCGGGATGCGGAGCCGGGATAGAGTACCTGGTCATTACTCCCGAAGGAAGCATATACCCCTGTCACCAATTTGTGGGCAATTCCCTTTTTTATATGGGAAACATTTTTGAAAATGGAATAGATACCCAGGTAAGGGAAAAGTTTGAGGACAACCAGTTGAAAAATAAAAAGTGCCAGCAATGCTGGGCTCGGTTTTATTGTGGGGGAGGCTGTCATGCTAATGCCTATCTAATGAATGGTGATATTAGCCAGCCCTACCAGGTTGGTTGCGATATGCATAAGAAAAGGATTGAGGGCGCCATATACCTTGACTTAAAAAAACGTTTATCGGCTGGCAAAACGGGTCAGAAAAAAGAAGGAATTAATGAAGATTTTATAGAATAAACCAAAGGCTGTTAATTTTTTTGGGGAGAAATTATATGAATAACATTATATTTTCTAAAAAAAGGGTTTTAGTTTTAGCCGGAATTGTTGCCCTGGTACTAATATGGTTATTTGGAGTAAAAACGCCTGCTTATAAGGTGTATATTGATGGAGAAGAAAAGTTTATCGCCAAAAACCAGAAGGAGGTTTTGGCGGAATTAGAGGAAATTAAAAACAAGATCCAGAGCGATCACCAGCAAAAACTGGAATTTTGCACCTCAATTGAATTTTCGAAAACCTTTGCCCAACGGAAGGAGATATTCCCGGCTGAGAAGATTTACCAGGAATTATATAAAAATGTGGAATTTAGAACCCTGGCAGCTGCAATTGTTGTAGACGGGAATACAGTGGCTTATGTAAATAGCAAAGATGAGGCGGACAAACTGCTGGATAAGTTGCTCGAGGAGTATTCAAAGGTAGAAACCGGAGAAAGGCTTGTTGATGTCTCATTTGAAGAGAAGGTTGAGGTAAAAGAAATTCAGGCATCAGTAGACCAGATCAATACCCTTGAAGAAGCATATGCCCTCATTAAAACCGGTTCACCCAATCCCGAGAAATATATCGTGGAAGAAGGGGATTCCTTATGGCTGATTGCCCGCAGAAATGATATGTATGTGGATGATATTGTCCGGGCGAACAATTTAAAGACAGACAGATTGTCTTTAGGCCAGGAATTGATTATCAGCAAGAATAAGCCATATATTAATGTGGTTACAACGGTGGAAGGAAGCAGAGATGAAATAATACCTTATGAGACTAAGGTTATAATTGACAATAATTCCTCCAGCAGTATTAAAGTCAGGCAAGCTGGGGAAAATGGGGAAAAGCATATTATATATGTAGCCAGCAGGATTAATGGAGTTTTAATCCAGCAGGAAGTTAAAGAAGAAAAAATTATCAAAAACGCTGTCGATAGGGTGATAGTCAAAGGCAATAATATAACCCAGGTAGCCTCCCGTGGCGGAGGAAGTACCGGGGAATTAGATTGGCCGGTATATGGACCAATAACCCAGTACTACAAAGGAACCCAGCATACGGGGTTAGACATTGGAGGGCAGAGTGGGACCGCAATAAAGGCTGCTGATGCAGGAAAGGTTACCTTTGCTGGGTGGTTAGGGTCATATGGCAGGTTTATTGTGGTAGACCATGGGAATGGTATCGTCACCAGGTATGCGCATTGCTCCAGTATTGGGGTAACTAACGGGCAGCAGGTAGCTAGAGGGGAGAAAATCGGCACTCTGGGATCAACCGGGAGGAGTACCGGCCCGCACCTCCATTTTGAAGTGCTAGTAAACGGCTCCTTTAAGAATCCATTGAATTACTTGCGTTAAACGCTGAAGTTCGCCCTGGTCTTAAAGGACCAGGGTTTTTATTTTTGAGAAAGGGGATAAAAGCTTGTATGATGTAATAATTATAGGTGGGGGACCTGCAGGATTAACTGCAGCCATCTATACCGGCAGAGCAAAAAGGAAAACGCTGGTACTGGAAGCTTCAATGGTTGGCGGTACAGCAGCTACTGCTGATGCGATCGATAATTACCCGGGTTTTCCCGAAGGGATTGACGGGCAGGAGCTGATGGACAATTTCAGGCAACAAGCGGAACGGTTTAAGGTTGAAATAAGGTCAGAAGAGGTTACGGGAATTGAAAACCTGGGAAATTACAAGAAGTTGCATACCAGTGCTGGTACTGCTTACCTGGCCCGGGCAGTAATAATAGCCGTTGGAACCCGGAGACGAAAGCTGGGAGTATCTGGCGAAGAAGAATTTGCCGGACGTGGGGTGTCTTATTGTGCAACCTGTGATGGGGCGTTCTTTCATGGTTTACCAGTGGCAGTAGTTGGCGGTGGCGATTCTGCAGTTAAAGAAGCACTTTATCTTGCCAATATAGCCTCCAAGGTATACCTGATTCACCGACGGGATGAGCTGAGGGCTAACCCTACATCATTTGAACAGCTGAGGTCAAACAGCAGGATCGAACTAAAGCTTAACCGGGTGATTCAGAGTATAACCGGTGATGAAGTAATGAGAAAGCTGCTCCTGAAAGATACCAAAACCGGCCGGGAGGAGTATTTGGAGGTAGAAGGTCTATTTGTAAGCATTGGCCTGGTTCCGGCTTCTGAATTTGTCAGCCATCTTGTAGATACCCGGGACGGATATATACTGGCCGATGAGAATTTAGAAACTTCTGTTAAGGGGATCTTTGTAGCAGGGGATATCCGGGTAAAGGAGGCTAGACAAATAGCTACTGCGGTAGGGGATGGAGCTCAAGCAGGAATGGCAGTCAACGAATACCTTAAGTGATAGTACCAATATTTGTTTTCCCCCGGTAATATAACACCATAGTATAATGGTGTTCAAGGGGGGAGAGGCAAGTGTATGGGTTTAGGGTATTAGGACCCGGGAAGGTTTTTGGACTAGCCTTGGTACTGGTTTTAATCATTGTCCTGGTTTTAAGTAGAAACAGCAATCATGTAATGCACATCCTGGTCAATGCCGAGGTTAGCCTGAAGACAGCCGATTTTGAACAGTGTAAGACTGAGCATTTTATTATTAAATACCTGCCGCAAGACGAAAAGTATATTGCATACATTGCCGATGCGGCGGAAGAGGCTTACGAAATCTTAACTAAAAAATTTGGGAGAGAGCCGCAAAAGCTGACAACGGTGGTTGTATATCCTGATACCACTAGCCTGGCCAAAAGCTTTGGCTGGGATAAGGATGAAAAGGCTATGGGAGTTTACTGGGCCGGGACCATCCGGCTGCTTTCACCGCGGGCCTGGCTCCAGGATCATGAATTAGATCGGTTTGCCAGAGAAGGCCCCATGGTTCACGAGTTTGCTCATTTAATGGTTGACGAGCTCACCCGGGGAAATTATAATCGCTGGTGGACGGAAGGAGTTGCCCAGTATCTGGAGAAGAACATTACAGGATTCCAATTTGATAATCCTTTTTTACATGGCCGGGAATTTAAGTATTATGAACTATTAAAACTGGATAAGTATTTTGATAACCTGGACCAACCCATTGCATACTGGCAATCATTAGCCTTAGTGGAATATATTGTAGACCAGTACGGGGAAGAAAAATTATTTACCATCCTATCTTATCTGGAGAAGGGTTATGGAATAACCCAGGCCTTTGAGTTAAGCCTGGATATTGAGTACCAGTTATTTGAGCAGCAGTTTTATAATGAATTGGATAAGCAGTGCGAGAGGTGTATTAATTGGAAGACATCTTAGTTATAGAAGGCGGCAATCGGTTATATGGAAAAGTAAGGGTTAGTGGTGCGAAAAATGCAGGGTTAGTCGTCATAGCCGCCAGTATAATGGCGGAAGGAGAGACTATATTAGATAATATTCCTCGTATACGGGATGTTGAAGTTATGACCCAGATCCTGGGGGATATCGGGGTTGTTACCCGTTGGAATGAAGACAACAGTCTGTCCATTATATCCCCGTCAACAGATTTGAAAAGTCCCACCTCATATAAATTGGCCAAAAAATTGCGGGCCTCGAATCTTCTCTTAGGGAGTATGCTAGGCCGGCAAGGAGAATCAATTATATCCCTACCCGGAGGGTGTGATATTGGCTCCCGCCCCATGGATCTCCATATTAAGGGTATTCAAGCTTTGGGGGCCGAGATTGAAATAGAGCATGGATATATTTTCGCCAGGGCCAAGCGGCCTGCTGGAGCACGGATCTATCTTGATTTTCCCAGTGTGGGGGCTACTGAGAACATCCTGATGATGGCTGCCAAAACCCCGGGCATCTCGGTTATAGAAAATGCGGCTAAAGAGCCTGAAATTGTAGACCTGGCCAATTTTTTAAATTTTATGGGAGCCAAGATCAGGGGAGCCGGGACTGACATTATAAAGGTTGAGGGAGTTGAAAGGTTAACCTCAGGGAGGTATTCCATAATTCCTGATCGTATCGAAGCAGGAACATATATGGTGGCCGCTGCCATATCTGGAGGAGAGGTGGTGGTGGAAAATGTTATCCCTACCCACCTGTACCCAATTATTGCCAAGCTTCAGGAAGCCGGAACCTATATTGTCGAAGGCGATCAACATGTCACCGTAAAAGCCGGTCCCAGGATTTTGCCGGTAGACATTAAAACCCTGCCATATCCGGGGTTTCCTACGGATATGCAATCCCAAATGATGGCCTTGCTTTCGTTGGGAGAAGGTTCTAGTATAATTGTGGAAAATGTCTTTGAGAATCGGTTTCAGATTGTAGATGAGCTAAAGCGTATGGGAGCCAATATAAAGGTAGAAGGGCACACGGCGGTAGTTGAGGGAGTAAAAAACCTTTACGGTGCTAGGGTTAAGGCTACCGATCTCCGGGCAGGAGCAGCCCTAGTTCTGGGGGCACTGGCAGCCAAAGGTGAGACTGTTATAGAAGACGCCAACCACATTTTTAGAGGGTACGAAAACATATGCGAAAAGCTCACAAATATTGGAGCCAAGATAAAAACTGAAATATTGAGATGAGGCAGTAAACAGTAAATCCCCAGTTAACCTCATCTTTTTCTGATTAATGGCCCCTATGGCAGGATATTTTGAATATTAATGAATGGTATATTCTTGATGGTTCTGCAAAAAATATCTAAAAACAGGAGGGGCCTTTCATGAATCAAGATCTTTTTAAAAGAGCCGGGTTAGCCTTGGTATTTTTCTGCCTGGGATTAGGTGTATACGCCCTCTTTTTCGATATCAATGCAGCGAGCAAACCCATGGTTGTTGAGGAAATGTCAGCAGGGGGAGTAGTAAGTAAAGTAGCTGCTGAAGTAAGTCCATCGGTTGTAGGGATAACCAACCTGAGCCGCGATGGAAATCTCTTTGAACGAGATTATACCGAGACTACGGGTTCCGGGGTTATTATTGATGAGGAAGGATACATAGTTACTAACAACCATGTGGTTAAAAATGCAGATCGCTTAATTGTAACCCTGGCAGATGGTAATGAAGAGGACGCTGCCGTAATCGGTACTGATGCAAGAACCGATCTGGCCTTAATAAAAGTAAAGGTTGATAATTATGTAACCCCAGCCGAGTTTGGAGATTCAGACCGGCTAGTAGTTGGTCAAGGTGTGGTTGCCATTGGAAATCCGTTAGGGTTGAGGTTCGCTCGTTCGGTTACCTCAGGGGTGGTTAGCGGCTTAAACCGTTTACTTACTACGGAAGAGGGATTTGCTTTTAGGCTGATTCAAACTGATGCGGCTATAAATCCAGGAAACAGTGGCGGGGCATTAGTAGACCTGGAAGGTAAAGTAATTGGTATAAATACAATAAAGATTGCGGCCCAGGGCTATGAAGGCATGGGTTTTTCTATTCCTTCCAATCAGGTGCTAAGGGTAGTTGACGATTTAAAGAAATATGGCAAGGTTCGCCGGCCCTTGCTGGGGATTAGAATACTGGGTGAAATATCCCAGGGAGAAGCGGATTTAAAGAACCTGAAGCAATGCTGCGGAGTAATAGTAGAACCGGTAGTTGGGGGAGCAGCGTACAAGGCCGGGATACGCAGCCGGGATATTATTATCCAGGTTGATGGAGAGCAGGTTAAAACGGCTTTGGAACTGGAAGAGAAAATTACCTCCAAGGCTGTAGGAGAGACTGTCAGCATTGTTATCGCCAGGCTTCCGCTTATTGGTGAAGGTCAGGTTCAGGTAAAAACCATTAAAGTAAAGTTGAGCGAGTAGTCAGGAATTGGTTTAGCTAATTTAATCACTCCATAATTAGCAATAGACCCCCTTATATCCAGGCTCTATCTTACAGTCCGGAGCCTTATCCTGATGCGCTCTTATAGGGATGGGTTATGGTTAAATATAGAATAATATCTGTGGGGAAAATTCAAGAAACGTTTTATATTATGGGTATTAATGAATACCTGAAAAGATTGGGTCCTTATACTCGTATTGAGCTAGTACAGGGCTTGGAGGAGAAAACCAGCCCGCGGGCCGCACACAAGGAGATTGAAAGAATCCTAACTAAAGAAGGGGAAAGAGTACTAAGGCTCTTGGGAAAAGATAGCATCCTGGTATTAATGGATACCCAGGGCATCCAGCTTAGTTCAGAGGATTTTGCCCAGAAAATCAGGGAATGGGATCAAGGTCCAAAAGGTCGAATAGATATAATAGTCGGAGGATCCTATGGTTTTTCTGCAGCAGTAAGAAAAAGGTCCGACTTAATGATCTCTTTCTCCAGAATGACATTTCCTCACCAAATGGCGGTTTTGATTTTAATGGAGCAAATATACCGAGGGTACAAGATCCTGAAAGGTGAACCGTATCATAAATAAAGCTGCATTTTTATATAAGATATAGATAAGTTGGGCATGGAACTGCACCTGCAGCATAATAGGCGAAGCATAAGCAACCACACACATCCTGCTGTAGAATTCCATTTAAAGACAAGTAATATGGAACATGAAACCCGAGCTGGGTGCTGGAAACGTATAAGCCTTTTCCAACCACGGCCATAACAATTATTTTGAGGGGGAGGGGGATCCTCCCTTTTGTCATCCTTACCCTTATCTCTAGCTAATACAGATTTCGACCGGTGTAATAAAAGGTCCTGACAACCACAGTAAATTTATGGGAATAAAGGATTCTATTACCATATTGATGGCATTTAGCTTAAATTATCGGTAAAAGACTGAATCCAGGCGTATTACCAGCAATAAACTGCTGTTCCGGTATTTGACAGATTTCTTGGAGCAGGTTTACAATTTGTATATATTATCCTATTCATCAATATTCTGGTGGTAGGGGTAAAGAAGCAGCATAGAAGGGGGAGGAGTCAAATGCAGATCTGCAAGTTTGAAGTACAGGATAATGGGGTAGCAGTATTAACGCTTAATAACCCGGAGCGCTTGAACCCACTGGATCTTAAAATGCGCAGTGATCTTGTAGAGGCCTGTAAAATCGTCCAAGAGGAAGATAGCATTAAAGTACTGGTGATAACTGGAGCCGGGCGTGGTTTTTCCAGCGGCGGAGATATTAATGGTTTACTGGCGGCTGAGGACGTTGCGGCGGTAAAACGACGGATAGATACTGCCACAAGCGCATTAAGGACCGTATATGATTTAGAAAAGCCGGTTATTGCTGCGGTAAACGGGCCGGTAGCAGGGGCCAGCCTTTCGTTGATGATGGCCTGTGACCTGGTAGTAGCTGCTGAAAGTGCGGTGTTCGGCTTTACTTTTATTAACATAGCGTTATGCCCAGATTGTGGAACCTCTCACTTCTTGGCTCGCAAAGTAGGATACCATAAGGCGGCAGAGATGGTGTTTTTCGGGAGAATACTCAAGGCTCCCGAGGCCCTGGAGATCGGCCTGGTTAATAAGCTTGTACCTACTGAAGATACGGTCCCTGCAGCACTTGAATGGGCTGATCAACTGGCAAGGAAACCATTGTTTACTATTTTGATGGATAAAAAGCTATTAAAACAGGCATTAATTAACGACTATTACCAGCAAGCTTCAATCGAAAGCATGTATCAATTGTTGGCCTGGTCATCACAGGATTTTAAAGAAGGCGCCCAGGCTTTTTTGGAAAAACGCAAGCCGCAATTCGTAGGAAAATAGAAAGGGGGCTATCCTGTGGCTGAATATAATAATCTGCTGGTTCGCAAAGAAGGAAGAGTGGCAGTCCTTACGCTTAACCGACCTGAGAAAATGAATACATTCAACCGTGATGTATGGCGGGAGATAGTCCAAGCTACTGACGAGATTGAGCAAATGGATGACCTGGGGGCAGTGGTTATCAACGCCAATGGGCAGCATTTCTCGGCAGGAATTGACCTTAACCACTTGCAAACCGGAGCGACCTCGCAAATGGTGATGAAGAATCTGCCCTGGGAACAAGCTATGTACAACAGGCTGGAAGATTTTCCTGTGCCGGTTATAGCTGCAATTCATGGCTTATGCCTGGGTTCGGGGACCGAATTGATTTTGGCCTGCGACATAAGGATCGCGGCCAATAATGCCCGTTTTGCCATTCCTGAGGTGCGGTTCGGGTTATCCCCCGACATGGGAGGTACCACCAGGTTACCCCGGTTAGTAGGACCCGGGCAGGCTAAAAGGTTAATCCTCGGCTGTGAGGAAATAGATGCCCAGGAAGCCAAAGCCATAGGGCTGGTTGAAATAATCGTAGAACCCGAGCAATTAATGGAAAGAGCTATGAAACTAGCTCAGCGCATCGCTAATTTCCCGCCGGTGGGAGTCTGGATGGCTAAAAAGGGAATCAACCTGGCGGCAGAGAGCAGCAGGACTGCTGGACAGTTGTTTGAACAGGCTCAATCTGTATTTTGCTGTGGCACTGAAGATCAAAAAGAAGCTGTCAAAGCATTTTTTGAAAAAAGAAGGCCAGTTTTTAAAGGCAAATAAACTAAAGGGAACGGCATCCCATGCCGTTCCTTCATTATACTATATCTATAGCATTATCTTGTTCGGGAAAATCCGCCAGGTTTAACGCTTCCTCTACTGTGTAAAACCCAGGCGGATGATGATTAATAAAGTGTATTACTTGAATCAGGCAATCGGCAAATGCATTGCGGTTAATGCTCTCATGTTTAACGCTGATCTTTTCATTTTCACTCATGAACATTACTTCATGAATTCCGATTACTCCTCCACCTCTAATAGCATGAACGGTGATTTCCCCGTGTTTCCTGGGATTTAATCCCTTGCGGCTGAAAAGGATTGAGGTTTCAAGGGGGATTCCCCTTTCCCGTCCAATCTCCTCAGCCAATTTAATAGCCGTCCCTGAAGGGGCATCTTTTTTATGTTTATGGTGTATTTCTACAATTTCCGTATCCCAATCGGGGAATAGATGAGCCAAACGCTTGACTAGAGTCATCAGTACATTTATGCCGATAGTTAAATTAGGAGCGTAGACAACGGAGATTCGATTCCAAAGGCTAAGGTTTTCAATAGTGGCTAACTCCTCTTTGGAAAAACCGGTGGTGCCAATAATGAAATTGCATTTGCATAAAGCTGCAGTCTTCAAATTTTTTAAACAGCTTTCCGGATTGGTAAAATCCACTAAAACATCAGGTTTAGTTTGCAGCAATTCATAGCTCAAGTTGTGACTGCCTTTTATCTCCAACCCGGTTTTTTTTATGTTTAAAATGTCTCCCAAATCTTGACCAACATATTTATTCTTGCTTCCGGTGCGGTGCACCACCAGGACTAGATTTAAGTGAGGATGCTCCAAAATGCTTTTGGCGATAACCTTTCCAATCCTTCCCAGGCCTATAAGTCCTACATTAATCATCTCCATCCCTCCCTTACCTTTGATAATTAATCGACGACAAAAAGCGCAGGTTCCAAACCTGCGCGGAAAATGCAAGTACAACGACTCCAAGCTCCTTATTGCTGCCCTTTGTTGCCTTTCCACGCTTGCGAGGTTAGCTGACGGGTTCGGGTCGAAAGAGCTGTAACCCTACTCATAGTGAGATTCACCCCAAAAAATGGTTCCCCCGCTTTCCTAGTCAGAAAATTAAGCGATATATTTTTTTTGTACCCATATTATATAATATCTTGTGTTCATCCTACAATCAAAAAAAGAAAACAAAATATATAAAATTAATGGCTATTTTGCCCCTATCAGCTCATTAAGAGCGGAAAAACTGGGATTATTATGAACTTTCAATGATATATTAGCGAAATATATCCGAACCGTTCCGGGAAGTAAAAAATTAAGGGATCAGAAATAAAACAAAACCTTCCCCAATAACGTCTAACTATAAAAAGGAGTTTATTAGTGAATTGGGCATTCTATAATTACATTTCATCTAATGTC
Organism: Syntrophomonadaceae bacterium; assembly: GCA_050949865.1. Classification (GTDB taxonomy): domain Bacteria; phylum Bacillota; class Syntrophomonadia; order Syntrophomonadales; family Syntrophomonadaceae; genus JBMNGN01. The sequence continues at coordinate 464,771 of JBMNGN010000004.1, forward strand.
AGAAAAAACTAATGAGAACGTATCCTTTTATAACTAGTAAAAGAAAGGGGTTTTTGCATGTTTAATCCGGTTAAAAAATCCAGAATCGTCCTTATTATTGCGCTTTGTTCCTTGTTCTTTCTAACCACTCCCGTGTTCGCCGAAGTAAGGCTGGATGTAAATGGCAGGGTTTATCAACCGGACCATAATCCTGTACTTGAAGAGGGTATTACCAGGGTAAGCCTCGATGTAATAGAAAATACCCTGGGGTGTACGGTATCCCTGGAAAATGAGAGTATTATCATCCAGGAAAACCAAGATCTATTGACCATGACGATAGGAAGCAATAAGGCATTATATAATGAAGAGGAAATAGAAATGCCGGTTGGTCCCGAAATAGTTGACGGACAAACGTATGTTCCATTGCGTTTTATTCTGGAGAGTTTCGGGTCGGAAGTGCTCTGGGAGGGTGAAACGAAAACCGTAAAAGTTAATTATAATGAAACCCGCAACAATATGACAGCTTTGGATATCCTTCTTCAATCCTCGCAAAAGATGAATGAAGCCGGAAGCTACAAGATGGTTGTAAATGCTAAATACGATATGGATGTTACCATGGAACAGGAAGGCAAAGAGCCGGAAAATATGTTAATAAAAAGCGACAGCCAGATAGAAGGCTGGGTACAGATGGAGCCGATCTTAATGTACTTAAAACAGATGACAACTGTGAATATGCCTGAGGCCCCGCAACCGGGAACCCAGGAGTTGGAAATGGAAATGCTGTTAAATGAAGAAGGCATGTACATGACTATGCCTGAAATAGGCTGGGTTAAATTGGATTTTATGGGATCCGATTTACAGGATTTGCTACAGCAGTCGATGACTGAAGATCCGGCAGCAACCATGCAGCAGATGAAAGATATGGCCATGTCGGTGTCTTTTGCCAATGACCAGGAGGTGGAAGGCGCCAAATACTGGGTTGTTAAGGCAAGGTTAGGCAATGATGCCCTGGAGAGCGATTATTATACCCAGATATTAGAGAAATTGCCGGTAATGGATAACGACCAGCAATTAAAGGAATTGATGGATTCTTTATTAATAGATATGAGCTATTTAACCTGGATAAACCAGGAAACCCTTTTTAATGATTACATGGAGGTAAATGGGGCTATTAGAATGAAAATGGATATACCGGCAACTGGAGAAAATGCCGGGGGCAACATGTTTATGGCTATGAACATGGATGCCGATTATGCCCTTTCTGATTATGGCCAGTCATTCACTATACCTGATGTCAGCCAGGCGATAAGCTGGGAAGATATGATGCCATCTGTAACGGAACCGATTGAAGAGCCAGCTGAAGAAGTAACTGAAGAAGTAACTGAAGATCCGGTTGAATAGCAGACTGAAAAATCAGTACAATAGCCAAAGGAGTAATATTATAAAGGACTGCCCAAGCAGTCCTTTTACACTGTGAAAAAAGGCCATGTTTCTTAAATTAGAACCTGGCCTTTTCATAATATATCCGATAAATATTAGGATACTAATACTTATTTCAGTTTAATCAGGGAGAAAAATAATGAGGCTTTTTATGAATTTTTGATTTTTCCTTATCACTTTTTTGCTTAGTATTGAAAAAACGGTATAATAATAGGCGAGATTTATTAAAAAGTATTTTTGACTCATTTTGGTTGATCGAGTAAATAATATGGTTAATCAATTAACCAGTATTCCTGGAAGGAAATAAAAAGCATATCCTGGATCAATTTATATTTTATTGCCCAAAGGAGGACATGTCTATGAGCGCTGTAGATAAACCTACCCTTCCTGAATCCCAGCCGAAAAAGGCAGAAAACGGCTCTACTAATTTTATTCAGGCAATTATCAACGAGGATTTGGAAAAGGGAAAAAACGGCAGTAGGGTCCATACCCGCTTTCCCCCTGAACCGAACGGGTATTTACATATAGGACACGCCAAATCCATTTGTCTAAACTTTGGCCTGGCGGCGGGCAATTCGGGTTTATGTAACCTGAGATTTGATGACACTAACCCCAGCAAAGAGGAAGCAGAATATGTGGAATCAATAAAGACCGATGTTAAATGGCTGGGTTTTGACTGGGATGATCGGCTTTTTTATGCTTCGGATTATTTTGAAAAGTTATATGACTATGCAATTCAATTAATCAAGGCGGGCAAGGCTTATGTATGTGATTTAAGTGCCCAGCAAATTAAGGAATACAGGGGAACATTGACTGAACCGGGAAAAGAGAGCCCTTACCGCCAGCGAACGGTAGAAGAAAACCTGGAACTGTTTGAGCAAATGCGGGCAGGAAAGTTTGAGGACGGTTCCCGGGTTCTGCGAGCCAAGATCGACATGGCTTCTCCCAACCTGAACCTGCGAGATCCGGTGATGTATAGAATTTTAAGGGCTACTCATCATAGAACTGGGGATAAATGGTGTATATATCCTATGTATGATTATGCCCACCCTCTGTCTGATGCCCTGGAAAATATTACCCATTCAATATGCACCCTTGAATTTGCTGATCACAGGCCGTTGTATGATTGGTTTATAGAAAATGTGGATTATTCGGCAGACGCTACTTCCCGGCCTGAACAGATAGAGTTTGCCAGGCTTAACCTAACCCATACGGTTATGAGCAAGCGAAAACTCAGGCAATTAGTTGAAGAAAAACATGTTTTAGGATGGGATGATCCCCGGATGCCAACCATTTCCGGTCTGAGGAGAAGAGGCTATACCCCGGAATCAATCAGGTCTTTTTGCGAGCGGATAGGAGTGGCCAAAAGGAACAGTATGGTTGATATTGCCTTGTTGGAATACTGTATCAGGGAAGAATTGAATTTGAAAGCACCACGGGTTATGGCGGTTTTGAGACCTTTAAAGGTGATAATAGTAAACTATCCGGAAGGCCAGGTTGAATGGTTGGAAGCCGAAAATAATCCAGAAAACCCGGATATGGGCACAAGACGCATACCGTTTTCCCGGGAGATTTTTATAGAGCAAGAAGACTTTATGGAAAATCCCCCCAGTAAGTTCCATCGCCTATCTCCGGGAAAAGAAGTTCGGCTTAAGAACGCTTATATTATCAAATGTCAAACAGTAATAAAGGATGAACATACCGGACAGATATTAGAACTCCATTGCAGCTATGACCCAGACTCCCGAAGGGGAGGGAGAACTGCCGGAAGAAGAGTAAAAGGCACCCTGCACTGGGTTTCTGCTCCTCATGCGATTAAAGCGGAAGTCCGGTTATTTGATTATTTATTTACGGTCGAAAATCCTGAAGATGATGAAGCAGGCGATATTACATCCAAGTTGAATCCGAATTCTATGATCCGCTTGACCGAATGCAGGTTAGAACCCAGCTTGGAAGAAGAAGGCCAAAACCCGGAGACAAGGTATCAATTTCTAAGACAGGGGTACTTCTTTAAGGATCCTATTGATAGTACCAGAGACCTTCCGGTTTTTAACCGGATAGTTTCTTTAAGGGACTCCTGGGCTAAGATACACAACAAAACCTCGGACCAATAGTTGATTCAGCTAGACAGTAAAAGGAAAAGGCTGGTGGTTATAAATTTGAAGGTGTTGATTATCCTGTTCAGGAAGGTGTATTCACATTTATAATCAGGCAGGGTAATATTTAACACCGGTTCTCCAAGGTATAGGGAATGGTTTGTCGGCAATATTCCTGAATAAATATGATCACCGGCCTGGTCTTTCACGTTTATTGTTGCGGGGGTCAGCCCGGTAATAGTGATATACCCTTCCTCTTGGGCACTGACCTGGTAAGTTCCATCTGCTACCTGAGTTACATTAATATTCATACCGGACAACAATACCCGGTTTTGGATCTGGATGCTCTTAATATACAGGAATCTTGGATTAAAAGCTTCGCTTGCACTATAGTACCCTGTATCCCACCAACAGCCATGCCAGAAACCGCCTCGGGATTTGTTAGGGAAGATGGAGCTTTCCAGTACCTTAATCCTTTTACTGTCTGGGGCTTCAACTACCCAGGCTACATGACCGGGACGGAATAAGCCTCTATTCCCGCGACTCACACTGTCATCAGGCTGGACAATCATGATGCTGTTTTTGTAAGGCCTTTCGCTTAGTCCTAGCACATAGGTCATATCCTTTTGAGAAATGGATAGATTGCCCAAATTTATCCACTTTAAAGCACTGCCTGCTACCGGTAAACAGACTCCCCAGATTTGATATGCCATCTCCCAGGCGAACCAAACACAATTACCTCCACCAAATAACCGGAAAAAGTATGGTGGAGTTTTAAAATCCCTAATATCGACAGGACGATCTATACTCGCTTCAGAGGCAGTTGGGAAGGGCATTATAAGGCTGGCCATGATGATTATTACCATTATGGTCCGGATAATTACCACCTCCATGGAATCAAGTGTTATTATTGTGTGTCTTAGAAACAACTCCATCCATGGTAATTAATAGTTTATTCGCCTGAACCATATACACAAAAGGCCATGGTTAGAGGATTTCTCTTATACATTGTCTAATCTTGGGGATTTGTCCCGGAAAATTAATTTAAACAAATTAAAGGATTTTTTCATTTGTTGGTCGAAAAAACCAGAATAGGTAATTCGGCCTAGTGAAGCTATAAAATATAGGAGTAAAAAAATGGTGAACAATGTTTTGTATTTTCTGCAGTCGGTACCAGAGGGGATAGGAATTATCGCCCTTAGCCTCGCCTATGCCCGGGTATCCCTGCGATGGAAGACTATAATCGTGGGCGGAATCCTGCTCTCGGTGCTTACTTTTATTATCAGATCACTGCCGGTAACCTTTGGGTTACACCTGGTGGTCTGCATTTTTGTAATTTTCATAGCCATCGTTAAGATGACTTATGTGCCGGGCCCTAAGGCAGTTATTGCAGTTTTCGCCAGTGTGGTTACCCTGGCATTGCTGGAATATGTTGTAAGCGGAATGGTACTTTACGTTCATGAGCCTTGATCCGGTTACTGCAACGGCTGACGAGGTGTTCTGGACCAAAGTCGGAATTGTTCAGGCCATCCTAATGATTGTTTTGGCTTTGGCGGTTTCCAGATTCTATAGACCGCAGCCAAACGGGTGGAGAGAATGAGCAGGATTAGTTTTTGTAAGAAATGGGCAGCGGCCTTGTCTGCCCAACAAAACCTCTCGCCTGAAACAGAATCGGTAGTTGCCTTTGCTATTGAAGTACTTTTTATAAATTTAATTAATTTAGTCCTTACCCTGTCGATAGGGTGGATACTTGGAGTCTTTGTAGAGACCGCCATTGTTCTGTTTACTGTAGCCGTGTTCAGGCATACAGCTGGTGGGGCCCATTCAGAATCACCCTGGAGGTGTGCAGCAGGTACAGCGATTGTGTTTCCCTTACTAGGGGTACTGGGTAACCTGATGACCTCCTTACCCTCAGTTTTATGCGACATGGTTTCTGTTCTTGCCATAGGGGTAGGGTTTTACTTGATATATAAGTACGCACCGGTAGATTCCCCGGCAGCTCCGATAGTATCTTTACAAAGAAGGAATAGTTTAAGAAATAAGGCCTTTTGGGCGATGGCAATTTTTTCTCTGGTTATAATAGGTGCAGCGATGACGGATTACTCTTATTCCAGGATCGTTCAGCAGGGTGCAGCCCTGGGAGTCCTGTGGGTTAGTCTTAATTTAAGTAATTTAGGAATTCGCTTGTGGTCTGTAATAGATCATATATAAAAACCTATTGAAAGGAGGTCCTTTGCATGAAAAGATATTTCTATCGCTTTTCAGGACTTATGGTAGTTGCATTAGTAGCAGTAGCGAAGATAGGAATAACCCCATTATGTTTCTTTTCTCATTACCAGCCAGAAGTACCCGATTGCCTAAGGAAGTAGTCCTAAAGAGGTGGGTTACCCACCTCTTTAATATGTCTTTTTGATTTTAGAGGTGAACCAATGAAGATTCTTGAAGGGGAGCAGAAAAGGCAGAAAGAGGTTTACGAGAATATAACCATAACTCATATGTTTTGCCTTTTTGCATTAATGTTCGCCTTGGCTTTAAGAGAAGATATTTTTTCCAGCAATAATCATTATGTTATCAATATGCAGGGCCTGCTTTTTTTATCGTTTGTACTTATAGGTTTTGCTGCTATTACTCTGTATAATTCAAAATATTCTGGGACACTTCCTCCAAAAAGCCACTTTTCATGGGTGGATTTTATCTATAGCAGTTTCCCTTTGCTGGTAGCAGGTTTAACCATATTTATAGTTGAAGACCGGTTATATTATCCTCAGGCTATTCTTTTACTACCGGTTATCATAATGGCTTCTACCGGTGGTAAAAAACCGGGATTAGTTATGGCAGCCTTTACTACTGGAGTGCTTCTGACCTACAGTCATATAATAGTTTACCCTGGTTCTTCCGTTTTTAGTTTAATAGAGGCTAATCTGATTTTTATTAGCGTAATTTTTATTATAGGGTGGTTCGTAGGAGTTCAAACCGACCTGGAAAAGCAGTACCGCCAGCAATTAACCAGACTGGCCAACACGGACATGCTGACCGGCTTATATAATCACCGGTATTTCCAGGAGAAACTACAGGAATATTTTGAAAAGGCCACCGAAACCAATCCATTATCATTAATATTTATTGATATAGATGATTTCAAATATTATAACGATAGTTTTGGTCATGTGGCTGGTGATTATATTTTAAGTACCATGGGGGCCATCCTGGAAAAAAGGATTAAAAATGGTTTTGTTGCGCGGTATGGAGGAGATGAGTTTGTTATTGTCCTTCCCAATCACAGTGCAAACCAGGCCTTTGAAGTAGCGCAAGATTTAAGGAACCAGGTAAAAAACCGGAAGTTCCCGTATGAAGAACACCAGCCGCAAGGGAAAATAGCCATATCCTGTGGTATAGCGACTGCACCGTCACAAGCGCGCAGCCAAAAGGAATTAATTAAATATGCCGATGAGGCATTATTTAAGGCTAAAAGCCTGGATGAAAGTAAGATCGAATTGTACTCTTCCATGTTTGAAAACTTAAAGATTGAAAAAGGGGAGGAAGAGCTAATAAACTCCTTAAAGACCCTGGTATCAATCATAAATGCCAAAGATAGGTATACTTATGGTCATTCAGAAAGGGTAACTGATTATGCTGTAAAGCTAGCAAGAAAGATACGGCTTCCTGAGGATCAGATAGGAGTTCTCCGTTATGCGGCCTTTTTGCATGATATAGGTAAGATAGAGATAGATAGAGAGATTTTAAACAAAGAATCCAATCTGAATGCGGAAGAGTGGAACATTCTTAAGCAACATCCGAGGTGGGGCAGTGAAATTATAATGTCGGTCAAAAACCTGCAACCGGCCGCGGAGGTGGTATTAAACCATCATGAAAATTATGATGGTTCAGGGTACCCGGCAGGGCTCAAGGAAATGATATCCCCCTCTTAGCCAGGATTATCAGGTTGGCGGATAGCTATGATGCCATGATATCTAACCGGCCATACAAAAGGAGATGCACCCAGGAAGACGCTTTAATGGATATTGAAAAGGGCAAGGGGATTACATTTGATCCGGATTTGATTCAACCTTTTATAGAAGTTGTCAGAGAAAATTGCTACGTTAACCCGATGAGTCTGCCTATGGTTCGCCAGATAGGTATTATGGACAAGATGGATGCAAAAGGGTATGGCTAAAAAAGGATAACCACATTTTAGTTAGCTGCCTAATGGCCTGTTCAATGGTTAGCCCGTTGTTTAAAAGGAATTCTGGGTTTAATACGGCTCGAAACGAAGCAACCATGGTTGCCGAAACTATTCTAAAATCTATCCCCGCCGTACATTCCGGGTACTGGCGGGCGATTTGGTCTAAAACCGAATTAAGTATCTCTAATCTGGCCCCTTCCATCCGGTCATAAATATGGGGATAATACTGTTTTAGTTCCTTTACAACCTGGACATTTACCAGGAACTGGGCCCGGGATGCGAGATAGGTCAAAAAGGACTCCATAATCCGATCAGCGGAAGGCTCGGTTTGAAGGATATGTCTAATGCATTGTCGGCTATTCTGCATGAAATCATCCAGGGTAGCCTCAATCATGCTTTCTTTGCTTAAAAAGTGACGGTAGACGGTAGCTTTGCTTAAACCACTGCGGGATACGCCAGTTCATCCATGGTAAAGCCGGTCAGCCCCCTCAACCGGATTAATTCCATACACGCTTTGATTATCCTCTCCCTATTATTCATGGTTAACCTCCAATATTAGGTGATTCTTTTCTTAAACTTAAGGATGCTGACGGTTAGAAACAACATGGAGAACAACAAGAGGCAAGTTACCTGTCCGGCTAGATAGCTGAATCCGATCCCCTTAAGCATAATTCCCCGAATTATATCCAAATAATAAGTCAGCGGGATAATATTGCTGATATAGTATATTATCTTGGGCATAGCGTCACGAGGAAAAAGAAACCCTGACAAAAGAATGCTGGGGAGCATCACGAAAAATGACATTTGGAAGGCCTGCATTTGATTCTGGGCCAGGTTGGAGATCATTAAGCCCAGACCCAGGGATGCGGTTATAAAAAACAGGGTCAAAGCATATAGTTCAAGCAAACTTCCCCGGATAGGTACTTTAAAGAAAACAGTTCCGACTATAAGGGCTACCGTTATCTGCAAATATCCCAGGAGAATATAGGGGATTATTTTGCCGATCATCAATTCGTAGGATTTGATGGGGGTGACTACTAACTGTTCCAGGGTACCCCGTTCCCTTTCCCGCACAATCGCTACCGAGGTTATTATAACCATGGTCATTGTAACTATAATTCCCAGAATTGCTGGAACCATGTAAAAGGCAGTAATTCCATCCGGATTATACCATGGCCGTACCCGGATATCGTAGGGGGGATTATCAATGGATAATTTCTGGGAAATCAATTGTTGGGATTTTAAAAGCCCGATGGCATTTGCGGTTGCTATAGCCTGATTGGCTACCATGTTGTCGCTGGCATCTACTACTACCTGAACCACCGACGATTCTCCCCTGTTGATGGTGCGAGCAAAATCTGGCGGTATTACGATACCTACCTTGGCCTTTCCGCTGTCAATCCACATAGTTATCTTCTCATAACTATCAACCGAGTCAATAATAGAAAAGTAGCCGGATGCAGTAAAAGCATTTAGCAAATCCCGGCTTGGCTGGGAAAGGGACTGGTCGTAAATGACGGTTGGGATATACTTCACTTCAGTTTGAATAGCATAGCCGAACAACAGTAATTGCACCAGGGGAATCATAAAGATTAAACCTAGAGTCATTCGATCCCGGCGCATTTGGATAAACTCTTTTTTTACAATTGCTGCAATCCTATTCATTAACACTTACCTCCGTCCGGGAAAGGTTTATAAAAACATCTTCCAGAGTTGGCAGCACTGGTTCTGGCTTAACCCCGGCATAATCACCAATGATTTTGCTGTCAGACCAGCTATTGACTCTCACCCGAATACTGGAGCCAAATATATAGCATTCTTTTACACCGGGCAATTCCTGCAGGCCTTTTATAACCTGCAAGGGATTATCAACTGCCAGTTTGAACATATTGCCCTGTATCAGGTCCTGCTTCAGGCGATGAGGAGTGTTTAAAGCAATTAAATTCCCCTGGTTAAAAAAAGCAATTCTATCACACCTTTCAGCCTCATCCATAAAATGGGTGGTTATTATTACGGTCACTTTCTTTTGGGTAAGCTTCTTGACTATATCAAAAAACCGGCGCCTGCTGGTAGGGCTAACCCCGCTGGTTGGTTCATCCAGGAATACGATAGAGGGGTCGGAAATAATAGCGCAGGCCAAGGCTAGACGCTGTTTAAACCCCTGGCTCAGGTTGGCAACCAGCTGGTAGGGTTCCTTTTCCAGCCCGGTTAATAAGAGCATTTCGGTTAATTTGCTTTTCCTGGTCCGGGAAGGAATACCGTACAGGCCGGCATAAAAATCCAGGTTCTCCAGGACGGTAAGGTCTTCGTAAAGGCTGAATTTTTGGGACATATAACCGATCTGTTTTTTTATCGCTTCCGGGTTCTTGGTTAAATCATATCCCAGTATTTGCCCGGAACCGGAGGTAGGTTCCAGGATCCCGCATAGCATCCTGATGGCAGTTGATTTGCCGGCTCCGTTGGGGCCAAGAAAGCCGCAAATTTCACCCCGGTTAATAGACAGGCTTATGCGGTTAACCGCAGTAAAATCCCCGAATTTCTTAGTTAAATCCCTGGTGACTACTACCGGTTCAATCATAGTCAGACCCCTCTTTTTCGGCCAGGTAAACGAACACTTCTTCCATGGTCGGAGCTACGGTTTTAAAGGTTAACTCTTTTTTATACCCTTCCAGGCAGTTTTTCAGGTGCTCCCAGGGTATCGATTTATCGATGAAAAACCGGTGTTGGTTGGCATAATGATAGTAATCAACCGCCCCCGGAATTATTTTCAACAGGACGGACGGGTCCTCTACCATGTCTATTTCCACCACCAGGTGGGGATAGTTCTTGATTAAATCGGAAGGTGAACCAGGGGTGGACAGCCGGCCCCGATTGATAAAAGCCACCTTTTTGCACAATTCCGCTTCATCCATATAGGGAGTGGTAAAAACAATAGTTTGACCAATATCATTCAGGTCATACAGCATTCTCCAGAATTCTCTCCTAGATAAGGGATCTACTCCATAAGTTGGTTCATCAAGGATCAGGATGGACGGGTTGGTAATCAGGGCACAAGTAAGGGACAATTTCTGTTTCATGCCCCCGGACAGCTGGCTGGCAAGCCGATGGACAAAGGGAGAAAGTCCCGTGATTTCAAGAATTTCAGCGGTTCTTCTCCTGATTGCCTGGTGATGGATACCGTACATAGCCCCGAAAAAATCAATGTTTTCTCTGATGGTAAGGTCCGGGTAAAGGCTGAACCGCTGGGGCATGTAGCCCAAGCGCTTTCTATCCATTTTTCCCGGATTCTGGCCCATGATTAAGATAGTACCTGAATCTGGTCGCAGAATACCGCAAAGCATCCTTAAAAGGGTGGTTTTACCTGCTCCATCCGGACCTACAATACCTAATATGTCCCCGGGGGACACCCTCAAGTCGAGATGATTAATGGCCCGTTTAAGCCCGAAATCTTTAACTAAATCCTTTACCATTATCATTGGACTGTAACCCGTTTCGTTGCAATATCAGCCGGCATTCCGGGTTTTAACTCCCCATCATGGTTGAGAACTCCAATTTTGACGGCAAACACCACATTGGTGCGCTCCTGTTTGGTTTGAATAGTCTTGGGTGTAAACTCGCCTCGGGAAGCTATGTGGGAAACCTTCCCCTCAAATACTTTATTGCTCCCACTTACCGTTATATCGACCTTTTGGTTTAACCGGATATTAGGCAGATCATCTGTAGAAATATATACCTTGACCCACAGGTTCTGCAAATCAGCTACGGTTGCTATAGGTGCACCAGGCTGAACATATTCCCCGGTTTCAAAATTTTTATTTATTACCGTGCCGTCAATGGGGGAAAAAATTTTTAGATCCTCGACCATGGTTTCGGTTGCCTTAAGTATGGCCCTGGTTCTTTCAAGTTCGTCCTGGGCGGCGGCGATTAGTTCAGGGCGGCTGCCGGATTTTAATAGGCTTAATCGGGCTTGTGCCGCTGCCAGCTGGTTTTCCCTGGTCTTCTGGTTGAGTATAACCGCATCCAGGCTGGCCTGGGATATGGCCCCGGCCTGGAAAAGAGCCTGGTACCTTTCCAGCTCCTGATTGGCAAGTTCCAGGTTGTCTTTAGCCGTGGCAAAGGCCGCCTCAGCTTCCTGGATCTCCTGGGGGCGAGCCCCTGCTACCAAATCCCGCAGCCTGGATTCTGCTATCTCGACTGCCATCAGGTCGCGTTCCTTTTGCAGCAAAAGATCCGGGCGGTTAATCTCCGCCACTAATTGTCCGGCAGTTACCTGGTCTCCTTCAGCTACCAAGACCGATCCTAAAGTACCACTGCTTTTGGAACACAATTCTATGGTGGTTGCTTCAATAGTACCCGAGGCGGTTATGGTAGAGCTATCAACATTGGTCAAATGATACCGATAATAATAGAATATAGATATTAGAATTAGTCCTGCCAGGAGTAATAATAAAGGTTTTCGGTTCAACGCCAACCCCCCCCCGGGTTATGCAGTAATTAAGCATTCTATTCTAATGCAGCTAAAACAGTATAGATAGTCTAATTAGATCCTATCATTGATGTTGGGTGGCAGGCAATAGGTGTTTAATTGGCAGGTTTTTTATAAAATACTATGGTTAGGAAGGGAAACATGGCTGTAAAAGTATTGGTTATAGACGATTCGGCGTTTATGCGCCGGGTTATAGTTTCAATACTGGAAAGAGATCCTGAAATACAGGTGGTAGGTTATGCTCGTAACGGAGTTGAAGGGCTGGCCAAGATAGAGAAATTAAAACCGGATGTGGTAACCCTGGACATAGAAATGCCTGAGATGGATGGGCTGGAAACCTTAAAAAGGATTATGAGCACCAATCCATTACCGGTAGTTATGCTCAGCGCTCATACTACCGAAGGGGCTTTTTTAACCATGAGGGCCCTGGAACTAGGGGCTTTAGATTTTGTCGGCAAACCGGAAGGAAAAAATGGGATTGAAATGCTTTCCGAGGAGCTCCCCCGGAAAATTAAAGTTGCTACTGTAGCCAGAATTAACCGAAATGTGGAATTAAGCCGCACGCCGTCCCGAATGATCCCCAGGGAACAATCAATATCCAGGCCATCGTCGCCCATAGAAGCAGTCGGCATAGCTGCTTCTACTGGCGGACCTACAGCCCTGCAAAAGGTATTGGTTTCCGTCCCTTCAGGAATTATGGCCGGAATTGTGGTAGTACAGCATATGCCCCGGGGTTTTACGGGACCTTTTGCCAATCGCCTCAATGAATTATGCCGGTTAGAGGTGAAAGAAGCCAGTCAAAATGATGAAGTTCGCCCGGGAAGGGTATTGATTGCTCCGGCAGGTTACCAGATGGAATTCAAACGGACCGGGGCTGTGGTTACGGTTAATATTACTGAAGATCAGGGCAAAAAATCTTTATACAAGCCGTCAGCCGATATCATGTTCCGTTCTCTGGCCAAAGCATATGGCAATCGCAGCCTGGCGGTAATCTTGACCGGGATGGGCAACGATGGGACTGAAGGATTAAAAGAAATCAAAGCTGCCCGTTCATTAGTCCTGGCTCAGGACAAGAGTTCGTGTATAGTTTTCGGTATGCCGAAATCAGCAATCGAGGCCGGGGTCGTTGACCGGGTTGTTCCCCTGTCAGACATGGCCTCCACTATAGTAGATTTGGTACAAAGAGAATCCCGGAAATAGCTCCTATAATTTACCAGTAAATGGGTGTAAACTTTTAATCATAAAGGTCGATATAATTAGCAATCAAAAGTCATAAAAAGAGCAGGTGCAAACAAGTTGAAAATCGATGGCAATAACCCGATAAAGGCAGGCAGCATCTACCAGATTCAGCAAAACAAAAATGCTGGCGACAAACAACTCCATATATCCAGAAGCGATACAGATCAAATAGAAATCTCAGAACAGGCCAGAAAAATAAGTGAACTGGTAGAAAAGGCAGTTAAATTACCTGAGGTAAGAGTTGAAAAGGTTGAAGCCTTAAAAGAGAAGATTTCTGAAGGCAGTTACGTTATTTCAGCCCGTGAACTGGCGATAAAAATGCTGCAGCAAAAATAGATGAGGAAGGATTTTAACCATGGAATCGAACCGGCTTATAGAATTTGTAGAAGACCAAAAGCAGATCATCCAGGGATTAATTGAACTGGCTGAAAAACAGTTTGAGGCCTTGCAACAGGATAACCTGGAACAACTGGCCATTATAACCAGGGAGCAGGAAGCCAGGCTAAATTCCTTGCCCTGGCTGGGGACCGACAGCGGCAGTTTAAACCATTATATTAACCAGGTGCACCTGACTGCCGGGGATAAAAACCGCTTGGATTCATTGCTAACCGAAATGCAGGTATCCTATCAACAACTGTACGAATTAACTATCCTTAACCGTTTTGTATTAAAAAACGCCCTAAAACATTCCAAAGATATGGTTAACCTGCTGGAAGGAAACCCGTCTCCTATTTACGGCCGCCAGGGTAAAAAGAAGGCTGAGCCGTTAGGGATTATGAATACGGTTATTTAGGGAGGACTTTGGAATGGGCAATCTTTTATTTGGACTAAATACGGCATTAAAAGGCATGACAGCCCAGCAGGCATCATTGAACGTTCTTTCCCATAATATTGCCAATGCCAACACCCCCGGTTATACCCGGCAGAGAGCCGTATTGGAAACCAGTTATCCCATATCTGGATTGTGCACAGCCGGCCAAATGGGAACCGGGGTTGAAGTAGGCCAGATTCAGAGGATCCGGGATCAGTTTATCGATTACCAGTTGAAGAATGAGTATTGTATCGAAGGGAAATGGGAATCGATAACCAATGTCCTGGAGCAAGTAGAAATGATATTCATGGAACCCACCGAAAGCGGCTTTAATGAAATGATGAATACCTTCTGGAATGACTGGTTGGAGCTGTCCGACTATGCTGAACTTTCACCGATTCGGACCAATTTAAAAGAATCCGCTGGGTATCTGGCCGATGCTTTCCGCCATATTAGCTCCCAGCTAAAGGTAATTAAAAATGATATTGTCCAACAGCATAAAATGGCGCTTAGGGAGGTTAATTTAATAGCCAAACAAATAGCCGATCTTAACCAGCAAATATATGTGGTAACCGCTACCGGGGACAGCCCCAATGACCTGATAGACCGCCGGGATCTGCTTCTTGATGAACTGGGCAAGTTAGCCCCTATCACGGTTAACCCGGTAGTAAATCCCAATGGGGATCCTACCGGTTCGATAGACGTAGCCATAAACGGGATAAAAATAGTTGATGATCGAGTTGCCAGGCTGGTTTCCATCGATGATTCCAGCGTGGAGGCTGGGATTAAAATTGAGGGAGAAACGGACCTAGTTATGGTAGAGCAGGGTAAGATCGGGGGTCTCAGAAAGGCTGCAGGCCAGCCGGATCTTGATACCTACAGCATAGATCATTACCTGCAGAAATTGGACTCCCTGGCGGTTAGCCTGGCTAAGGCGGTGAATGATCTTCACAAACAAGGGATTGACTTGAACGGGGAGCAGGGGCTAGAGTTCTTTGTTTTTCTGGACAGCAATGGCAATGAAATCCACCTGAATTCCATTGATTGGAATAATCCCCTGGGTGCGGGATTAGGGGCAGGGAATATACATGTAAATCCCCGGATTATGGAGGATGTTTCCCGGATAGCAGCCGGGCAAAAACAGGGAGAACTATTTCTGCCCGGTAATGGGGATATTGCCTTAAAAATCAGCCAGCTGAAAGACGCCAGGCTAAAATACGATCCGGCCAGTAAGGTAGCAGCAGTGGACCCTGATGGTACTAACACCTTCGGCGGCTTCTATGTAGACTCCCTTTCTGAATTGGGGTCTGCTTCCCGGGATGCCGCCAGAAACTTATCCAATCAGAAAGCCCTGGTAACCCAGATGGAAAACCGGAGGGAGTCGGTTTCCGGGGTTTCACTGGATGAAGAAATGGCTCATATGCTCCAGTATCAACACGCGTATGCGGCTAATGCCAGGGTGATTCAAACCATCGATGAATTGCTGGCAACGCTGATTAACCTGGTAAGGTAGGTGATAGATAATGCGGGTAACCAACCGGATGTTGAATAATATTACCCTGAATAATATTAACCACAATCTCATTAAAATGGGAGAGTTTCAACAGCAACTGTCTTCAGGCAAAAGGGTGAACAAACCTTCAGATGACCCGATTGCAGTAACCAAACTCCTAATGGTGAAATCAACCCTGGCGTTTCATGAACAGTACACCAGGAATGTGGAAAATGCCAAGAGTTATCTAGACATGGCTGACACCGCCCTGGACAATGCCACTCAGATTATGCAGCGGGCAAGGGAAATTGCGGGCTACGGGGCTACCGGAACAGTTCCCCAGGCATCAATGGAAGCCTTGGCCGAGGAGGTTAACGGTCTGGTAGAGGAATTAATCCAGGTGGCCAATAGCAGTTTTGGCGGGCGTTATATTTTCGGAGGAACCTACACCACCATGCCTCCCTTTACCATCAAGGAGCAGGAGAATGGTAAAGTATCCGAAGTTCAGTTTATTAACTCGGATTTTGTTGCCTCCAACCCGGATATTGCTGAAATGCTGGATAATACTTATAGACTGGAAATTGAAGTAGAAACCGGGGTCACTATGGATATTAGCAGCGGCAAGCAGACATTCCATACCGACCATGAGGGCCAGCCATCCCCGGGGGCGATTTTTAATACCTTGATCCAGCTGAGAATACACCTGGAAAACGGGGATAAAGAAAAAACCAACCAGAAAATATCGGAGATGGACCAGCTGATAGACAACATACTTTCTGAGAGGGCCGTGGTCGGAGCCAAAAGCAAGCGTATGGAATTGGCGTATAACCGGTTTGAAACTTATAAAGTGGAGATAAAGAGTTTATTGGGCAAGCTGGAGGATGTTGACTATGCCGAGGCCATGATCCGTTTTAAGTCTCAGGAAACGGTTTACCAGGCGGCCTTGGCAGCAAGTGCCAAGATAATCCAGCCCACCCTAATAAACTACCTGAAATAACGGAGTGATTTCACATGGTTATAAACACCAAAAGATTTGGGGAGATAATAGCCGAAGAACAGGAAATCATCCAGTTCCCGGCAGGGCTCCTGGCCTTTGAAAACCTGGTCAGATTTGCCCTGCTTGATATCAGCAATAATCCGGTGTTTAAATGGCTGCAGTCGATTGAAGCCCCGGAAATAGCCTTTTTGCTGGTAGACCCGTTTGTTTTTAAGCGGGATTACTATTTGGATCTGGATCCGGAATTGACCCGGGAACTGGAGATTAAGAGGCCAGAAGATGTACTGGTATACACTACGGTGACCATACCCGAACATGACTTTAAACAGGCTACCACCAACTTGGTAGGACCGCTGGTAATTAACCGAAACAGCAAACGGGGCAAGCAGGTGGTCCTGGATAAGGAAGGTCTGGCCGTAAAGTATCCCCTGTTTTCTGATTACCGGTTGAGCGGGAGATATTGATGGATGCTGATTCTAACCAGGAAAATTAATGAAGCCATAATCATAGGAAAAAATATAAAAATTACCGTCATCTCCGTTGACGGAAACCAGGTAAAGCTCGGTATTACCGCTCCTAATAACCTATCCATATTCAGGGAAGAGATAATAGATGCCATCAAACAGGAGAATCTATCAGCCGCCGGCATAAGTTCCATTGATTTAGATCCCAGTGATCTATTTACTGAACAAAGGGGTGATGATTGATGAGTATTTCTCCCATCCCTGCCGCCCAGCCGGTTAGTGGCAGGTATACGGAAAGGAAACCAGAGCCGCAAACGATCCCCCAAAAGACTGGATTAATCAAATCGGGGGAGCCGGGTTCTAACCTGATTGACCAGGACGCAGTCAAAATCGCAGTTGATGATGCCAACCGGGCTTTGCAAATCTTGAATACCCGCCTGCAGTTTTCCATACACGAAGATACCAAACAGATTATGGTCAAGGTAATTGATGAAACCAATGGAGAGCTGATCAGGGAAATTCCCCCGGAAAAGTTGCTGGATGCTTTAGCCAAGATGTGGGAACTAGTCGGCATTCTGGTGGATGAAAAGGCTTAAGCCGTAATCCTTGAAAGGGAAAGGAAGACTGTTTTCCTGGCGTGCCAATACCCGTCCTGATGATTAAAGAAGGTGATGCGGATGGGAACCGAGATTAGCAAAATACTGGCTGAAAAGCAGGACCTGTTGCAGCGGTTGGTAAAACTGGGCCAACAACAGGGGCTGGCCATAAAAACCAACAATTACGATTCAATCCTCAGCATTATAGGGGAAAAACAGAGTATTATCGAACAGGTTAACCTGATGGATTTAGAGATAAAGGAAACCATGCCGGGGGAAATGGAGCCCTATAAGGATTTACTGCGGGAAATCCAGGAAATCATGTCTCAGGCTATTCATCTGGAGGAAGATAATGTGAGGATGTTGGAACAGCACAAAACCATGATATATGCTGCATTAAAGGAAGTTTATTGTCCCAAGAGGGATAAATATGCCGATCTTCCAGAAATAAAAGCCTCGGTAAAGTAAGAAATTATGGTGGAGAGAGCCTATGACCATTATCAATGGGGTAGACACCCGGATTGTAAATACCATTAAACAGAAGACCCAGAAGCAATTGGTGATGGAATCCGGGCAAACCAAGATAATTGGTGACCGCCAGGAGGATTCCAAAAGGGAGCCTCGCAAGGGGCCAAACCCGGAAAGGATGAGATTCCTGCTGGATGCCTTGAACCGGAAGATGAAAGAGAATAACACCCCAATTTGTTTTAAACTGGTTAAGGACCGGGATGGTTCCAGGATCCAGGTAATAGATACCGGGAACAATCTGGTGATCAAAGAGCTTGCTCCCGAAATGTTACTGGAAATGGTTGATAACCCCGGGGGATTGACCTTGAATCAAACCATTTAAAGGCAAGGAGGACTAAGGATGAACGCTATAGCTGAGGCTTATCGCCATAATCAGGTAAACACTGCCTCCCAGGGACAACTGGTGTTAATGCTGTATGACGGGGGCAAAAGGTTTATAACCCGGGCCATAATGGCCCTGGAAAAACATAACCTGGAGGAAGCCAACACCTGCCTGCAGAGGGCCCAGGAGATAATGGACCAGTTAATCCTGGGATTGAATTACGAGGCCGGAGACATGGCTCACCAGTTATACCTCCTGTATGATTACCTGCAGCGCCTGCTGGTGGAAGCCAACCTGAAAAAAGACATCCAGCCGGCCCGGGAGGCCTTGAACCTGCTGGGAGAACTAAGAGAAACCTGGGCCAAAATATTATAACCCGGGTGACCGGGAGCGATTAAGGGGTTCAACGGATACAGCCCGGCTTAAATACAGGGCAGCCTGGGAGAAATTATAGAACTGAATCGAAGGTTAAGCTGTTTTAAAAAGGCTTAAACAATTTTCGGCTGGTGATTCCAGCCTTTAATTTTTTACAGGCCAAATATAATCGTGCTGGAAATATGCGTTATAGTCCAATCTCCATATTTCCCTCTTGTTTTCGGCCAATAAACCTTCTTCAATATCAAAATCCCTTTACTGGTACAGCTCACCTCTTTGGGGAAAACTTTACCAGAGCCCTAAATAAAAAGTAAATTGAATCGATTAATAATAACAGGCAGATACTTCCTAAAGGGCCCGGGAAGGTTTATCAGCAGGGGACATGGAGGTCCCTGGATTTAAATAAAAAAAGGAGGTTATTTAAATGAGAATTAACCAAAACATTACCGCATTAAATACTTACCGGCAATTATCCTTAAACACTACCGCTTCTGCCAAGTCGACTGAAAAACTGTCATCAGGCATCAGGATAAACCGGGCGGGGGATGACGCAGCAGGGCTGGCCATCTCCGAAAAAATGAGAGGCCAGATCCGGGGGCTGCAGCAGGCCTCCAGGAATGCCCAGGACGGGATCTCCCTCATCCAGACCGCTGAGGGAGCCTTAAATGAAACCCATGCTATTCTGCAGAGAATGAGGGAACTGGCGGTGCAGTCCGCCAACGATACCAACGTAGCCATTGATCGTCAGGCATTGCAGGACGAAATTAATGAATTGGCGGCTGAGATTACCAGAATAGCCGATACTACTGAATTTAACACCCAGAACCTCTTGGGGGGGAATTTCCAGGGAACCTTCCATATCGGAGCCAATGAAGGGCAAAATATTACCCTGGCCATCAACAGGATGGATGCTGAAGCCTTAAGGGTTGAAGGCGGGGAAGCCGGCTTGCAGATCGGCTCGCTGACCACAGACGCATCTGCTGGGGTGCTAGCTGATGCTGGTGAATTTGATGCTGCATTTGCCGCAGCTGACGGGGGACAATACACAGTAGTCAGGCTGGCCGAAGACCAGGTTTGGTCTGATGCAGGAGCAACTCAGCATACTTTCAGCTATGGCTTGCAGGGAACAGACGGCAAATACTACGGGTTTATAACCAGTGACGGCAACCGCATAGTATTAGCGGAAGATGGCGGAGAATCAGACATAGCTACCGAGGTACAGCTGAACGATACAGTAGATCTTCAGGTAACCTTTGGGGCCGGGTACTCAGTTACCAGCGGCACGATCACCATCAACTTTGCAGGCGATGGTAATGGATATACTGCAACTGCCGATTCCGCCACCGCTATTTATGGGAATAACCCGGGAAAATTAATTGCCGGCACCTACACCGTAGTGGATGAAACCCATGTTTTGGTTGGAGCAGGTCATTACGGATTGGTAGACAGCAACGGGAATCTGAGTGCCTACTCTACAGATGGTGAAGCCTGGACAACCCTGGCCGGCGAGGCCCTGTTCAGTCACGATTTATCCACAGCGGTAGGCAGCAGTTTTGTGGTCAGCGATGGAGAAGGGATTGATATTTCCTCCCAGTCCGCAGCCAGTGCAGCCATTACTATTATCAACTCGGCCATTGAAACCGTATCAGCCGAAAGATCCAAGCTGGGTGCCTACCAGAACCGGCTGGAACACTCCATTAAGAACCTGGATGCCTCAGCCGAAAATCTGCAGGCGGCTGAATCAAGGGTAAGAGACCTGGATATGGCCCAGGAGATGATGAATTACACCAAGCAGAATATCCTGCAGCAGGCGGCCACCGCCATGCTGGCCCAGGCTAACCAGGCACCCCAGGCGGTATTGCAGTTGCTGAGATAAATTTGATTGAAACAGGTATTAAAGGGTCAGGGCAAAGGACCCTGGCCCTTTGGCTGTAAAGGGAGCAAAAGCAGGACAGGCGGGGTGAGAATTTATGATGGGTAACCTTGTCTTCCTAATAGCGGACGAGACGGCCTTCGGTCACAAAACCTGAATTATTCAAGCGGGGTATGCAATCATTAAGGTATTTTTGCACCGCCTCGGCAGGCAAAGGAGTGGAGAAAATGTCAATAGGGATATCAGGATTAGCCTCAGGTATGGATATTGATCTCATGGTCAAGAACATGATGAGCACCCACCAGCTGAAGATCGATAAGTTAACCAAGGAGAAGATAAGAAGCCAATGGATTCAGGAAGCCTTCCATGATGTAAATGCTACCCTGGCCCGTTTTATCCTGGACAGGAATAAGGAACTGGGAGTAACCATGAATGCAGTCAGGACTACAGTCAATATGTCCAGCAACAGCCTGACCTGGCTAAAAAGCGCGGTCAGTTCTGATCCTTCTGTGGTGGCAGCCACTGCCGGGGCCGAAGCGTTAGACGGCAGGGTGCAAATTAGTGTGCAGCGCCTGGCTGATAACTGGGCGGCAGCCAGCAAGACCGCATTGCCGGAAGCCGTTTCTGGCACCAGCCTGGCCAGTCAATTTGGTCTGGAGGAAGGCGCGGTTATTGATTTTACCGTAACTACAAATAAAGGAGCTATCAGGATTACCAGCGATCAGCATGCAGAGCCTACTGAAGGGGTAAAACTGCTTAAGATCGATTTAAATACCCACTCTCTGGAGGATATTGCCAGAAATTTGAGCCAGGCCGATATAGGCATAACCGCCAGCTATGATGTGAGCATCAGGCGGTTCTTTCTTCAGACCTCGGCTAGCGGCAGCTATAACACCATAAACATCCAGGACAGCAGTACCGGGCTGGGAGAAGGCATTAGCGGCTTCATGGCAGCCTCAGGCGGTGCAGGCACGTCCCTATTGCAGATGGAGGGCAGCTTTGGCCAGGTGGTCAGCGGAAATGACTATGCCGGGGTAGATGCCCTGCTCGATATAGGAGCCGCCAGGGGTATTGCCAAAAGCAGCAATGAGTTTAACATCAACGGGGTTAATTATTCGCTAAAAAATACCGGGGCAGCAACGGTCACGGTATCAACTGATGTGGACCAGGCCTATGAGAAGATCAAGGCCTTTGTGGACGCTTACAATGAACTGGTTGATGATTTGAATAGCAGGACACGAGAGAAACCGAATAAAGACTACCTACCTTTAATCGAGGAAGAAAAAAAAGCCATGTCCGACAGCCAAATAGAGCAATGGGAGAAAAAAGCCCGGGAAGGTCTTTTGTATAACAATGCTGAAATATCCCGAATGCTTTATTCCATTCGTACCAATATATTTAAAGAGGTAAAAGGGATCAACCCGGAATACAATTCCCTATTTAAAATTGGAATAACCACCGAAGCTTACAGCGCCAGTTCCGGGGGAAAGCTGGTCATCGATGAAACCCGGCTTAAGACGGCCTTACAGGAAGATGCCGGGAGTGTGAGGGATTTGCTGTTTAAAGCCCCGGATCTTTCGATTAAGGACAGTAGGGTTAAAAGCGAGGAAAGCGGGATAATCAACCGGATCTACAGTGATATAGTGGATGGAATGAAAAGCATCATTGATAAAGCCGGGGCGGGCAATGACACTACCCTGTACCGAAAGGTGCAGACAACCATGCTGCTTGACTTTATTACCAAGAGCAGCGGAATCAGCATTATTGACCGGAATATTATCGATTATGAAAAAAGGCTTTACGAAATGAACCAACGGTTCATAACAACCCAGAACCGTTATTACCGGCAGTTTGATTCCATGGAAAAGGCAATCAGCGTGGCTAATAGCCAGAGTCAATGGTTGTCAATGCAATTAGCGAGCTTTATTTAGTAAATTAGGTGGGCTGTTTATGGCTATGATTTCATAATGAAAAGAGGAAAGCCAATGGACCGTATCCTTTACGAGATGGCAGAGTTGGTTAAACAGAAGTATTTGCATATAAACGATTATTATAATTTGACCCTGGAGCAAAAAAGCATTCTTGAACAAGGGGATATAGAAGCCTTGGGAGGCAATATCGGCTCCAAACAGGTCATAATAGACCAGGTCAACCAGATCGATGCCCGGTTGAGACAACTGCAAAGCCTGCTCAAAGAGGACTTTGGGATGGTGGCTTTGGAGGGTTTGCCAAACCACCAATCGGTAAAAGCAATACTGGAAGTCAAGGGAAGGATTAAAGAAATCATCAGCCAGGCCATAAAACTGGATAAAGAGAACACCGGTAGACTGAGGCTTGTTTTGGATCGGATCGGTACCGAGGTGGAGAATAACCAGAAAACAGCTCAGGCTTTAAAGGCCTACCATCATGGCAACCCGGAAAAACAGGCGGTTACTGTGCCCGTGTTTATGGATCACAAAAGGTAGAAGGTAAGAATCCTCAATTAAGAAAAAGTAGGGGTTAAATTTGGGATGGATTCGATTAGCAACTGCATTAAAACAGCAGGAAAGCCTGGGTGCTGTTGAGGTTATAGCCTCAGGCAGGGGAGAATGGGCGGAAAAGATAGTTGAAATAGCCAGGGAATCGGGGGTTCCCTTGTATAAAGATGCAGGGCTGGCCAAGGCCCTGGAGTCAACGGAGATTGGCAGCCAGATCCCGGAGGAATTACGCCCAGCCGTTAACCAGGTAATAAGTTTTGTATATCGACTGCAGTTCAGGCATAAGGGTATTGAAGATGAAAACCAGTAGTATTAACCTGTCTCCGGCAGGTTTAAACCATATTGTAGCTGATTCCCTGGTCCCGGGGCAGATAATCAGGGCTAAAGTTCAAAGAGTCAGTCAGGACTACGTAATGCTTAAGGTAGGAAACGGCACGATTAGAGCTGAAACCAAGCTTATTTTTCCAGCAGGAGCCCACCTGCGGCTGATGGTAGAATCGGTAAGTGAAAGGTTGATTAGCCTTAAGGTACTTTATGACAGCGGCCAAATTAAAACGGAGCAGGTTCTCTTAGCCGAAATGGGCCTTAAACCCCAAGCCATAACCGAAGCTATTATACGCCATCTTCTAAATTTTAACCTGCCGGTTACATACCAGGCGGTACTAGACCTAAAAAAGGTGGCGGACAGGTACAGGATAGCAGAGGAAAAGCTCCCGGTCCTGGTCTGGCTCCATAGTATCGGTATAGATATTGCCACCGCTGAGGACCTGGACGAGTTTCACGGTCTTTTCCGTTTTTTCCAGGGGGAATTGCCGGAAAAGGAAGCAGAGTATATTAAACAACTGGTTCACCAGCGGGGAGACCTATTTGCCAGTTGCGTGGAGATAGAAAAACACAGCCGGGTTTGGATATATGTATTTAACCGCCAGCATTCCGCTAAAAAGGTTTTAAGCCAACACCCCACCGTAGTTATCAAGTTTAAAACCCTGGTTTTCGGGGATATTTGGACCCGGATGGAGCTCAGCAACTATAAGCTGGGCATTTTAATGGTGGTTGAGGAGAAATGGATAAAAGCATTACGGAGGGAGGCAGGTTGCCTGCAGGAAGCCCTGCTTATTGCAGGGTACAGCCTGGTTGAAATCAGGGTGGAGGGCAAAATAGTCAGCAGTGTATTCGATATGTTGCCGGAATCGGCACCGGAATTATCACCAGTAAATATAACCGTATAAATAGCCAGAAATTAGAACCCTTAATTAAAGATTTCGGCTAAATCCAGTAACAAAATTAAACGGTCCCCGATTTTTGCTACCTCTCGGATGAACCTGGAGTCAACCAGTTCGAGAACCCGGGATTCCTCTAACTGCTCCTGGGTCATGGTAAAGACCTCAGTAACATTATCTACGGTTATACCTACATGAGTATCATTCAGGTTGAGAATAATGATCCTGGATTGATCGGTCATCTCCCACACCTGATCCCTCAGCCGTTTGCTTAAACTAATAACCGGTACGATAATCCCTCTTAGATTAATCAGGCCTAAAAAGTACCCGGGGGCCCGCGGGATGCGGGTAATATCAGTAGGACGAATAATCTCTTTTACTGCCTGAATTTCCACGGCGTATTCCTCATCCCCCAGCCTGAAAGCTACTACCTGTCTATTTTCCATAAAAACTCTCCTCATTTATAATCAATGTGTTTACATCAATAATTAAAGAGACTTTCCCATCACCTAAAACGGCGGCCCCTGCGATACCCGGGATCCGGCCCAGGAGCTTGTTCAAAGAACTGATTACTATTT
The DNA here is from genome assembly GCA_050949865.1 of Syntrophomonadaceae bacterium. Lineage (GTDB taxonomy): Bacteria > Bacillota > Syntrophomonadia > Syntrophomonadales > Syntrophomonadaceae > JBMNGN01. The sequence continues at coordinate 489,927 of JBMNGN010000004.1, forward strand.
CCTGCAGCCCGATGAGATTGTCAACCACCAGCCCAATGTGGGTAAAGTCCTTCTTTACTACTATGACGTATAATTCCTCACTGGTACCATTGGTTAAGGGGACTTCCAGGGCTTCGGACAGTTTAATCAGAGGTAAGACCGAGCCCCTTAACACTACCACATCCCGTTCCTGGATCTGCTTAATAAACTCCCGGGTAATGCAGGTAGTTTCAGCAATATTGGCAAGGGGTATGGAATATACTTCATTTCCTACTTCCACCAGCAATGCCTGAATTATGGCCAGAGTCAAGGGCAACTTTATGCAAAAAGTTGTTCCAAGCCCTGCGGTGGTATCTACTGAAATACTCCCGTTTAAAGCCTGGATTTTATCCCGGACTACATCCAGGCCTACCCCCCGGCCAGAAATATCGGTAATTGCATCGGCGGTGCTAAAACCGGGGCGGAAAATCAGTTCCATAATCGAGGAGGGCTCCATTTGTTCGGCTTCTGCCGAAGTAATTATTTCCCTCTGTACTGCCCGGCTTTTTACCGCCTCAAGGTTTATTCCCCGGCCATCATCCTGAACCAGGATAAGAATAGAGTTGCCTTCTTGTCTGGCAATTAGGTGGATTGTACCCTCGGGAGGCTTGCCATTGGCCACCCGTTCATCCGGGGGCTCAATAGCATGGTCGATGGAATTGCGCAAGAGGTGTACCAGAGGGTCACCGATTTCATCTATAACCTTACGGTCCAGTTCGGTTTCTTTCCCTTCTATTATTAGGTTGATCTTTTTATTAAGGTCTTTGGCCAGATCCCTGACCATACGGGGAAAACGGTTAAACACCTGTTCTATGGGGACCATACGGGTGTTCATTACAATGTTCTGAAGATCTGATGTTATCCGGTCAAGCTGGACTACGGTTTCAGTTATGGCAGCCGAATTGGCAGTCTTAGCTATCTGCTCCAGCCTGGATTTATTTATCACCAGCTCCCCCACTAGGTTCATCAGTTTGTCCAATTTGTTTATATCGACTCTTACCGTTTGAGTAGCCTTGGTATTGGCCGTCTTCAGGTCATTGCCCGAAGATTGGTTAGAGAACCAATCCTGGGTATTGATCTCTTCTTCAACAGCGGCTGCCGCTTGTAATGCCTGGAATATTACCGTAAATTCCTTGATGTAAATCTCGCTGATTATATCAATGGCCTCTTCGATAGTTTCCCGGTCATGTGGACTTATGAATAATAGGGAAAATTGTTCCCCAAAATTTTCATCCTCCAAATCTTGGACCGGCGGAACTGATTTTATGATTTCCCCGAGGGGTTCCAGGTTCCTGTAAACCATGAAGGCCCGGACTGATTTCATAACACAGCCCTCCTGGAGCCCCAACGTAATATAGTAGGCATTGAGATTCTTTTTTTGGGCCTCCCAGAGAACTGCTTCTTCAAATTCGTTGCAGTTTAATATATTATCCGGTTTTGGCTGCTGATTTGCATCAACTTCAAAAGCCCGGATGCTTTCTATGAGTGAATGTATATCTGCCTCGGGGTTAGATCCTTTTAAAATGGCGTCAATTAACTCTTTAAGCACATCCACCGATTGAAAGAGAAGATCAGCAAGGGAAGGAGACATAAAAACCTTCTCTTCCCTGAGCAATTGCAGGACATTTTCCATGGTATGAGTCAGCTCGGTTAGAGCGTCAAATCCCATTGTAGCAGCCATGCCTTTGACCGTATGGACATCTCTGAACAACTGGTTGATTGCTTCTTGATCCGCCGGATTTTGTTCCAAAACTAATAAGGCCTGGTTCATTGACTCCAGGTGTTCCTGCGATTCCTGTAAAAACAGGTCCAAATAATCGTTGTAGTCCACTAAAATTACCTCCGGAAATAATTTAGGATGACCTATTTTATATATCGCCAAATAGGAAGGAAAGTTTAAATAGTACAGAAGTCTTACCAAAATAAATCGAATATTTTTTTAGGCAGAAAAATTGACTAATTATAGCTTAAAATCGGCTTTTTATGTCAATCCCGGGTCATAAATTGTAACATATTCCAAGGAATTTAGGCCTTATATCACAAATTTACCAAAAGTTCGTGCAAAATGCAGAATTTGTGATATATTATTAAGAAATATTGCTAACATTTGGGGTGATTTTATGTTGGGGGGCAATTTCAGCATCATGGAAAAGGCCTTGGAAGGTGCGACCTTGAAGCACAAATTGATTTCCCATAATATAGCCAATGTCAATACCCCTGGATTTAAGAACTATTATGTTCCTTTTCAAGAACAACTAAGGCAGATGATAAATCGGCCTAAATTAGAATTGAAAACCACCAGTCCTAAACATATACACAATTCAGTGATGAAATACACCGTGAAGCAAACCCCCGGCGATGCAATCGGTGCCCGGGTTGACGGCAATAATGTGGATATTGATCATGAAAACGCCGAAATGGCTAAAAACGCTATATATTACAACCTGGTAATCAACCAGATTAATAAACAGATAGCCATTATGAAATATGTGGATTCTGAAGGGGGGAGATAATCATTAGTATGTTTTCTATCCTAGACGTTAGTGCCAGTGGCCTTCGGGCTGAAAAAATCCGGCTTAATTTGATTGCCGAAAACCTGGCTAACCTTGAAACAACCAGGACCAGTCTGGGCGGCCCATACCGGAGAAAAATAGCTTCATTTAGTGAAATACTTGACCAGAGGAAGAGTTCCCGATATTGGAGGGGAAGCGATTCCGGCGGTGGCGGGGTACAGGTGGCCAGTATAATCAGGGATCAGTCAACACCAATTATGGTTTATGATCCCCAGCATCCCGATGCTGGAGCAGATGGGTTTGTTGCCAAACCGAATATCAATATTGCAGATGAAATCGTCGATATGATAACGGCAACCAGGGCTTATGAAGCCAATGTAACGGTTATGAATACCACCAAGAATTTGGCTTTAAAGACCTTAAATATCGGAAGGGAATAAGCGTACTAATAGATTTGCTGCAATAGAGGTTTGAAGCCTGTAAATAGTATTGATGGAGGTATTAAATGAAACTCACAAGCATCGCTTTAAACAACCTGGATAGAATCCACCCCGTGAACAGTAACTTAAGGGGCAAGCCAGAAAACAAGGGATTTAGCCAGCTGTTAAAAGATACATTTGATGAGGCAAATCTGCTGCAAAAGGAGTCGGATAGAATTACCGGACAGTTTATAACCGGGTATCCAGTTGAATTGCATCAGGTAATGCTGGCTGCCGAAAAGGCCGACCTCGCACTCCGGCAAACGGTTCAAATAAGAAATAAACTACTGGAAGCTTACAAGGAAATCTCCCATATTCAGATATAAACTGTATAAATCTTTTGAAATTGGAGTATTTAAATGAAGGATTTTTTCAAGAGAATTGCAGTGCTATGGGGAGAACTTTCTGTAACCCGAAAAACAGTTTTTGTGGTGATGGTAAGCTGTCTTGTGTTGTCGTCATTTTTATTTTACCAGTGGGTTACAAAAGTTGAGTATTGCCCGCTTTTTTCTAATCTTCAGGCCGATGATGCCGGCAAAATTATAGAAAAGCTAAAAGACATGGGAGTACCTTACCGTTTGGCCGATGCTGGCCAATCGGTTATGGTACCCCAGGACCAGGTATATGAATTGCGGCTGCAACTGGCCAGTGATGGGGTTTTTGCCGGGGGAGGCATAGGTTTTGAATTGTTTGACCGAAATAGCCTGGGAGTAACTGATTTTGAGCGGCAGGTGAATTACCTCCGGGCCCTGCAGGAAGAACTACGTCGAACCATAGTCGAACTTGAGGGAGTAAAACAGGCCCGGGTCCATCTGGTTATTCCAGAAAGGAGTGTGTTTATTGAAAACACAGGCAAAGCCTCCGCTTCAGTAGTTTTGAGTTTACAGCCCCTGGTTAAACTGGAACCCGCCCAGGTGAGAGGAATTGCGGAATTGGTTGCCAGCTCCGTAGAAAACCTTAATGCCTCGGATGTAACCATAATTGATTTGGATGGAAGAATTCTAAGCCAGGGATTATATGAGGAACCGGTATACGGGGTTCAACAGGTTCGGCAAATGGAACTGAAACGGGATTTTGAAAAACAACTCGAGACTGGGGTACAGGCCTTATTGGAAAGGATTTACGGGCCAGGAACTGCGGTGGTAAGAGTTTTTGCCAATCTGGATTTTAACCAGAAGGAAATCACCCGGATCATATGGGGGACAGAAGGGGTAGTATCCAGTGAACAAGTGTTTGAAAGAACTGAAAGCACTACTCCCAGCGTTACTCCGGTTGGCGACCTAAACCGTGATGACCTGCAGCCCTATATAAATACGGCTACTTCAAATAGTAGCGAGATCGAATCAATTCGCAATTACGAATTGGACAGATCAGAGGAAAGGGAAATTTGCGCCCCGGGACGGTTAGTATCTTTATCAACGGCCGTGGTAATAGACGGGGAGCTTACAGAAGAGCAACAAGCAGCCGTTCAACAGGTTGTATCGGCTGCGGTAGGATTTGATCCCGGCCGGGGAGACCAGGTAACCGTGTCCAGTATGCGATTTGACACCGCCAAACTGGATGAAATGAGAAGCGAAATGGCAGCGGCTGAAGAAGCCCAGAAGAAAAAGGAGGAATTGGAAAAAAGAATTGCCTGGGGCATGAAGGCGTTAGGACTAATATTTGCTTTTATCCTGGGGATTATATTTATCCGGACCATCAAGAGTATATTAAGAGGCCCGGATACCTCCTTTATTGAGAGCCCGATCCCAGTTAACCAGATGGAAGCAGAAATAGATCCGTATAAAGCGAAAGAGAGGGTTATTACCCCCGAAGAAAAGGTGCAAAAGATAGCCGAGAAGGATCCTGAAATCGCAGTACAGGTTGTAAAAGCCTGGTTGGCTGAACATGGAGGTGAATTCACTGGCCCGGCAAAGTGAGCAATTAACCGGTTTACAAAAAGCAGCCATTTTGATGGTAGCTCTTGGACCGGATTTATCGGCAAATATCCTAAAAAACTTCAAATATGAAAATATTGAAGCGATAAGCTGTGAAATTGCTAACCTGGGGGTCCTAAAACCTGCTGATAAGCAGCAGGTTATTGAAGAGTTTTTGACCATGAGTGAGGCCCATATTTCATACCGGGGAGGAATTCAGTATGCCCGGGAGCTCTTGGATAAAACCGTCGGGCCTCAGAAGGCCAAGGAAATCCTGGAAGCATTAAATTCCATGGTAAAGCCTTTTGGTCTGATCCGGAAAATAGATCCCATGCAGTTATATAGTTTCATTGTGAATGAACATCCCCAGACTATTGCTCTGATACTGTCTTACCTGGATGCAGAGCAATCAGGAGCTATTCTCAGTGCTCTGCCCAAGGAAATGCAAAGTGACATTGCCTTAAGAATTGCGGCTATGGAAAGGACCTCCCCCGAGATGGTAAAAGAAGTGGAATCTATTTTGGAAAGAAAGATATCCACGATTATAAGGCATGATTTTACCAATGTTGGCGGAGTCAAAACCCTGGTAAAAATATTGAACATGGTAGATAGAACCACAGAAAAGGGCATAATCGAGGAAATGGAGGAAGAAGACCCGCAACTGGCTGAAGAAATAAAGAATATGATGTTTGTATTTGAGGATATTGTGACTCTGGATGATTCATCAATTAGGAGGATACTGCGGGAAATCGATTTCAAAGATCTGGCTATTGCGCTTAAGGGTACTAATGAGGGGGTTCTCAACAAGATTTACAAGAACCTTTCCAAGCGGGCTGGAACCATGCTGCAAGAAGATATTGAGTCTTTAGGTCCTATCAGGTTGAGCGAAGTGGAAAAAACCCAGCAGAAGATTGTTCAAACCATCAGAAAGCTGGATCAAGAGGGGGAAATAATCATATCTAGGGGTGGTCACGATGATATCGTCATCTAAGGTAATAAAATCGGTCCATGACCAGTTAGAAAACTATGCTTTAAGGCCCAGGCTGGTTGTGGAGCCGGAATTTCCCGCTGATCACAGGATTATCAAGCAGGCGGAGGAAGAAGCCAAAAAGATTGTTGCTAGAGCCCAGGAGGAAGCGAATAAGATCCTGCAGGAATCCCAGAAAAAGATATGGACCATTGAACAGGAATCTTATGAAAAGGGCTATAAAAGAGCGCAGCAGGATGTTTGGCAGGAAGTTAAAGAGCGCACTGAGAGGACCTACGAAGCAGCCAGACAGGTACTGGAACAGGCCGAGGAAATTCGCCGGCAGATTTACCAGGAAACTGAAAGCGAGATTATAGATCTGGTAGTCAGGATTGCGGAAAAAATTGTCTGCAAACAGCTGGATTTGGTTCCCGAGACTATAGTGGATATTGTCAGACTGGCCTGCGAACAACAAAGGGAAGCCAAGAACTTTATGATTTATGTGCATCCGGACCAGGTAGATATGCTCAGGATGAGGCGTAAAGAACTAGTGACCCGGCTCAGTGCCCCTTCCCGGGTGCAGATTATCGGTGATGGTAACCTGAAACTGGGGGAATGCAGGGTAGAAACAGAGCAGGGGCATGTGGATGCAACTTTGGGTGCTATGCTTGAACAGTTAGGACTTGCTATAAAAGGGAGTATTTTATGACCAGTGCATGTTTGGATTTGAGTTCTTACAAAAACCGGATAAAAAACGCCAACCTTTTCACCTGTGCAGGCAAGATTGTACGGGTTGTTGGTCTAACCATGGAAGCCAAGGGAATCAAACCGTTTATTGGGGAATTGTGCCTTATCGAAATACCAGGCCAGGAAAAAGAATTGCTGGCTGAGGCCCTGGGATTCCGCGAGGGATATTCAATCCTGATGCCCCTGGGTGATCCTAAGGGTATTGCCCCGGGCTGCAATGTTTTTACCACCAGAACCACTTTTAAGATTAAGGTTGGCCCGGAACTACTGGGCAAGGTGCTGGACAGTCTCGGAGAGGTTATGAATGGAGCACCTGGCAACTGCTGCGATCAATATTATCCGGTCCAAAACGAACCAGTCCATCCCTTAAAGCGCAGGCCGATTAGAACCGTATTAGAAACCGGGATAAAAGCAATAGATGCATTTATGACCTGCGGGATCGGGCAAAGAATGGGTATTTTTGCCGGAAGCGGTGTGGGTAAGAGTACCCTCTTGGGAATGATCGCCCGAAACAGTTCTGCGGATGTAAATGTTATTGCTCTGATCGGGGAAAGAGGCAGGGAGGTCCTGGAATTTATTGAAAACGACCTGGGAAAAGAAGGGCTCTCACGGTCGGTAGTTGTGGCTTCAACCTCTGACCAGCCAGCGTTGCTGAGGGTAAAGGGGGCTTTTGTGGCTACTGCAATTGCTGAATATTTCCGGGATCAAGGTTATAACGTTCTGTTAATGATGGATTCGGTGACCAGGTATGCCATGGCCCAAAGGGAGATCGGCCTGGCAGTGGGCGAACCGCCTACCACCAAAGGATATACCCCATCTGTCTTTGCCATGCTTCCCAAGCTGCTGGAGAGGGCTGGAAACTTTGAAAATGCTTCCATTACCGGGCTATATACCGTGCTGGTTGATGGAGATGATATGAACGAACCAATCGCAGATGCAGTAAGGGGTATATTGGACGGGCATATAATCCTGTCCCGGGAGATCGCAGCTCAAAACTGCTTCCCGGCCATAGATATAATGAACAGCATCAGCAGGTTAATGCCGGTCCTGGCAAGCGAAGAACAACAGGCCCTGGCAGCCCGGGCGAGAAACTATTTGGCTCTCTATCACCGGAACCAGGACTTGATTAATATTGGCGCTTATAAGAAAGGCAGCAATGAAGAAATAGACAAAGCCATAGCTTTATACCAGGAGATTAGAAATTTCTTGCAACAGGGTATCCATGAATCTTTTGATTACAATGCGGCTGTTAGTGGGCTTTACCAGGCATTGGGAGAAGGTGAAAGCAATTGAAAAAATACCGGTTTGAGATGGAAGGGGTTCTGAATTACAGGACCTTAATAGAGCAGCATCATCAGGAGAGGGTAAGTACAGCCCGGCATGAACTGCTGGTGCAGGAACAGAGATTACAGCAGCTCTATGAGCTTAAAAACGCGGCTGCACAGCAAAACATAGACCAGGCAGACCTGTTTTACCTCCAGCAATTGGATAACTATCGATTAAAGATGGACGAGCTCATAACCAGTCAGGTAGAAAAGGTTAAGCGGCACGAGAATAAGGTAGAAGCATGTCTCGATGCTTTGGCCGTCGCTACCACCGAGCGAAAAGTAATGGAAAAATTAAAAGATAAAAGCTTCAAACGGTTTTGCCGCCAGCTCTTTGGCCTAGAGCAAAAGATGCTGGATGAAATGGGGCTGTTTGCCTTCCGGGGTATTGCAGAATAAAAAGCCATCGGAGGAAAGGAGGTGAAATGATGAAAAGCGGATTAGCCATTAACCCCCAGCCAATGAAATTAAAATTCTCCAACCGCAAGCCAGGCGTTAAGGAGAAAAAAGTGCTGGATAGCCAGGATAGCCGGTTTGTCACCATAATGAACCAGGTAATGAACCCCAGGGGAGCGGAGAGGGCCAAACCAGTTGGCAGCTTGCTCCGGTTGGAAGCCGGGAGGATTAATTCAGAGCCTTCAGATATGGCCAGGCCAAGGGGTGAAATATTAACCAACCAGGGTGAAAATGCCGGGCCCAATTCCTTGAAAACACCGGCCTTAAAGACGGGTAGCCCGAGGGAGCTGCTTTATCTCCGGCAGGATTCCATCTCCAAACCAGCTGGATTTTCTGGAAAAGCCGGATCAACTGCGGACAAAGTCAAGGGTACTCGCTCAGAACCAGGGTCTTATCAGGTGGTCTCCCCGCTGGGAAGCAGAGGGGAAAAGATAAAGATAATTCAGATATCGGGGGAAGAAAGCATAACCAGACTCAACCCCTTGACTGCAGCTAGGCCTAGCCCGGCGGGTTATGGAGTTGATAGTCCCTGCTCAACCGGGGACAGCAAATATTCCGGATTATCGCTAAGTGAAAAACTGTCCCCGGATTCTTTAGGGCAGAAGTCTTCGGTATCTGTTGGAGAGAGGGTTATTCAGAAGGAAACTTTAAAAAAACCTGGGGATGACCGGGGTGTCCGGGAATACAGCCATAGAAGATTGCCCGGAGACTATACCGCAGGAATACAGGTAATTAACGGTACCAAAGGAGAAGTAAAAGAACCTGCAGGGGCACCGGAGGGGGATTTTAAACCCGGGCCAAAGCCAGGCCAGGTAAATCCCGATGTAGGTAAAGGAGCAGACTCTACCACAAAAGTGCAAAAGAGCGAAAGGTTTCCTGCTGATCAACCGGTTCAAGGAGATAGGCCTACCACACCGGAAGACATGAATACTGCTGCCGGAAAACTAGTCCCCGGTTCTATGACTTTAAAGGCAGTTACTATAGGAGAGGCTGGAATCCAACCGGTTACCTTCCCTGAATTTTTAACGAAACTGGTTGAACAAATTAAGCTTTCTGGGAATGGTAAAAACTCAGCGATTGAAATACAACTAAAACCAGAATACTTAGGAACTCTAAAGGTCCTGGTACATTCGGTGGACGGTCAGATATCAGTACAGTTTACAGCCGAGAACCCTGAAACGGTAAACCTCTTAAACTCAAGCTTACAACAAATAAGGGACAACCTTGAGCAGCAGGGGATAAGACTGGGTAACCTGGAAATCAGTTTATCTTACCCAGGCCATCAAGGGAGAAGTTTTGGCAGTGATAAGGAAAACCCGGATTATAGCTGGCCATCGTCGATCATGGTTTCAGGGGAACCGATTGAAATCGCCGAGAGAGGGCCGTATCAGATTAATTACCTAGCTTAAAAGGGAGGTATTGAACTTTGATAACCCGCGTTAATCATACGGCGGCAGCCCACAGTGCCGTGACCGGTACCGCATTTAATAAACTGGGCCAGGATGATTTTTTGAAGATATTTGCCGCTGAGCTGCGCAACCAGAACCCGACCGAGCCGATGAATAGTATGGAATCAATTACCCAGCTGGCTCAATTCAGCTCGGTTGAGCAAATGCTGGCCATCAGCAACCAGTTTACGGAATTGAAGCAGCATTTAGAAGATCTATTTGACTACCAGGTCAACTCGGATTACAGCAGTTTAATATTGAATTCGGCCGCCTTGATCGGCAAAAACATTACCGGACAGGTAGAGGGAGCAGAAGTTAGCGGTATAGTCGAATCGATTGCGGTTAAGGATTATGTTTTTTATGCGGTTACGGAGCATGGCCCAATCCCGCTTAGTTCAGTAAACAGGATTTCTTGATATTAATTGGAGTTGATTTAAATGACCAGGATTAATCCTCATTACCCGGTTATACCAGTAGAGGGCAGAAAAGGCGGGCAAAAACCCCCTAATAGTGTGGGGTTTAAGCAAGTTTTAGCTGCCCAGCTCAACCAGCCGATTAAATTCAGCGGGCATTGCGAAAAAAGAATGGAGCAGAACGGTATTGTACTTTCTGCTGCCCAGAAAGACAAATTGATTAATGTAATTAACCAGGCAGAAAACAAGGGGGCTAAAGATACCTTTGTTTTGATGGATAACCTGGCCTTCCTGGTAAGCATCAAGAATCGAACGGTAATAACCGTTATCGATCAGCCCAGGATGAAGGAAAACATTTTTACCAATATAGACAGTGCAGTAATAGTATAGGCTGGACCTCGCTGAGGAAGCCTTGGCCTGTTGATAGACTGATACAGGAATCAAAATTTTTAATTAGACGGAGGTCGAAAGATATGATGGTATCTCTTTATTCTGCAGTTTCAGGGTTGAAAGTCCACCAGACCAAAATGGATGTGGTGGGCAACAACATATCCAATGTAAACACGACTGGTTATAAGAAGGATCAGGTTACCTTCCAGGACCTGCTTAACCAGACTTATAGAGAAGCTAATGCTGCAGCTGCTGGAGCCGGGGGCATTAATCCGGCCCAGATTGGCACCGGGGTTATGATTGGAGCCATAAATACCATTCATTCCCAGGGTGCGCCTGCAACCACCAGTAATCCTACAGATGTCATGATTCAAGGAGAAGGGTTCTTTATACTTTCCCGGGATACGGATGTATTTTATTCAAGGGCCGGGGTTTTTACCTTTGATAACGAAGGCTACCTGGTTAATGCCCCGGATGGCAAATATGTCCTGGATGATGGAGGGGCTCAAATACAGATCCCCAATATTGAAACGGTCAAGAGTATTGGTATTACTTCCAGCGGGGAAGTGACTTACATAGATGATACCGGGACGAGCTCAGTTGCTGGTACCATAGGGATAGCCAAATTTGCCAATCCGGCGGGGCTAATGAAGGCCGGAAGCAATATGTATACCGAATCCCAGAATTCAGGGGTTGCTGCCGCAGGTGTTCCCGGCTTTGAAGGGAGAGGCCTTCTGGTTTCTAATTCCCTTGAAATGTCCAATGTTGACCTGGCGGAGGAATTTATTAATATGATCATCACCCAGCGGGGTTATCAAGCCAACTCCAAGACGATTAGAACCTCGGATGAAATGCTGCAGGAGTTGATAAATATCAAGCGGTAAAAACCTTTTGCCTGAGCGCAAAGAACAGTATCACCTGTGGGGTTCATTTTAAGGGTTTTGTCCATATAATCTTGGTATTTTAACAAATTACAGGTGCGGGAGAGGGGATCATTATGAAGTGGGATATATTAACTCCATTAGGCATTGCTTTAGGGTTTACCCTGATTTTTATAGCGGTTTCCCTAGGCAGCAGTATAGGCATTTTCCTGAGCTTTTCTTCATTTCTGGTAACCATTGGCGGCTCCTTTTCCGCACTGCTGGTTAATTATCATTGGAAGCAGATTGCCGGGGTTTTTAAGACCCTTAAAAAAACCATAACCACCCAGGCTATCGGCAAAGAAGAGATAGCTGCGGTTTTTGTGGAATTGGCCCGTAAAACCAGAAGAGAAGGGCTGTTAGGATTAGAAGATGATTTGGAACGCATAAATGACCGGTTTTACAAAAAAGCTCTTCAATTAGTAATTGATGCCCTGGATCCGGCAAATATCAAACAGATTCTTGAAGCTGATATGGAAGCAACCATGGCCAGACATGAAATCGGACAAGGAGTATTCCGGACCTGGGCGATTTTATGCCCGGCATTTGGCATGATTGGGACCCTAATCGGGCTCATTCAGATGCTTTCTAAATTAGATGATCCCAGCGCTTTAGGACCTTCAATGGCCCTGGCCCTGTTAACCACTTTTTATGGGGCCTTATTGGCCAACCTGGTGTTTATTCCTATAGCCGGGAAACTGGAATTATTGAGCGAGGATGAAATGCTCACCAAACAGCTCATCTTAGTAGGGGTTCTTGAACTGCAGGCCGGAACCAATCCGAGGATTCTGGAGGAGAAGCTGAATTCGTACATTGAGCCTAAATCAGACTGGCTGGAGGATGGGAAAGACATTCATGTTACGGCGTAGGAAAAAAAAGGATATGGGAGCTCCCCCCTGGATGGTAACCTTTTCAGATATGGTGACCCTGTTGCTGGTATTCTTTGTCCTGCTTTATTCTTTATCAATACTTGACCAGGAAAAATTCCGGCAGTTTATGGCTTCCTTTCAGGGGATAGGCATTCTTGAACGTAGTGATCAGCCCCTGGAAAAGGATAAGGATTTTGATTACCCGGTTTCTGACAATGGACCAAATTATTGGGAAGAGAGGGAAAGAACCATCCAGGAGATATTTGATACGGTTCAAAGCTATATCATGGTTAATGGTTTAGATATTGATATTGAAATACGGATGAGCGACCGAGGTGTGGTTTTGGAGATTAAGGATGAAATCCTGTTTGAGTCGGGAAAAGCTCAATTAAAACCGGAGGCGGTACAGGTTCTTAGCAAACTCTCTGGATTATTAAACCAATTGCCATATACTATATCGGTCGAAGGGCATACAGATAACCGGCCGATTAATACCAGCCAATTCCCCAGCAATTGGGAACTTTCTACCGGCAGGGCGGTAAGTGTAGTAAGGTTTCTAGCCGAGCGGCAAGGGGTGGACCCCCAGAAGTTTTTGGCGGTTGGCTATGGGGAGTATCATCCCCGGGCTCCCAATGATACGCCGGAGAATATGGCTAAAAACCGGAGAGTACTGATCGTTATAAATGCTAAGGATCCCTATTCCTAGAAGGGAGGGTTGATTTTGGCTAATGAAAAGGATTTGAAAAATAAAAAGAGGTTTCGCAAAATATGGCTGATGCTGGCCCTATTGGTAGTTGTAGGCTTGCCGTTAAGCTATTATGCCTTTTATGTATACGGGGCAGAGAACCAGGATGATATCAGGAAGATAACTTTATCCAGTTTTACGGCCAACCTGGCCGACCACCGCCGGTATGTCCGGACTACTATAATCCTGGAATACTCCTCCAAGAAACTGGAAAAGGAGCTGGAAACATCCCAGCACCGGATAAAAGACGAAATTTTATCGGTACTCCGGAGCAAGAAGGTCAGCGATGTGGATAGTGCCCAAAAGGTGGAAGAGCTTAAGAAAGAACTGTTACGGTCTATAAACACCCAATTGGTTAATGGTCAGATTACCGGGTTGTTCTTTGAGGAATTTATTATTCAATGAGGGGTAATTATGTTTGTTAAAGACTTAACCCATTACCAGGTTCAGGGCAGGCCGGGTTCTGGTTCTAAGGGTATCAATAAAATCCGGAAGCTGCAGTTTTCTTATCTGGAACCGGTAAAGACCCAGCAAGTGCCAGAAAAGGTAGACTTCCTGAAGGAGATTGATGTCGAGCTAAATGTGGAGCTGGGGCAAACCCAACTTACCCTAAGAGAAGTACTGAATCTAAAACAAGGGTCATTACTGACCCTGGATAAAACCGTTGGTGATACCGTAGACCTAAAAGTAAATAAAGTACCTTTAGCTTCCGGTGAAGTTTTGGTGATAAATGAGGTAATTGGAATAAGAATCAACCTTTTGCACCAGGGCGCGAAGCTACCGGTTGAGGATGTGAAAACGGTTGGATAGTATCTGGTTGCCCTTGCTGAGAATTATAATCTGCTTGCCTGTGGTGTTAATATTGGTTGTGGTTATATTAAAATACGGCATTTCCAACCGTATGCTGCAGCCCCAGGCTTCGAATCTGGCAGTAGTAGAGCGGATAGCTTTAACGCCAAAAACCGGTCTGTTCATTATAAAGGTTGAAGACAAATACCTGCTGATAGGAGTGGCTGAAAACGGTATTGTATTGCTGAAAGAGTTAACTGATTACCAAGAGGGCCAAAAGCAGGAGATGGCTTCCTTTTTAGATATTATGAGAAAAACGGTCTGGAGGCGTAAAGGCCATGAATAAATACAGGCTGGCAGGATTCCTAATCCTATTATTCCTAAACCTGCTGGTGTTTTTGCCTGAACCGGGGTTGGCTGAACCGCTTCCCGGGATCGATTTGCAGATAAGAAGCACCGATAGTCCCGAAGAAGTAGTAGATTCCCTAAAACTGCTGACTATATTAACTGTGTTATCCCTGGCTCCAGCCATATTAATTATGATGACTTCATTTACCCGTATAATTGTAGTCCTGGGATTTGTACGCAGTGCTATAGCAGCTCAAAATATACCGCCAACTCAGGTAGTAATAGCCCTGGCTTTGTTTTTAACCTTTTTCACTATGGGTCCGGTTTATAGTGAAGTGCAGGAGAAGGCCTTGAATCCATATCTGGAAGGACGGCTCAGCCAGGAAGAGGCGATAAACAATGCCAGCCAGCCAATTAAAGCCTTTATGTTGAAACAAACCCGGGAAAAAGATGTAGCCCTTTTTGCTAATATGGCCGGATTGGAACAGCCAATAAGTAAAGAGGATTTACCGATGAATGTGCTGGTTCCGGCATTTATGATCAGTGAACTAAAAACTGCGTTCCAGATGGGTTTTTACCTGTATATTCCCTTCCTGGTAATTGACATGGTGGTAGCCAGTGTGCTGATGTCCATGGGGATGTTCATGGTACCACCAATAATCATATCACTGCCTTTTAAGATATTGTTGTTTGTTATGACTGATGGATGGTTTTTAATCAGCAAATCGCTGCTGGAAAGCTTTTAGTACTGCTTGGAGGGGAAGGTCGGCTTTATGAGCTCGGAAATGGTTATGTCACTGGCAAGGGAAGGCTTAATGGTTGCCCTGGTTTTAGCAGCCCCGGCCTTGGGTTTGTCTCTGCTAACTGGTTTGGCCATTAGTGTATTGCAGGCGGTAACCCAGATCCAGGAGCAGACCCTTACCTTTGTGCCTAAAATTGTAGTGGTCTTTTTATCTTTTGTAGTTTGTGGCCCCTGGATGCTGAGGGTTGTGACCAGCTATGCGGTTAATATTTTTTCTAATTTAGGAGCCATGGTTAGATAATAGGAGGGTTAGAATGCCCCAATTTGAAACTTTACAGGCGGGATTTTTAATAGCAACCAGAACAACAGCGTTTTTGTTCCTAGCTCCTTTTTTCTCCATCAAAGGGGCTCCCAACCTGTTAAAGATTATTCTGGGGGTTTACCTGGCTTTGATTATATTGCCGGGCGTGGCAATAACCGGGGATCTCCCAGCAGATATGGGAAGATACTCCCTTTTGATTATCAAAGAAGCTTTTGTAGGTATAGTATTAGGTCTGGTGTGTATGCTGGTATTTTCAGCAATTAGATTGGCAGGAGAAATCATTGATTTTCAAATTGGCTTCAGCATGGCATCGGTGCTGGATCCCCAGAATCAAACCAGGATAACCTTAATCGGGCAGTTCATGTATATGCTTGGAATACTTCTTTTCCTGGTAATTGACGGGCATCATAGCCTGCTTATGGCCTTATCCTACAGTTTTGACTTGGTTCCGATAGAGGGGGCCATTTTAAAACCGGGAATGTCTTCTGTGGCAGTAAGGACCTTTATAGGAATGTTTTTATTAGGGGTAATGGTGGCCATTCCCTTTATTACGGTTTTACTTATCTGCGACATTAGCCTGGGCATGTTGGCCAGGACTGTTCCACAGATTAATGTGTTTATGCTAGGGTTTCCGATGAAGGTGGGCTTAGGATTGTTTACCCTAATGTTAGCCTTGCCTATTCTGATAACGGTTATTTCCACTATTTTAAAACAGATCGAAAAAGACTTGGTAACAGTTATGGGGTATATGGTTTGATGTTAGTTTGGAGGTTTTGGGGAGATTTTTTATCCAGGTACAAAACCATCTTCTACCTCCCTGCTATGTATACGAGAACCAGCTTGGTGAATTTGGGGTTTATTCCTGGTTATTCTGGAGGTATTGTTAGCCACCCTTTATTAGAAGGGTATTTCTTAAGTTCAAGCAACGAAGAAAAAACTGAGGAAGCGACACCCCACCGCAGGCAGGAGGCCCGCAAGAAGGGCCAGGTGGCTAAGAGTTCAGATCTAAACGCGGTCCTGGTCCTGGGGGCAGTGATAGTTGTAATCTACCTGTTGCAGGATTATTTATGCACAGGGATGATGGGTTTTATGGAGCATATCTATTCCGAGGAGGTACTGGCTCCCCTCACTGATGACCGGTTAAATGCTCTGGTGGCATATACATTTAATTTTTTTATCAAGTTGATGGCCCCCATATTTATAGTTGCAATCTGTATCGGTATCTTGACTAATTTCTTGCAGGTGGGGTTCCGTTTTACCCCTGAAGTGGTTAGGCCTAAGCCTGGCCATATTAATCCGGCGGAAGGGTTTAAAAAAATATTATCCAAAAGAGCCCTGGTTGAATTTGCCAAATCGGTTCTGAAACTGGTTTTGGTTGGGCTGGTGGTCATAAATGTAGTTAAAGCCAATTTCGACGAGGTTTTATTTATTTACAGCCTGGATATCTTTGGGGTTAAGGATTTTCTCGCCAGGCTGATATTTAAGGTAGGTATTAGCGCTACGCTTATATTCGTTGTTCTGGCCGTACTTGATTACTCTTATCAAAAATGGGAGTTCAACCGGAACTTAAGAATGTCCAGATATGAAGTAAAACGGGAATTAAAGCAGACCGAAGGGGATCCTTTAATAAAATCAAGGCTAAAAGAGAAGCAAAGAATGCTGGCTATGAACCGGATGATGCATAGAGTACCTGAAGCCACGGTAGTAGTGGTAAACCCTGTCCACCTGGCTGTAGCCCTTAAATATGAAGAAAACGAGATGGAAGCACCTCAGGTTATTGCTAAGGGGTCCGGTTATATTGCAGAAAAAATTAAATCAATAGCCAGGGAAAACCGAATTCCTATTATTGAAAACCAGTATGTTGCCCGGGCTCTGTTTTACCAGGTGGAAATCGGGCAGTATATCCCGGTGGAATTATATCAAGCCGTGGCTGAAATCCTGGCTGCTATTTACGCTATTAAATCTGGGGGAGGAAAGTAATTGTGTATTTAAACCATGGTTCACTTAATATCAGGCGATTTAGTTTGGCCCATCACAGCGATTTGCTAATAGCGGCTATGGTGGTAGGGATTGTGGTTTTAATCGTAATCCCCGTTCCGCCCCAGGTGCTTGATTTATTACTGGCCTTTAGCCTATCTATCAGCATGGTTATACTGCTTACCACTCTATTTATAACCCACCCTCTGCAGTTATCGGTATTTCCATCCCTGCTATTAGTGGTTACCCTGTACCGGTTGGCCCTGAACATTTCTTCCACCCGTTTAATACTCGGCAAGGCTGAAGCAGGGGATATAATTGCTGCTTTCGGTTCCTTTGTCATAGGCGGGAACTATGTGGTAGGAGCGGTAGTTTTTCTTATTATTACTATTATTCAATTTGTGGTTATCACCAGCGGAGCCGGCAGGGTTGCGGAAGTTGCAGCTCGCTTTACCCTTGATGCCATGCCGGGTAAACAGATGAGTATTGACGCTGATCTGAACGCAGGTTTGATAACCGATCAGGAGGCTCGAGACCGGAGGAAAGAATTACAGCAGGAATCCAATTTTTTCGGAGCCATGGATGGGGCAAGCAAGTTTGTGAGGGGGGATGCCATTGCCGGCATTATCATCGCCCTGGTTAATATTATAGGCGGGCTGGTGATCGGAATGTGGCAATTAGGGATGCCTGCTACCACGGCTCTGCAGACTTATACCCTCCTCACCGTAGGGGATGGGTTAGTTGCACAGATACCGGCGTTGCTTGTGTCTACTGCTACAGGAATCCTGGTTACCAGGGTCGATAGCGGCAGGAGCTTCGGCTTGGATCTGCTGGGTGAGATAGGAGCCTTTCCTAAAGTTATCGCCCTGGCAGCGGTGCTATTGTTCATGTTGGCGGTTTTACCGGGTCTGCCCTTTTTGCCTTTGGCAGTTATGGCAGCTGGCCTTGGCTATACTTCCTATGCCCTGCACCGGGAGAAAAAAAGCCAGGAAGAGATGAGGCAAAAGAAATCTGCCTCCAAGCCGGCGGCTAAAGAGCCAGAAAATATATCTAATCTTTTTCAGGTTGATCTCCTGGAAATAGAAATAGGTTATAATCTCATACCCCTTGCTGATTCCGAAAAAGGAGGCGACCTGCTTGAAAGACTGGCAGCAGTTAGAAGACAATGTGCCACCGAATTGGGGATCTACGTCCGGCCAATAAGGATCAGGGATAATTTACAGCTGTCTCCTAATGAATACCGCTTTAAAATAAGGGGAATAGAGATGGCGGGCGGTGAATTGATGCCCGGCTGCTATATGGCCATGAATCCCTATGATGATGAAATTACCGTTCCCGGGATAAAAACTACTGAACCCACCTTCGGAATTGCCGCCTGGTGGGTAAAAGAAGAGGACCGGGAGAAGGCGGAAATTGAGTTCTTTACAGTGGTTGAAGCCTCAACGGTTTTGGTAACCCACTTAACCGAATTTATCAAAAAATATGCCCATGAATTAATCACCAGGCAGGATGTGGCCAATCTTTTGGATGTGGTCAAAAACAATAACGAAGCCCTGATAAATGAATTAATGCCCGGCCTGCTCTCAGTTGGAGAAATCCAGAAAGTGTTGGAAAACCTGTTGAGAGAACAAATATCCATCAGGGACCTGGAATCCATACTGGAAGGGGTTGCTGATGCTGCTAGAGTTTCGAAACATATGGATTTCTTAACTGAGTCGGCGCGCCAGAAATTGGTGCGTTACATAAGTAAAAAATACTCCCGGGAAGAGAAGATAACTGCTTATAT
Source organism: Syntrophomonadaceae bacterium (assembly GCA_050949865.1). GTDB lineage: Bacteria > Bacillota > Syntrophomonadia > Syntrophomonadales > Syntrophomonadaceae > JBMNGN01. The sequence continues at coordinate 509,097 of JBMNGN010000004.1, forward strand.
CATTGATCCAAGCCTGGAGAACCTGATAACTGAGTCCATACACAGCACTCCTAGCGGTGATTATCCGGCTCTGCCCCCCGAGGCAACCGAACAGGTATTTAGCCAGTTGCAGGATATAGAACGGGAGTTTTCTGAGCTGGGTTTGCCACCGGTTATTATTTGTTCTTCCAGGGCAAGACTGCCCTTCAGGAGATTGATAGAGCGTTATAAACCGCATTTTGCTGTTCTGGCGGTTAATGAACTGGTTCCCAGTTTGCAAGTTGAGGTAAAAGGTTCGGTGAAGTACGATGAAAATTAGGCGCTTTGTAGCCAATGACATGAAAGAAGCCTGCGAGCTAATAAGAGATGCTCTAGGCTCTGAGGCTGTTATTGTGAGCAGCCGTAAAATCAGGGAAAAGGGGCTGGCGGGTTTCTTTAAACCCCAAAAGCTGGAAGTAACTGCGGCTATTGAGGAACAGTTTGCTGAGGAAGCTTTAAAGCAGGAATTAACCCAGATTAAGCAGTTGCTGGCTGATAAGGGGTTGTCTACCGGTGGAGAGTTAGCCAAGGAACCCGGGCATTCCAGGGTTCTTATCGATAAATTGCAAAAAGCCTTGAGCCGGATGGAGATGCCTGCAGAGTTAGTTGACTACCTGATTAATCGGATAACCCGTAAAAAGATGCCATTGGGGGAAGAAAACCTTAAAGAGATGCTGCTGCAGGAGATGGAGGCTTTATTTACTCCGGTTATTCGAAAAAAAACCTCGAATAAGATTGTGGTTGTCGGTCCTACAGGAGTAGGGAAAACTACCACCCTGGTTAAGCTGGGAGCGATTTTCTCCCTCTTTGAAGGCCGCAAAATTGGTTTTATAACCCTGGATACCTACAGGGTCGGGGCTATTGAGCAATTGAAAATATACGGTGATATTATCGGGGTTCCGGTTGAAGTAGTCACCAATCAAGACGAACTTAAAACGGCGGTTCATAAAAACCAGGATAAAGATCTGATCCTTATTGATACTGCCGGCCGTTCTTCCCGTAATGTTTATAATATTGCTGAATTGAAAAATCTTTTGGATGTAATTAAGCCGGTGGATATCTACCTAACTTTAAGCTGCGCCAGCAGGGAACCGGAATTAATCAAGATGCTTAACAACTTTAAGAATCTGAATTACTGCGGACTTATTTTTACCAAGATAGATGAGGCTGAAAACTATAGCGCCATCTTAAAGGCGGCATATTTGACTAAGCTCCCCATAGTGTATATCACTAATGGCCAGGAAGTGCCAAATGATTTAGAAAGGGCCAATCCAAAGATGCTGGCCAGTTTGATAATGAAGGACGTGGCTCTGCCGTGAAAGACCAGGCAAGAAATTTAAGAAAACTCAGGCTTGAACAGATGGACAATAAGAAAAACCAGAACAAAAAACTCAGGACCATTACTATTGCCAGCGGAAAAGGGGGCGTAGGCAAGACAACCCTAACCGTTAACCTTGCGGTGGCCTTAAGCAGGGCTGGAAAAGAAGTGATGATTCTGGATGCGGATCTGGGGACCGCCAACGTGGATATTTTGTTCGGCATTATGCCCAGGTATACCTTGCTTGATTTCATTAAAGGCGAAAAAAGCCTTAAAGAGATTGTCGTAAAGGGGCATGAAGGGGTAAAGATTATCCCCGGGTGTTCGGGGATATATGAAATCAACAATACCAGTGCCTGGCAACGCGAAAAACTGATTAATGACCTGGAGAACTATGGACAGAATATGGATTTTCTACTGGTTGATTCCGGGGCAGGGATATCCAAGGAAGTAATTGGCTTTTTGGCCGCAGCCGATGAAGTGATCATAATTGTTTCCCCTGAACCTACTTCAATAACAGACGGATATGGGATTATAAAGATTCTATCCAGGATTAAAAAACATGGCGAAGTGAACCTGGTGATTAATAGAGCCAGAAACCTTCAGGAAATCAATGAAACCTTTAAAAAGCTGGAGACGGTGGCTGCCAGATTCTTGGATATAAAACTCAACCGGTTGGGGTTTATTTTAGAAGATAGAAACATAGAAAACGCCATAAAAGAGATGGTCCCTTTCTGCATAAAATATCCCCGGACCGTCGGAGCGCATAACTTAATCCAAATAGCGGAAAGGCTCATAGCTGATGAAAAGTATTGGTTAAATGCCAATTCCCAGACTACAGAGGGTTTTTATTCCAAGCTATTTAACCTTTTTCGCAACACCAAGAAAAGGATTTAATTTATTGTCAGATTTAAGGACAAACCCTTAGGGTATTTCATTAAAGAGCAGTACCAAAAAAGGATGGCTGTTGATGACGGTAAACTATGATCCGGAACAATATATGGATTTGGTAAAACAGATTGTAGATCGGATAGATGTTAAGCTTCCGCCTCACTGGGACAGGGAAGATATGCTCAGCTATGGATTTATAGGTTTAATGGAGGCCATTAATCGATACCAGCCTGACAAGGGGGTTAAGTTTTCCACTTATGCCTCTATAAGGATTAAAGGGGCCATAATTGATGCCCTGAGGAAGCATGCCCCCTTGCCCAGAAACCGCTGGCAATTGGTAAAGCAGATTAATGAGGCTGCGGAGAAGTTAACCAGCCTTAACGGGAAAGAACCATCATTGGAAGAAATAGCCCTGGAGCTTAACATAACCAGGACGGAGGTGGAAGACACCCTGGAAGCGGTAAAAATGTTTTCCCATATATCCCTTGAACAAACCCTTAATCTTGGGGGTAATGCCGGTTTAAAAGTAGAAGACAAAATCGCTGCTGACCAGGAAACCAACCTGGAGGATCTGGTAGTTAAAAAAGAGGAAATTGAACTCCTGGCTAAAGCTATAACCAAATTGGACAAACGTCAGCAACTGGTATTAATGCTCTACTATTATGAAGAATTAACCATGAAGGAAATAGCTGCCATTTTGGATATAGGAGTGCCGAGGGTTTCTCAGATTAAAACCATGGCTCTTTTGGCATTGCGCAAGCATTTAGATACCTAAGACCAACTAAAGGAGTGAGGATATGATATCAGGTATTTATTATTCCAATACCGGGCTGAACACCATCCAATTACGGATGGATGTAAATGCCAATAATATTGCTAACGTCAATACGGTGGCCTTTAAACAGGAGCGAACCTCAGCAACCAGCTTCAAAGAAAAACTGGTTGAGGTTAACCATTTGAACCTGCTCCATACTACCCAGGGAGCAGCCTGCCGGGATATCCGTACTGATTTTTCCAGCGGCAGCCTGGTTAACACCGGGCGTCAGTTGGATTTTGCCTTGACTCAAGCAGGCGTTTTTTTTACCTTGCAAACGGGGGAAGGAATAAAATACACCAGGAACGGCTCATTTATGGTTAACAACCAGGGCGAATTGGTTGATATAAATGGTTACCCGGTTCTGGGTTACTCAGGGAATATAACCGTAAATGACGGAAACCCGGAACAGGGTTTTTACCTGGTTGCATTTGATGACTTAGAACAGCTCAGCCGCCAGGGGAGCTACTTTATTCCCCGGCCTGGTGCGGCTGAACGGCCGGTTGAAAATGTGGAAGTAAAGCAGGGTTATCTGGAAACCGCCAATGTAGACCTGGTAAACAGTTTAAGTGAATTGCTGGTTAATTCCAGGCAATATGCTTTAAACAGCCGGGTAATTGCCACCTATGACGCAATTTTAAGAAAAGCTGCCAATGAAGTAGGAAGCCTTAAATAACTTTTAATTGAGGGGACCCCGGATGGATAACCAAATGGACTTAGTAGAATATAAAGTCGGAATAGCTGAATGCCATACCTGTATACCCCCGGTCAGGTTAGTTGCCTTAGGCTTAGGGTCGTGTGTCGGCGTAGTTATTTTGGATGTCAGCAGCGGGATTGGGGGTATGGTCCACATAATGCTTCCTGAAAGCAGATCTTTTACCCCGGATACAAACCCGGCCAAGTTTGCAGACACAGGTATCCCGTTTCTATTTGAAGAGGTCATCCGAATCGGTGCCTGTAAAAAACGGATGGAGGCCAAGATAGCCGGGGGAGCGCAAATGTTTAAAAGTTCAACTAATTCAATGTTATTAAACATCGGGGAAAGAAACATAGAAGCTTGCAGGCAGGTCCTGGGAAAATTAAATATAAAAATCACCGGCAGTGATGTAGGTGGTTCTTCAGGAAGGACTATGGTCTTAGATAGTACCAGGCAAAAAATATTTGTACGCCAGATTGGGAAAGAACCCAGAGAAATATAAATGGAGGTACCTCATGGATTTCAGCGAATTAACCCAGAAGATTTCTGATTTGCTGGGCATAAAGCTTAATGGTTACAAGCCAGCCCAGTTGAAAAGGCGGTTGGAGCATCTTATATATTCTTCGGGTTTTACCAGCTACCAGGATTACTACCAGGCTTTAAAGGTGGATGTCAATCTGCAGAATGCCTTTATGGATAAATTCACGATTAATGTTACTGAGTTTTTCAGGAATGCCAATATTTTCGAGCAATTGGAAAATAAAATTTTACCGGACCTGTTATCCCGAAAAAAGAAACTAAGGATCTGGAGTGCTGCTTGCTCAATCGGGGCAGAGCCTTATTCTATTGCTATTATTTTAAACGAGTTAACCCCCGAGCAAGATCATTATATAGATGCTACCGATATTGATGAAAAGATATTAAACCTGGCCAGGCAAGGCAGCTACAAGTTTGATTATCTTAAAAACATACCCCCCCATATATTAAATAAATATTTTAAGAAAAATGGCGATTTATTTAATATACTGCCGGCTATAAAGAAAAAGGTCAATTTTAGAAAGCACGATCTGCTTACAGATAGGTATGAGAAGGATTATGACCTGATTATGTGCCGCAATGTAATTATATATTTTACCAAGGAAAGCCAGGCCCATGTATATAAAGGCTTTTGGCAGTCTTTGGTTCCGGGAGGGATCCTTTTCACCGGTGCCACTGAGTGTATCCTGAATTACCGGGAACTGGGATTTACCTCTCCCTCGCCTTGGTTTTATAAAAAAATTGTCTAGTTAGAGGGGATTGGCATGAACTGGGATAATGTGCAGACGGTTCACCTGGATTTTTTAAACGAATTAGGCAATATTGGAGCCGGCAATGCAATTAACTCTCTGGCCCAAATGGTATCGGGCAGGATTGGAATGGAAGTGCCGAAAAGCGGCATTGTAAAAATAAAAGACCTATTCAGCATGGTAGGCAATGAGGAGGAGCTGGTTTGTTGTGTTGCTTTTGTAATATCCGGGGATGCCCCTTGTAACATGTTTTTTATTCTCAGACACCAGAGTGCCCTGCACCTGATAGACAGGATTATGGGTTCAATTCCTGGTGCAGGTCAGGTTCTGGACGATTTAGGCCAATCAATACTGAACGAAGTTGGCAACATCCTGGCTGGGGCATTTACTAATGCTATAACCTATATGACTGGATTAAAAATGAGGTTGTCGGTACCGGCCTTTGCCAATGATATGTTAGGGGCAGTCATAAGTGCAGCACTGCTCGAGCAGGGATACTTTGCCGAGGAAGTCCTGGTAATAGAGACCCGGTTTTATGACCAGGATATAATTCTGGATGGGTTCCTGTTTTTACTGCCTCTTGGAAACTCGCTGGAAATAATATTTAAATCCGTTGGGATTGAATAATTTTAGGGGGTTATTGCTTTATGGAGAAGAGTGTCTTAATAGTTGATGATGCTGCTTTCATGAGGATGATGATCAAGAACATCCTGAACAAAAACGGGTATTCCGTCGTTGGGGAAGCAGAGAACGGGGTAGTGGCCGTAGAGATGTATCGCAGATTAAGGCCGGATTTTGTGACTATGGACATAACAATGCCTGAGAAGGATGGTATTATGGCTTTGAAAGAAATAATGTCCATAGACCCGAAAGCGAAGGTAATTATGTGCAGTGCTATGGGACAACAGATTTTAGTTATGGAAGCTATCCAGGCTGGAGCAAGGGATTTTATCGCCAAGCCCTTTCAACCGGAGCGAGTGCTGCAAGCCTTGCAGAAAGCAGTTAAATAAGGCAAAGGACGGTTTAAGGCATGAAAGAAATTCTTTCCCAATCGGAAATTGATGCCCTTATAAACGCCATGGTTAGCGGAGAGGTAAAACCAACTGATATTCCTTCTTCCGATGAGGTAATTGCCAAGAAATACAATTTCCGCCGGCCCAACAAGTTTACCAAGGATCAACTAAGAACCTTACATATGATCCATGATAATTTTGCCCGAATAATATCTAATTATCTATCCGGATATCTTAGGAATTCGGTTATTGTAAAAATTGAGAATGTTGAGCAATTAACTTATGAAGATTTCCTGGTCTCTATCCCCAGCCCTACATTATTGGTAATCTTCGAAGCGCGTCCATTGAAAGGCAACGCAGTTTTAGAATTAAACCAAAACTTTATTTTTCCCATTATAGACTTATTATTTGGAGGATTAGGGTTAAAACAGGGGAACCCCAGGGAACTGACCGAGATCGAACTGAGCGTCATGGAAAAGCTCAGCCTCAAGATTTTGGAAAATCTGGCATATGTATGGGAAGAAATTTATCCGATTAAACCTGAAATTGTAAATCTGGAAACTAACGCCCGGTTTAACCTGATTATGCCGCCCAATGAAACGGTAGTAATTATAACCTTTACTACTGTTGTCGGCAATCATGAAAGTTTAATCAATTTGTGTTTATCCTACCGGATGTTGGAAAGTATAGTATCTAAATTATCAGCCCAGTATTGGTTTTCCAGCCAGCAAAGCGAAGACTCCAGCACCCTTAGAGAGGTTATAGTCCGCAAAAATCTTGAAAAAGTTGGGCTTGATATCCGGGCCTATTGTGGTGAAACCTGTTTGACGGTCAGGGAATTCTTGGGACTTCAACAAGGGGATGTAATAATCCTGGATAAAAACCTGGGTGAAGATATGGAGCTTTTTATTGGGGGAAAGCCCAAGTACCTAGTTCAGCCCGGTATAGTCGGCAATAAGATGGCAGTTCAGATCATCGATAAAATACAGGAGGATTAAAATGGGAAATGGATTTTTATCTCAGGAAGAGATCGACGCTCTATTGAAACAGGCTGAAGAAAGTTTAGAAATTGAAATAAGCAATCAGGACAGAATAGTTTTAACTGCGCAAGAACAGGATATTTTGGGTGAAATTGGCAACATCAATGCGGGAGCAGCTTCAACTGCTTTATCTGAGCTGCTAGGACAGCGGGTTATAATGGATGTTCCTAAAATCTGGGTAACCACCTATCAGGAGCTTCATGAGAGCTATCAAGTGCCTTACATATTGGTCGAAGTAAACTATATCTCCGGAATAGAAGGCTCTAACCAGTTTGTTATTAAAACCAGTGATGCAGCTATTATTGCTGATTTGATGATGGGCGGCAATGGAAAAAATCCTCCTTCAGAGCTAGATGAAATAAGTATAAGTGCAGTTTCCGAAGCCATGAATCAGATGGTCGGCACAGCAGCTACGGCCATGTCCGAAGTGTTCAAAAGGACAATCATGATTTCCACTCCTGAGATTATCCAAATGGATAGCAGTAAAGGTATTTTTTCCTTCAGGCATCAACCCGATGAAGATATAGTTGTAATTGCCTTTAACTTAAGTATCGGTGATCTAGTAAAAAGTGAAATTATGTTGATAATGAATTTGGATATGGCCAGGCGGGAGGTTGAATATTTATATGATCCGGAACAGGTTACAGAGCCGCTTTTTATAGATCAGGAGAAAGACGACAGTACAAATCAAGAGCCGAATACCGATGATCTACGGTCTTATTCCAACGGGACCCCGGCATTGTTAAAACCTGATAACTATGATAAAGAGAAATTGGATTTAATATTGGATATTCCTCTAAAGGTTTCTGTTTTACTGGGTAAAACCAGGAAATCCATTGGTGAGGTGTTAAACTTTGGCCCCGGGTCAATTGTTGAATTGGAACGGATGGCGGATGAGCCGGTGGATGTATTAGTAAATGGGGTTTTGATTGCCCGGGGAGAAGTAGTAGTAGTAGAAGAGTACTTCGGGATAAGGATCACGGATATTATTTCTCCGGAGAACCGGGTAATAAATATTGGTAAAAACATATAGCAATAACGAAGATGTTAGGAGGTAAACAGGTTGGAGGAGCTGCAATTTGTCACATTTTCCCTGGAGAGCGAAGAATATGGGATTCCCATCAACAAAGTCCATGAGATTATTAAAATTTCGGAATGGATTAAGGTACCAGGGGCGCCTTATTTCGTTAAAGGCGTTATTAATCTGCGCGGAGAGATAATCCCGATAATTGACTTGCGGATACTGTTTAAAATGAAGAAATCCTCCTCTAAGGATCAATATCAAATAGTTATAATAGAGATTAGCGGTAACCGGGCTGGGATAATGGTTGAAGAAGTAAACGAAGTAATTAAGCTTACTGCAGCAGCAATAGAACAACTGCCGGATATTTTGAAAACAGGTAATAGTTCTTTTATAATGGGTATGGGAAAGCAGGATAATCGAATTCTAATACTGCTTGATGCTGATGAAATATTAGCAAACGATAAGGAAGAGTTCATCCGGTTCCAACAGGACGTAGTTGTAGATATGACCGGCTGATTCAGCTTAATCCGCCGAAGAAACATCAATGGATCAGGGCTAAGCAATAGCCCTTTTTTAGTGCTTTTGCGGCTAATAAGGGCGGAGAGCCAGCGGTTTGAAAAACCTTGACAAGAATCCGTTTGTATTGGTAAGTTATCATAAGATATTATATGCGCTCATTATTTAAATTCTAAAAAATGGTCAAAGTATTTTTAATTAAGGTTTGTGAGGCAATGGGCCGCAGATGGTACCTGATACAGGGAAAATTATGTACCTATGCTGGATACTGTGAGACTGGATTAAGCACTTAGGAAATACATAGCAATTGCTGTCTGGTTCACCATTATGGTCCATAGAAGTGGAGGAAACAGTATGACCGGGAAAGCAAGGTTATTGCAAGGTAATGAGAGTTGTGCCCTGGGAGCCATTGCAGCAGGAGTGAGGTTTTTTGCCGGGTATCCAATAACTCCATCCACTGAAATCGCAGAATATTTTGCCAGAGAACTGCCCAAGATCGGGGGTAAATTCCTGCAGATGGAGGATGAGATAGCCGGGTTGGCAGCGGTAATTGGTGCATCGTTGGCCGGGCAAAAGGCAGTTACTGCAACCAGCGGGCCTGGTTTTTCTTTGATGCAGGAAAATTTGGGTTTCGCAGTAATGGCTGAAATACCATGCGTGTTGGTAAATGTTATGAGGGGTGGGCCCAGCACCGGTTCACCAACGGCTTCTGCCCAGGGTGATGTTATGCAGGCCAGGTGGGGCACCCATGGAGACCATCCAATAATAGTAATATCTCCGTATTCAGTTAAAGAAACCTACTATTCAATGATTAGGGCCGTAAACCTGGCTGAAAAGTACAGGACTCCAGTAATATTCTTAATGGATGAAATAATTGGCCATTTGCGGGAGCGAGTGGTATTAGATGAAGAGCAGATTGAAGTAGTAAACAGAAAGATTTATAGTGGTCCAGGTAAATACCTTCCTTATGCTGAAACCGATGACTATGTTCCGCCTTTTGCTCCATTTGGGTCCGGTTTCAGGTACCATACAACCGGTTTGTTTCATGATGAAACCGGGTTTCCCACTAATCGGGGGGATCTATCCAGCCGGTTGATTAAAAGGATACACGATAAAATTGAGAAAAACCTGGACGATATTACCCAGGCCGTACAACTAGAAACCCAGGACGCTGAAAAGTTGATTGTTGCTTACGGATCAGTGGCCAGATCCGCAGAAGAGGCAGTGGTTACGGCCAGAAAGCAAGGAGAAAAGGTAGGACTTTTCCGGCCGATTACCCTATGGCCTTTCCCTGTCCAGGAGTTTCTTGAGGCAATTGAGGGGAAAAAAGCGATAGTTGTCCCGGAAATGAACTTAGGGCAATTGGTTCTTGAAGTTGAAAGGTTGGTACAAAATAGGCAGCAAGTCATTCGGTTAAACAGGGTGGACGGAGAATTAATCTCCCCCGGTGAAATTATGCAAGTAGTGAGGGGGGTTTAGTAATGGATTTAGAGAAATATTTGCGTACGGAAAGACTGCCTCATATATGGTGCCCGGGCTGTGGAAATGGAACAGTTATGCTAAGTTTTGCACGGGCCATTGAAGAATTAAAATATGATCAGGATGAAGTGGTGGTCATTTCAGGGATCGGTTGTTCGGGGCGGATAACCGGGTATATGGATTTCAATTCCCTGCATACCACCCATGGCAGGGCCTTGGCTTTTGCCAGTGGTGTTAAGATGGCCAATCCGGAGCTGAAAGTATTTGTATTTATGGGTGATGGAGACTGCGCAGCCATCGGAGGTAATCATTTCATCCATGCTTGCCGGAGAAATATGGATTTGAATGCTATCATAATAAATAATGGTATATATGGAATGACCGGCGGCCAGTTTTCCCCATTAACCCCCAAAGGGTCAAAGGCCACAACTGCTCCTTACGGGAGTATTGACCGGGGATTTGATATTGCATCATTAGCCCAAGGGGCTGGGGCTACTTATGTGGCCAGGGCAGGGACTTATCATGTCAATCTTTTGACCCGGTCTATTGTTAGGGCCGCGCAGCATAAAGGGTTTTCAGTTGTGGAAGCGGTTTCCCAATGTCCGGTTAATTACGGCAGCCGCAACAGCTTCCGAACTCCCGCAGAAATGTTGTTTTGGCAGAAAGAGAATTTTGTTATGGTTAACCGGGCCAAGGATATGAATCCTGATGATTTGCAAGGCAAAATAATTATCGGTGAACTCTATAAAGCCCAGGAACCAGAGTATGTGGAAGAGTACGATCGGCTAATCGAAAATGCCCGGAGGGGAGAGGATATAAGTGCCTAATAGTTCTGTATTGAAGGTCAGGTTAGCAGGGACCGGAGGACAGGGAATAATCAAGGCCAGCATTATATTAGCCACTGCGGTTGTATTGGATGGCAGAAGAGTAGTCCAATCCCAGAGCTACGGACCGGAGGCTCGCGGCGGCTCCTGTAAAGCTGATGTCATAGTTTCGGATGAAGATATATTATATCCGAGGATCGACCGCCCCAATGTATTATTGTGCTTGTCAGAAGCAGCATATGCCAAGTACTTACCCGGAATTGCCGATGATGCTGTTGTGATATTGAATGAATCATTGTCCTCAGCTACAAATAGTGGTAGCCGGGCTTATAAGGTCCCAATAACCACTATAGCCCGGGAAAAACTGGGAGCAGAGATTACCTCCAATATTGTGGCATTAGGAGTTATTGTTGGCATTACTTCAATGGTTTCTGAAGATTCAATTTATGAAGCAGTGAAAGATTCCGTACCCTCAAAGGTGCAGGCATTGAATTTAAAAGCCTTGACTATGGGATTGGATGAAGGCAAATTGATTGCCCAATGTTACAGGGCATAGTGCCTCAAACCTTATAGTTGGTGGCTTTGCTATCGAATCCGGGATAGGCTATATTTTTACAACTTCAGGGTATTCGAATCCAAATGTATTAACCGTAACCTTTTTCATTTTCTGCTCCTGGTAAGGTCTGTCTCTATAATCTCTATCGGTACTGGCTATTCTATCGACTGCCTCCATATTATCTAAGACACGGCCAAAAGCAGCATAGCTTCCGTCCAGATGAGGGGCTTTTTGTACCATTATGAAGAATTGTGAACCTGCGGAATCGGGATGGGAAGATCTGGCCATAGATATCACACCCCGGTCATGGGCTAAGGGGTTAGGAAAGTCATTGTTGGAAAACTCTCCCCTTATTCTATAACCTGGCCCGCCGGTGCCGGTTCCTAAAGGACAGCCTCCCTGAATTATAAAAGAAGGTATTACCCGGTGAAAGATAAGGCCATCGTAAAAGCCAGCTTTAATCAGGGATATAAAATTGTTAACCGTATTAGGAGCAATATGCGGATATAGTTCTACAGTGATGACGGCACCGTTCTCCATCTCAATGCTGACCAAGGGATTATTCATATTAACCATTCCTTTCCTATTTGAATTCGAATAGTTTAATCTTTCCGGGTGGTTTTCTAAGAGGCATATACCTATCCTGTCGGGGACACCACAGATAATCCCGCTTAAAACGGTTTTTGTTGTTTATAATCTTCTGGAGCCAGGCCAATAACCTATCAATTTCCTGATAAGTATTATATCCTGCCAGGCTGATCCTGACCATACCTGGCAGTTGGAAACGGTTTTCTCCCTGGTATAATTCGGGTGATACTGAAAATGCCGAATAGCCTAAAAGCTGTCTAACATAGGATTGAGCACAGAAACACCCGGTTCTAACCCCTATCCCGGCTTCTGAGCACAGGATTGCTCCTACCAGGCTGTGGTTTAAGTCCTTGATATTAAAGCTAACCACCCCTACCCTTGGTTTGGTTCCATATACAGTAATTCCCGGGAGCTGGCTCAGCCGTTCCATGAGGTAATCGGTTAAAGCTTTTTCGTGCTGGAATAGAATATCCATGCCGATTTCGCTCAAGTATTTCAGGGTCTGGGCCAAGGCGAATACCCCTACCACATTGGGGGAGCCCGCTTCTTCACGATCTGGCAGATCCGCCCAGATTACGTCTGACAGTGATACCATTTTTACTGTGCCACCCCCTACAAACTCAGGTTCACCAGAAAAAGCATCGCGGGGTCCGATTAGAATACCGGCTCCAAAAGGGGCATATATTTTGTGGCCGGAAAAGGCAAGGTAATCTATATGTTCAGGGCTGTTCTGAGGTTTCATATCAATAGGAGAGTGTGGTGCAAGCTGGGCCGCATCGACCAGGATTTTAGCTTTATACTGGTGGGCTAAAACCGCTATTTTGTGTATATCGTTTATATGTCCCGTAACATTAGAAGCTCCGCACACAGTAACCAGCCTGACCCGGGGGTAATACATTTTCAGTTTTTCTTCCAGATCTGAGATATCAAGCACCCCATTGCTATCAACCCTGGCGTATTTTACCTTTCCTTTTTTTCTCCAGGGAAGGTCGTTAGAATGGTGTTCCATCATAGTCGAGATCACGATATCACCTGGCTTAAGCCTCAGGCGGTAGGAAAGCTTATTAATGGCCTCGGTGGTGTTTTTTACTACAATTACTACATTTTGATCCAGATCAGCCTGGAAAAACTCCCCGATTATTTCATGGGATTTATCATATATTTCAGAAGATATCAGAGATTTATACCCGGTACCCCGGTGGACCCCAGAATACCACAGGAGGAAATCTTCCAACCTCTTTACAACTGGCCATAACGCCGGTGTACTGGCAGCGTTATCTAAATAAATATAATTAACCCACTTACCGCTTAAGGTGGGAACCTGTTGTTTTATTCCGATAATATTATGGCGAAACAGTTTTATCCTGGGATGAATATCTATAAAAAGCACACCCTTTTGTCGATGTTTTATCTATACTATGAGTATAGGATATGGTTTTGACACAAGGGGGACAGCAGGCGGGAATCCTCCTGCCGTCTTACGCTTATACTTGCTAGGGTTTGGCTCAGATAAAAAGCTGTAGATTTGAGTTCAATGCGTCTTTCAGGTATTCTTTTACATCCACTACTTTTACTTCAGGAAATAATTCCTCCGGTTTAAACCCCATAATCTCAAGTGAAAGCCGGCAGGCATAGAAGTTTACCCCTTTGTGGCGTGCCCCTTGCAGAAAGTCATCCAGGGTTGGAGCATTTTTAGCCTTCATCATTTCCATAAGCATTTGCTTCCCGATTCCGCCATAATTCATTTTGGATAAGGGTAATGCTTCAGCTTCACCTGGAGTAAGGCTGGAGAGCATTTTTTCGTAGGTGTTCTTGTCATTTGATTCCTGTACTTTAGGATCCCGTAACAATAGCAGCCCCCAGAAAGCAAAGAACATAGTAACATCAATATCCATCTCTTTGGCACTATTAGCAATTATCAGAGCTGCCAGGGCTTTATCGTATTCCCCGCTAAATATTAACAGGTTTATCCTTTGGCCGGCCAATATTATATTCCTCCTTGATTATCCCCTCTAATTCTATTATTCTTGCCAATAAGCGGTTTTTTATGTGGAGTTGAAAATAGCTTAGAACCTATCTATAGGGACAGAAAAGTATTACAATATACCTGTGGGCTTAGATTAAGTTCTATACGTTGAATTGGCAGGCAATAATAAAGATGAATCTTTAAAAGCTGTTATACAGGTCCAACAACCAAGAGCATTTATCCCAGGTATATGCCAGGTAAGAAAAACTTCTGGAACTATTACCGGATAGGGAAATTACAATATGAGCGGCGGAGGTAATAATGAATCCCATACAGGAAATAAAGGTTTACCTGAAAAAAGTAATTACCGATTCCCTTCACCAGGCGGTGGAGGCAGGAAAAATCAACTGTACTAATATCCCGGATTTTATTATTGAGGTACCCAGGGAAAAGGAACATGGTGACTTTGCTTGTAATGTAGCTATGATACTGGCCCGGGAGGCGCGTATGTCGCCTAAAAAGATTGCGGATATATTAACCGAGCCTATAGTTGTTGGCCAGGATAAAACAATTGCCAGGCTGGAGGTTGCTGGTCCAGGGTTCATCAACATCTTCCTCAATAATCAGTGGCTGTACGAAATACCTTACATAGTTCAAAAACTTGGCAGCCAGTATGGTTCCAGCCCTCCCCAAAACTGTAAAGTACAGGTGGAGTTTGTCAGTGCTAATCCTACCGGTAACTTACATATGGGGAATGCCCGGGGCGGAGCTATAGGCGATACCTTAGCCAATATACTTCAGAAGGCAGGTTATACGGTGGAACGGGAATACTATATTAATGACGCCGGCAACCAGATCGAACTGTATGGGGAGTCCCTTGATGCCCGTTACCTGCAAAGTCAGGGAATCAAGGTTGATATTCCTGAACAGGGTTATGCGGGACAGGACGTTATTGATACAGTTAAAAGTATCGTTTCCAAGTATGGGGAAATATTCGCCAAATCAACGCCGGATGAAAGAAAGTCCTTGATCACCACGTATGCTTTAAAGGAAAAACTGGAATACATTAAGGAAACCCTGGAGAGATTTGGCATTAAATATGATAACTGGTTTAGTGAAAAGACCCTGCACCTGACCGGTAAGATAGAAGATGTAATAAGCCGTTTGAAAGATCATGGATATGTTTATGAAAACGAGGGGGCCTGGTGGTTTAAATCTACCCTTTTTGGAGATGAAAAGGATGAGGTAGTGATTCGGGCTAATGGGCTGCCGACCTATTTTGCAGCGGATATAGCTTACCACCGTGACAAATTTGAACGGGGGTTTGACCAGGTTATAAATATATGGGGAGCTGACCATCACGGACACATAGCTCGGATGAAAGGTGCTATAGAGGCTTTAGGATACGATCCGGATAAGCTGGATGTGGTATTAATGCAGCTGGTTAGGCTGTATCGGAAAGGGGAATTGGTGCGCATGTCCAAGCGGACTGGCACTACCGTTTCCCTCGATGAACTGATAGATGAAGTAGGTAAAGATGCAGCCCGGTTCTTTTTCGTGCTGCGCAGTCCGGACAGTCATTTAGACTTTGATCTCGAACTGGCCAAAGAGAAGAGCCAGGATAATCCGGTTTATTACGTTCAGTATGCCCATGCCCGGATATGCAGTATTTTTAGGCAGGCTGGCTTGACCGGGATCGATAACGAAAGGTTGTTGACCATTAATACTAGTCTTTTAACTGAAAAAGAGGAATTGGCCTTAATGAGAAAAATAGCTGATTTCCCGGAAGAAATCCGTCTGGGGGCTAAATCAATGGCCCCGCATAGAATAGCCCATTATGTGCTGGACTTAGCGGCTCTTTTCCACACATACTATAATCGGCACCGGGTTCTGAATGAGGATCCAGATCTTCAAAATGCCCGTCTGTTATTAATGAGCGCTACCCGGATAACCATAAAAAATGCCTTGGATATTATTGGGGTAAACGCGCCAGAACATATGTAGGAGGGATATTACAAATGGTATCAAGAAAAAGAAGTGAAGCCGATTGGGCAGTAGAAATATTAGCCGAACACGGAGAACCCATGTTCTATCTCGATCTGGTAGATGCAATTGCAAAAATGATGGGTAGACCTATTGACCCATTTACCAGGACTTCCATTTATACGCGCTTAAACCTGGATAACCGGTTGGTTTACCAGAAAGACGGATACTGGTATTATGATACTAACAGGGTTTTGCCGCAGGAGAATTAGCCATCATGAAGATATCTTGGTTGGGGCACGCTTCTTTTCTTTTGGAAATGGGTAATTATAAACTGGTTACTGATCCGGCTGGTGAAAAGGTCAGCTATCCCAATTATAAAGGTAAAGTTGATATTGTAACTGTAAGTCATGAACACTTCGACCATAATGCTATAGACACCTTGAACGGGGAACCGGTCATAATCAGAAAACCAGGAATATCGAAAATTAACGGCCTTACTATTCAAGGAATCGAGACCTTTCACGACAGGAATGGCGGAATGAGCCGCGGTAGTAACACAGTATTTAAGATTGTCGCTGAAGATATTACGGTTGTGCATCTCGGGGATCTGGGTCATCCCCTGGAAAAAAGGCATATTAAAGAGATTGGCCTGCCTGATGTTTTATTGCTTCCAGTAGGTGGAGTATATACCATAGACGCTGATGATGCATTTGGGGTGGTGAAGCAGCTTAACCCCCGAATAGTGATACCGATGCATTATAAGACTCCATCCTTATCATTTAATCTGGCCCCGGTTGAAGAATTCACCCAGAAGTTTAACCAGGTCATTAAAATCCCTTATGCGGAAATTACTAAGGATACTATGGAGAAACAATTGACTATTATTGTTTTAGAATATTTGCGTTAGTTGACCTAGAGTATAAAAGAGGGTAAAATTTATTGGATTTGGATTAGGGGAAAGAGAGGGTCTGCTGTGGCAAAGTATATTTTCATAACCGGGGGAGTAGTTTCGTCATTAGGCAAGGGTATCACTGCCGCGTCCTTGGGAAGATTACTTAAGAACAGGGGGCTGAAGGTTTCTTTACAAAAATTTGATCCTTATATAAATGTAGACCCTGGTACAATGAGTCCCTACCAGCATGGTGAGGTATATGTAACTGAAGATGGTGCTGAAACAGATTTAGATGTCGGCCATTATGAGAGGTTTGTAGACCAAAACCTAACTAAACTGGCTAATTGTACAACCGGCAGAATATATCAGACCGTACTGGATAAGGAGCGAAGGGGAGATTATTTAGGCCAAACCGTACAGGTAATCCCTCATATTACCAACGAAATTAAGGAACGGATCCTGATAGTGGAAAAAGAAGCCAGCCCGGATGTGGTGATTTCTGAAATCGGGGGAACCGTTGGTGACATTGAGTCTTTACCCTTCTTGGAAGCTATTAGGCAATTAAAATCCGATTTAGGCAAAGAACGCGTTTTATATATTCATGTTACCCTGGTTCCTTACATTAAAGCTGCAGGTGAGTTGAAAACTAAACCAACCCAGCATAGCGTTAAGGAGCTAAGAAGCATTGGGATTCAACCGGATATTTTAGTATGTCGGACTGAAAAGGTCTTGTCTGAGGACTTAAAGGCTAAGCTGGCGCTTTTCTGCGATGTGGATCGGGAAGCGGTTATTCAGCTGCAGGATGCGGATTCTATATATGAGGTGCCCCTAATGCTGGCTGGGGAAAGACTGGACAAGGAAGTTATCAAAAGGTTAGGACTGGTGTGTAAGGAACCTGATTTGGGGGAATGGGAACAGCTGGTGGAAAAGATTAAAAACCTGGATAAACGAATAACGGTGGGCATAGTAGGTAAATATGTGGAACTGCCTGACGCTTACATAAGTATTGTTGAATCTTTAAAGCATGCCGGGTTTCATCATAACTGTGAAGTCAATATTAAACTGATTTATGCGGAGCTGGTAGAAAAAGAGGGGTGCAGGGAGCACCTGAGTGATATAGATGCTATTCTAGTGCCTGGTGGTTTTGGGGAAAGAGGGATTGAAGGGAAAATTGCGGCTGTAAGGTACGCGCGGGTAAATAAAATACCTTTTCTGGGAATATGCCTGGGGATGCAGTGCGCGGTTATAGAATTTGCCAGAAATGTTTGTGATATGGCTGAAGCAAACAGTGCCGAGTTCAATAGCAATACCCCCTTCCCGGTAGTTCACCTGTTACCCGGACAGTCGAATAACGTTAACAAAGGGGGAACCATGCGCCTGGGGGGGTACAAATGCGTATTTACCCCTAATACGATTACTCATAGAGCTTATGGAGTAGATACAGCTGACGAACGCCATAGACACCGGTATGAAATAAATAATGAATATTTAGAAGTATTGGAAAAGAATGGATTAACCGTCAGTGGCAGATCCCCCAATGGCGAACTGGTAGAGATAATAGAAATCAGCAATCATCCCTGGTTTGTTGCCTGCCAATTTCATCCTGAATATAAATCTCGTCCCAATCGACCCCACCCGCTTTTTTTGGGTTTAGTGCAAAGCGCCATCGAACAGGCCTTAGATAAGACTGTGATGGCATAAATTATATTCCTGGCATTATTGTTGGGCCGGGTGGTATTCTTGAACATTGATCAGAATAAATTTGGATTTTACCTTGGTTCGGGGATAACCTCCCCTGGCTTATGGCAATAATAATTTTAAAAATATGGGAGAAAGATTTGTTTAACGTTCGAGTTATTGATATAAAAGAAAAAGAACGGTTCAATCAGTTTATAACTGCCCATCCCAAGGGCCATTTCCTGCAGCTATGGGAATGGGGACAAGTAAAAAAGAACATGGGCTGGGTACCACTGCCCTTGATCCTTGAAGAAGGCACTTCAATTAAGGCTGCATTACTGGTATTAAAAAGAGCGCTGCCGGTTCCGGGATTGACTAAATGTATTTTTTATGCTCCCAGGGGGCCGGTGGTGGATATCGATGATTTTCAGCTATGCCAGGCGTTATTTGCCGGGGTAAAAAAATTAGCCAAACAACATGGGGCTGTCTTTATTAAGATCGATCCGGATGTCCCCAATACCAATGCTGGTTTTCGAAACCTGCTTGCCCAATTAGGCTTCAGAAAAAAGGAGACAGGCTTGGATTTTGAGGGGGTCCAACCAAACTTTGTTTTTCGCCTGGATATAACTCCGTCAGAGGAAGACCTATTAAAAAATATGCATTCCAAGACCCGTTATAATATAAGATTAGCTCAGAGAAAGGGAGTTAAGGTAAGAGAACGGCAGGATAAACAAGCCCTATCCGTATTCTATGAAATATTGCAAGAAACCGCCCAGAGGGATGGGTTTTTAATCAGGGGTTACGAGTATTTCGAAGGTATATGGGAATACATGGTTAAAAGCCAATATGCCAGGCTTTTCCTGGCCGATTATGAAGAACGGGCAATTTCAGGAGCTCTGGGAATGATAACCGGAAATAAAATGTGGTACTTATACGGGGCTTCCAGTAACACCTACCGTAATTTAATGCCCAATCACCTGTTACAATGGGAAATGATAAAATGGGCCCGCAATCATGGATGTACATTGTATGATTTCCGTGGAGTTTCCGGCGATATCAGGGAAGATAATCCTCTTTATGGATTATACAGATTTAAGAAAGGTTTTAACGGGGACTTGATTGAATTTGTTGGAGGGTGGGACATGGTATATCAACCTTTCTATTATTATATTTGGGACAAAGTCTTACCTATTTACCAACAGGCAGTCAGAAATCGATTGAAAGGGAAAATGTAGAAGGATGATATAGTGATTGATGACAAGTGGATTGAAATCGATATCAATGCGGTAAAATATAACCTGAAGGTGGTAAGATCTCTCCTTAATCAACAAACCAGGTTAATTGCCGTAGTAAAAGCCAATGGATACGGGCATGGAACCTGTATGGTGGCAGGAATCTTGGCTGATTGTGGGGTAGATTTTTTTGCGGTGACCTTTTTGGAAGAAGCCTTAGAATTGAGAAAAGCAGGTATTAAAGGTAATATTTTGGTTTTTAGCCCGCTGATTGATGAGGAAAAAATCATAACCGCTGTTAAGGAAAAGCTTACTCTAACCATTACTTCTCCATATGATGGTGAACTAATTGATAATGTGACTAGAGCGAACAAATTGCCGGTTACCGTTCACATCAAAATAGATACCGGGCTTGGCCGGTTTGGCTTAAACCTGGAAGAAGCTTTGCAAATATGCCATTCATTAAAACAGAATCCCAGCATATATATGGAAGGAATATATACCCACATGTCTGAGGGTGCTGCTAAAAGACCTGAATATACCAGAAACCAGTTTTACCTTTTCATGCAGGTGGTTGAGGCCCTTAAGCAGGAAGGTTTCAGGTTTTCATTGAGGCATTGTGCCAATAGTGCAGTATTACTGAAATATCCTGAAATGCAGCTTGATGCGGTGAGGGTAGGTACCCTCTTAGCTGGGCAGCTGCCGGTTGGAGCCTTTGTTTTCAGGGAAAAATTAATCGAACCGTTTAAGTTTAAAACTCGAATAATCTCCGTCAGAACGAAACCCAAAGGCAGTTTTCTGGGTTATTACAGAACCTACCGGCTGAAAAGACCGGCAAAAATAGTAGTTATACCGGTAGGGTATACCGATGGCCTGGTATTGGATATCGCCAATCGGCCTATAGGTTTTATGGATCTGTTAAGGATTATTGCTAGAAAAATAGCTGGATATTTGGATTTACCCCGTTTTAATAATCGGGTTCTAATTAATGGAAAACCGTATCCCGTAAGGGGAAAGGTTTTTATGCAATCCGCTTTGATTGAACTGGCTGATAATATTGAAGTCCATATCGGGGATGAAGTAGAGGTCCCGATCAAAAAAACCCTGGCTAACCCCCAGATAAAACGGGTATATGTAAATAGGAGAGAAAGCCAGGACGATATTGAATTCAGGGGGTTAATGGAGGAATAGTAATGAAGAAGAAAATTATTGTTGGTTTTATCTTAGCTTTCCTTATGGTAATGGGGGCTTTGTCGATAAAAGCGGTGCGTAATCCTGATTACGGCTTAAGTGGAAATGGCTCTCCCTGTATAGGGGTAATAGAAATTAAAGGGGTTATCGCAGGGGATAACGCACCAAACTGGCTGGGAGGGCAAACTTCAGGTTCCCGGGGGATAATGGATGCCTTAAGAAAAGCCCAAAAAAGGGAGGATATTAAGGCGGTTATACTGAGAATTGACAGCCCGGGAGGTACGTCAGTGGCCTCAGAGGAAATAGGGATTGAAGTAGATAAACTGCAGAAACAAGGTAAGCTGGTTATTACTTCCATGGGCGATGTGTGTGCATCTGGCGGTTATTGGATAGCTTGCAGCAGCAACCATATAGTGGCTAATGGCTCTACCCTTACCGGCAGTATAGGGGTGATAATGAACCTGGCTAATCTGGAAGGATTATACGATAAATTGGGTATTAAACAAGAGGCAATTAAGAGTGGGCAATATAAGGATATGGGTTCATCATCACGAGAACTGACCGAAAGTGAGAGAGCCATACTACAGGAAATGGTTGACGATTCTTATGAGCAGTTTATAAAGCAGGTACTCAAAGGCCGGGAAGGCAAAATCGATGAACAAAAGTTGCGCGAAATTGCTGATGGCAGGATTATTATGGGGAGAAAGGCTTTAGAGCTCGGCCTGGTTGATTCAATTGGGAATTTCTATGATGCGGTAACCATCGCGGAAAAAATGGCCGGGTTAAGGGAAGGTACCAGGCTGGAATTGCTTAATTCCAACAATTTCTGGGACTTGGTGATGACAATTCCTCAGACCGGTATACCCCAGTTTTTTGAGATGAGATATTAACCGGGGGGGAGGTTTCTTTGGTTGACTATAGTAGAATTGTTGTATGGTATTATGTTTGAACCTGGTCCTACCCTGCAATATATAAGTGAAAAGAAGCCTTTAGCCTGGGGGCTCACTGTATACTTAATAGTTCTGATATTTAATGCCGTGTTTGCCCGGGGGATCAATTATATTTCGCCAAAAGACGCAGCAGCCTTATTAGATGAATTCTTATGGATCTACCTTGTAACTGGAGCTTTATTTTCTATTGTGGCATTGTTTTTGCTCACCGGCTTATTTTCACTCCTCGGTGATCTGTTTTATGGGAACAGTAACAGCAGCGGTCTTTTAGCTTGCTTGTGTTTTGCTTCTGTACCCGGTGTTCTGGGACCGCCTTTACAGTACAGTGCCTTATTGACCGGGGCCAGTTATATTGGAACCATTTCTTCAGCGATTATTTCGATTTGGGTTTTGGTCCTGCAAATCATGGCCCTAAAAGAAGCGTTAGCCCTGAAGACCGGCCAAGCTATTAACCTATTCCTTATGCCCTTTATCTTAGCCATTATAGTAATCGGGGTAATAATAATGGTTATTGTTTCTACATTGTTGCCCTGGTAGTTTACTGGGGCAGGATAATGGATTAAAAGTGTAGAAATTAATGGCAAATTAACCTTGGGAGTGAAGACATGAACAAAATTCTAATTGTTGATGATCAAAAAGGGGTCAGGCGCTTGCTGGAAGAGCTCTTTAAAAAGGAAGGTTGGGAGATAGATACGGCCTGTGACGGTCAGGAAGCTATTGACAAGGCAGCACAGTTCATGCCTGATGTGGTTTTGATGGACATGAAGATGCCTAATATGAACGGGTTGGAGGCATCGCAGAAGATCCTGGAAAAGCAGCAGAATAACCTGGCTATATTAATGATGACTGCTTACGGGGAAATGGATGTAGTTAATAAAGCCCTGGAAGCAGGGGTGAAAAAGTGCATAACTAAGCCTTTTGATATAATGGATTTAAAAAATATGGTTAACCAGCTAATAAAAGAAAAGGAATTATATAATTAGATTTAAAAGAGGTGGTTAAATGGCATTAGTTCCGGTTTCTGAATTGTTATTAAAGGCTGAGCGTGGCGGTTATGCAGTTGGAGCCTTCAATGCTAACAATATGGAGATAATCCAAGCCATTATTGATGCGGCAGAGAGGGAAAACTCGCCGGTCATTCTTCAGGCTAGCCAGGGGGCCATAAATTATGCCGGTCTGGATTTTATTGCCGGAATGGTTAAGATTGCGGCTCGGTCCAGTAAAATACCGGTAGCATTGCATTTGGACCATGGGACTGATTTTAATCAAGTAGTCAGGTGTATACGCAGGGGATTTACGTCGGTAATGTTTGATGGCTCTCAACTGCCCCTGGAAGACAACATTGCCATCACTAAAAAGGTTTTAGAGATTGCCCGGGCAGTTAATGTATCGGTTGAGGCAGAACTGGGGAAGATAGGCGGAACGGAGGATCAAGTCCAGGTTAGTGAAAAAGAGGCCCAATATACTGAGCCAGCAGAAGCAGAATACTTTGTAAAACAAACCGGAGTGGACAGTCTCGCTATTGCCATTGGGACAGCTCACGGACAATACAAAGGAGAACCGAAGCTTGATTTTGACCGGCTTAAGAAGATTAAATCTTTAACTAGCATTCCCCTGGTGTTGCACGGTTCGTCCGGGGTTCCTGACCAGGCCATACAACGAGCTATAAAACTAGGTATTTGTAAGGTCAACATAGATACCAATATCAGAGAAGCCTTTGTTGGCGAAATGCGCAGGGTTATTGCCGATAGACCGGATGAAATTGATCCCAGGAAAATATTGGGGCCTGCCCGGGAAGCTACCGTAAAGATAATAAGGCAAAAAATCCAATTATTCGGTAGCACAGGAAAAGCTTGACCTTCCGTAAGATCCACTATTAAACATTAAGGAGGGTACAGAATTTGAGGATTTTCATAGATTCTGCTAATATTGAGGAAATAGCCGAAATATATAGCTTGGGCTTTCTGGCAGGTGTTACAACTAACCCTACCCTGGTGGCTAAAGAAAAACGGGATTATCGTCAGGTTATTCAAGAGATTTGCAGGATAGTTGACGGTCCGATAAGCGCGGAAGTTATTGGAATGGATTATAACTCCATGATGAGAGAGGCGAATGAACTGGCCTCGATTCATCCCAATGTAGTCATTAAAATACCAATTACGGAAATTGGACTTAAGGTGATTCATGCCTTAAAAAATGCGGGTATATCAACTAATGCTACCCTGGTTTTTTCGGCAAACCAGGCTCTACTTGCGGCTAGAGCAGGTGCTGCATTTGTCAGCCCGTTTATAGGCAGGTTGGATGATTGCAGTAATGATGGGTTGTTGTTACTGCGGGATATATTGACGGTTTTCAATCTCTCGGATGTTGGAACCAAGGTTATAGCTGCAAGTATCCGGCATCCATATCATGTACTCGAGTCTGCAAAAATGGGATCCCATATCGCTACTATTCCATATTCTATATTAAAACAAATGATAAAACATCCTTTAACCGATGCAGGGATTCAAAGGTTCTTGAATGATTGGAGAGAGGCTTTTCAATAAACTGGAGGGATATGTTTGGAGAGGGAATTGGCTCTTGAATTCGCAAGGGTTACTGAGGTTGCTGCCTTATCAGCGGCTAGATGGGTAGGGAAAGGAAACAAAGAAGCAGCAGATGATGCGGCCGTAACGGCTATGAGGTTAATGTTCGATACCGTATCGGTCAATGGAGTAGTGGTTATAGGGGAAGGAGAAATGGATGAAGCCCCAATGCTGTACATTGGGGAACGAGTTGGAATAGGGGTACCGCCAGAAGTGGATATCGCAGTAGATCCCCTGGAAGGGACAAACATAGTTGCCAAGGGATTGAATGGTGCCATTTCGGTACTGGCAGCAGCTCCTAGGGGGTCGTTGCTTCATGCCCCTGATATCTATATGGATAAAATAGCAGTGGGAGCAGAATGTAAAGGGAGGGTTTTTCTTGATGCCCCGGTAAAGGAAAACCTGCGGGAGGTGGCCAAAGCTCTTGGCAAGTTAGTCAGTGAAGTTACGGTTGTCATACTCGATCGGCCCAGGCATCAGGAAATAATCGACCAGGTAAGGAGCGCTGGATCCCGTATAATACTAATCTCGGATGGTGACGTTTCACCGGGGGTAGCAGTTGCCTATGGTGATTCAGGGGTGGATATCTTAATGGGAATTGGTGGTGCTCCTGAAGGAGTAATTACTGCTGCCGCACTCAAATGTATGGGAGGGGACTTCCAAGCCCGCCTTTGCCCGGAAAACGACATAGAAAAAAAGAGATGTCTGGATATGGGAATAAGTGATATTAATAAGATATTTACTATTGAGGAATTAATAAATTCTGATGATGTAATCTTTGCCGCCACAGGAATTACAGATTCTTTTTTACTCAAGGGAGTAAGGTATCTAAAACGGCGCGCAATAACCCAGACCCTGGTAATGAGGAGTTTATCGGGTACTATAAGACATATCGAAGCCAACCATCACCTGGATAGAAAACCGCTTTTTAAAGATAAGAAAATAAATTTTGTCATCAATTAGTGTAAATTGTTTTTGATTGCGAGACTAAAAAATTAATATGCTGGTATAATAAATATGTAAAAACAGATTTAAAGATCCCCATGAGGCCTACCATCTATAGTTCTTCAGTCAGTATAAATCTATCTTTTTTTAAAGGTGGAGTATATTTCCCTTTGGAATTTTACGGCATCAAAATAGTCTAAGAGTTATTAAAAACCTGGGAAAATTTTTAATTTCGGAAAGGAGCATTAAATGAATATCTCAGAGTTAGAAAATAAAACTATGCTCGAACTTTATCAAATCGCCAGGGAAAACAACCTTGCGGGGTATTCCAAGCTGAGAAAAAAAGAACTTATATTCGAGATAACCAAAGCACTTACCAAATCGGATGAGTTATTGCAGGCCCAAGGGGTATTGGAGATTATGCCTGATGGCTATGGCTTTTTGAGGCCTTTTGCTTACCTGCCTAGCCAGGAAGATATATATGTATCTCCATCCCAGATCCGGAAGTTTGAACTGAGAACCGGGGACCGGGTTAGTGGACAGGTTAGATCCCCTAAAGATAATGAACGGTTCTTTGCTCTGCTGAAAGTAGAGTCTGTAAACGGCTTCTTACCAGAGGATGCGGTTAAAAGGATTCATTTTGATGCCTTAACCCCCCTTCATCCTACCCACCGGCTTACCCTGGAGACAAAATCCCATGAGCTTTCAACCCGGATTATTGATTTGGTAGCCCCTATAGGTAAAGGACAACGTGGTCTTATAGTAGCTCCCCCCAAGGCGGGGAAAACCATCCTTTTGCAAAAAATAGCCCAGGGAATAACTCAAAACCATTCGGAGGTGGAGGTTATCATCCTGCTGGTTGATGAAAGGCCGGAGGAGGTAACTGAAATGCAGCGGTCTACGAAAGCTGAAGTGGTGGCTTCAACCTTTGACGAGCCTCCGGAAAACCATGTGAAGGTTACGGACATGGTCCTGGAAAGGGCCAAGCGGTTGGTGGAGCATAAAAAAGATGTGGTAATTCTTATGGATAGTGTTACCCGCCTGGCCAGGGCTCATAACCTGGTAGTTCCCCCCAGCGGCCGGACCTTGTCAGGAGGAATTGATCCGGCTTCCCTCGACAAGCCTAAAAGATTCTTCGGAGCAGCTAGAAATGTGGAAGAAGGCGGAAGCCTTACTATTATTGCCACCGCCCTTGTAGAGACCGGTTCTCGGATGGATGAGGTTATCTTTGAAGAATTTAAAGGCCGGGGTAATATGGAATTGGTCCTGGATCGTAAATTGGCTGAAAGAAGATTGTTCCCGGCCATTGATCTAAAGCGTTCCGGAACCAGGAAAGAGGAACTGCTGTTAAGTGAGGAAGAAATGGAACTCATCTGGAACATACGCCGTACCTTTAATGATTTTAATCAAATTGAAACTATGCAGGTGATTATCGATACCATGAAAAAAACCAGCTCTAATAAGGATTTGGTAAGGGCTGCGCCGGTTGTTTTCGGTAAGAAAGATTATGTTCGAAATGCCTATTAATAACAAAATATGAATAAACACCTTTTTCTTCGGCAAGAATAAAGGGCAGTAGACTCTTTATCTTCTTGTTGGAAATTGAGGTGATAAAATGAAACTCAGATTCATCAGCATATTAGTTATTTCGATCATATTGATAACCGGCTATAATCCTGTTCCTGCCTGGGCTGGATTGAGTGAGGGGAGCTTTGTTCCCAGCTGTAATCTTCAGAGTGTCACGGTAGATAGCAGAATATTAGTCTACCAGGTTAAACCAGGGGATACCCTGTGGCACCTGTCCAGGGCGTACAATGTAGATCTGGATACCATATGTGCCATTAATAATCTGGATGAAAAGAGCATTCTAGCCATAGGTCAGACCTTAAGGCTGCCCTATAACAGGGCACGAATCCACATCATATCCAAGGGCGAAACCCTGTGGGATATAGCTGCCAAGTATGATGTGAGCCTCAGCGACCTCATAAGACTAAACTCCAATGTGGATCCCAAGAGACTGCAAATCGGAGGACAGCTGCAAATCCCAGGCAGCACCATGGTAGCGGTATATAAACAAGAACCATCCCGTTCAGCTCTCGCACCATTTAACTACTTTATCTGGCCATTAATTGGAACCATTACCTCCAATTATGGCTGGAGAAAATCAGGATTTCATCATGGTCTGGATATTGCAGGAAGCATTGGAGACACCATTCGGGCTGCAGCCGCGGGAGAAGTATCCTTTTCGGGGTTTAAAGCAGTTTATGGTCGCACTATTGTTATTGACCATCCTGATGGAAAACAAAGCCTGTATGCTCACTTGCAACGCAGCTATGTGAGGGAAGGGGATCTGGTATCAAGAGGACAAAACATAGGCACGGTAGGAATAACCGGCAACACTACCGGTCCGCATCTCCATTTTGAAATAAAGGTAAATGGAAAAGCCCAGAACCCATTAAACTTTTTAAACAATTAGTTAAGCTAAAAGGCCAAAGGAAGGAGAGCAATTATGCTTTCCTTCCTTCACCCTGGAATTATTGCGAAAATAGGCCGGTACCAACCCCAAAAGGGGCTTTTTTAATGGACTTTTTTGTTATAGGCTAAAGGAAACGGAATAGAGGTTTAAATATGTTCCTTACTTTATACAGCAACCAAAAAGGCCAAATACTTGAACATCCTGAATTTGAAATGCTGGGCCGTTCGGGAAACCAGTGGGTAGTTCCTGACAGGTATAATATGATCCCTCTGCCTAAAGGGGCAGCATTGGTTTCACTCCCCAACCAGATCCCAGTAGGGATAGCCAATGGCAGTCTGAAAGGGTTAGACTCAGATCCGCTTCACCCGGGTAGACAGGTTAATGCAGTAGCTGCTTTGCTTCCGCAGGGTTTTACCAGAACCCTGCTCCCTTCCGGAGTGAATATCAAGCCGGATCAGGTGCTCCCCTTATACGGCTATGCAGCAATAGGCTTAAAGGGTGACCAGATATATGTAGCAGCCATTAAGACTGATAAACACCATAAATGGCATCCAGCTCATTATAATACCAATCGCTTGCCGGTAAGGATCAATAAAATGGTGAAAAAATATCCGGAAAACCGGATCCTTAAGCAGTTGGTCCATTGTTCCCTGGAATATGGTTGTTATACGGCTCAGAACCTGTTTTACCAGCGCTGGGAGGCCGGTATTCCCACATCGAATGTCTGTAATGCCAGCTGCATAGGTTGTATATCCCAAAGCCATCACCCCTCTTTAAACTCACCTCAGAACCGGCTGACTATCAAGCCGGAATTAAAAGAAATAGTTGAATTGGGTATTGAGCATTTAAATAAGGCTAATGATGGTATAATTAGTTTTGGGCAGGGATGTGAAGGGGAACCTTCATTAAACGATGGGTTATTGGCCCAGGCAATCAGGCAAATACGAGATGAGACTGGGAAGGGTACTATTAATATCAATACGAATGCTGGATATAGCCATGGTATTAAGCAATTGTGCCGGGCTGGATTAGATACCATGAGGGTAACGGTTTTTTCCTTTAACCGGCAAAATTACCGCAGATATCATAACCCCAGGGGTTATGATCTGTCAGATGTAATTAAGTCAATAGTATATGCCCGGGAATCAAATACCAGGGTAGACCTAAACCTTTTAACCTTTCCCGGCTTCACTGATCGAGAGGAAGAAATCGACTATTTGTTTGATTTTTTATCCCATCATCCCTGGATCCATATGATCCAGTTTAGAAATCTCAATATTGATCCGGATTTTTTCGTTAAGCACTTCAACAGCGATAATAGCGGCATTGGGATTGACCGCCTTATATCTTTAATACAAAAGGAATTCCCGAACACTAAGATCGGTTCATATACTCATCCGGTCAAGAAAGGTTAACCTTTTAAACAATGGGGGAGGAAACCATGGAGAGAAAAGGTCCATATCTGGTTAAAGAGTTGAAGGCTATGCAGCCTGGGGTTCAAATATGGGGTAAGTATTTGATCCTAGAGAAAGTGCAGCGTAAAATCAAAGATGGCAGAGAGGTTATCAACCTGAAGGTTTGTGATTCAACTGGGGATATTGATGCGGTAATATGGGATAATTGTCCTATTAGCGGTAATTTACAAACTGGTTTAGTTGTTGGGGTACTTGGAGATTTAGGCTCTTACAACAATCGGCTCCAGATAACCGCCAAGAGAGTGAAAATTCTGGAAGAAAACCCGGCTGAGTATATTAAAAAACCGGATTTGGATATTGAGAAATTATGGTTTAAGCTAAATCAATTAATAGAATCCGTAAGGGATGCTTACATGAAAGAACTATTGACCCGGATATTCAGCGGATTAAATAACCAGTTTGGTTATGCCCCGGCGGCCAAGAAAATACACCACAATTATGCCGGGGGCCTTTTGGAACATACCATTGCAGTAGCCAACCTGCTGGATAAAACTGCCGAATTGTATCCCGATACCAACCGGGATTTGATCATTACCGGTGGGTTATTGCATGATATAGGGAAGGTAGCAGAATATGAGATAAAATTAGTACCTGAATACACGGTTGAGGGCAGGTTGCTGGGACATATTATGCTGGGTGCCGAAATAGTCGGCAGGCATATTGAGCAGATGAAGAAAGACGGAGTAGATTTTCCGCCTAAGCTGGAGTGGATGATCAAGCATATGATTTTAAGCCATCACGGCTCACTGGAGTATGGATCGCCCGTAACACCCGCATTTCCTGAAGCCTTTTTACTGCATATCATGGACAATCTGGATGCCCGCATGTTTGTATTCAAAGAAAAAATAGCTGAGTATAGCGGTGAGGATGAGCTGTTCAGTTATGACAGCCTGTTTCATCAGTATTTCTTCAAATACCGTTATGGGGAATGAATCTTAAGTAACGACTAGGATAAGAAAGGTAGAGTCCTTCAAGCGGTGGTTTAAAATCCCGAATGAATCTTAAGTAACGACTAGGATAAGGGCTTAACCCCCGGCTCATATCCGGCTTTTCTTCATTGGATAACGTTTTTTGCAGTATATCAATAATTAGTGGTACTTGGATTGAACCCTATCTGATTTTTGGGCTTTATCCCGGGTGTTATTAGAGCGGCAGAAGTCGGAACAAACCTGTTTTACAAGCCGGACCTTTTCCAAGAGCCTGGCTTTAAGGCAATTACCACGATATCCATGCCTTACCAGCTCTAGGCTAGTATTCGGCAAATATAGATGTGCGGCTCGTTTTGGTCCTTGTGTTTTAATTATTTTATTGATATAATTTTTTTTGCAGTTCATTTTGGGATAGGATAGTTCGCCGGATTAAGATAAACAGGGAGAAGGTGAGAAACATTGAAGGAAAAAATACACCCTAAATATGTACGTGCCATTGCCCGGTGTGCCTGTGGCAATGAATTTGAAGTAGGTTCAACTAAAGAAACTTTAAGGGTTGAGATCTGTTCCAAATGCCATCCCTTCTATACCGGAAACAAAGCTCGGGTAATAGATACTACCGGAAGGGTAGATAGATTTAAGAAGAAATACGGTTTGCAATAGTACCCAGCAGGGCATTGGTCTCTGCTTTTTTTTTAGAGATGGGGTCTAAGTGAAAAGGTGGTAAAATGAAAAAGTCTGTCCAATACGGTGGTATGGCAGTTATTGAAGGGGTAATGATGCGCGGGCCGAAGCATACTGCAGTTGCGGTTAGGAAACCCAATGGAAGCATTGAGGTGGAAACTGAACCGGTTAGCAGTGTTGCCTCCCGATACCCTTTCTTAAAATACCCCTTTATTAGAGGAACTTATGTATTAATTGATTCCATGGTAGTCGGAATCCGAATGTTAAATAAGTCCGCTAATATGTCTTTGGGTGAGGAAGAAGAGGAGTTGAGTTCCCGGGAGATATTATTGACTGGGCTGGTGTCTTTTTTGCTAGCCGTGATACTGTTTATAGTATTGCCAACGGCAGTGGTCCATTTTACCAGTCAGTACTTGGGGGGTATATTTTTACAGAATCTAATTGAAGGATTGGTCAGGGTTGGCGTCTTTCTGCTTTATATCTATTTTATATCCAGGATAGAGGAAATCGATCGGGTTTTTATGTATCATGGTGCGGAACATAAATCTATCTGGACCTTGGAAGCGGGGGAGGAGTTAAATGTGGCAAATGCCAGAAAACATACCACTCTTCATCCCCGGTGTGGGACCAGTTTTTTGTTGATAGTAATGCTGATATCTATTTTTGTGTTTACCCTGCTGGGGGACGGTAGCTTGTGGTACCGTATTTGGTCAAGACTAGCAGTTTTGCCGATTATTGCAGGTATTGGATATGAATTTATCAAAATCTCAGGTCAATACTATTCCAAGCCGCTTATCCGTTACCTTATCTCCCCCGGTTTATGGCTGCAAAAGCTGACTACCCGGGAACCCGATGATAGCCAGCTAGAAGTAGCTATTACTGCTTTGAAAGCAGTTAGGGAAACGGATACGGACACCAGCAAAAAGAGCTGTCTGGCTATAAATTAATGATGGAGGTTTTGTCATGCTGAAAAAGCTTGATAGCTTGGAAGAAAAGTATGATGAATTAACCGAGCTTTTAAGCAGGCCTGAGGTAATCCTGGATCAGGCTAAATACCAACGTTATGCCAAATCACACTCTGATTTAAGTGAGATTGTTGAGAAATATCGGGAGTATAAAAATGTCCTGCAACAGTTGGCTGATACTAAGAGCATGTTAGAGGAAAACCAGGAAGAAGACTTTAAGCAGATGCTGCTGGAGGAGATACAAACCCTTCAGGAGAAAAAGACAACCATTGAAGGCCAATTGCAGGTTCTTCTGCTGCCTAAGGATCCCAATGATGAAAAAAGCGTCATTATGGAAATAAGGGCTGGTACCGGCGGCGAAGAAGCGGCTCTATTTGCCGGGGACCTTTTCCGCATGTATTCCAGGTATGCCGAGGAACAGGGCTGGAGAATAGAAGTAATGGATTCGCATTTTACCGATATAGGTGGAATTAAGGAAATTATATTCGTGGTTGACGGACCGGGAGTTTACAGCAAACTAAAATATGAATCGGGAGTTCACAGGGTCCAGCGCATTCCAACTACAGAATCAGGTGGGCGCATCCATACATCGGCAGCAACGGTTGCCGTGCTCCCCGAAGCTGAGGAAGTTGAGGTTTCAATTGACCCCAATGACATAAGGATAGATGTTTACTGTTCCAGTGGCCCGGGGGGACAGTCGGTTAATACTACTCAGTCAGCAGTCAGGATTACTCACCTGCCGACAGGACTGGTTGTGACTTGCCAGGATGAAAAATCCCAGCATAAGAATAAGGCTAAAGCATTGCGGGTTTTGCGAGCCCGCTTAAAGGAAATAATCGAGGAAGAAAAGGATGCCGAGCAGGCTGATGCCAGAAAGAGCCAGGTCGGAAGCGGAGACCGCAGTGAACGCATAAGAACCTACAACTTTCCCCAGGGGCGGGTTAGCGATCACCGGATAAACCTAACTTTGCACAAACTGGATTTGATTATGGATGGTCAGTTGGATGAGATAATCACTGCTCTCATAGAGCATGACCAGGCAGAACGCCTTAAAAAGGTGGAGTAAGTGGCAAAAGGGTGGACAATTAAAGAAATACTTTTATGGACGACTCGATATTTTCAGAAAAAGGGTATCCAAGAACCTCGCCTGGAAGCCGAGGTTCTTCTTGCCAGGGTTCTGCAAAAGGATCGGGTTTATTTGTATATCAATTATGACTCCCCAGTTAATCCCGATGAATTGGCTATTATGCATGATTTTGTAGCCAGACGGGCTTGGGGTGAACCAATCGCTTACATAACAGGCAGCAAGGAATTCATGTCGCTTAATTTTAAGGTTGACCCTTCAGTATTAATTCCCCGACCTGATACCGAGATACTGGTCGAGACCGCTATAAACTTGCTTCAGGCCAGGGATAATCCAAGGATATGTGATGTTGGCACCGGATCCGGTGCTATAGCCATCAGCCTGGCTTATTACCTCCGGGATGCAATGGTATATGCTACTGAAATTTCTGAAAAGGCTTTGGCGATTGCGCGGGAAAATGCGGCCGCCCATAAAGTAACAGTCTATTTTTACCAGGGCAGCCTTTTATTGCCGGTTATGGGTGAAGAAAAGTTTGACCTGATTACGGCCAACCTACCTTATATAACTGTTGACGAATACCGGGAGCTGGATATTGAAATATCCCGTTTCGAGCCTGAAACGGCTTTGGTTGCCGGTGGAGATGGACTTGACCTTTACCGGCAATTATTGCCCCAGGCTATGGACAGGTTAAATACCGGGGGCCATCTATTGCTGGAAATAGGTAGCAGCCAGGCTGCAAAAGCCCTGGAAATGGCCAGTAAATACCGGGAAGTTGAATTAATCCGTGATTTATCCGGGCATAACCGGGTGGTTAAAATAGGAAAGGAGTAATAGTCTTCAACACCGAATATTTTAAGGTAAACCCGTTATCACCGGAGCAGGAAGTTATTGAGCTGGCAGCGAATAGGTTAAGACAACTTGAGGTGGTTGCATTTCCAACCGAAACGGTATATGGAATTGGGGCGGTAGCCTTTTCCCCGCTGGCAGTGCGAAAGGTCTTTGCGGCTAAAAATAGGCCTCCCTGTAACCCCTTGTTAGTCCATGTTAGCGATCTAGATCAGGTTCACCAATTAGCAACTGCTGTACCGGAACCGGCGAAATTACTTATGAAGGCATTCTGGCCTGGGCCTCTATCAATTATCTTAGAAGCGAAGGAAAGCCTTCCCTCTGAAGTGACCGCAGGCAAGAAGAGTGTTGGGTTAAGAATGCCGTCCCATCCAGTGGCCAGGGCTTTAATAAGGAATGCAGGACCGATTGCAGCTACCAGTGCTAATCTATCTGGACGTCCGAGCCCAATAAACGCCTGCCATGTTAAAAAAGACCTGGATGGAAAAATCGCTGCCGTTTTAGATGCGGGGAATACTGGATTGGGCCTGGAATCTACTATTATCGATTTTACTGGGGAATGCCAGGTGCTGCGCCGAGGCGGGGTGCCGGTGGAGGCTTTGGAAGCGGTGCTAGGTACCAGGCTGAAGATTCACCCCCAACAGCAGGACTATAGATTTGCCCTTCAGATAATTATCAGCGAAAGCCTGCAAGAGTTGAAGGAGTCAGTAGATAAAATGCGGGATAAAGGCAAAAGGGTGGCAATTGTAAGAGGTGAATCAGATATAACTGAGTGGGAAATTAAGTCTTATAAGCTTGACTACACCGCAGATAAGGTTAATCTTTACTCTATTTTAAGAGATGCAGAAGAGAATGGGGTTGAAGTGCTCCTTTTTGCCCCTTTCCCGGAAAATATTGATGGAGCTGGACAGGCTATATTGGATAGGATACGAATGCTCCCTAAATACGAATATTTATAGCCTGACACTTTTTAGCATTATTCAAGGAGACAACATAGGATAATGATAGAGCAGACCAGCACGGTAGTAATCATTGCATTCATACTGGGATTAGATGCCTTTTCGGTATCTATAGGTATGGGGCTTACTGGGGTAAAGCGGGATTTTGAGTTTAAATTTGCTGGCACGGTCGGGGTTTTTCACATTTTTATGCCCCTTATTGGGCTCTATCTAGGGCTGGCGGTTGGTAAAATTTTAGGAATTTGGGCGTCCAGAGCCGGGGCGCTAGTGCTTGCCTATATCGCCCTGGATTTTTTAATAAAGGGCTATAAGGAGAGCAAGACTAAGCACTTTAGTTTTAAAGATGCCCAATCGATCTTAAAAAAGGACGGTGAAATAAACCGGGGAGGCTGGAAGACTGCATTGGTGCTTGGGCTATCAGTTAGTATTGATGCCTTGACAGTAGGTTTTAGTTTAGGTACTTTAAATATGCCAATACTTTTTACGGTTATAGTTATGGGAGCGGTAGCTGGTACCATGACCCTCTTAGGCTTTTGGGGAGGGAGGATATTCAGCCGATTGGTTGGTAGTTATGCCCAGATAATTGGCGGCATTACTTTATTAGGCTTAGCAGTGAAATTATTCTTTTAAGGAGATGAAGACAGTGAGAAAGATACTGTTTGTGTGTACAGGAAACACCTGTAGAAGCCCCATGGCGCAGGCTATTTTGCTTAAACTCCTTAAAGAGCGCCTGGAAGAAGAGGAATTTAAGAAATATTCGGTATTATCAGCCGGTATTTTTGCCATAGATGGCCTTCCTGCCTCTGATAAGGCTAAAGAAGTGATGTTGCTGAATAATATAGACCTGTCAAAACATACTTCCCGGCAGGTTTCCCATGATCTGATTGCTAATGCTGACGTTATACTCACTATGACCAGGGCCCATCGCGACCAACTGGCGGATATGTTTCCGACCCATGTACAGCGCATTTTAACTATAGGTGAATTCATCGGTAAATTTGAAGACATTACCGATCCTTTTGGCTGGGGCAAAGAAGCTTACATGGCAACTTACAAACAGTTGAGTGAGGCAATGGAGGAGGTTTTAAACAAACTTTTACCCAATTCTTCAATAGATCCAGGGGGCTACAAAAAAGTAGCCATAGGCTGTGATCACGCGGGCCTTAAATTGAAAGAATATGTTACTGATAAATTGGAGCAGCGGGGATATAACCTGATTGATTGTGGCACATATACCGAGGAATCCTGTGATTACCCGGATATCGCCGAAAAGGTAGCCGAAGAGGCTTTGAGATTGGATATTCCGGGAGTAATTATCTGCGGTACCGGAATAGGTGTAGCCATTGCGGCCAACAAAATACCTGGTATTAGAGCTGCTGTCTGCCATGATGTTTTTACGGCCAGGATGGCCAGGGAGCATAATAATGCCAATGTTATAACCTTAGGGGCACGGATTGTGGAAAAAGAGGCGGCAGTGGATATAGTGAAGACCTTTTTGGAAACCGGGTTTGAAGCTGGCCGGCACATAAGAAGGGTAGAAAAGATTAATATTATTGAAAATCGCTCTCAGGAAAGGAGTAAAAATGGCCGGGATTATATTGAAAAGTATTTGCGGGCCGTTGATCCAGATGTAGCCGAAGCTATCAGCAAGGAAGAAACCAGGCAAAGCCGTAAACTGGAGCTGATAGCATCAGAGAATTTTGTATCCCGTGCAGTTATGGCTGCCCAGGGCTCAGTGATGACTAATAAGTATGCCGAAGGTTATCCGGGAAAAAGATATTACGGCGGCTGCGAGTACGTTGATATAGTGGAAGAGATTGCCCGTGAGAGGGCTAAAGAGTTGTTCGGCAGTGATCATGCTAATGTTCAGCCTCATTCTGGAGCCCAAGCCAATACTGCAGTATACTATGCTGCAGTCAATCCGGGGGACACAATTCTGGGGATGAGTCTTAACCACGGAGGCCATTTAACCCATGGCAGCAAGGTAAACATTTCAGGAAAATACTTTAATTTCGTGGAATATGGAGTAAGCCCTCTTACTGAAACTATTGATTATGATGAGTTAAAGGCTATTGCCCTAAAGAGCAAACCGCGTATGATAGTAGCCGGTGCCAGTGCTTATCCCAGGATTATAGATTTCAAAAAAATGAAGGAAATAGCTGATGAAGTAGGAGCCTATTTGTTTGTTGATATGGCTCATATTGCAGGATTGGTAGCAGTTGGGCTGCATCCCAGTCCGATTCCTTATGCGGACTTCGTAACTACTACTACCCACAAGACCTTAAGAGGGCCCCGGGGAGGTATTATACTCTGTAAAAAAGAATGGGCAGCCTCAATCGACAAGGCTGTATTCCCTGGCATACAGGGAGGACCGCTAATGCATGTTATTGCTGCCAAAGCAGTATGCCTGAAGGAAGCCATGACTGAAAACTTTAGAGAATACCAAAAGGATATTCTTAGGAATGCTGCTGCTTTATCCAGTACCCTGGTAAAAAAAGGCCTGAGGTTGGTTTCTGGCGGTACTGACAACCACCTGATGCTAGTTGATGTGCAGCCCAAAAACCTGACCGGAAAAGAAGCGGAAGCTATTCTGGAGTCGGTTAATATTACGGTAAATAAAAATGCCATCCCCTTTGACCCTCAAAAGCCAACTGTTACCAGTGGTATTAGAATAGGCACTCCTGCAGTAACCAGCCGGGGAATGAAGGTTAACGAGATGGTTGAGATTGGAAATGCTATTGCTCTAGCTTTAGACCATCCGGGGAACAGAACGGTCATTAACCAGGTCAAAGCGGTTGTAGCCAGGTTATGTGAAAAATTTCCCCTTTATAAGGAATAATCTAGTCATGTATAGCCGGCCGCCGTGGGATGAGTATTTTTTAAAACTTGCGGATCTCGTTTCCAGCCGATCCACATGCCTGAGAAGGCATGTGGGATCTGTACTGGTAAAAAATGATCGAATTATAGCCACCGGTTATAATGGAGCCCCCAAAGGAATTAAACACTGTTTGGATACCGGGTATTTCAGAGAGCAACAGGGGATTCCGTCTGGGCAGAGATATGAGCTGTGCAGGGGTGTACATGCGGAACAGAATGTTATAATAAATGCAGCGTATTATGGGGTTTCCACCCAGGGATCAGAACTTTACTGCACTGACCAACCATGCATTATTTGCGCCAGGATGATTATAAATGCAGGTATTACGAGGGTGGTTTACCGGGGCAGTTTTACCGACCAACTAGCCCTGGATTTTATGAAAGAAGCAGGTATAAAAATTGACTTGTATCAAGATTGTGCTTCGTCCCCGGCCAGCTCCTCGTAAATTTTACTGGTCTGTATTCCCTGGTTATTTTGATATTTGCCGCTGGAATACCTCTCATATGGTTCGGATATGGTATGATAATATATCTGGCAGATCTCTATGCCAGGATAAATGCGGATGGGGTGAATACAATAGATTTCCAGGGTCCAGTAACCAGAAAACCCTACATCTCCGAATCCAGCAGTAATATGAATGGATAACCCAAGCCTGCCGATGGAAGATCTCCCTTCGAGCATCGGAACGTACTTATCGGTTTTGGTATATTCAAGGGTTCTTCCCAGGTAAAGTCGATGGGGTTCAAGAACCAATCCTTCCCGGGGGATAATTATTTGCCTGGCTGGGTTATTTTTTTTCATATCCAGGATTTTATCTTCATAAACCAGCAACTCGGAGGATAATCTAAGATTATAGCTATTAGGATTAAGCTGCCTTTCATTGAACGGGTCTATAATTATTTCTCGGCCTAATCTTTTCTTAATTTCTATTCCGGATAAAATCATAGCAGTTATTAATTCACTTTCCTCAATTTATACTATAGTAGTAAATATTAATCTGGTTTTCAAGGTTTTGTGTCTTTGTTTAAACAAGAGTTGAAGAAATTTTTTGCTTTTGATAAACTATATGCACCTAACCAACCTTGATTTGGCCCGGCTTTAAGGAACTCATATCCAGCAATACAATATAAAGGTAATTATATATATAATAAATAATAATAAAAGAAGCAAGTTTTAAGTACAACTGGTATTAAGCGGGCTGTTCCATGTAGAAGTGTTCAAAAAGAGTTATAAGAAAGAGGGTAAAGGACAATATGCTTGCAAGAGAAATAATGAACACGCGGTACCAGGCGATTTATCCTCATGATTCCATTAAAAAGGCTATAGAGGCTTTCCGCTCCAGTAAACTGGACACCCTTCCGGTTATTGATGAGGATGGCATTGTTATTGGGGTTCTTCCCCGCCACAATCTGTATGATGCCCTTTTGAAGGGGAACAGCCTCGAGGATACTTGCCGCCCTTATGTAGTTAGCCCTCCTTCAACCCTGCGGACTGACTTTCTGTATGATCAAGCAATCTTTGAAGAAAGAGTCAACCGCAGCAGGGTCAGCACTTTACCGGTTATAGATGAAGATGGAAGACTGGCAGGTATGCTGGGTAAATTAGAGTATCTAAGGGCTAGCCTTCATCAGACGGTGAAATTAAATGCCTTATTGCAATCAATCCTCCAGGGAATGGATATAGGGATCATTACTATTGATACCTCTGCCCGGATTATTATATTTAACGATGCTGCGGAATCCATGTTTGGAGTGACCCCGGAAGAGGTTCAGGGAATGCACATTTCAGAGCTGTTTCCCGAACTGCAGGATTATGATTTTATCCTTCGTACCGGTAAAAGAAGGCTGGGGAAAAAATATGTTCTCAAATCGGTACCGGTTATTGTGAACATGATTCCTATATGTGAAAACGGGGTAATTACTGGAGTAAATATGGCCTTTTTTGATGTGACCGAGCTGGAGTATATAGCTCACCAGCTGGAAAATGTTAAGAGCCTCCAAGAGACTTTAAGTACGGTTCTTAATGCAGCCTATGATGGAGTATTTATCACGGATAAACAAGGAATAATTCAGTACGCCAATGACCGGATGGCAAAGTTTGTCGGGTCAACACCCTGCGATATTGTAGGGAAGCCGATCCAGGAATTCCTGCCAGATACAGGACTGGTTCAAGCTGCTGAAACAGGGGTAGCGGTAGTCAGTGATGTACAACGGATCCAGGGCAGGAGCTGTATAGTGTCTCACACCCCGGTGATTAAGGATGGCAAGTCCGTGGCTGCAGTAGCTACCATTTATTTTATGGATAATAAGATTAACGAAGAGCTGGCCCGAAAACTGCTTTCTTTAAAACACCAAGTCAGGTATTACCGGGAAGAATTGGAGAAAGACGAAAGGCAGCAGCATGATTTCAACAAGATCATTACCAATAACCCGGAAATGAAGAGATTAAAGAGAGAAGCCAGACGGGTAGCCGCAAGCATTTCCACCATATTGCTCACCGGTGAAAGCGGTGTGGGCAAAGACATGTTTGCCCGGGCCATCCATGCAGCTAGTCCCAGACGGAGACGTCCGTTCGTAAAGGTAAACTGTGCGGCTATTCCTGAGAGCCTGCTGGAATCCGAACTATTCGGCTATGCTCCGGGATCCTTTACCGGAGCTCTCAAAGGCGGGAAACCCGGGCGGTTTGAACAAGCCCATGAGGGCACAATTTTCCTGGATGAAATAGGAGATATGCCGTTATCTATCCAGGCCAAGCTTTTGCAGGTTTTACAGGAAAAGCAGTTTATGCGGGTAGGCGGGACCAGGATGCAGGAGGTTGATGTACGGATTATTGCCGCCACCAACCGGGATTTGCGTGAGGCAATGGCCAACAACCTATTTAGAGAAGACCTGTATTACCGGTTAAATGTTATCGAATTTTATATCCCGACTTTACGGGAAAGGCCGGAAGACTATATGCTTTTGGTCGAGGCTTTTATTGAAAAATACAACTCTATTCTGGGCACAAAGGTTACAGGAATCAGCGCGGAAGCCGAAAAAGCCCTTCGGCAGTATAGCTGGCCGGGCAATGTCCGCGAACTGGAAAATGCTATTGAGAGAGCCGCCAACTTTGCTTGGGAGGGGGAAATTGGAATTGAGCATCTTCCCCGGCACATAGCCCACCCCCAAATTATTGTCGAGGAAAAAGATAACTACCGGGCCAAATTAAACCGAGTAGAGAAAGAGATTATCATTGATGCATTAAAAAAGACCAACGGGAATAAGAGCGCTGCCGCCAGGATGTTAAATTTAAGCAGGTCGGCCTTTTATGAAAAGCTTGCCCGGTATGATATTCAATAGAAGGCTTATTTAGGCTGGTTTTTGGCTTGTTAAGCATCTTTGAACTTAAAAGGTGGACTGGATAATTAATGATGGCCAAACTGTTTGGTTCCAATGGTGACATCCCCGGCCATAAACTCTTCAACCCGGCCATCTGCTAATCTAACCAAAAGCCCGCCATTTTCATTTATTCCTACAGCCGTGCCCTCAATAACGGCATCGGTTTTGGATACCTTTACGGTGCGTCCTAAGGTTATATTGTAGTCAAGCCATTTAGATTTAACATATTCAAAACCCTCTCTAAGAAAAAGGTGATAATGGTGGTCGAAAACAGATAAAAACTCACTGAGCAGGGTAAAACGAGACCAAGATTTGCCGGTCTCCAGCAATAGCGAGGTGCTATAAGCCCTATAACTTGAAGGAAAATCCGCTTCTGTAAGGTTTACATTGATTCCAATTCCAACTACCGCATAATCAACCAGGTTTTTGTCTAATTTGGCTTCAGCCAATATCCCGCACACCTTTTTCCCGTTAATCAAAATGTCATTAGGCCACTTAATCCCTGCCTCAATATGAGCTAAATTTGCCATAGTGTTACATACGGCTACTGCGGTTATCAGGGTCAGCTG
The DNA here is from genome assembly GCA_050949865.1 of Syntrophomonadaceae bacterium. Lineage (GTDB taxonomy): Bacteria > Bacillota > Syntrophomonadia > Syntrophomonadales > Syntrophomonadaceae > JBMNGN01. Next base: position 550,827 of record JBMNGN010000004.1, read on the forward strand.
GGGCAATAAGGCGGCTTTAACCCTAGGTCTGACTATGAGTGACATTAAAAGCCCCTTTCCATACGGGCAGCTCCACTCCCGGTTTAAGCGGCCCCTTCCTGAAGTCTGCTCCTCACTGATTATTACAGCTCCTTCAAAAGCCCCCTTTTCAGCCATCTGTTTAGCTATAATATTGGTTGAAGAAACCTGCTTAAAACAATGGATAGGTTTCCCTTGGATAACAAAATGGTTATTATTTAATAATTCATAAAAATTGTCCAAATCCTATTTTCCTTTCCAGCAGACTTTTCATTTTTTCCCCGGTGTACTTATAATATAATAATAGCGGAAAGTTAAACTTGGTTAAATAGGGGCCGGTATTTTGCAACATATCAACATATTATGACAAAATCTCAGTTTTTGGTTAAGAAATTTTGTGAAATGAGAAGGAGTTCCTTCTTTCTAGTCGAATTTCAAATAGAAAAGAATAAGAATTAGGAGGGGAGTGTTTAGCTTAGGCGTTATTGCGCAAGCCTGCGGGCATGAACCAGCTAAAGAGCTTAGTATTCGCTAAATGCTCTTATTATATTATATCCCGGGCTGGTGATGGTTAGTTTGGTATAACAAAGCAAAGGGCATAGTCTTGCAATTGCAAAATGGTTTTAGAGATTTCAGTTTTTGCTCATCTTTCACCAGATAATTTTAGACCTAAAATATGGTTAGGCTAGCCTTCCTGTGAGATAATCGCTGTGCTTGGATGGGTTAATGTATTAAAATCTACCCGTTATTGGTATAGTTCAAATACTACAGGTTTTTAGTGGCCGTTTTAAGCAGATCCTGCAATAACGGTGAGGAATCATAATAAGGCAAATTGTGGAGTTAGTCATTAAAATAAAAGAAGATTAAATAGATTAAATCCTTATACCGGTATTGTCAGGGGTCGGATCACTTTGGTGAAGGTGTTGGCAGTTCTGCTTGAAGGGAGGGGAAAATATGGAGACCATAATTATGGACGCCTTAGTTATCTTTGCAACTGGGATACTGGGAGTCTTCCTGGTTATGAGTTTATTGCTTTTGGCGGTCAGCCTGAGTTCTAAACTGGCAATCTGGATTGAAAACCGAGGGAAAGAAAATGTTCCTTCCAGCAATGGCTAATAAAATAATCAGAAAGGGAGTTAGGTATTTGGTATGGATATTTTAAAAGACTTGCTTTTGTCCACTGGGTTTATAGCCATAGACCCGGGACAAGTGGTAATGTGGGTAATTGCCTTTACGTTAATGTATCTTGCTATTAAAAAGCAGTATGAGCCGTTGCTTTTATTACCTATTGGCTTTGGAATACTGCTGGCCAATATCCCATTAACCAATTTGATGGATCCTGGTCATGGGTTGATTTGGAGACTGTACCATTACGGACTGGAATGGGAAGTTATTCCCCCATTAATTTTCTTGGGTCTGGGAGCGATGACTGACTTTGGACCGGTAATTGCCAATCCCAAAACCCTGCTTTTAGGAGCGGCAGCCCAGGGAGGCGTATACCTGACCTTTTTCTTGGCGCTCTTTTTTGGATTTACCCTTCCTCAAGCATCGGTAATCGGAATAATCGCCGGGGCAGACGGGCCGACTACCATATACCTGGCCTCTAAGCTGGCTCCGGAGATGATGGGAATCTGTGCGGTGGCCGCCTATTCCTATATGGCTATGGTGCCGCTGCTCCAGCCCCCGGTTATGAAGCTGCTTACTACCCAGGAAGAGCGCAAGATCGTTATGAGGTCCTTAAGACCGGTTGGCAAGCTGGAAAAGATATTCTTCCCTGTTGTTACTCTGCTGGTTATCTGCTTAATAGTTCCAGATTCTGCCCCACTTATGGCCATGTTCATGCTGGGCAATTTATTTAAAGAATCGGGAGTTGTGGCCCGTCTGACCAATGCTGCCCAAAATGAGTTAATGAACATTGTTACTATTTTCCTGGGAATATCGGTCGGGGCTACCATGCCGGCAGAAGTATTCCTGTCACCCAATGTGATCTTCGTGTTCATCCTCGGCTGTGCTGCGTTTATGTTAGCAACGGGTGTCGGGGTATTATTGGCCAAGTTGATGAACCTGTTCCTCAAAGAAAAAATCAACCCCCTTATTGGGGCAGCCGGTGTATCGGCGGTGCCAATGGCAGCCCGGGTTGTGCATAAAGTAGGATCAGAGGCTAACCGCCGCAACTATTTGTTAATGCACGCTATGGGGCCCAACGTGGCCGGGGTTATCGGCACAGTTGTTGCAGCCGGGTTGTTTATTAATGCATTGGGATAAAATATAAAGGTTTCTTAATGATGACGTATTTGTACCCTTGTAGCTGCTTTTTACAAGGGTATAATACTGTCTTTTGTCTTTAAACTGAAAACTAACTACTGTTCCCTTGACATGATTGGCCTTCAATCGTAGAATATAGCAGGATAAGTTTCTATTTTCTGTCCGGTGTCGGGGCGTGGCTCAGCTTGGTAGAGCGCTACGTTGGGGACGTAGAGGCCGCTGGTTCAAATCCAGTCGCTCCGACCATTTTAATTCTGGTCAACAAAACGGCTCTTTTTGAGGAGGATTTTCTTTGGCAACTGATGATATTTCCGAAATTAAGAAAAAGTATGAAAAAGGCCTGGTTTTTGTGCATACCGGCAATGGAAAAGGGAAAACCACGGCTGCTCTTGGTTTGGCCTTGCGAGCCATAGGGTATGGCCGTAAAGTATTGATGATTCAATTTATGAAAGGCCGCAATTATGGGGAATTATATGCGGCTGAAAAATATCTGCCCAATTTAACCTTGTATAAATGCGGGCAGGATTCTTTCGTTATGAAAAATAATCCTTCCCAGCTCGATATAGAATTGGCTCGCAAAGGATTAGAGATGGCTAAAGAGGCGGTTTCATCGGGAGAATATGATATGATAATCCTGGATGAGATTAATGTAGCCCTTGATTTCAATCTGATACCTTTGGAAGAGGTTATCGAATTGATTAAGAACAAGCCGGAGAAATTAGATCTGGGTTTGACCGGCAGGTATGCCCCGAAGGAAATAATTGAACTGGCAGATTTAGTAACCGAAATGAAGGAAATAAAACATCCCTACAGTAAGGGGATTCCGGCCCGGGAGGGTTTTGAATATTGATCTGGAATGAATGCGTATAGCGCATTCTTTAATTTTATAGGCGAAAGTTACGGAGGACCAATATAATGGAAAAGCATGAAAAGATCTTAGAGGGTGATGTCCGGACTGCATCTCGTTTGATTAGAGACCTGGAAGACGAGATACCTGAGGCGATTACCACCATTAAGAAAATCTATCCCCATACTGGCAAAGCCCATGTGATAGGCATAACCGGTTCCCCGGGGGCGGGGAAAAGTACTCTGACTGACGGACTGATAGCTTCGCTCCGCGGCAAAGGCAAGACCGTGGGGGTTCTGGCGGTGGATCCTACCAGCCCTTTTACCGGGGGGGCGATATTAGGCGACAGAGTAAGAATGCAGCGCCATGCTGAGGATCCGGAGGTATTTGTCAGAAGCCTGGCCACCAGGGGAGCTTTAGGCGGGCTTTCCAAGGCGGTTGGCGACAGCATACATGTTATGGACAGCATGGGCAAAGACTACATCATTGTTGAGACCGTGGGGATTGGGCAGCAAGAAGTAGAGATTATGAACCATGCCCATACGACGCTGGTGGTTCTGGTGCCCGGTATGGGGGATGCTATCCAATCGATTAAGGCTGGTATAATGGAGATCGCAGATATATTTGTAATCAATAAAGCGGACCGTGAAGGTGCAGACCGCCTCTTTCACGAAGTAACCATGGCTCTGGATATGGCCTTCCAAAAGCAGGGGTGGAGGCCTCCTATCGTTAAGGTGGAGAGCGTATTTGATGATAAAAAGTTTAACCAGGGCATAGAAGAGATCGTTGCGGGTGTGATCGAGCACCACAACTATCTGCTCCAACATGACTTGCTGGGAGAACGTAAGCGGCGCAAAGCGGTTTGTGAGGTAAACGCTGCTCTTCAAGCCTGTATCCTGGAGCCTATTATGCAGAAGCTGGTGTCAGAAGGGGTTCTGGAAGAGATGGTGCAGAAGGTGATTAATAGAGAGTCTGATCCTCATACCCTGGCAGAAGAGATCGCCGTTCAATACTTAAAGCAAGGGTAAGAGATTGCCAATACAGGGGGACGAAAGGCCCCCTTTTTTTATCGGAAACTCTTGGGATTAATGCCATATTTGTTAATTTTCCTGATAACGGTAGAGGCATCCACATTTAGGGCAGAGGCCACCCGGCGGGTGGATTTGTACTTGGTATAGGCGTGTTCAATTACCTGTTTTTCTACTCTTTCGAGGATTTGCTTCAATGGGATGTTATCTAATTCCGATGGATTGGGTATTTTAAAAGAAACGTCTGAGCTTATCCGCCTGGGTAAATAGGGCGGGGTAATTATATCCTCCGGGCAGGTGACTATCAGGTTCTCAACTAGGTTTTCTAATTCTCTTATGTTTCCTGGCCAATTGTACTGACAGAAAAGACTGATACATTCTGCATCGAACTCTTTTTTAAGGTTGTATTTAATACAGTACAGCATAGTAAAATGTTTAATTAGAATGGGTATATCAGCGGTCCTTTCCCGCAAAGGAGGAATATGGACTGGAATAACATTCAGCCGGTAGTAAAGATCCTCCCTGAAAAGCTTATCTTGAACCATTTGATAAAGGTCGCGGTTAGTTGCGGCAATTATCCTAACATTTGCCTTTTGATAGCTATTGCCTCCTACCCGGATAAATTCCTTATCCTGGAGAATCCTGAGCAGTTTAACCTGCAGATTATAAGGCATTTCCCCGATTTCATCCAGGAATAATATCCCATTTTCTGCCAGATCTATAAACCCTGGCTTTCCCTCTCTTTTTGCCCCCGTAAATGCTCCGGGCTCATAGCCAAACAATTCGGATTCAAACAGGTTCTCAGGGATTGAACCGCAATTTACCTTAATTAATGGCCCGTCTTTTCGTTCACTGAGATGGTGGATAGTCTCTGCAATCACTTCTTTCCCGGTTCCTGATTCCCCGGTAATCAAAACTGTGGAATCAACTGCCGCCAGGCGGGCGACGTACTCCAATAATTCTTGCATTTGCGGAGAAGCGTAAACTACCTTTTTTCTTTTGTGGTAATGTTGCCTCAAGGTGTTCAGTTCACTTTTATACTTTCTACTCAGCTTATTAGCATTCTGGAGTTCTTCCTGCAAAGCAGACAATTCAGTTAAGTCTTTGAAGTGGCAGATAATTCGTTTAATATTCCCATCTTGATCAAAAACCGGATTACAGGTAGTCATTATTTTTTTCCCCAATTGGTTAGTTTGAGATATTGCTAAAGAAGCTTTTTCTTGCAGACATATTAGGGTAGCCGACATTATGTAATATCCCTTGTCCTGCAATTGCCTGACAGTAAGTCCTATTGCTTCCTCATTCGGAATTCCGGTTAATTTTTCCATTACTTTGTTCCTGTAGATGATGGTTCCATTTCCGTCCATAATAGAGAATCCGTCTATAGAGTGTTCGAGCAAATAGTGCAGGTCTTCACTCAGATCCTTGGAGGTCTTACTCAAAAATTTCACGATATTGTCCCGGGTAACTATTCCTACAACCTTCAGGTCCTGGTCGACTACGGGCAACCGGCCTACCCTAATGTAGTTGATTATATCGTATACATCATCATCTGGATGCCTGTAAACAATCTTGGACGAGCGCATAACATGCTTTACTGGAGCATCGGCTCCAATTCCCTTACTAATTGATTTATAAATATGCTGCTTGGAAAAAATACCGATTAAAACCCCTGAGTCATTAACTACTACCGCTCCATCGATCCGGTTCTTTAAAAAGATAGCAGCCGCCTGGCATACGGTATGCTCAGGCTTTAATACTATCGGATCTTTAGTCATTATTTCTTTAAGTTTCATACCCTCACCCCTGCATAAGCGCTTCACGATACTGCAAAAATGCAGTATTTTAAAAGGCCTTTATTAAGGGGAATGGATTGTCAAACCCCATATGGATAGTAAATAAGTGCCTGTATTACCATAATATAACAAACAACAGGCATTATTGCAACATTCGATACTTTTTTTGCACATTTAAAGCTAGATTTTATTTCAGCAAAACTTTCAAAATGCCGATTTTGCGCCATTCTTAACTTAATTTTCCTGAAAATGGCATATTAATTGCTATTTACTCTTCAAGATTATTCTTTATGGGGGGGATAGTTATTGCGTTGATGCACTGGTAAGTACTAATCAGGTTATCTTAGATGCAACTATTCAATAATGCTTGGTGCTAATCCCTGGGTCTAAGCCAAGCAAAGGGAGGATAAGGATGAAAACATTACTTGAGGAGTATGCTAGCAAGCTGGTATCGGCAGATGAAGCGGTAAAGGCAGTAAAATCAGGTGATTGGGTGGCATATAGCCATTTCGTTATGTTCCCGGAATACCTGGATAGAGCCCTGGCCAAAAGGGTAGGTGAACTATCGGATGTTAAAGTTAAAACCTCAACCGGTATGCACCCCGCCCAGGTTGCAGCGCAGGACCCGGAAAGAAAATCATTTATTTATAACAGTGCGTTCTTCAGTCATAGCGACCGGCAGTTGGGTGATAAAGGACTAGCGTTCCATATACCGGGCAACTACTGGGAAGAAGTGCCCAGGCTATACCAGGGGCATGCAAGTAAACCCAATGTGGCCATACTTAAGACTACACCTATGGATAAAAACGGTTTTTTCAATTTTGGTACTTCCTGTTCATTTACTCATGCTACAGCCGAAATGGCGGATATTGTTATTGTCGAAGTCAACAGCAGTGTACCTACCTGTTTGGGGGGAAACCATGAGAATATTCACATATCTCAGGTAGATTACATTGTCGAAAGTGATAATGCACCTTTACTGACCCTGCCTGAAGTGCAAATAAGCGAAGAAGATAAAAAAATTGCTGCTTTCATAGTGGAGGAAATTGAAGATGGGAGCTGCTTGCAGCTAGGAATTGGAGGCATCCCTAATGCGGTTGGCAAAATAATTGCGGAATCTGATGTCAAGGATCTCGGATGCCATAGTGAGATGCTGGCTGATGCGTATGTAGATTTATACGAAAGCGGAAAAATGACCGGAGCCCGTAAGAATATTGACAGATTCAAAATGGTCTATACCTTTGCCATGGGTTCTAAAAAGTTATATGAATTCATGGACAATAATCCGGCATGCGCTACTTATTCTGTTGGTTATACCAATGATTATAACGTCATAGCGGCTAATGACAAGGTAATCAGCGTAAACAACGCTTTGCAGGTGGATTTATTCGGGCAAGTATGTTCTGGATCTCAAGGCTATCGCCATATATCCGGTTCTGGAGGTCAACTGGATTTTACCATAGGTGCCATGCTCTCCAAAGGCGGCAAAGGATTTATTTGTCTAAAATCCAGCCGCATGTGGGAAGGCAAACTGGTGTCCAGGATTGTACCTATGGTCGAAGGAGTAGTAACAGTACCCAGGAGTCTGGCTTTTTATATCGTTACTGAAAATGGCAAGGTAAAAATTAAAGGCAAAACCACCTGGCAAATAGCTGAAGCTTTAATATCCATAGCCCATCCTAAATTTCAGGACGATTTAGTAAAAGCAGCCCAGAAGATGAAGATCTGGACCAAAACTAACAGAGACTTATAGACAAATTTAGGAGGGAGGAGTTAATCATGTCAGCAGCAGTAATGAGTATTATTATCCTTTTGATCTGTGTAGTACTGTTCGTAACAGAAGTTATACCTCTGGTTACCACCGCCATATTCGGGGCTACCGCCATGGCCGCCTTTGGAGTGTGCAGCTTCAGCGAAGCATATGGAGGATTTGCCTCAGATACGGTTATGCTGGTAGTGGGGATGGTAACCCTGGGAAATGCATTGTTTGAGACCGGGGCTGCCAGATTAATCGGCAATGGGATTGTAAAGTTAGCCGGGGACAGTGAGAAATTGCTTCTGGCTATATCTGTAACAGCAGCCGCGGCTTTATCCATGTTTCTATCCAATACCGCCACCACGGCCATGTTTATGGCCATCATCAGCGGTGTAGTAATAGTAAAACCGCATATGAACAAAAAGGACTTTTTTATCCCCATAGGAATGGGCGCAGTAGCCGGGGGAACCTGTACCTTGGTAGGTTCTACCCCCCAGGTAGTAGCCCAGGGGATATTGCAGGAAAGCCTGGGTAAAGGCTTTGAGTTTTTCGACTTTGCCTGGGTTGGGGTGCCTATTGTAATAGTAATGGTCATTTATTTTATTACTATCGGTTATTCAATTGGAAAGAAAACCTGGGGTGACCGGGTGGATGATGAAGAACCGGGGCAACCGGCTCCTGCTGCCAAAGAGGCGGCAGCTGTGGCGGAAACTATTGACATGAAGAAGGTTTATATCTCATTAATTATTTTCGCCCTGACCGTAACGGCCTTTATTACCAAGTTCTTTGCCCAGATCGGCTTAACCTGTATGGTAGCCGGGGTTTTATGCGTTCTAACCGGGTGTATATCCCAGAAAAAGGTTATTGACAAAATGGACTGGGTGGCAGTAGGAGTTTTGGGCGGTTCCCTGGGGATGGCCAAAGGCTTGGAAGTGAGCGGCGGGGGAAAAATGATCGCCGATGCCTTTATTAACCTGGTTGGAATGGATGCCGCACCCTTTGTAATTTTCGCTGCCATTATATTTATAGTTATGGCTCTAAGCCAGTTTATGAGCAATACCGCTTGTACGGCCATGCTCGTGCCCATATCCCTGTTTATATGCAAAGATATGGGATTAAACCCGTACGCATTCGCCATGGGCATTATCATCGCCGCCAACATGTCTTTCTCCACTCCGGTGGCCACCACCCCTATAACCTTAACCCTGCAAGGAGGCTACCGGTTTATGGATTATGTTAAAGTTGGGGGGCCATTTAATATAGTTGCCTACTTCATGGTTACGTTCTTAACTCCAGTTTTCTTCCCCCTGGTTTTATAACCTAGTTTACTAGTTTAATTCTACTCCAAATACTTCCCCCTTTTGCGGGGTCCCAAAAGGACCCCTTTCTTTTAAAAATTCTGGCAAATGATTGGGAAGGTAAATTAAGGAGATGAAGCAAAAAAATAGTCATTTTCAAGCTAAAATCGTATTATTTTAAGACAATAAAAATCAAAAAGCCGTTGCCCTTCCTATCCACCGGTAGGCTGGTACAAAAACCAAAAGTATCTTAGAATAGTTTTTTTAAATAAGGGAGTAATATATACAGAAAAATTAAATAAAAAAAAAGGATTATTAGGTTTAGTAATGAATATATAATATAGTTTAAGTAACTTGTCGAAGCGGGGTTTTATTAGGCTGTTTGACATCAGGAACAGGATGTCGGAGCTGCCTTTTTAACAATTAGATTAGCTAGAAACCTACATATCTCATAAGGAGATAGGAATAGCAACTATTTTGAGGCCGGGAACCGGCCCGGGTGGAGCTGGCATGGCTCGTTATGAAACCAGAAACCCCTTCTATGGCATGTGCTGAGAAAGGGGTAGCTTCCTGAATCTATTATGGCAGAAATTATTTATTAAAAGGGGGTGAATAAAGAATGGAAGAAATCATTGCAGCAATGCCTGGCAAAATAGTCGAGATCCCAGTTCAGGTAGGAGATAAAGTTACCGAAGATACAGAAATCATGATAGTAGAATCCATGAAAATGGAAAGCCCGATATATGCTGGAGCCGACGGAGTCGTAAAAGAGATTAAGGTTAAAGTCGGTGATGCAATAAACGAGGGTGACGTATTAATGGTGTTGGAATAGTGGGCCTTTAAGCGTAGAGGAGAGGATTTGGATGAATTTTGAACTTACAGAAGAACAAAAAATGGTCCAAACTATGGCTAAAGATTTTGCCGAAAATGAAGTAGCTCCATACGTTGATCAAGACGAAGAAAACCATTATTGGAGAAGAGAAATTTTCGACAAAATGGCCGAACTAGGATTATTTGGTTTCTGTATAGACGAAGAATATGGCGGAAATGGAATGGGCTTTCTTGAGGGAGTCCTGGCTATTGAACAGATAGCTAAAGTTCATACTTCCTGGAGAATGGCTTTCAATATGCAGTGTTGGGGACCAGCCTTGACTATACAGAAATTTGGGACCGAAGAGCAAAAGAAGCATTATATCCCGAAATTTGTAAGCGGGGAATATGTTGGCAGTTTTGCCATGACTGAGGCTGATGTAGGATCAGACGTTGCAGGTATGAAATGCCGGGCAGAAGATAAAGGTGACTATTACCTGCTCAACGGGCACAAAATGTGGATCACCAATGGAACGGTATGCGATCATGGTCTCTTATATGTTAAAACCGATAAAGACGGGGGAGCTAGAGGCATTACCTGTTTCATAATGGATTACAGTTTACCTGGAATAACCCGCGAAGCTATTAAGACCAAGGTGGGCCTCTGGGCTTCAGATACTGCTGAAATCGTGTTTGAGAATGTCAAGGTTCCGAAAGAGTTGGTATTAGGCCAAGTTGGTCAAGGATTTAGCATATGTATGACCCAGTTAAATGCTACTCGCCTTGGCTGTGCAGCTGGTGCATTAGGTTTGTCAGGAGCATGCCTGGAAGCTTCCATTAGGTATGCTAATGAGCGTACCCAATTTGGGCAGCCGATTGGGAAATTCCAGTTAATTCAACAGCAGATTGCCGAAATGCAGATAGAACATGCGGCTTTGGAATACCTGGTTTATAAAGCTGCATGGTTAAAAGACCGGAATCTGCCGAACCAGATGGAAACCTCTATGGCCAAATTGTTCTCAGCAAAAGCTGCGGTTCATGCTGCAAATGAGTGTATGAAACTTTACGGGTCCTTTGGTTATTCAACAGAATATCCATGTGGACGTTTCCTAAGGGATAGCAAGCAATTTGAAACCTTGGAAGGTACCTCAAACATGCATACCATGATCGTAGCTAATGCAGCTCTGGGGTTTGCTAAAAACCGTATCTAGATATAACTACAAGAAATAGTATGGAGTTGAAACGGTAACGATCGTTGTGTATACAGCGGTTATTGCCGTTTATCTCTATATTGGCCGTTTTTTATGGATGGATGGGTAAAATGACAATTAAGGGGGACTTGTCAGTGTCTTACAGTAGTGAAGAAATAAACAGCATCCAAGAAGCTATGGATAAATGGAACCAAAAAGTGGAAAAGACATTAAGCAAACGGGGGGAACGGAAAGAGAAGTTTGTTTCCAGTGGATTTAATGAAGTTAATAGATTATATACTCCTTTAGACATCCAGGGCAGTTACAATGAAAAAATCGGGTTCCCGGGAGAGTATCCATATACTCGTGGTCCGCAAAACACCATGTACAGAGGAAAGCTTTGGACAATGCGCATGTATGCTGGATTTTCCACTGCAGAGGAATCAAATAAAAGATATAAATATTTGCTGGAAAATGGTGGCTCAGGCTTATCGGTGGCTTTTGATCTTCCCACCCAAATTGGATATGATTCCGATCATCCAATGAGTGAAGGTGAAGTAGGCAAGGTAGGGGTAGCCATTGATTCCCTTGCGGATATGGAGATTCTGTTTGATGGCATTCCTCTAGATAAGGTCTCTACCTCTATGACGATTAATGCCCCAGCATCCATTCTGCTGGCTATGTATATAGCTGTAGCCGAAAAGCAGGGGGTGCCCTTGGATAAGCTTAGAGGTACAATCCAGAATGATATACTTAAAGAATATGCTGCTCGAGGGACATATATTTTCCCAGTTCAGCCCTCAATGAGGTTAATAACTAACATATTTGAATACTGCACCCAGCATGTTCCCCAGTGGAATACCATTAGCATATCCGGATATCATATCAGAGAAGCCGGTTCTACCGCAGTCGACGAGATTGCTTTCACCTTGGCTAACGGTATTGCTTACGTTAAAGCGGCTATCAAGGCCGGGATGGACATAGATGCCTTTGCCGGACGGCTATCTTTCTTCCTTAATGCCCATAATAATTTATTGGAGGAAGCCGCCAAGTTTAGAGCTGCCAGGAGATTGTGGGCCTATATAATGAAAGAATACTTCGGTGCCAAGGATCCTCGCTCCTGGATGTTTAGAACTCATTCCCAGACTGCCGGCTCCATGTTGACCGCGCAGCAGGTTAACAACAACATTGCTAGAGTTTGTATCCAGGCGATGGCTGCAGTCCTAGGCGGAACCCAGTCCTTGCATACCAACTCTAAAGATGAAGCCCTGGCATTGCCATCGGAAGAATCAGTAATGACTGCTTTGAGAACCCAGCAGATTATTGCTTATGAATCCGGAATTGCTGACACAGTAGATCCATTGGCTGGATCATATTATGTTGAAGCCTTGACTGACAAAATATATAACGAGGCATGGGAAAAGATACAGAAGATTGAAGAAATGGGCGGAGCTGAAAAAGCTATTGAAGTGGGTTATATTCAAACCGAAATTCAGAAAGCTGCATACCAGTGGCAAAAAGAGGTTGAGTCAGGTGAAAGGATAATTGTTGGAGTAAATAAATTCCAGGTAGAGGAACCTGAACCAACAGGATTGCTTAAGGTTGACCCATCTGTTCGGGATGCGCAGATTGAAAAACTTAAAAAGCTGAGAGAGACGCGCGATAACATAGCTGTTAGCAATCGGCTGGAAGAATTGCGTAAAGCCGCTCAGGGAGAAGAAAACATGATGCCATATATTTTGAATGCAGTACGAGCATATGCAACTGAGGGGGAAATCTGCGGGGTATTGCGTGAAGAATGGGGAGAATATGTGGCAGCCGTTACAATATAAACTTGATAAACTTGAAAACTGGTAAAATTAGGAGGTTGGGTCAAATGGCAGAGAGAAAGATCAGGGTTCTAGTTGCTAAACCTGGTTTAGATGGACATGATAGAGGTGCAAAAGTTATAGCTCAGGCATTTAGAGATGCAGGGTTTGAAGTTATTTATACCGGGCTGAGACAGACTCCTGAACAGATTGTGGCTACAGCAGAGCAAGAGGAAATCGATTGCATAGCTATGAGTATGTTGTCAGGAGCTCATTTAACATTGATGCCCAAGGTTACCCAGTTGCTAAAGGAAAAACAGATGGATGATATTTTGGTTATAGGCGGAGGGGTAATTCCCAGTGAAGATATTCCCCTGTTGAAGGAAGCAGGAATAGCTGAAGTGTTTACTCCAGGTACTCCAACCGGTGTTTGTATCGACTTTGTAAAGCAAAACATCATTAAAAAACTTTAATGGCAAACTATCGAAAAGAATCAGAAGGGTAGGTATTTATGAAGGTCTTATGTGTTGATCATATTGGTATTGCAGTAAAAAGCATTGAAGAAAGTGCTAAATTATATACTGATATCCTTGGTTTAGAAATGGCCGGAAGTGAAGTTGTTGAAGAGCAAAAGGTTAAAACAGCTTTTATACCCACCGGGGAAGCTGAAATAGAATTATTGGAATCCACTGCTCCCGATGGACCAGTAGCCAAATTTATCGAAAAGAACGGAGAAGGTATTCAGCATATAGCCTTGAGGGTAGATGATATAGAAGCGGCCCTAGAGCAGCTCAAGAATAAGGGGGTAAGGCTAATTGATGAAAAACCCCGGTACGGTGCTGGCGGTGCCAAAATTGCTTTTATTCATCCAAAGGCTACTAAGGGTGTACTCCTAGAATTGTGCCAGAGAGACAAATAGACAGACTAGGCAAACAGATTATTCAACATTGGACAGAGGGAGGCAAACAAAACTATGGCAATGACCAATCAGGATAAGCTGAACCAGCTTAAGGAAAAATCCCGTAAGATCGAGGCAGGTGGTGGGCCAAAGGCTATTGAAAAGCTACATGCCCAGGGACGGTTAACAGCTCGCGAAAGACTGGATCTCTTATTTGATAAGGGAACCTTTGTTGAAATGGACAAGTTCGTAGAACACCGCTGCACTAATTTTGGAATGGATGCAGTAGAGGTGCCGGGGGAAGGAGTCGTAACCGGATACGGCAAAGTGGACGGTCGAGTTGTTTTTGCATTTGCCCAGGATTTCAGCACCGTAGGTGGGTCTTTAGGTGAAATGCACGCCAGCAAAATCGTTAAATGTATGGATAAGGCCATGGCAGTTGGATGCCCGGTTGTCGGGTTAAACGACTCCGGGGGAGCAAGGATACAAGAGGCAGTTGATGCCTTGGCTGGCTATGGCAAGATTTTTTATAAGAATACCATGGCATCAGGTGTTATTCCACAAATCGCTGCTATAATGGGTCCGTCAGCCGGAGGGGCTGTATATTCACCGGCCTTGATGGATTTCATTTACATGGTCAAAAAGGATTATGCCCAGATGTTTATAACCGGTCCCCAGGTGGTTAAAGCCACCACCGGTGAAGAAATTGGGGCTATAGAGCTCGGCGGAGCGATGACTCATAATCGTAAAAGCGGTAACGCCCATTTTGTTGCTGAGGATGATGAAGATTGCATCCGGCAGATAAAACAATTGCTGAGTTATCTTCCTCCAAATTATAAGGAAAAACCGCCGGTGGTACCATGCAGCGACCCGGTTGACCGGATGGACGAAGCACTAAATACCATTATTCCCGAAAGCAGTAATCGCCCCTATGACATGAAAAAGGTTATAAAAATGATCGTCGATAACGGGGAGTTTTACGAAAGCCAAAAATACTATGCCCAAAACATGATCACCTGCTTTGCTCGAATGAACGGTCAACCAATCGGTATTATAGCTAATCAGCCCATGATTATGGCAGGATGCCTGGATATCAACGCTTCGGATAAAGCTGCTCGGTTTATCCGTTTTTGCGATTGTTTTAACATTCCGTTATTAACCCTGGTAGATGTTCCCGGATATCTCCCCGGAACCAGCCAGGAATTTGGCGGTATAATCAGGCATGGAGCAAAATTGCTCTATGTATATCCAGAAGCAACGGTGCCCAAAATCACGGTTGTCCTTCGAAAAGCCTATGGAGGTGCTTATTTAGGAATGTGTTCCGGGCAAGCCGGAGCCGATATGGTAATAGCGTGGCCTACTGCTGAGATAGCGGTTATGGGCGCTGAAGGTGCTGCTAACATAATTTTCAGAAAAGAGTCTGAAGAAGAGCGTAAAATAAAGACGGAAGAGTATATTAAGAACTTTGCTACTCCGTACCAGGCAGCCCGGCGGGGATTTGTTGAGCAGGTAATTGAACCCAAAGAAACCCGTCCGGTAATAATCAATGCCCTGGAGATGCTTGCTACCAAGAGCGTTGAATTACCTAAAAAGAAGCACGGCAATATCCCCTTGTAATTAGCTCCAGAATTTCAGGCTTAGAATGAAAAAGAGGCTGTCTTGCAAACATAGACAGCCTCTTTGCTGTCAGAGAGTTATCATACCCGGAGTAGCTTGCTTGACACAGCGGCTGGTATGCTGACCCTAACCTAGTCTATGAGAGTTATCATATCGGAGTAGCTTGCTTGACCCATCCTAATCTTATTTATAGCTAATTCGGGTTACTTACATTTCTTTATGGCCTTCAGTATAATGACCTATCAGCATTCTCTAAGCATATATTGATTTCCACAACATTCGCTTATTTAAAATGCATCAGTAAGAAGGGAAAAAATATATAAATAAGGTAAGAAGGTAATACAACTTTTAAATAGAAATATACTGTAATAAAAGGAAGAAGTTACTAATTAAGGAAATAACCTGGGAGGAGATGGAATGCAGGATAAAAGAATGAACTTACGGGAAGCAGTAAACCGTTATGTTACTGATGGTTGTTCTATAGCATTTGGTGGAGTAGTAAGCCGGGAACCTTACGCAGCCTGCATGGAAATAATCCGGCAGAAAAAAAGGAACCTGACTTTTATCAGCGATTCTCAATCAGATGCGGTTGAGGCTTTGATCGCGGCTGGTTGCATCAAAAGGATAGAGGCTGCCTATATTTGGATCGGAGTAATCGGCATGGCATACAATTTGAGGCGGGCAGTTGAAAACTCTGTTCCCAACCATATAGAATTTATGGAATATTCCAACCTGGGAATGTCAGCTCGCTTTATGGCTGGAGCCAGTGGTTTGCCGTTTATGCCTACCAAATCAATGTTGGGCAGTGACATTATCAAGAACAATCCGGATATAAAAGTTGTTAATGATCCGTATGGAACTGGCCCGATTGCCTTGGTGCCTGCGGCTCAGCCGGATGTGGCATTCATCCATGTTCAACGTGCTGACCAGAATGGCAATGCCCAAATATGGGGTATGCTGATGAATGATGACCTTATAGCCCGGGCAGCAAAAAATGTGATACTAACCTGTGAAGAAATAATTCCTACCAGAGATATTCGGAAAATACCAAACATGACCGCCATTCCTTCATATCATGTTTCAGCAGTAGTAGAAGTGCCTTTTGGAGCTCATCCCTGCTCGGTGGCTGGGTATTATTGGCTGGATATGCCTTTTCGGCGGCAAATTATGGACGCTTCAAGAACCCGTGACAGAATAGTAAGATGGCTTGACGAGTGGGTGTATGGAACCGAAAATCACCAGGATTACATTAAAAAAGTAGGTATTGATCGCCTTCTTAAGCTAAAGGACCTTGAGCATGACCATAATTGCATACCTAATATTGGTTAAGGAGGAGAAAGTATGTATAGCACGGATTATACCACTTCTGAATTAATGGCGGTGTGTGCAGCCCGCCAGATAAGAAATGATGATATAGCAATAATCGGAGTTGGTATACCGCTTATTGCAGGAGTATTAGCCAACCGAACCCATGCTCCGGATGCCATTTTAATTTATGAAGGCGGAGGTATTGGTGCACGCAGCAGGAGAATCCCATGGTCTATTGCAGAAAATCCTACCACTGACAATGCCATAGCCGCTGCTCCTATGTGGAAGGTATTGAGTGACTGCCAGAGAGGATTAATAACCTTAGGAATAACTGGCGGGGCTGAAATTGACCGTTTCGGAAATCTTAATAGTTCAGTAATTCCAGGTGAAAACGGCAGCTATTCCTACCCCAAAGTTAGGCTTCCGGGGAGCGGAGGAGCCAATGATATAGCTTCTTCTGCCCAGCGAACGGTTACTATGATTCGCCTGGAAAAAGGAAAGTTTGTAGAAAAGGTATCTTATATTACCAGCCCTGGGTATCTTTCCGGACCGGGGGCTAGGGAAAAGGAAGGGCTTAAGGGTGGAGGTCCCTATATGGTCATTACTGATCACTGTATCTTTAAGTTCCACAGCCAGACTAAGGAAATGTATCTTGATTCTTTATTCCCCGGAATAACCGTGGAACAGGTCACTAAAGCGGTAGGCTGGGAATTACAAGTATCAAAGCAGCTTTCGGAGGTTGAGCCGCCCACCGAAGAAGAGATAAAGATTATGCGTACTTTTGATTCAACCGGCACCATCCTCGGAAGAAAATCAGCAGGCCAAAAAGGTGAAAGCTTTGAGGAGTTCTATGAAAAAATGAAGGCAGCATACCAGGATATGCCTTTGGATTTATAGGTTATAAACTTTTGTACATGTTGGCTTCGACGGTAAAGGAGGCGGTAACCTATGCAGGACAAGCGTATGAGCTTGAAAGAGGCCGTAAGCAATTTCGTTACTGATGGCTGTTCGCTTACGATTGGGGGACTCGGGAGCCGGGAACCCTTTGCGGTTTGTAGTGAGATTATACGCCAGGGAAAAAAAGACCTAACCTTCATAACGGCTACAACTACCGATTCAGCTGATGCTCTAATTGCTGCAGGTTGTATAAAACGGGTGGAATCGGCGTATATATGGATTGGTGCAGTTGGAATGGGATATAACTGGCGCAGGGCGGTAGAACAGGGGATTCCTAACTATTTAGAAATTGAGGAGTACTCTAACTTTGCCATGGGTTTACGTTTTCTAGCTGGAGCTATGGGTTCCTCCTTCATGCCGGTCAATTCAATGTTAGGGACCGACCTGGTTAAGGTTAATCCCAGGATTAAGGTGATAAATGATCCTTATGGTGATGGGCAGGTTGCTTTAGTACCAGCCGCTAATCCTGATATAGCATTTATCCATGTACAAAAAGCTGATATGGCTGGCAATTCTCAAATATGGGGAATGTTTGTAAATGATGATGTAATTGCCCGAGCGGCGAAAAAGGTAGTTATAACCTGCGAAGAGATAGTTGCTGAAAGGGAAATAAGAGCTATCCCCAATATGACTGCCATACCTTCCTATTGTGTAAGTGCAGTGGTAGAAGTGCCATTTTGCAGCCATCCATTGTCAGTTGCCGGGTATTACTGGATGGACATCCCGTTTCGGAGAGAATTTGTAGCTGCTTCAAGAACCAGGCAGGGAATTGTAGAATGGATGGAAGAATGGATCTACGGGGTAAATAATCACACCCAGTATTTAAATAAGGTAGGCCATGACCGGCTCAATAAGCTTAAACAGCATGAGAGGGATAACTATACCATCCCTAAATTAGTTTTTAAGGGGGAGTGTTCATGAGCTATGCTACCGAATTCTCAGTGGATGAACTGATGGCAGCCATTGTTGCCCGGCAGTTTACCAATGAAGATGTGGCTTTTATTGGGATTGGACTCCCGTTAATAGCGGCGATGTGCGCGGTTAGCACTCATGCTCCCGATGCGATACTGGTGTTTGAGGGGGGTGGGATCGGAGCCAAAAGCCGGAGACTGCCCTGGACTATTTCCGACAATCCTACTACAGATAATGCATTAGGGGCTGGTCCGATGTGGAGGGTTTTCGGAGATACTCAGAGGGGCTTTGTCAGCCTGGGTGTTATTGGCGGAGCCCAGATTGATAAATACGGAAACCTGAACACAACGGTGATAACCGGCAGTGACGGAAGTTACCTGCGGCCAAGGGTTAGGCTGCCGGGCAGCGGAGGTGCCAATGATATAGCTTCATCAGCCCTTAGGACAGTTATTATGATGAGACTCCAGAAAGGCAAATTTGTTAATAAATTAGATTTTATAACCAGCCCAGGTTACCTGGACGGCCCTGGGGCGAGGGAGAAAGCAGGCCTTAAAGGGAAGGGACCGGTAATGGTGGTTACTGAGAAGGCGCTGTTTAAATTTGATGAGGAAACTAAAGAAATGTACCTGGATGCTCTGTTTCCAGGTATAACGGTAGATATGGTGAAGGGTTTAGTAGAATGGGATCTGCGGGTTGCTCCCACCCTGTCACCCGTAGAGCCCCCTACTGTTGAGCAAATCAAAGTCATGAGAGCCTTTGATCCCTTGAATATCATCCTGGGTAAGAAATCAGGCTTGCGTCCCGAGACCTTTGAAGAATACTATTCAAAGATGAAAGAATCTTATGAATCAATTGACTTAAAGTTTTGAGAATCCGCTAAGTGCGCTTATATTATCAGTGGGTACTCTTACCAATTGACATTTAATCGTACTCCTGCATATAATCTTTAATAACTTTATATAGAAATGCTGTGAATGGGAAGAGTAGACATTTATCGCTAGCAGAGATAAGAGGTCGAAGGCTGAAAGCCTCTTTTAGTACGAAGGTGTCGAAGTTGCGCCCGGGAGCAGGTATGTTGAAAATTAGTAGGCATATCCGGACAAAACCGTTAAAAAAGATGGAGTGGAGTATGGTTAAATAGTACTCAACCGGAGTGGAACCGCGGAAGTAACCTTTCGTCTCTGACTGGAGACGAAAGGTTTTTTATATCTATTATATATTTATATATTCAGGAGGTTGCCATGTTATCGACTTTAAAAAGAGAAATACAGGTTGTTTTTGAGAGGGATCCAGCTGCTCGCAGTGTGCTGGAGGTCATTTTCTGTTATCCAGGATTTCATGCCATTTTGTTTCATCGCCTTGCCCACTGGTTATATATAAAAAGGTTTTACTTCCTGGCTAGATTAACCTCACATATTAGCCGGTTTTTAACCGGAATTGAGATTCATCCGGGAGCAACTATCGGCAAGGGATTTTTTATTGATCATGGAAGCGGTATAGTTATTGGAGAAACAGCGGAAATCGGGGATAATGTAACTATCTACCAGGGAGTTACCCTGGGAGGAACTGGGAAAGAGAAAGGGAAAAGACACCCTACTATTGGAAACAATGTAACTATAAGTGCAGGGGCTAAAGTTCTTGGTTCTTTGACTATTGGTGATAATGTTAAAATAGGTGGAGGGTCTGTGGTTTTAAAAAGTGTTCCCCCCAATTGTACGGTTGTAGGAGTACCAGGCAGAATAGTTGTCCGTGAGGGCCAAAAGGTAGATAGCAAGGTTGACCTCGAACACCATATACTCCCCGATCCGGTTGCAGATATAATAGAGGAATTACAGGCAAGAATAGCTGAACTGGAAAAACGGATACAGGACCATGAGAAGGAACATGAGAAGGAAGGTGGCTTGAATGTGGCTATATAACACCCTTAATGGCAGGAAAGAAAGACTCCAGACGGTGGAACCGCATGAAGTTAAGATA
Organism: Syntrophomonadaceae bacterium; assembly: GCA_050949865.1. GTDB lineage: Bacteria > Bacillota > Syntrophomonadia > Syntrophomonadales > Syntrophomonadaceae > JBMNGN01. Next base: position 571,312 of record JBMNGN010000004.1, read on the forward strand.
TATGTTTGTGGGCCTACTACTTATAATTATATCCATATCGGGAATGCCAGGCCTATAGTGGTTTTTGATACATTGCGCAGGTATCTTGAATTTAAGGGATACCGGGTGAAGTACATTCAAAACTTTACCGATGTTGATGATAAAATTATTAAACGGGCCCAAGAGGAAAAGCAAAATCCGGTTTATTTGGCGGAAAAATATATAAACGAATATTTTAAGGATGCTGAGGCTCTAAATGTTAGAAGAGCTGATCATCACCCCCGGGTAAGTGAACATATACCTGATATTATCCAGGCTATAGAGACTTTAATCAAAAAGGGTTTTGCCTATCAGGCTGGGGGTGACGTATTCTACCGGGTAAGAGCCTTTACAAATTACGGGAGGTTATCCAACCGCACCATGGAAGATATGCTTTCCGGAGCCCGGGTGGAGATCGATGAGCGTAAAGAGGATCCAGTGGATTTCGCCCTTTGGAAGGCCGCTAAGCCTAATGAACCTTTTTGGGATAGCCCATGGGGACAGGGCAGGCCGGGATGGCATATAGAGTGTTCGGTTATGGCCACCAAGTACCTGGGGGATACCATTGACATTCACGGCGGAGGCAATGATCTGATATTTCCTCACCATGAAAATGAAATAGCCCAGGCAGAAGCCATTACCAATAAACCATTTGTAAGGTATTGGATGCACAATGGGTATATAACCGTAAACAACGAAAAAATGTCCAAGTCCCTGGGTAATTTCTTTATTTTGAGAGATGTCCTGCAAAAATATCCAGGCGATGTGGTCCGATACTATCTTATTACCACTCATTACCGGAGTCCGCTGGATTTTGATGATCAGAAATTGGAAGAAGCCCAAAAAGCCTTGGGTCGGTTAAAGACCACCATTGATCTTTTAGACCATTACCTGAAAGGATTTAAGGAAAACCAGGTCACCAAAACGGATTATAAAGAACGGCAAAAAGTCTTCCTGGATACGGTTAAAGAAAAGGAAAATGCTTTTATCCAGGCTATGGATGATGATCTGAATACGGCTAAAGCTATTGGATGCCTGTTTGAGCTCTCGCACCTTGTGAATACTTTTATCTCCCAGGATAAGGATCAATTATCCCAGATGGCAGCCTTAAAGGCCGGGGATATTTTTAAAAACCTGGCTGGAATACTGGGAATATTGATAGAACCGAAGGATATCCCCGATATTGTGGTTAAAGGGTTAGTCGAATTATTAGTTGAATTGAGGCAGATAGCGCGCAGCGAAAAAGACTTTAAGACTGCGGATCGGTTACGTGACCTTCTAAATGAAATGGCAATAATCATTGAAGATACCCCATCAGGTTCCAGGATTAAGTTCGGGACAATTCCTGAGATCAGTTTATTGATGAACCATATTATTAATGCCAGGAACTTTTATATAGAAAACAACAACCTTAACCGGGCAGATTTTATTCGGGATCGGTTAAATAATCAGGGTTTTGTTTTGGAAGACACCGGGAAGGGAGCGGGGTGGAGATTTGCTGGTGAATGAATACCTTAACCAAGAGGCGGTCCAAGAAATATCACCGGTAGTATTAGCTTATATTGGGGACGCGGTTTTTGAGCTTGCAGTCAGGACCCATATTGTAGCTGATGGACACCGGAAGGTCAAAGACATTCACCTGGATACAGTAGCATTAGTTAAAGCAGAAAGCCAGGCCAGGGTTATTCGCCAAATGTTTGACCAGCTCAGTGAAGAAGAACAGAACATCGTAAAAAGGGGCAGGAATGCTAAAAGCGGGGTTCCCAGACATGCTGGTGTAAATGATTATAGAATGAGCACGGGTTTTGAAGCCCTGCTTGGTTTTCATTATCTTAGAGGCGATACTGACAGGCTGGCTTATTTAATAAAACTGGCTTTAGCTGCAGAAAAAGAAAGCCGTAATCCAATGAGAGGAGAAACATAATGATAATAAAAAAGCCCCAAATATATATATCTAGAAATGCCTTGGATACTAACCTAATTACCAGGATTGAACGTTATGCCAGGGTATGCTACAAATCAGAAGACCAATTAGCCTTCAGTGGTGAGGGCAGCAGTAAATTTCTCAATTCGATTATTAGCTTAGGGCATGAATCGGTAATTGAACATGAAAAAGTTACGGTACTTTTGATAGTTGACCGGGGTATTTCCCACGAGATAGTAAGACACCGTATTGCAGCTTATTCCCAGGAGTCAACCCGGTATTGCAGGTATGACCGGGACAAGTTTGGCAATGAAATTACAGTTATTGAACCGTTCTTCCTGTTGGACAAGGAAGCATCTTATAATGCGTGGTATAATTCCTGTTTACAGGCAGAAAAGGCATATATGACCATGTTGGCCCAGGGCTGTTCAGCCCAGGAAGCACGTTCCGTTTTGCCAAATTCCCTTAAGACAGAAATAGTTGTAACCTATAATTTGAGAGAATGGAGGCACTTTTTCCGGCTGAGGGCTAATGCAGCCGCCCATCCTCAGATGAGACAAGTATCTATTCCTCTTCTCCGGTTGTTCCAACAGCGGTTATCCGTTTTATTTAATGATATAGAGTATGATCGGGATTTTCCTGAGAAACACTATGCTAATATCATCTTCACTGATGACTTTTTTAACAAATAAATTTATCCAAATTCCGGGGGGGTTTGTGATTGAGTGAGATACTGGCTGGAGTGAACAGTGTAACCGAAGCCCTGAAAGGCCGTCGAAAAATACATAAGATATATATACAAAATGGTCGCCAGGACAAAAGAATAGACCGCATAATAGATTCTGCCCAGGCTAAAGGGGTGTATATCCAATACCTGGATAAAGAAAAGCTGAATAAAATGTGCAAAGCCAACAATCATCAGGGAGTTATAGCCCTGGTTGATACTTATACCTATGCCAGTATTGATCAAATACTGAACATTGCTGCCAGCCGGGGAGAACAACCATTTGTACTTATATTAGATGGAATAGAGGATCCCCACAATCTTGGCTCAATAATCAGGACGGCTGAATGTGCCGGGGTTCATGGGATCATTATTCCGAAACATAATTCGGCCGCCATTACTGAAGGGACGGTTAGAGCTTCTGCTGGGGCAGTAGAACATATTAGCATTGCTCGTGAAACCAACCTGGTAAATGCGATCAAGGCTTTGAAAGACCGTGGTTTATGGGTTGTTGGCACGGATATGACAAGCAGCCATACCCTTTTTTCTACTAAGATTCCTACCCCGGCTGCATTGGTGATTGGTGGAGAAGGAAAGGGAATGAGAAGGTTAGTTAAAGATAATTGTGATTTGATTATAAGCATACCATTGTTTGGAAGAATTAATTCCCTTAATGCCTCGGTAGCCGCAGGATTGCTAATTTATGAAATAATCCGCCAAAGGTAAAGAATGCCCGACTGTGAGCCGATTCCGATACATTCTTAGCCTCCCGGTTAGCTAAAATAAGCTTGTCTTGACGATTTAAGGCTATGTGGCCTATAATAAATGAGGTACTCCGATTATTGTTCCACCAAGCAGAATTATAAAAATAATGGAGGCGATTGAATGATCAATTCTGTCGCTGTCAAGAAGTATTATGTTGCTTATGTCGACATGCCCGACGAGGAAATTGTAGAACTGGCGCAACATGGAGAGCAGTCTGCAGTTGAGTTTCTGGTTGACAAGTATAGGAACTTTGTCAGGGCTAAAGCCAGATCATATTTCTTAATCGGAGCGGACAAGGAAGACATAATACAAGAGGGAATGATAGGCTTGTTTAAGGCAATCAGGGATTATAAACTGGACAAGCTTACTTCCTTTAGGGCTTTTGCAGAATTATGTATTACCAGACAGATAATTACTGCGATCAAGACAGCTACTCGCCAGAAACATATACCTCTTAATTCATATGTTTCATTAAACAAACCGATCTATGATGAAGAATCTGACCGTACCCTGATGGACATCTTATCGACTAGCAAGGTTACCAATCCTGAAGAAATAGTTATTAGCAGGGAAGAATTTATTTTTATTGAGAAGAAAATGGGAGAGATTTTAAGTTCTCTCGAATGGAAAGTTCTTATGGCTTATTTGGAAGGGAAATCATATCAAGAGATAGCAGTTGAACTCAAACGCCATGTAAAGTCCATTGACAATGCTCTGCAAAGAGTAAAAAGAAAACTGGAAAAGTACCTTGAAGATAGAAATCAGTTTTGACAAACAGGATTTATAACCCTCACTAATTCGTTTATAACCAGCGTACTAAACAGGCATTCCAAGAGAGAAAGTTAATATTTTAGAAATTGGCTCCATCGTATTTATTTTGTGTGATGGGTTTGATTAAGTTATGACTGGCTTTGGTTCAAAGTACTTAAAAAGATTTATTCCTGGTTTCCCAAAGATTAGCCGCTAAGGTCCTAAAAGCAGCTTGCGGGTTACCGGAATGCATAAGTTGATTGTATAATGTCGTTGGGTGGGTACTCTCCTTTCAGATTTGTTTTTTGGCCACAACCATAACACCTTAGGGATACCCACCCTTTGCGATGCTTTTTTAGCCGAATAAAGTGCTGTGAACGAAACCCTGGTGGTTCAACACCAAAAGTTACTGTAACTATTGACTTTGATAGAATCAGAGTATAAAATATTATTTGCTGAGCCGAGCTAGCTCAACCGGTAGAGCAGCTGACTTGTAATCAGCAGGTTGCGGGTTCAAGTCCTGTGCTCGGCTCCAATAAAACAGCAGGAGGGATACCCAAGAGGCTAAAGGGGGCAGACTGTAAATCTGTTGGCACCGCCTTCGAAGGTTCGAATCCTTCTCCCTCCACCATTATCGACGCGGGATGGAGCAATAGGTAGCTCGTCGGGCTCATAACCCGAAGGTTGCTGGTTCAAGTCCGGCTCCCGCAACCATGATAATCTTTCCCGTAAGGGAAGTAAGACGGTAGTCCCCGAAGGGGGCAACCATGATAATCTTTCCCGTAAGGGAAATAAGACGGTAGTCCCCGCAGGGGGCAACCATTTGAAATTTACCCCGTAAGGGAAATAAGACGGTAGTCCCCGCAGGGGGCAACATAAAGCCCATATAGCTCAGCCGGCAGAGCGTATCCTTGGTAAGGATAAGGTCACCGGTTCAAGTCCGGTTATGGGCTCCATGAGGCGGCGTAGCTCAGTTGGCTAGAGCATACGGTTCATACCCGTAGTGTCAGGGGTTCAAATCCCTTCGCCGCTACCATACGAAAATTAAGGAGTGTTTCTTCCACTCCTTTTATTTCGTTACCGTATTGGGTAAAATAAATTATACTATTTATTCTTCAGAAAGGGGAAAGGTGAGAGAAGGAATGGCAAAGGCTAAATACGAGAGGACAAAACCCCATCTTAACATTGGGACAATAGGTCATGTAGACCATGGCAAGACAACATTAACGGCGGCCATAACCCTGATACTATCTAAAGTAGGAGGAGCAGTAGCCACATCATACGATTCAATTGACAAGGCCCCGGAAGAGAGGGAAAGGGGCATAACTATCAACACCTCTCATGTAGAGTATCAAACAGAGACCAGGCATTATGCTCATGTAGACTGTCCGGGACATGCAGACTACATAAAGAACATGATAACCGGGGCAGCGCAGATGGATGGTTCGATACTGGTGGTATCAGCAGCAGACGGTCCAATGCCGCAGACCAGGGAGCATATACTTTTAGCGAGGCAGGTAGGCGTGCCTTATATAGTAGTATTCATGAACAAGGTAGACATGGTAGATGATGAAGAGCTCTTGGAATTAGTAGACATGGAAATAAGGGAGCTGTTAAGCACGTATGAATTTCCTGGGGATGAAATACCGATAATAAGGGGTTCAGCCTTAAAGGCCCTGGAATGTGGATGCGGGAGCAGGGAATGTGAATGGTGTAAGCAGATATGGGAACTGATGGATGCAGTAGACACGTATGTTCCGTTACCGGAAAGGGCCGTGGACAAACCATTCCTGATGCCGATAGAAGATGTATTCACAATAACCGGTAGAGGTACAGTAACGACCGGCAGGGTAGAGAGAGGCCGTGTAAAGGTAGGAGACGAAGTAGAAATAGTAGGGATGAGGGAAGCCACGAGGAAGACGGTATGCACGGGAGTAGAGATGTTCCGGAAGCTTCTTGACTATGCAGAAGCAGGGGATAATATAGGTACCCTGTTAAGGGGAGTAGACAGGAAAGAAGTAGAGAGAGGTATGGTACTGGCGAAGCCGGGAAGTATCAAACCGTTAACCAAGTTTTCGGCGGAGGTATATGTATTAACGAAAGAGGAAGGCGGAAGGCACACACCGTTCTTTGGAGGTTACCGGCCCCAGTTTTATTTTAGGACCACGGACGTAACGGGGGTAATACAGCTTCCAGAGGGAGTAGAGATGGTAATGCCAGGGGACAATATTCAGATGTCCATCGAACTAATAACTCCGATAGCCATAGAAGAAGGTTTGAGATTTGCCATAAGGGAAGGCGGAAGAACGGTCGGGGCAGGAGTTGTTACTGCGATAAACGAGTAGGGGAAACAGGGGGACGGTTCTTTTGGCTCGCCCCCCGAGCCAAAAGAACCGTCCCCCTAACTTATTGACTAATGGCTCACCTTATGCTAAAGTATTCTAGTATTTTTACCCTGGAGATGGAGGTTTCAATATGAGAGTAGGAATAACGCTAGCTTGCACTGACTGCAAACAGCGCAACTATACAACGACCAAAAATAAGAAAAAGCATAATGAAAGGATTGAACTACGGAAATACTGTAGATTCTGTAATGCTCACACGATCCATAAGGAGATTAAATAATCGGGATGTGAAAATCTTGGCAAAAAACAACTTACCGACCAAAAGGGAAGCTGCTGCTAATTGGGTTGCAAAATCAAAGCAGTATTTAATCAATGTTTATAGAGAATTGAAAAAAGTTCACTGGCCAGGACGTAAACAACTGGTAGCATATACTGGGGTGGTTTTATTTTCGGTTGCTCTTATTGCGGCTATAATTTGGCTGTTTGATACTGCCCTATCGTGGTTACTCAAAAACCTATTTTCTGCCTTAACTTAATGGAGGGGGTGGCTCCAATTACTGCAAATCAACAACTGGAACCTGACAAGGAGGCCGGAGGAATTCATCCGGATGGGGTTGAAAAGCATAAAGGAGATTGGTATGTAGTACATACCTATTCCGGGTATGAAAACAAGATCAAGGTTGACCTTGCTAAACGGGTTGAATCCATGAATATGCAAAACAAAATATTTGATATAATAATCCCGGAAGAGAAAGAAGTCGAATATAAAGGCGGTAAGAAAAAGATTACCAGCAAAAGGGTATTTCCGGGTTATGTTATCGTAAACATGATTATGGATGAGGATTCTTGGTATGTAGTCCGACATACCCCGGGGGTTACCGGATTTGTTGGCAGTGGCACCAAACCTATCCCATTACAGCAAAGTGAAATTGACAAGATATTCAGGCAGATGGGTTTGATGGGTGGCAAGAAGCCAAAAATAATTGATGTTAAAATCGGGGAGAGCATTAAGGTCAAAACCGGGCCTTTTGCTAATTTTGAAGGTGTTGTGAGAGAACTGCTGCCTGATCGGGGTAAGGTTAGAGTAAACATATCCATGTTTGGAAGAGAGACCCCGGTAGAATTGGATTATGAGCAAATAGATAAAGTGTAAGGAGGTGCAAGTATGGCAAAAAAGATTAAGGGCAAGGTATCGCTGCAGATATCTGGAGGCAAGGCTACCCCCGCTCCTCCTGTTGGTCCGGCGCTTGGCCAGTATGGAGTAAACATAATGGGCTTTTGCAAGGAGTACAATGCCAAGACTGCCAACCAGGCAGGATTTATTGTTCCGGTAGAGATTACCATTTACGAAGACCGTTCATTTACTTTTGTATTAAAATCCCCACCGGCTTCCGACTTGCTGAAAAAGGCGGCAAATACTGAGAAAGGCTCCAGTACACCTAATGTTAAGAAAATAGGTAAGGTCACCAGGGCGAAAATAAAAGAAATTGCGGAGATGAAAAAAGAAGATCTTAATGCAGCCAGCATCGAAGCAGCGATGCGAATGGTGGAAGGAACTGCTCGCAGCATGGGTATCGAGGTTGTAGACTAATAAACTGTGGGAGGACAATGATCCGTATTACCACAAGGAGGAATAACATGAAAAAAGGAAAAGCTTATTTGGATGCTATTAAAAAATATGATCGCTATAAATTGTACGAGCCGATTGAGGCATTGAAATTGGCTAAAGAGCTTTCCTCAGCCAAATTTGATGAGACTATAGAGGTCCATATTAAATTAGGGGTTGATCCAAGGCATGCAGATCAACAGGTCAGAGGTACGGTAAGCTTACCTCATGGTATTGGAAAAACTAGAAAAGTATTGGTTTTTGCCAAAGGCGAAAAGCAGAAAGAAGCTTCTGAGGCCGGTGCAGATTTTGTCGGCGGAGAAGAACTGGCAGAAAAAATACAGGGTGGCTGGTTTGAATTTGATGTTGCAGTAGCTACTCCGGACATGATGTCCGTAGTTGGCAGGTTGGGGAAAATACTTGGTCCAAGAGGGCTTATGCCGAATCCCAAATCAGGTACGGTAACATTTGATATTGCACGTACAGTTAACGAACTAAAAGCTGGCAGAATAGAATACCGGGTCGACAAGACCTCTATCATTCATGCCCCGGTAGGTAAGGTATCTTTCGATACAGAAAAGCTGCTGGAAAACCTTAACGTTTTTGCTGAAGCGCTAATTAAGGCCAAACCTGCTGCTGCTAAAGGGCAATATATGCGTTCGGTGAGTGTTTGCACTACCATGGGGCCAGGGATTAAAATAAATCCCTTGGCATTGATGGCGAAAAAATAGTCTTAGAGATTATTAAAACTGAAAATCAGACCATAGACAGCCGGTGGCGAAAGCCTTAATGAATCCATTTCACCTGCCGAGGTTATTATCATAGATCAAGTTTTTGAAATAATGGCCTCTGTGTGGGATCGCAGGGGCTATTGCTTTTCTAGAATAGTAGTATTTTGCTAAACAAGTCCAGCTAATAACTAGGTAAGTGCTTTTGGAGTTCATTAATTATACTTATGGCCTAAAAAAGGGGGTGAATATTGATGCCCAGGATAGAAGAAAAACAAAAAACAGTTGCGGTTCTGGAAGAGAAATTTAGAAACGCTACTCTGGTAGTGTTTACCGATTACCGGGGAACAAGTGTCCAAGAGATCACAGGCTTAAGAAACAGGCTTCGAGTACCGGGAGTAGAATACCGAGTAGTCAAGAATACTATGGCAGAGTTTGCTTTAAAAAATCTGGGTTTAAGCCAGATTATTGAACATATTAGCGGACCCAATGCAGTTCTATTTAGCAAGGAGGATCCGGTAGGTCCAGTTAAAACACTGTTTGAGTTCATTAAACAGTATAAAAAGCTGGAAATAAAAGTCGGCCTTTTAAATGGACAGGTGTTGTCTTCCGGCCAGATTAAGGATTTGGCCGAATTGCCCTCCAGAGAAGTTTTGGTGTCCCAGGTCCTAGGTACCTTACAGGCTCCGATTACCAGTTTTGTTTATGTACTCAATGCTAACCTTTCAGGTTTGGTTAGAGTCTTAAACCAGATTAAGGAGAAACAAGAAGCTGTTTAGTTATTAAATAGAATATAAAGATAAATAGGAGGTATATATACATGAGTAAAGTACAGGAAGTAATTGATATTGTAAAAGGATTAACCGTTCTAGAACTGTCAGAGCTGGTTAAGGCTCTGGAGGAAGAATTTGGAGTAACTGCGGCTGCTCCGGTGGCAGTTGCAGCTGCTCCGGCAGCAGGAGGAGCAGCTGCTCCGGAAGTTGAAGAAAAGACTGAATTCGATGTAATTCTTGCCAGCGCAGGAGAGAAAAAGATTAACGTAATTAAGGTAGTCCGCGAACTGACCGGTTTAGGACTTAAAGAAGCCAAAGCCCTGGTTGATGAAGCTCCAAACCCGGTTAAAGAAAAGATATCCAAGGAAGAGGCTGATCAAATCAAGGCTAAATTAGAAGAAGCTGGGGCGACAGTAGAAGTTAAATAGGATAGGGATCTAAGGCTAAGTAGGAGCGGGGGTATTCGAAGGAATGATACTCTCGCTTCGTGGTTTTTATAGGATTAATGAGAATTATTCTATAATTAGTCGTAATGTATTGCTAAACCTGCTAAGGTTTTTTGTTATAATTTTAATTGGGGTTTAAGAGGTAATAAGAAGGGAAAGGATTGTATGTATAAGTATTTCCCATTGGTAGTAGCAGCTGTCTTATTCAGTCTATTATTTCCTATGCCAGTTTCTGCTTCCCAGGTGGAATGGCAAATAACCTGGCATGATGATAATACTTTGTCAGAAGCTATTATAATTGACGAGGCTTCCAACTTAACCAACCCAGTCTCCTGGCAAACAAGCCGAGTTGACGGCAAGACGGTTATGAATAGGAAGATATCGGATTGGGAGGCCTATAATAGACTTGAGGATAAGTTGCCCATTATAGTTGAGTCCAAAGATTTCTTAGTCTTTAGCTTGACCCTAATGAATATAGACGAGGATTATTCCTCGCAAAAACAGGGGACATTCTACCAACTCACTGGTTTTAATGAAGGTACGATAACCATTAAATGCCCGAGTTTTATAATAAAAAGCTCGGCAAATAGTGTGGATAATCTTACTGCTACCTGGAATTTGAAGCAGTTTGAACATTCCACCAACTTGCTGCAGGTATTGGTTTTTAACGGGCTATGGCTGGGGATATCTTTATTCGTGCTGGGTTTTTTGGCCGTATTTTGGATGTATTATAGAAACCTGAAAAAAGCACACCAGATAATTGAGCGTAGTTATTCACTGGATACGGTGTCTGTACAAAAAAAAGAACAGGAAAGAGATAATAATCCTAACTAATAAAATATTGAAAATCTCTGGAAATAAATCTAATAAATCTAATTTTTTCTTGACTAGCATAAATGATTATGATAACATTAGTAATTGCCATTAATATTTTTAAGTGGTACTTATAATACTAGTTAGTATTTTAAGTTTGGAACAAAAAGCGAGGTTTTAGGTCAAGCCTTGCTTTTCACTCTTTTGGGAAATAATTAAAGGGGTGAATTTTTGCGATGGCTGAAATCGTCAATTACGGAAAAGTAAACAGGTTAAGCTATTCCCGTATTAAGGAACCAATTAGCTTGCCAAATCTAATCCAGGTTCAGCTGAGTTCTTACCAGTGGTTTATTGAAAAAGGCCTGAAAGAGGCCTTGCAAGAGGTTTTCCCCATATCTGATTTTACAGGAACCCTGGAACTTGACTTTATAGGATATAGTTTGGGTGAACCTAAATATTCGGTTCATGAATGCAAAGAGAGGGATGTAAGTTATCAAGCCCCCCTAAAGCTGAAGGTCAGGTTAACTGACAAGGAAAACGGTGAGATAAAGGAATCTGAAGTATATATGGGCGATCTGCCCTTGATGACTGATAATGGCACCTTTATTATTAATGGTGCAGAAAGAGTTGTGGTTAGCCAATTAGTTAAATCCCCCGGGGTTTATTTCAGCGATCGGATTGACCTGGCTGGAAACAGGTTATTTGGTGCAACGATAATTCCAAACCGGGGTGCATGGTTTGAACTGGAGATGGACAGTGCCGGGGTTATTTACACCCGAATAGATAAAACCAGGAAAATTCCGGTAACCGTTTTGCTGCGCGCTATCGGATATGAAACTAACGAGGTAATATTGGATCTTTTCAATGGCGATGAAACAATAAATAAAACCCTGGAAAAAGACCCCAGTACCAATAAAAAAGAAGGGCTGATTGAGTTCTATAGAAGGCTCAGACCAGGTGAGATGGCAACCGAGGAAGCGGCTGAGCAGTTACTAAAGAATCTTTTTTTTGATCCCAGAAGGTATGATATGGCTAATGTGGGAAGATATAAAGTCAATAAAAAACTGGGATTAAATATACCGATGGAAGTAAGACACCTAACGGTAGAAGATATTACCGCAACTATTGCTTATCTTTTGAAACTGATAAGAGGCGAGGGTAAGACCGATGTTATTGATCATCTTGGTAACCGTAGACTTCGTTCCATTGGAGAACTGCTGCAGAATCAGTTTAGAACCGGATTAGTGAGAATGGAACGGGTAGTCAGGGAGAGAATGAGTATCCATGACGTTGAAACCCTTACCCCTCAAGTTCTAATCAATATCCGTCCAATAACGGCTGCAGTTAAGGAGTTTTTCGGTAGTTCCCAGTTGTCACAGTTTATGGATCAGACCAACCCGCTGGCTGAGTTAACCCACAAAAGAAGATTAAGTGCCCTCGGCCCGGGAGGGCTCACCAGAGAAAGAGCCGGTTTTCAGGTTAGAGATGTCCACCATTCTCATTATGGGCGCATATGTCCCATCGAAACCCCGGAAGGTCCGAACATTGGGCTGATTGGGTCTTTGGCTACTTTTGCCCGGGTTAATGACTTTGGGTTTATAGAGACTCCCTATAGAAAGGTAGATAAAGAGTCGCGGCGGGTTTTGGATGAGATTGTGTACCTGACAGCTGATGAGGAGGACGAGTATATTGTAGCCCAGGCCAATGCCCCCCTTGATGAGAATGATTACTTTATAGAAGACCGGGTTGAAGCGAGATATTTTGAGGAAATCCTGGAAGTTCCTATAAACAAGGTTGATTTCATGGACGTTTCCCCCAAACAGGTGTTCAGCGTTGCTACTTCCCTTATTCCATTCCTGGAAAATGATGATGCCAATAGGGCTCTTATGGGAGCCAATATGCAACGGCAAGCTGTTCCTTTAGTAAGAACGGAAGCGCCGATTATTGGGACCGGTTTGGAATATAAGGCAGCCAAAGATTCTGGGGCGGTGGTTGTAGCAAAGAATTCTGGGATAGTGAAACGGGTAAGTGCCAGTAGGATTGTAATCCAGAATGATAGTGGAGGTATAGATACCTACGACCTGCTGAAATTTGTCAGATCAAACCAGGGTACTTGCTATAACCAGAGACCAATAGTAAAGGTCGGGGAAAGAGTTGAAGCCGATACAGTCATAGCTGATGGTCCCAGCACCCACTCAGGGGAGTTAGCCTTAGGCCGCAATGTTCTAGTGGGGTTTCTGCCCTGGGAAGGCTACAATTACGAGGATGCCATACTGATTTCGGAAAAATTGGTTAAAGAGGACGTATTTACTTCGATTCACATCGAAGAATATGAGTGCGAAGCCCGCGATACCAAGCTTGGTCCGGAGGAAATAACCCGAGATATACCCAATGTATCGGAAGATATGTTGAAAAACCTGGATGAATACGGAGTTATTAGAATAGGCGCTGAAGTAAGGCCCGATGATATTCTGGTAGGTAAGGTCACTCCAAAAGGTGAAACCGAATTAACCCCAGAAGAAAGACTCTTACGGGCAATATTCGGGGAAAAGGCGCGTGAAGTCAGGGATTCCTCCCTACGGGTTCCCCATGGAGAAGCAGGAAAAATAGTAGCAGTCAAACGCTTTTCCCGGGAAAATGGTGATGAATTGCCTCCGGGCGTAAACCAATTAGTCAGGGTTTATATTGCGCAAAAGAGGAAGATTTCCGAAGGCGATAAGATGGCCGGACGCCATGGAAACAAGGGAGTCATTTCTCGTATTCTGCCTGAAGAAGATATGCCCTTTTTAGAGGATGGAACTCCATTAGAAATAGTGCTTAATCCCCTTGGAGTACCCTCAAGAATGAATATCGGGCAGATATTGGAATGCCATATGGGTTGGGCAGCCAAGGTTCTTGGGTATAAGATAGCTACTCCGGTTTTTGATGGAGCCGAAGAGGAAGATATATTTGCCATGCTGCGCGAAGCAAATTTGCCCGAAAACGGGAAGGCCGTTCTATATGACGGGAGGACCGGAGAAAAGTTTGACAACGAGATTACGGTCGGATATGTATACATGTTGAAGCTTGCGCATCTGGTTGATGATAAGATACACGCCCGATCCATCGGGCCATACTCCCTGGTAACCCAGCAGCCTCTGGGCGGCAAAGCCCAGTTTGGTGGTCAGAGGTTTGGAGAGATGGAAGTCTGGGCCCTTGAAGCTTATGGGTCAGCATATACTTTGCAGGAAATATTGACGGTAAAATCAGATGATGTTGTAGGTAGGTTAAAGACCTATGAATCCATTGTTAAAGGAGAAAACATACCTGAGCCTGGAGTTCCGGAAGGCTTTAAAGTCCTGATAAAGGAGCTTCAAAGCCTGGCTTTGGATGTAAGGATATTATCTGAAGATGACTCCGAAATCCATATAAAGGATATGGATTATGAGGTTAATGAAAAAGAGAAAGCGAGGGAGCTGGGGGTAGAATTACCCGAAACAACCATAGGCAGACCTGATAATGTCAACAACGAATTGAATGAGGATATAGATGAGGAGGAAGATATGGATTTTGATGAATCGGATGAAGACATTGAGGATTTAATTGATAAAAGCTTGTAAGAGTATAGTCATTTAATCCCGGTTGCTTTTCGATTCTATTTCGATTCTATATTGAGGGTAAGTCTTACTGGTTGCGATTCCATCTTTTTTAGAAGGGAGAGAATGGTTTGTTAGATGTAAACAATTTTGAACGGATCAAGATATCCCTGGCTGCACCTGAGCAAATACGTTCCTGGAGCAGTGGTGAGGTAAAGAAACCTGAAACCATTAACTACCGAACCCTGAGACCGGAAAAGGAAGGACTCTTTTGTGAAAAGATTTTTGGACCCGTAAAAGATTGGGAATGCCACTGCGGAAAATATAAAAGGGTTAGACATAAAGGTATCGTTTGCGACCGCTGTGGAGTTGAAGTTACAACTTCTAAAGTTAGAAGAGAAAGAATGGGGCACATTGAATTAGCGGCTCCAGTCTGTCACATATGGTACCTAAAGGGGATTCCCAGCAGAATAGGATTACTTCTGGATATGTCTCCCAAAGTATTAGAGAAAGTCATATACTTTGTTAATTATATAGTAATTGATCCCGGTGATACCCCTCTGCTTAAGAAACAACTGCTAAACGAGCGGGAATACCGTGAAAGCAAAGAGAAGTATGGAAATGCCTTTGTAGCAAAGATTGGGGCTGAGGCAGTGAAAATCCTGCTGGCAGAGGTAGACCTGGTATCACTTTCCCAGGAATTAAAGAATGAAATAGCAACTAGTACCGGTCAACGCAAAAGCAGAGCCATAAAACGGCTGGAGGTTGTGGAAGCTTTCAGGTTGTCGCATAATGATCCGCAATGGATGATCCTGGATGTGCTTCCAGTAATACCTCCTGAACTAAGGCCTATGGTTCAGCTGGATGGGGGACGTTTTGCCACCTCGGATTTGAATGACTTGTACCGCCGGGTGATAAACCGGAACAATAGGCTAAAAAGGCTGTTGGACTTGGGAGCTCCGGATATTATAGTACGGAATGAAAAAAGAATGCTCCAGGAAGCAGTTGATGCTTTAATTGATAATGGCAGGAGAGGAAGGCCGGTAACCGGACCGGGTAATAGACCTTTGAAATCGCTGAGCGATATGCTTAAAGGCAAACAAGGGCGTTTCCGGCAGAATCTATTAGGGAAGCGAGTAGATTATTCAGGAAGATCAGTCATAGTGGTGGGACCTAATTTAAAAATGCATCAGTGTGGCTTGCCCAAGGAGATGGCTTTGGAGCTCTTTAAACCCTTTGTAATGAAAAAGCTGGTAGACAGGGGTATAGCTTCAAATATTAAAAGCGCCAAAAAGATGGTTGAAAGGGGCAGAGAAGAGGTTTGGGATATTTTAGACGATGTTATTAAAGAACACCCAGTACTTTTAAACCGTGCTCCTACCCTTCACCGCTTAGGGATTCAGGCTTTTGAACCAGTATTGGTGGAAGGGCGGGCATTACAGCTGCATCCTTTAGTTTGTACTGCCTATAATGCTGATTTTGATGGTGATCAGATGGCGGTCCATGTACCTCTTTCAGCTGAAGCCCAGACTGAAGCCCGGTTATTAATGCTGGCCAGCAATAACATCCTAAACCCCAAGGATGGTAAGCCGGTGGTAACTCCTACCCAGGATATGGTTATCGGGTTATATTATCTAACTTATATGGGTGAAGAGGATAAAAACGTGCCAAATCCTAAGTGCTATAGCAGTGCTGAAGAAGCACGCATGGTGTATGAACTGAATTATATAAGATTGCATGAGAAGATAAAGGTTAAGCTGAAACTTTCCCAAACCAGGGGATATGGTAACGGCCATGAGTATAAAGAAGAGCTGGTGGAAACGTCAGTAGGCAGAATCATCTTTAACGAGATTATTCCTCCCAGTCTCGGTTTCTACAATGAAGTGATCGATAAAAAGAAGCTGGGCAGTATCGTATATGAATGTTACAGGCTGGAAGGAAATGCCGTAACTGCAGAGATGCTTGATGGTATTAAACGTTTAGGCTACTCTTTTTCCACTAAAGCGGGTATAACCGTAGGGATAACCGATTTTGAAACCCCTGAGGCCAAAAACACTATTTTGGCTGAGGCTGACAAGGTGGTTGAAGCTATCGAAGATGATTTTCTGGTCGGGCTGATTACTGATGAAGAAAGGCATTCCCAGGTAGTAGAAATATGGAATCAGGCTACTGAGGATGTGACTGAAGCTTTGAAGGTAAGCCTGCCTGAAGACAATCCTGTGTATATGATGGCTATTTCCGGTGCTCGGGGTAATTTCCAGCAAATAAGGCAGCTGGCAGGAATGCGCGGTCTTATGGCTGATCCCTCAGGTAAGATAATTGATCTGCCGATTAAGGCCAATTTCCGGGAAGGGCTGACCGTTTTGGAATACTTCATTTCAACTCATGGGGCCAGGAAAGGATTGGCAGATACAGCACTGCGAACCGCTGATTCCGGTTACCTTACCCGAAGGCTGGTTGATGTTTCCCAGGATGTAATAGTGAGAGAAGAGGATTGCGAGTCAGCCGAGGGAATATGGGTGGAAAAGATTACCGAGGGATCCCAGTTAATAGAACCATTGCACCAGAGGATTATTGGGCGGGTATCATTAGATACCATTATCCATTCCCAAACCGGGAAGGTATTGGTTGAAGAAAACCAGATGATTGATGATGATACAGGATATGAAATTGAAAAAGCAGGAATAAAAAGGGTAAAAATAAGGAGTGTTTTAACCTGTAAAACTAAACACGGAGTATGCAAAAAGTGTTACGGACGTAATCTGGCTACCGGGTATGATGTAGAAATAGGAGAAGCGGTTGGTATTTTAGCAGCCCAGTCCATAGGAGAGCCAGGAACCCAGTTAACCATGCGTACTTTCCATACCGGCGGAGTTGCCGGGGATGATATAACTAGAGGTTTGCCCAGGGTCGAGGAGCTTTTTGAAGTGCGTAAACCAAAAGGGCAAGCGGTAGTAACCGAGGTATCAGGAACAGCACGGTTTGGAGAAAACAAAGGCCGGCGGGAAGTGGAGATAATTGGAGAAAATGGAGAAGTATTGGCATCTTATCCGGTTCATTATGGATCCCGCCTGAAGGTAGCTGAGGGTGACTATTTGGAAATTGGTGATGCTTTAACTGAAGGGCCTCTAAATCCCCATGATATCCTTAAAACTAAAGGACTTCAGGAAGTGCAGAGATATTTGTTGCAGGAAGTGCAAAAAGTATACCGTTCTCAAGGGGTTGATATCAGCGATAAGCATATTGAGATTATGATTCGCCAGATGCTGAAAAAGGTGAAAATTGAAGATTCCGGCGATACCAATATGCTTCCAGGGGCGTTTGTAGATATTTCCTATTTTGAGGATGAAAATCTAAAAGCCATTAGGAACAATCAGCTGCCAGCAGTATGTTCGCCTATGCTCCTAGGCATTACCAAGGCTTCTTTGAACACCGACTCCTTTTTATCAGCCGCTTCGTTCCAGGAGACTACCAAGGTCTTAACCGAAGCTGCAATAAAGGGGAAAATTGATAACCTGATCGGTCTTAAGGAGAATGTGATTATTGGGAAGTTAATACCCGCTGGTACGGGATATTCCCTGTACCGGAATACAGATGTAATCGAGCAGACCGCTCAGGAATAATAGAACCGGGGAGTGGTGCGAACTAGAGATTTAACCGAAAAAACCAGTATAAAGATGCTGAAGTTGAAATTTCGATTAAGGGCTGAATGATTAGTTGACTAGGCCTGTATACAGGTGCTAAAATATCTAAGTGTGTTCTTTTATCTGTTAAAGTTTACTACTCACAAGGGGGATATAACCTTTGTCGCTGAGTGATCTTAAAAGGTGTCATAAGGTGATTGGAACTAAGCAGGTAAAGAAAGCCATAGCCAAGGGTCAGGTTCAAAAGGTATATATTGCCAGGGATGCAGAGCCATATATAATTGAACCGATTAAAGAGCTGTGCCGACAGCATCAGATAAGTTATGAGCTAGCTGAAAACATGGAAATACTAGGCAAGGCGTGCGGTATAAATGTAGGCTCTGCAACTGTTGCTGTTTTAAACCCAGATACAGATAGCTAAGTATTCTAGAGCTGCTCTTATGGAAGGAGGTGCAGTAAATGCCAACCATTAATCAATTAGTTAGAAAAGGACGGGAACAGGAAGAGAAGAAATCTACGGCACCAGCCCTGAAAAATTGTCCCCAAAAAAGAGGAGTATGTACCCGTGTATATACTACCACTCCAAAGAAACCTAACTCTGCCTTGAGGAAAATCGCCAGGGTAAGGTTAACCAATGGGATAGAAGTTACCGCTTACATTCCTGGTATAGGTCATAATCTGCAAGAGCATTCGGTTGTGCTTATTAGAGGAGGCAGGGTTAAGGACTTGCCAGGAGTCAGGTATCATATTATTCGAGGAACTCTTGATGCAGCTGGAGTTCAAAACCGCAACCAGGGAAGATCTAAATACGGTACTAAGAAGCCGAAAAAGAAATAAGAAAGGAGGCACTATATGCCTAGAAAGGGGCCGGTTCCAAAAAGGGATGTTCTGCCTGATCCCATTTATAACAGCAAGGTATTTACTAAACTTGTAAATCAGGTTATGTGGGATGGTAAAAAAAGTATTGCGGAGAATATTTGCTACAGTGCATTTCAAATTATAGAGAAAAAAATAGGGAAAAACCCTATGGAAGTATTTGAAGAAGCGATGAAAAATGTTACTCCGGTGTTGGAAGTAAGAGCTAGAAGAGTCGGAGGGGCCAACTATCAGGTTCCAGTCGAAGTTAGACCGGAAAGAAGGCAGACCCTTGCTATACGTTGGATAGTATCTTATGCCCGTAAACGGGGAGAAAAGACGATGGCTGAGCGAATTGCTGGTGAAATAATGGATGCTTATAATAGCACCGGCGGTTCTTTTAAGAAAAAAGAGGATACTCATAAGATGGCCGAAGCAAACAAGGCCTTTGCCCATTATCGTTGGTAGAAATTAGTTTTAAAAACTGGTAAATGGTTTAGGAGTGTATGGTAATGGCCGTTGAATATAATTTAACGGATATAAGAAATATCGGAATAATGGCTCATATTGATGCCGGTAAGACGACAACTACCGAAAGGATACTTTTCTATTCAGGAAAAGTGCATAAAATGGGGGAAGTTGACAAAGGTACGGCAACAATGGATTGGATGAACCAGGAGCAGGAAAGAGGTATTACAATTACCTCCGCTGCTACCACCTGTAGCTGGCGGGAACATATTATTAACATTATCGATACACCCGGCCATGTTGATTTTACTGTTGAGGTAGAACGGTCATTAAGAGTACTTGATGGAGCAGTTGGCATCTTTTGCGCAGTCGCAGGAGTACAGCCACAGTCAGAAACGGTTTGGAGACAGGCCGACAAATACGCTGTTCCTCGCATTGCCTATATTAATAAAATGGATAGGATAGGAGCAGACTTTTTCCGGGCGGTTCAAATGATCCGGGATAAACTCGGCAGTAATGCAGTTCCTATTCAGATCCCAATAGGGGCTGAAGATTTATTCGCTGGGGTAATTGATCTGGTAGCCCAGAAGGCTTATATATATGAAGATGATATTGGTGAAAATTATATAATAAGAGACCTGACTGAGGAAGAAATAAAAGCAGCGTTACCATACCGGGAAATTCTAATCGAAAACCTTAGTGAATATGATGATGATATTCTGCAGGATTATTTGGAAGGGCAGGAACCTTCCGTGGAAGAGATAAACCGCTGTTTAAGAAGGCTAACCATAGAAAATAAAATAGTCCCGGTACTTTGCGGGTCATCATTCAGAAACAAAGGGGTTCAAATGCTTTTGAATGCCATAGTTGGTTTTCTGCCGTCTCCTGTCGATATTCCCCCGGTATTAGGATTGGAGCCCTCAACCAGTGAGGAAATCGAAAGGCAGGCAGATAAAAATGCGCCATTTTGTGCCCTCGCCTTTAAAGTATCTGCCGATCCCTATGTGGGTAAACTGACCTATTTCAGGATATATTCAGGGAGAATTAAGACGGGCAGCGTGGTTTTAAACAGTACCCGGATGAAAAGGGAAAGGATAACCAAATTATTAAAAATGCATGCTAATCACCGGGCAGAGGTGGAAGAGGGGGTTGCTGGGGATATTGTAGCCGGGGTGGGCTTAAAAGAAACCATAACCGGAGATACCCTTTGTTTTGAAAATGAGCCTATTGTTTTGGAATCCATAAGGTTTCCCGCAACCGTTATTGATGTTGCTATAGAACCTAAAACTAAAGCAGATCAAGACAAAATTGAAGAGAGCTTAAGGAGATTAGCGGAAGAAGATCCGACCTTTAAAAACAGAATTGATGAGGAAAGCGGCCAAATTATCATCTCTGGTATGGGTGAACTACACCTGGAAATAATTATAGACAGATTAGTCCGTGAGTTTAAGGTAAATGCTAATGTAGGAAAACCGCAGGTAGCTTATAAAGAGACCATAAGAAAGAAGGCCCGCGCTGAAGCAGTTTTTGAGAAGCAGGCGGGAGGCCGCGGCCTGTATGCACATGTAGTATTAGAGGCCAGGGCTGGGCTTGAAGGATCTGGGAAGCTATTCGTCAACAAGGCTAGCAGCGAAAATGTGCCGAAAGAATTTGTTCCTGCAGTTGAAAACGGGGTAATGGAAGCACTGCAAGCGGGCATCCTGGCGGGTTATCCTGTAGATGACCTGGAAGTCAGCCTGGTGGGTGGTTCCTACCATGAAGTGGATTCCACGGAACAGGCTTTTAAAATAGCAGCCAGCATGGCTCTGAAAGAAGTATTGAATAATGCCGACCCTGTCTTGTTGGAGCCGATTATGGATATCGAGATTTTTTCTCCTGAGGAGTATATTGGGGATATAATATCCGACCTGAACGCCCGCAGAGGCAAGGTTTTGGGATTTGAAGAAAACAGGGACAACAGGATTATCAAAGGAAACGTACCACTTTCAGAAACTTTTGGCTATGCCACCAGCTTACGGTCTATCAGTCAGGGAAGGGCGGTTTTCTCAATGAAGATCAAAAATTATGCTGAAGTACCTGATTCCAAAAGTAAAGAGATCATAGCTAAAAGGTATGGTATAAAAGTGTAATCAAATTAATTATAAAGAAAGGTGAGAGAAGGAATGGCAAAGGCTAAATACGAGAGGACAAAACCCCATCTTAACATTGGGACAATAGGTCATGTAGACCATGGCAAGACAACATTAACGGCGGCCATAACCCTGATACTATCTAAAGTAGGAGGAGCAGTAGCCACATCATACGATTCAATTGACAAGGCCCCGGAAGAGAGGGAAAGGGGCATAACTATCAACACCTCTCATGTAGAGTATCAAACAGAGACCAGGCATTATGCTCATGTAGACTGTCCGGGACATGCAGACTACATAAAGAACATGATAACCGGGGCAGCGCAGATGGATGGTTCGATACTGGTGGTATCAGCAGCAGACGGTCCAATGCCGCAGACCAGGGAGCATATACTTTTAGCGAGGCAGGTAGGCGTGCCTTATATAGTAGTATTCATGAACAAGGTAGACATGGTAGATGATGAAGAGCTCTTGGAATTAGTAGACATGGAAATAAGGGAGCTGTTAAGCACGTATGAATTTCCTGGGGATGAAATACCGATAATAAGGGGTTCAGCCTTAAAGGCCCTGGAATGTGGATGCGGGAGCAGGGAATGTGAATGGTGTAAGCAGATATGGGAACTGATGGATGCAGTAGACACGTATGTTCCGTTACCGGAAAGGGCCGTGGACAAACCATTCCTGATGCCGATAGAAGATGTATTCACAATAACCGGTAGAGGTACAGTAACGACCGGCAGGGTAGAGAGAGGCCGTGTAAAGGTAGGAGACGAAGTAGAAATAGTAGGGATGAGGGAAGCCACGAGGAAGACGGTATGCACGGGAGTAGAGATGTTCCGGAAGCTTCTTGACTATGCAGAAGCAGGGGACAATATAGGTACCCTGTTAAGGGGAGTAGACAGGAAAGAAGTAGAGAGAGGTATGGTACTGGCGAAGCCGGGAAGTATCAAACCGTTAACCAAGTTTTCGGCGGAGGTATATGTATTAACGAAAGAGGAAGGCGGAAGGCACACACCGTTCTTTGGAGGTTACCGGCCCCAGTTTTATTTTAGGACCACGGACGTAACGGGGGTAATACAGCTTCCAGAGGGAGTAGAGATGGTAATGCCAGGGGACAATATTCAGATGTCCATCGAACTAATAACTCCGATAGCCATAGAAGAAGGTTTGAGATTTGCCATAAGGGAAGGCGGAAGAACGGTCGGGGCAGGAGTTGTTACTGCGATAAACGAGTAGAATCGCCCAGCCGTTCTGCGGTTGGAGTGTCTTGATAGTATACGCCCGGAGACGTGGTGTTAAATTAAAGCCAGTTAGGAGGTAAGCAAGTGAGCATCCAGCAAAAGGTAAGAATCAGATTAAAAGCGTTTGATCATAAGTTATTGGACCAATCCTCGCAAAAGATCGTCGAAACGGCTAAAAAGAACGGAGCCAGTGTTTCTGGTCCAATTCCCTTACCAACAGAAAAAAGCATATATACAATACTCAGATCACCGCACGTAAACAAGGACTCCCGAGAGCAGTTCGAGATTAGGACCCATAAGCGTCTTATTGATATACTGGATCCTAATCCCAAGACCATTGATGCATTGATGCATCTAGATTTGCCTTCCGGGGTTGACATAGAAATCAAGTTATAGACGTCGACCATTGCCAAGGGATTAGGGGGGATTTAATCCTAAAGGCAAACCAATAACCTAGAAGTGAAGTTGGAAACCCCTCTTCCAACCTATCGCATATAAGTTAGGAGGCAAGTTGTTTTGAGTACTATTAAAAAAGCAATTATGGGAATAAAGATAGGAATGACTCAGATATTTGATGAAAACGATAAAGCGGTGCCGGTTACCGTAATTCAAGCAGGCCCGTGCACAGTACTGCAAAAGAAGAAAGTCGAAACTGATGGGTATGATGCAATCCAGGTAGGATTTGGGCCGATTAGAGAAACACAGATCAATAAACCATTAAAAGGACATTTTAAAAAAGCGAACATTCGCCCTTTAAGGTATATTAAAGAGTTCAGATTGGCTAATACTGATGAATATGATGTGGGGCAGGAAATCAATGTAGATATTTTTGAACAAGGCGAATTAGTTGATGTAGTAGGTACTTCTAAAGGTAAAGGATTTGCCGGTGCAGTTAAACGGCATAACTTCAGAAGAGGAGCAATGGGGCATGGTTCTAAATATCACCGCCGGCCAGGCTCATTAGGGGCAAAGGGTCCAGCCCGGGTATTTAAAGGCAGAAAGCTTCCAGGCAGGTTAGGCGGAGAGCGGGTTACAGTTCAAGGTTTGAAAGTAGTTAAAGTCTTTCCCGAAAGAAATATTATTCTGGTTAAAGGCGCTATTCCTGGTCCTAAGAGGGGTCTAGTGATCCTAAAGAGTTCGGTTAAAGCATAGTGTTTAAAGGAGGTAAGGAAGATGCCTAAAGTTGTACTATATGATATGAAAGGTGCCGAAATTGGCGAAGTGGAATTAAACGACCATGTCTTTGGAATACAGCCGAATGAGGCAGCATTATATGATTTTGTAAAAATGCAAATGGCCAATAAACGGGTTGGCACTGCATCAACCAAGACCAGGGGCGAAGTCCGCGGGGGAGGGAAAAAACCCTGGAGACAAAAAGGAACCGGCCGGGCTAGAGTAGGCAGTAGCCGCAATCCGATTTGGACCGGCGGAGGCGTAGTATTTGGACCAAAGCCTAGGGATTATTCCTATAGACTCCCGAAAAAGGTTAGACGGCTGGCTATGAGATCAGCTCTTTCCAGTAAAGTTTTGAATAACGAAATAATTGTGGTGGATGAATTGGTATTTGATGAACCTAAGACTAAATCTATGATTCAAACCCTGGATGCCTTAAATGCTGCATACAAAACATTGCTGGTAACCTCTGATGGGGATGTAAACGTGGTCAAATCAGCCCGCAACATCCCAGGGGTAAAGCACTTAAGAGCTGATTTGATAAATGTTTATGATCTGCTTAAATACGATACTCTACTGATTACCAAGGATGCGGTTGCAAAAGTAGAGGAGGTATATGCCTAAAATGAGAGAAGCGAGAGATATAATTATAAAACCCGTAGTTACTGAAAAATCGATGAATTTAATGGCGGATAACAAATACACCTTCATTGTAGATAGGAAGGCCAATAAAACTGAAATAAAAAACGCTATTCAGGAGATATTTGCGGTTAAAGTAGACAAGGTTCGTACTATGAATCTTAAAGGAAAGCCTAAAAGAATGGGCAGATTTGAAGGCAGGACACCGAGCCGAAAGAAGGCTATTATAACCTTGAAACCAGGACAAAAGATAAAGCTGTTTGAGGGCATATAGCGGTGTTGCTGTTTTAAGGAGGGAAATGTTGAATGGGCATAAAAAAATTCAGGCCTATGACACCAAGCAGAAGACATATGGCTATTCTTACATTTGAAGAACTGAGCAAAAAGGAGCCGGAAAAAGGGCTTACTACTGCTCTCAAAAAGACTGGCGGCAGGAATGCTCAGGGGCGCATTACAGTAAGACATCGCGGTGGTGGACATAAAAGGCTTTACCGGCTGGTTGATTTTAAACGGGTTAAGGATGGTGTCCCGGCAAAAGTAGCTGCGATTGAATATGATCCTAACCGTTCCGCTAATATTGCATTATTGCATTATGTAGATGGGGCGAAGGCTTATATAATTGCTCCAAACAACTTAAAGGTGGGGGACGTTATCGTATCAGGTCCAAAGGCCGATATTAAGGTGGGCAATTCCTTGCCGTTGCAGAATATACCGGTGGGTTCACTTATCCACAATATAGAATTAAGACCAGGGAAGGGTGGACAATTAGTTAGAGCAGCCGGGGCTGTTGCCCAGCTTATGGCTAAAGAAGGTAATTATGCCCACGTTAGATTGCCTTCAGGTGAAGTCAGGTTGGTGCACATTAATTGTAAAGCCACTATTGGTCAGGTAGGTAACCTGGATCACGAGAATATTACCATAGGTAAGGCAGGAAAATCCCGTTGGCTGGGGATAAGGCCTGGCGTTAGAGGTTCAGTTATGAACCCAGCCGATCATCCTCATGGCGGTGGGGAAGGACGAGCTCCTATAGGCAGGAAATATCCCGTTTCCCCATGGGGTAAAATTGCGATTGGCGGAAAGACAAGAAAGAAAAAGGTATCGGATAAAATGATTGTCCGGAAACGCAAATAAGGGAGGTCTTTGAATGGGTAGGTCATTGAAAAAAGGACCTTATTGTGACGAAAAACTGCTAAAAAAAATTGAAGATCTTAATCAAAGCGGACAAAAAAGAGTAATAAAGACCTGGTCCAGGCGGTCGACAATTATGCCTCAGATGGTGGGTCATACATTGGCTGTACATGATGGGCGGCGGCATATTCCAGTTTATATAACCGAGGATATGGTTGGTATGAAGCTTGGTGAATTTGCTCCCACCAGGACCTATAGAGGTCATGCCGGGAAATCCGAGAAATCCAGTAGGGCTAGATAGGAAGGAGGAGAAACGGATGGAAGCTAAAGCAATAGCTCGATATCTTCGAGTATCCCCTTTAAAGGCAAGGCAGGTTGCTGACCTGGTAAGAGGTAAAAAAGTAGGTGAAGCCCAGGCTATTTTGAGATATACCAATAAAAAGTCTGCACCGCTCATAACCAAAGTGGTTAAATCTGCTATAGCTAATGCTGAACATAATTTTGACCTGAACACTGATGAACTGTTTATATCCGAGATAAGGGTAGATGAAGGGCCTATAATGAAAAGAATGCGGCCCAGAGGCTATGGAAGAGCAGATATAAAGAGAGTTAGAACAAGTCATATAACCGTGGTTGTAAAGGAAAAGGAGGTTAAATAGTGGGGCAGAAGGTTCATCCTAAGGGCTATAGAATTGGAATAATCAAAACCTGGGATTCAAACTGGTATGCAGATCGGGATTATACAGAACTTCTCCATGAGGATTATAAAATAAGAAACTATATTAAAGAAAAATTTTATGCCGCTGGTATATCTATGATAGAGATTCAGAGGACCGGTAACCGGCTGAGAATAACAATTCATACCGCGAAACCAGGTATTGTCATTGGACGGGGCGGAAATGAAGTGGAATTATTGAAGAGCGCCTTGGTTGATATGACTAAGAAAAACATTAGTATTAACATTCAGGAGATCAAAAAACCCGAGCTTGATGCCCAGATAGTAGCAGAAAGTGTGGCCCAGCAGTTGGAGAAGAGAGTATCTTTTAGAAGGGCAATGAAACAGACCGTCAGCAGAACCATGCGCATGGGCGCAGTCGGGATCAAGATTGCCATATCAGGGAGACTGGGTGGAGCAGAAATTGCCAGAACTGAATGGTATGCAGAAGGCAAAGTACCTTTACACACCTTAAGGGCAGATATTGATTACGGGTTTGCCGAGGCTAACACAACTTACGGCAAAATTGGCATAAAAGTGTGGATAAATCGGGGAGAGGTTATGCCTGAAGCCAAGCAGAGACCTGCGCAGGCAAAACAGAATCAAGCGGAGGAGGCAGATAAATAATGCTTACCCCAAAAAGAGTAAAGTACAGAAGACAGCATCGGCCGGGCTTAACTGGGAAAGCCAACAAAGGCAATACAATAACTTATGGAGAATATGGCCTTCAAGCTATCGAACCTGCTTGGATTACCAACCGCCAGATTGAAGCAGCCCGTATTGCCATAAACCGTTATATCAAAAGAGGCGGAAAGCTATGGATAAAAATATTTCCTGATCGTCCGCTTACTGTAAAGCCAGCTGAAACCAGGATGGGAAAAGGTAAAGGCTCCCCGGAGCACTGGATTGCAGTAGTAAAGCCAGGTAGGATTATGTTTGAATTGTCCGGGGTTGATGAAGAGACAGCCAGGGAGGCGATGAGACTGGCTTCTCATAAGCTGCCGGGCAAATGTAAATTTGTAAAAAGAGAAGAAATGGGTGGTGAGGTTAGTGAAGGCAAATAAAATCAGAGAGCTAACCGATGAGGAATTAACCAAGAAAATCTCAGACTATAAAGATGAACTGTTTAACTTAAGGTTTCAACTTGCCACCGGACAGTTAGATAATCCGATGCGTATACGAGATGTAAGGAAGAATATTGCCAGGTGTAAGACCATATTAAGGCAAAGAGAAATTGCAGCAATGAAAAACATCTAAAAAGGAGGTCCAGGAGTGGCTGATAAGCGGTTGAATAGAAAAGTTAGAATTGGTACGGTTTATAGTGACAAGATGAACAAGACTATTACGGTTAATGTGGAAACTGTAAAGCAGCATCCACTTTATAAAAAGATTATTAAGACTACCAAAAAATATAAAGCCCATGACGAAAATAACGAGGCCAAGGTCGGGGATCTGGTTAAAATAATTGAATCCCGTCCATTAAGCAAGGATAAAAGATGGAGGCTTGTTCAGATAATTAGAAAAGCCAAGACTTTAGAATAGGGCCTGGTTATGAAGGGAGGATTACACAGTGATTCAACAAGAGACAATGCTTCAGGTAGGAGATAACACCGGGGCCAAAAAGGTTCTTTGTATTAAAGTACTTGGTGGATCAAATCGGAAGTATGCAAGCATTGGTGATGTAATAATAGCATCAGTCAAGGAAGCTGCTCCAGGGGGTATAGTTAAGAAAGGAGACGTTGTTAAAGCAGTGGTAGTTAGGACCAAGAAAGAAATAAGACGGGTGGATGGATCATATATAGCTTTCTCGGAAAACGCTGCTGTAATAATTGACGACAATAATAATCCACGAGGTACGCGAATATTTGGACCTGTAGCCCGGGAACTAAGAGAAAAGAACTTTATGAAAATAATATCATTAGCTCCGGAAGTTCTCTAGGCAATGGAGGTGTAATAATGCAGGTAAAGAAGGGTGATATTGTTGTCGTTATCACCGGCAAGGATGCTGGTAAAAAAGGAAAGGTTTTAAAGGTTATTCCGAGCCAAAATAAGGTCGTTGTAGAAGGGGTTAATCAGGTTAAGAAGCACCAAAAGCCTAGTAAATCCGTACCCCAGGGAGGGATTCTTAACGTGGAGAATCCGCTGAATGCTTCAAATATTATGTTGGTATGCGGGAAATGCAATAAAGCCACCCGAGTAGCTAATAAAATACTCAATAACCAGGAAAAAGTAAGAACTTGTAAACATTGTGGAGAAATATTTGACTAATGCCCTAGGAAAGGAGGCTAGCTGGTAGTGGCTAGGCTATATGAGCTATATAAACAAGAAATTATTCCTACCCTAATGAAGAAGTTTAAATATAGGAATATAATGGAAGTGCCCAAAATAGACCGGGTAGTGCTTAACATTGGAGTAGGTGAAGCTACTCAGAATTCTAAAGCTCTTGATGGGGCAATAAACGATTTAACTGTAATATCTGGGCAGAAACCGGTAGTTACAAGGGCCAAGAAATCAATTGCCGGATTCAAGCTAAGAGAAGGTGTACCCATTGGATGCAAGGTAACCTTAAGGGGAGAGAGAATGTATGATTTTCTGGATAAGTTAATCAACCTTGCTCTACCCCGGGTGCGGGATTTCAGGGGAGTATCGCCCCAGGCATTTGATGGTCGGGGGAATTACTCGTTAGGCATAAAGGAACAGACGATATTTCCAGAGATTGATTATGATAAAATCGATAAAATCAGAGGGCTGGAGGTAGTTATAGTAACGACTGCCAAGACAGATGAGGAAGCTAGAGAGTTGTTAAAGGGTATGGGTATGCCATTTAGATAGGAGGTAAATCGGGCATGGCAAAAAAAGCGATGATTGCCAAGCAAAAACGGGAACAAAAGTTTAAAGTCCGTAATTATAACCGATGTAAGATATGCGGTAGGCCAAGAGCTTATATGCGGAAATTTGGCATGTGCAGGATTTGTTTCCGGCAGTTGGCTCACAGAGGCGAAATACCTGGAGTTACAAAAGCGAGCTGGTAAGATAAAGGAGGTGTAGTTATGGCCATGACTGATCCGGTAGCCGATTTCCTGACCAGAATTAGGAATGGTAACATGGTCATGCATGAGACTGTGGAGATCCCCAGTTCCAAGCTAAAAGTTGAAATTGCCCGAATTTTAAAAGAAGAAGGATATATAAAAGAGTTCGAATATATTGAAGACGGGAAACAGGGAATTATCAGGGTGTATCTCAAATATGGACCCAACAAGCAAAGGGTTATAACAGGTATTAAAAGAATTAGTAAGCCTGGATTAAGAGTATATGTAAAGAAAGATGATATACCCAGGGTATTAGGCGGGCTGGGTACTGCCGTAGTATCGACATCCAAAGGCCTAATGACTGATAAGAAAGCCCGTAAAGAAGGACTCGGCGGGGAAGTAATATGTTATATCTGGTAGCTGAAGGAGGGAATTAGAATGTCGAGAATTGGCAAAAAGCCTATCAGCCTACCCGCAGGTGTAGACGTCGTGCTGGAGAATAATGTAATAACCGTTAAAGGCCCAAAAGGGAGCTTAGATTTCCAAATTCCAGGGGATATAAAGGTAATTAAAGAGGAGAACACTCTTCTTGTAGAAAGAAACAGTGACGCGAAAAAGGACAGGGCTCTTCATGGTCTAACCCGGGCTTTGATTGCTAACATGGTTGAAGGGGTTACCAAAGGTTTTGAGAAAAAACTTGAACTGGTTGGGGTAGGATACAGGGCGCAGATGCAGGGAAAAAAATTAGTTATTAATATTGGTTATTCGCACCCGGTTGAGATTGAACCACCTGAGGGAATAGAATTTGAAGTTCCTGCGGTTACGAAAATAACAGTTAAGGGTATTGACAAACAACTGGTAGGCAATACCGCCGCCCACATAAGGGCAGTTAGGAAACCCGAACCGTATAAAGGCAAGGGGATAAAATACGAGAATGAAACAATAAGGCATAAGGCTGGTAAAGCGGGAAGCAGGTAACTGGAGGAAAGGAGTAGCAAAATGATTAAGAAACCCAGTAGGAACTCGCTCAGACAGGGCAAGCACAATAGAGTAAGGCGCAAGGTCGTGGGTAGCAGTGCCAGGCCCCGTTTATGTGTCTATAAGAGTCTTAATCACATTTATGCTCAGTTAATTGACGATGAAAAAGGTATGACTGTAGTAACTGCCTCAACTCTCGATAAAGATATTACCGGTCTGACCTCGAAAACCAATATAGAGGCGGCCAGGGAGGTTGGGGGCAGCATTGCCAGAAAAGCAAAAGAAAAAGGAATTACTGCTGTGGTCTTTGACAGAAGCGGTTATAAGTATCATGGCCGGATAGCAGCCCTGGCAGA
This sequence comes from Syntrophomonadaceae bacterium, assembly GCA_050949865.1. Lineage (GTDB taxonomy): Bacteria > Bacillota > Syntrophomonadia > Syntrophomonadales > Syntrophomonadaceae > JBMNGN01. The sequence continues at coordinate 602,134 of JBMNGN010000004.1, forward strand.
TGCCGCCAGAGAAGAGGGATTGCAATTCTAAAACTTAGGAGTTTATTAAGCTAGGAGGGAAATGATGATCGATAAAGAACAAGCTGTCCCAGAATTGATAGAGAAAGTAGTTACTATTAAAAGGGTTGCTAAAGTTGTTAAGGGTGGACGCAGATTTAGTTTTAGTGCCCTGGTAGTTGTGGGGGATGGCGAAGGCAAGGTTGGCACCGGTAAAGGCAAAGCGGCTGAAGTACCGGAAGCCATAAGAAAAGCTGTAGAAAACGCCAAGAAGAAAATGATTGAAATACCACTGATAGATCAAAGAACTATCCCGCATCAGATTAATGGATGTTTTGGAGCAGGGCGGGTGCTCCTGAAACCGGCTTCGCCGGGTACCGGAGTTATTGCTGGTGGCCCGGTTAGAGCTGTGTTAGAAGCGGCAGGGGTTAAGGATATACTTACAAAATCATTGGGTTCTTCCAATGCTATTAATATGGTTTACGCTACTATGGAAGGATTAAAGGGTTTAAAGAGAATTGAAGATGTAGCCAAACAAAGAGGCAAGACTATTGAAGAGTTAATGGGCTAGGGGGGTTAGATTTGTCGAAGCAGCTTAAAATAACCTGGACTAGAAGTATTATTGGCTGCCCCGAAACTCAGAGAAGAACTATACGGAGTTTGGGATTGCGGAAAATGCAACAAAGCATCATCAAAGAGGATTCTCCTCAAATAAGAGGTCAGATTAAAAAGGTACAACATCTTGTAACCGTGGAAGAAATCGAGTAATACAGGGAGGTTTTTATTGTGAAGCTTGAAGAACTAAAAGCTCCACCCGGCGCCAACAAACGCCCTAAACGGGTAGGCAGAGGTCCAGGCTCAGGACATGGAAAAACATCTACCCGCGGGCACAAAGGACAAAAGGCTCGTTCAGGCGGTGGAGTACGACCTGGTTTTGAAGGCGGACAAATGCCCCTGCAGAGACGCATACCAAAAAGGGGTTTTAACAATATTTTTAAGAAGGAATATGCCATTGTAAATGTAGGTGACTTAAATGGGTTTGAGGATGGAACCAGTATAACCCCTGAGCTGCTCCGGGAGGCAGGCATAATTAAATCACTAAAGGATGGAGTAAAGATCCTGGGAAACGGAGAGCTTGAAAAACGGCTAAAGCTTAAGGTTCACAAGATCTCAAAGCAGGCGGAAGCCAAAGTAACTGCCAGGGGTGGAGAAGTTGAGGTGATTTAATGCTAGGATCTTTTCAGCAAGCATTTAAAGTAGGGGACCTCAAAAGAAAATTGCTGTTTACCCTCTTTATGCTCCTCGTGTTCAGGTTTGGAGCCCATATCCCGGTTCCTGGGATAACCCCCGAAGCGGTGGAGGAATTATTGAGAGGACAGCTGTTTGGTTTCTTTGATATAATTTCCGGTGGGGCATTTAAGCGTTTTAGTATTTTTGCTATGAGCATAACTCCTTATATTAACGCATCAATTATTATGCAGTTGCTGCAGGTTATTGTTCCGAAACTGGAAGAACTGTCTAAAGAGGGCGAGGAAGGCAAGAAGAAGATAGCCCAGTATATAAGGTATGGAACGGTTGTTTTGGCATTTATACAGGCAATGGGTATGTCATTTGCATTGGACAAAAATAACGCTTTGACCAATCCTGGCATTGGTTCATATTTTATCATAGCTATATCCCTGACGGCTGGGACTGCATTTCTCATGTGGATTGGCGAAATGATAACCGAAAGGGGAATTGGCAACGGAATATCATTGATTATATTTGCGGGAATTGTCTCCAGGCTTCCTTCCCAGATTTCGGGGGTGGGGCAGGAGCTTGCCGGAGGGATAATAGGCTATTTTAACATCTTCTTGTTTATAATAATTGCCTTGATAATTATTGCTGCTATAGTTGCAGTAAATGAAGGCCAAAGGAGGCTGCCTATCCAATATGCCAAAAGGGTAGTAGGGCGCAGGGTATATGGCGGCCAAAGTTCCTTTTTGCCTTTGAAAGTAAATGCCGGCGGAGTGATACCGATAATATTTGCCATGTCCTTGATGATGTTTCCGGCTACTATTGGTTCATTTATCGACCAGTCTTCAGGTTTTAATCAGTTTTTAAACAACTATTTTCACTTTGGATCTATTGCTTATAATGTAATCTATGGATTATTAATCGTATTCTTTACCTATTTTTATGTAGCTATAATATTTAATCCTATGGATGTTGCTGATAATGTTAAAAAATACGGAGGGTTTATTCCGGGAATAAGACCGGGTAGACCTACGGCGGAATATATTGATCGGGTGCTATCAAGGTTAACCATGGCGGGAGGAGTATTCCTGGCATTAATAGCTATACTGCCAAACTTTATCATCGGCCTTACTGGGATAACCAGTCTATGGTTCGGAGGCACTGCACTGTTGATTGTCGTTGGAGTTGCACTTGATACTATGAAACAGATTGAATCCCATTTGCTTTTACGCAGTTATGAAGGCTTTGTAAAGTAGGAGATGATAGATTTTGAATATTATTCTTATGGGTCCTCCTGGTGCAGGTAAGGGTACTCAGGCTGGTATAATAACTAATCAATTCTCCATACCGCACATTTCTACCGGTGATATGTTCCGGGAAGCGGTTGCAAGGGGCAGTGGATTAGGGCTAGAGGCCCAGCAATATATGAACGAAGGGAAATTGGTGCCTGATGAAATTACTATAGGTATCATTGAGGAAAGGATCACGAAGTCTGACTGTGAGAAAGGTTTTTTGCTTGATGGCTTTCCTAGAACCTTGGTTCAGGCAGAAGCCCTGGATAAGGCTTTAGCCGAACTTAACAAAAGAGTGGATGCGGCTATTAATATTTCGGTTCCCAATGATGTTCTGATAGAGCGTTTGTCAGGGAGGGTAAGCTGCAGTAATTGCAAGTCATTATACAACTTAAATTTTAATCCGCCCCGGGTTCCCGATAAATGTGATCAGTGTGGAGGGCAATTAGTGCAAAGGACAGATGATGTTGGAGAAGTAGTCCGCAAGAGACTGGATGTTTATAATTCTCAGACCAGCCCGGTGCTGGAATATTATAAGAAAAAGGGCATTTTGTACAATTTAGATGGGAACCGCAGCACAAGTGCGGTATTCGAAGATATTAAACAATATTTGGAGAACCTTTAAATGATAATTCTAAAATCAGCTAATGAAATTGCTAAAATGAGGGTTGCTGGGCAGATAGTAGCCAAAATACTAAGAATGCTGGAGAAAATGATCAGGCCTGGGATCACTACTGCGGAGCTGAATGCGGTGGCAGAAGAAGAATGCCTAAAGCACTCTGCCATCCCGGTTTTCAAGAATTACCCTAATCCCAAGGGTGGACGACCATTTCCAGGAGTTATTTGCGCTTCCGTTAATGAGGAAGTGGTCCATGGCATACCTAATAGCAGGAGTCTAGAAGAGGGAGATATCGTCAGTATTGACTTTGGGGTCCTAGTAGACGGATATGCCGGTGATTCAGCTATAACTGTACCGGTGGGAGAGGTATCACCCGAGGTATTGAAGCTGCTAAAGGTTACAGAAGAATCGTTGTATAAAGGGATTCAACAGGCTAAATCCGGCAATCGGTTGGGGGCGATATCCAATGCCATACAAACTCACGCAGAAAAACATGGATTTCAGGTAGTAAGGGAATTTGTGGGCCACGGAATTGGACGCCATATGCACGAAGACCCAGCTGTTCCCAACTATGGTAGGCCAGATCGAGGGCCCAAGTTGAAGACAGGTATGACATTGGCCATTGAGCCAATGGTTAATATGGGTACCTACCAGGTTTATACCAAACCAGACCAGTGGACAGTAGTTACCCTGGATGGCAGCTATTCAGCCCATTTTGAACACAGTATAGCTATCAGCGATAAAGGACCTGAAATCCTTACCTTGAGATAAGGGGGAGTTGCTATATCTTAGATAAAGACATAGGTAGAATTGTATACTCGAAATCTGGCCGGGATAAAGGCAAAATGATGGTTATTGTTGGGGTGTTGAATTCCAGGTTTATATTATTGGCAGACGGGGATTTGCGCAAGATTGAAAACCCTAAGCTTAAAAATGTTAAGCATGTTGTGTATACCTCCATGGTCGCTGAGGATATAGTGGAGTGTTATAAACGAGGAGAAATTCCGAGCAATAATACTATCAGGAAAAACCTGAACAGGATTCAGGATGCCCAGAGACACAAAGGGGAAGGAGGTCTGGTAGATGGCTAAAGATGATGTAATAGAGGTTGAGGGAATAGTTCTTGAACCGCTGCCAAATGCTATGTTCAGAGTGGAATTGGAAAATGGACATAAAGTCCTTGCCCATATTTCTGGGAAAATGCGAATGAATTTTATAAGAATACTACCTGGAGATCGAGTTATGGTAGAACTATCACCTTATGACTTAAATCGCGGCCGAATTATATATCGTTTCAAATAGCAAAAGACCCTCAACGTAAGAAAAGGAGGTATAATCTTGAAGGTTAAGCCATCAGTTAAACCAATATGTGAGAAATGCAAAATTATCAGGCGTAAGGGCAAGGTAAGGGTAATCTGTGAAAACCCGAAACATAAACAGGTTCAAGGTTAAATTCTGGAGGTGAAAAATTTGGCAAGAATTGCAGGGGTTGACTTACCCAAGGACAAAAGGGTTGAAATATCACTTACTTATATATATGGAATAGGAAGACCGAGCTCTCGCAAGATTCTGACTGAGGCAGGTATAAACTTTGATACCAGGGTTAAAGATTTAACTGAGGAAGAAGTTGCCAGGCTAAGGGAAATTATTGAGAAAAACCATCATGTAGAAGGAGACCTTCGCCGCCAGGTAAGTCTGGATATTAAGCGGCTGATGGATCTTGGCTGTTATAGAGGATTACGACATCGGCGTGGTTTGCCGGTAAGGGGCCAAAATACCAAAACTAATGCTCGTACGAGAAAAGGCCCGAAACGGGTTGCTGGCAAGAAAAGATAGGCAAGGAGGAAGAATAGGTGGCACGAAGAACAACCACAAGAGTTAAAAGGCGGGAAAAGAAAAATATTGAATACGGAATTGCCCATATTAAATCCACCTTTAACAATACCATTGTTTCGATAACTGACAGGCATGGCAATGCATTGTCCTGGGCCAGTGCGGGAACAGTTGGCTTTAAGGGTTCAAGAAAGAGCACACCGTTTGCTGCTCAGCAAGCAGCGGAAACAGCAGCAAGATCCGCAATGGAGCATGGGCTAAAAGAGGTAGAGTGTTATGTTAAAGGGCCTGGCGCAGGGCGGGAAGCTGCTATTCGGTCTCTACAGGCTGCAGGGCTTGAAGTAAGTGTAATTAAAGACGTAACTCCTATCCCTCACAATGGATGTAGGCCGCCAAAAAGAAGAAGAGTTTAAGGAGGTTATGGTATAAGTGGGAAGGTATACTGATGCTGTTTGCCGCCAGTGCCGCAGAGAGGGGGAAAAGCTGTTTCTCAAAGGCGATCGGTGTTATTCGGAAAAGTGTTCTATTGAAAGAAGACCCTATGCGCCTGGTGCCCACGGACAGGGGAGAAGGCAAAAACCAACCGAATACGGTATTCAATTAAGGGAAAAGCAAAAGACCCGCCGGATATATGGTCTGCTTGAAAAGCAGTTTAATAATTATTTCAAGAAAGCTGATCGCCAAAAGGGGATTACTGGAGAAAACCTGCTGATACTTTTGGAAAGAAGACTTGATAATGTGGTATACAGACTAGGGTTTGCTTCTTCCAGAAAAGAAGCGCGCCAGCTGGTGAATCATGGTCATTTTCTAATAAACAACAAAAAGGCCAACATACCATCAATACTGGTGAAGGCAGGAGATACCATCTCAGTTCGGCCAAGCAGCAGGGAACTGGTCAAATTCCAGGAACTGAAGGAACAGGCTGCCTATAAAACTCCCCCGGAATGGTTGAGCCTTGATGTGGAAAACTTGACTGGAACGGTTCTGGCTTATCCCAGAAGGGATCAGATAGATACTCTGGTCAACGAACAACTTATAGTTGAGCTATACTCTAGATAATACCTCTTACGAAAAGGAGGACGATATTTAAATGCTAGAGATGGAAAAACCACGCATAGAGTGTGTTAAAAAGGACACAGAAGCCAACTATGGTAAATTTATCATAGAACCTTTAGAAAGAGGATATGGCACCACCCTGGGAAATTCATTGCGCAGAGTATTGTTATCATCTCTGCCGGGAGCGGCAGTAACCTCCATCAAGATCGATGGAGTTTTACATGAGTTTTCTACTATACCAAATGTAGTTGAGGATACTACTGAGATAATACTCAATGTAAAAAAAATAGTGCTAAAATACGATGGCAATGAACGTAAAATCATAAGGCTGGAGCAGAGGGGCAGAAAGGATGTAACTGCTGGTGACATCATCCCTGATAGCGAAGTACAGATTCTTAACCCGGATCTGCACATTGCAACACTGGACGAAGGTGCGGTGCTGGAAATGGAAATGACCGTAGAACGCGGCCGAGGATATGTCAGTGCAGATCAACAGCCGTACAAGGATGAAGATATTGTAGGGTTAATACCCATTGATTCCATATATACCCCTGTTACCAGGGTGAATTATACGGTTGATAATGCCAGGGTTGGTAAGAGAACTGATTATGACAGTCTTATTCTTGAAGTATGGACCAATGGCAGTATCAGCCCGGAGGAATCCATAAGCCTGTCGGCACAAATACTTATAGAATACCTGAAACTGTTTACTGAGATTGATGATACTTATGCCGAGGTTGAGATTTTGGTAGAAAAAGAAGAAGAGAAAAAGGATAAAGTCCTGGAGATGTCAATCGAAGAACTGGAGCTTTCAGTTCGGGCCTCCAATGGTTTGAAAAGGGCTAATATAAATACGGTTGGAGATTTGATTGAAAAAACCCGTGAGGAAATGAGCAAGATACGTAATTTGGGACAAAAATCCCTGGAAGAGATCGAAAGAAAGCTTAATGAACTTGGTTTAACCTTTAAGAAATCAGAAGATTAGGAAAGGAGAGTATCCGTTGAGTTACCGCAAACTCGGGTTTAGAAGTGATCAGAGAAAATCGATGCTCAGAAACTCAGTAACCTCTTTGCTGGAGCACGAAAAAATAACTACTACTGAGGCCAGAGCAAAAGATATAAAACGAATTGCCGATAAGATAATTACCTTAGGTAAGAGGGGGGACTTACATTCTAGAAGATTGGCCAGTGGATATCTTCTAAAAGAATCAACGGTGAAAAAGGTGTTCTCAACTATAGCTGACCGGTATAAAGACCGCCAGGGAGGCTATACCCGGATAATCAAAACCTCATACCGCAGGGGCGATGGGGCCCAAATGGTAATAATTGAATTAGTATAAAGCTATGATCTGGGTAGAGGAAGCCTGTTTTGCTTATCCTGGAAAAAGTGATTTAGTATTAAAAAATATCAGTCTTAAAATACGGGAAAATGAGTTTGTTGCGATAGTTGGCAGGAATGGTTCGGGTAAGTCAACCCTGGCCAGGCTGTTAAATGGGTCCCTAGTTCCAATTAGAGGAAAGGTTTGGGTTGACGATCTGGATACTGGTAAACCCCAGGATCGATACGAAATTAAGACCAAGGTGGGTTTATTATTACCATCGCCGGACAATCAGATGATTTCCAACCTGGTAGAAGAAGATGTTGCTTTTGGCCCCGAGAATCTTGGTTTGCCGCCACCGGAAATCAGAGTTCGGGTGAATGCTGCTCTTAGGACAGTTGCCATGGAGGACTTTGCCAAACATCCTCCCAGTCTTTTGTCCGGGGGGCAAAAACAAAGGGTGTGTATAGCCGGGATTCTGGCTATGAAGCCCAAATATATGGTTTTAGATGAACCTACCTCCATGTTGGATCCAGCTGGACGAAAAGAAGTTGTAAATACCCTGGTACAGCTAAATAAAAGGGAAAAAATCTCTTTGGTGTTTATTACTCATAATCTGCAAGATGTGATCAACTCGGATAGGATTATCGTAATGGATAAAGGGGAAATCGTCGCGGAGGGTTTAACCAGGGATATTATTGGTGAATGCAGATTGCTCAGAGCAGCAGGGGTAGAGCCTTTGGATATTACCGATTTAATCGAATCGGTCAACCAGTTTTGTGGAACTAAAATATCGAAGCACATAGTAAAAGTTGATGATTTGGTGAAGGTATTATGTCAATTCAAATAGAGGATGTCTCTTATATATACCTGGAGGGAACGCCATTTCAGCAAATGGCGTTAAATAATGTTTCTCTAACCATTGGTGATACTCAAATAGTCGGGATAATGGGAAAAACCGGTTCGGGTAAATCTACCTTGCTGCAATTGTTAAACGGATTATTAAAGCCTGTATCAGGCCGGGTATTGATTGATGGAATGGATACCCGGGCTCTAAATAAAAAAGATCTAATCAAGCTGCGGCAAAAGGTTGGTCTGGTAATGCAGAATCCAGAGCAGCAGATTTTTGAAATAACCGTATTTAACGAAGTAGGATTTGGGCCTAAAAATGTGGGTTTAGATTATGCCGAGATTGAGCAGCGAGTAGAGGAGGCCCTATTAAGGGTAGGATTATCTTATGGGGATTTTAAAAGCCGGCCTACCAATTCTTTAAGCAGTGGAGAAAAGAGAAGGGTGGCAATAGCAGGTATCCTGGCTTTAAGTCCTGACTACCTATTGCTGGATGAACCGACCGCAGGCCTGGATCTGGATGGGAAGGTTGGGCTTCTGCACTACCTGACCTACCTTAATAACCAAAAGGGAACCACCATAGTATTGGTATCTCATGATCTGGATTTCTTGCTGGAAATATGTCATAAAATTGTTATTCTGCACGAAGGTAAGATATGGGCGGAGTTGGACGGCGAAGCTGTAAACACTGATTGGCTTGAGATAGAAAAGCTGGGATTTTCACTGCCGGATTACTTGAAACTTGCTTATATGCTGAAGGAGAAGCATTGGTTGAAGAGTATTATCTCTAAATCACGGCAACAGATTATACAGCAGGTGGTAGAGTCGGTTAATAACAGGTTATAAAGGAACTATCACAAATGGTTACCAATATAAGCTTTGGGCAATATATACCAATTGAATCGCAAATTCACCAGTTAGATCCACGCACCAAGATCTTTATCACCCTTATATTATTAACTGCAGCGTTTAAGGCATCGTTTCTGGGACTCGGGATCTTGTATATTCTAGGCCTGGCTTTAATTATTAAAAGCCGCATTGGGATGAGATACTATATTCAACAACTGAGACCTTTTCGTTTTATAATCGCCATCAGTATGTTACTACAGTGGACATTGACCAAGGGAAGTGTTTTGGCCAGGGTTGGCCCTATAGAGATAACTGCAGAAGGTGCTTGTGAGGCTGCTTTATTAGGAGCCCGGTTGGTTTTTATTCTGTTGACGGTGAGTATTAGCACCTTTACCACTACTCCTATGTCCACCATTGGCGGGTTGGAAAAACTGTTAAAGCCCTTGGGTAAAATAGGGTTTCCATTACATGAAATGGTTATGATAATGACTATTAGCCTCCGGTTTATTCCTTTGTTTTTTGAGGAGTCTAAACATATAATAACTGCTCAAATGTGCCGGGGAGTAGACTACCGGGAAGGAAACCTGATAAAAAGGATAAAGAGACTAGTCTCTATCCTGGTTCCTTTATTCCATCTTTCTTTTCAAAGGGCTAACGATCTGGCCTTGGCCATGGAGTCGAGAGGTTACCGGGGTGGAGAGGGGAGGTCCCACCTGAACCAACTAAAAATGACCATGACTGATTATTTGGTAATGGCAGTAGTAACGATTATTGCAGGGTTATTATTGATTCCTAATGGTTAGAGGGGATTTACAATTAAGATAAAGCTAATAGTTGAGTATGACGGCAGCAGATATCATGGGTTTCAGGCCCAGGCAAATGTACCTACTGTACAAAACGAAATTGAAAACGGCATATTTAAACTAACCAGGGAAAGAAGCCCAATCATAGCGGCTAGCCGGACAGATGCAGGGGTTCATGCTCTCGGACAAGTTGTGGCTTTTGAAACCAAGGTTTCTATTCCTGCCGGGAGATGGAAGAGAGCTTTGAACAGCGTGTTACCCGGCGATATCAGGGTATTAGACAGCTGCAAAGTTGATAGTGCATTCCACCCCAGGTTTCAAGCCATAAAGAAAACCTATGTCTATATTGTCTACCGGGAAACCTATGGCAAGGCTTTCTGGCGGAAATATGCCTGGTGCAATTCAGACCCGCTGGATATAGAAAGCATGAAAATGGCTGCTCTGTTATTTAAAGGCCGGCAAAACTTCAGGTCGTTCTGTGCCAGCGGGTCCTCGGCTAAAACTTATGAGCGCGAGGTCAAGAAGTGTCTGATCGCAGACTGCCCTCCATTTATTACCCTAACCATTGAAGCAGATGGTTTTTTATACAATATGGTTAGAATAATTATGGGTACTTTAATTGAAGTCGGCAAAGGTAAAATTGCCGCCCATCAGATTAAAGACATAATTTCAGCGCAAGATAGATCATTAGCCGGGATAACTGCTGAGCCCCAGGGGTTATACCTGGTTGGGGTTCAATATCAAGGGCAGGAAGACATCCAGCCGCCTGAAATAAATGTATTGAAAAGCGGCTGGTTGGTTGACAAAGAATATAAAAATTAGCTATTATAAAACGGTAGTCCCTTTATATGGACCTTTCTCCAGCCCCGTTGGAAGGTACGAAGGGAAAGGTAACAACTAAGTTTACAGGAGGGAAAAGCGTGAAAACGTACATGGCTAAGCCAATGGAAATTGAACGTAAATGGTATGTTATAGATGCTAAGGGCCAGGTCCTTGGAAGATTAGCCTCTGAAGTTGCTTCAATCCTCAGGGGAAAACATAAACCCATATATACACCCAATGTGGATGCTGGTGATTTTGTCATCATCGTAAACGCTGACAAAATAAGATTAACCGGTAATAAGCTGGATGGCAAAAAATACAGATATCATACTGGATATCCAGGCGGTCTAAAAGAGATGAGCTACAGAAGCTTTTTGCAGAAAAAACCGGAAAAGGTTATAGAAATGGCTGTAAAAGGTATGCTTCCTCACAACAGACTGGGAAATAAGATGTTTAAGAAATTGAAAGTCTACCGGGGAGAACAGCATCCCCATGCTGCTCAAAAACCTGAAATTAGGGAGTTAAGAGGGTAAGGAGGATCATTTATGGCATCTGTACAATACTTGGGAACCGGAAGAAGAAAAAAAGCTGTTGCCAGGGTAAGGCTAATACCTGGAGAGGGCCGTATTATAATTAACAACCGGGCATTTGAGAACTTTTTCCCTAATCGGACCAGCCGCTTAATAGTGCAGCAGCCTTTAGAATTGACTGAAATGTCTGGAAGGTTTGATGTTATATGCCGGGTATATGGCGGGGGAACCAGTGGCCAGGCTGGTGCAATTCAATTGGGGATTGCCAGGGCTTTAACCAAGGCCAATCCTGATATTCGATCCCTGTTGAGAAAAAGTGGTTTTCTGACCCGGGATCCGCGCATGAAAGAAAGAAAAAAATACGGGTTGCACAAAGCCAGGAAAGCACCTCAGTATTCAAAGCGGTAATGAATATTTTTTCAGCCCAAATCATAACCACCTGTAAAAGGGTGGTTTTTTGCTGCCGGATTTTTATAAAATATGGTTATAAGGCATATACATATAAAAAAAGGGGGGCAGGGGGAAAATGGCTTGAAAAAAAACCGCACCTGGCTGATTAACCGCAAAAAGGTAAGCATCATAGGTTTAATTTTGCTGCTCGTGCTGGTATGTATATTCTCAGATCGTTCGAAACTTACAAATGAGAAAATGGTATTATCGTATCATTTGGCTAACAAGATTATAGTTGTAGATCCTGGTCATGGGGGAATAGACCCGGGAGCGTGGCGGGGAAATTTGGAGGAAAAAGATATTACGCTTCAAATCGGGCAAAAACTTGCCGGTCAGCTAAGCCAGGCCGGAGCTTTAGTTGTTTTGCTGAGAAACGATGATTCCGATCTGGTTGAGGATGGTTTTGAAGGGTCCATCCGCGAGCGTAAACGTAAAGATTTGGCCACTAGGGCTGAAAAAGCTAACGAAGTTGGGGCCGATTTATATGTAAGCATTCATGTTAATGCTGATCCCAGCCCCAGATGGTCAGGGGCGCAAACCTTTTATTATCCGAAAAGCGAAACCAGTAAATTATTTGCTGAATCCATACAGAGTGAATTAATAAGAATAATGGGAAATACTACCCGTAAGGCCAAAACTGGTGATTATTTTATAATGGAACATACTAAAATGCCAACGGTTATAATTGAAGTAGGATTTATATCTAATCCAGGGGAAGCCCAGTTACTAACCCAGGATGATTACCAGTCCAAATTGGTATTTGCCATTTTCTCAGGTATTGTAAAGGCGCAGGCAGCAAAGAATGACCATCAGCCATATGCGGTAAAAGCAGAGTAAGGGGGTAGATTTTTATGATTGCAGGGGCAGTTTTATCCCCTCATCCACCATTGATTATTCCTGAAATTGGGGGAACAAGATTACAGGCAGTGGAGTCAACCATCAACGGCATTAGGAATATAGCTCGGGCTGTAACGGCTTTGCAGCCAGATAGCCTGGTATTCATTACTCCACACGGAAATGCCTTTTCCGACATAATCACCTGTTTAGGAGAAAAACACCTGGAGGAGGACCTATCCGCATTTGGCTTCCGCCGGAAGGGGATAAGCTATGAGAACGATCTGGAGCTCTTAAATGAGATTAAGAGGTTATCCCCAAAAGCCGGCATAGAAGTGGCAGTTATTGATAACCAATTAGCCAAGGCCTACCGCTTAAACCCTAAACTGGACCACGGGGTGGCAGTCCCTTTATATTATCTGGAACAAGCAGGATTGAAGGATATTCCGCTAATAGCATTTACTCCAGGATACTTGCCCGTTAATACCCTTTACCGGTTTGGTGCCTTGATTAAGGAGGCCAGCAATAATCTGGGGAAAAGAACAGTAATAATTGCTTCAGGTGATATGTCGCACCGGTTAACCAATGATGGTCCCTATGATTATCATCCTGATGGCCCTGTGTTTGATCAAACAGTTAAATCGCTGATAGAGACAGGTGATATTGGAGGTATTTTGAACATCCCGGAAAAACTCCGGGAGAATGCAGGTCAATGTGGCTATTTTTCATTAGTCATTATGTTAGGAACCCTGGATGGCAGGGAACTTGAATCCAGGGTGATCAGTTATGAAGGACCATTCGGGGTAGGGTACCTTACTGCTGTCTTTATACCCCGGGGTGAGACGGCCAGTTATCTCGAAGAAATGGCCCAAAGAGCCAAACAGGAGATTGCCAGTAAGCGTTTAAACGAAAGTAAACCGGTAAAATGGGCCAGGATGACTTTGGAAAACTATATAAAAACCGGAAAATTGCCCAGCCTTCCCCTTGAACTGCAAGATTTACGCCAAACTAGGGCTGGGGTATTTGTCTCGATTAAGAAACAGGGACGACTGAGAGGATGTATTGGGACCCTGGAACCGGTGTATGATAATCTGGCAGCTGAGATACAAAGTAATGCGATAAGTGCGGGTACTAGGGATCCCAGATTTTCTCCCGTTAAGGAAAGCGAGCTTGACGACCTGGTTTATTCAGTTGATATCTTAAGCCCTTCTATGGCCTGCCGCAAGGAAGACCTTGATCCCAAAAAATATGGGGTTATTGTGTCCCATGGAAATAAGAAGGGGGTATTGTTACCTGATCTGGAGGGGATTGATACGGTAGAAGAGCAGCTGGCTATTGCTCTTCAAAAAGCCGGAATAAAAGACAGTGCTGGGTACAGGATCGAGCGGTTTGAAGTCAAACGCTACTCCTAATTAAGACAGGTGGTTATATGTTGAACGAAGGCATGTATTATGAAGGGTTAGAAGGGAAAAAGGTTAAATGCCAGCTGTGCCCGCATCAATGCTTGCTAAAACCTGGACAAGCTGGAATATGCAGGGTTCGGCATAATGAGGATGGCACGCTTTATGCCGCTAATTACGGCCGGGTTTCTTCAATGAATATTGACCCGATTGAAAAAAAGCCCCTTTATCATTTTTACCCGGGGAGCAACATCCTGTCAGTAGGCACTTTTGGCTGTAATTTATCCTGCCCGTTTTGCCAGAACTATTCTATTGCCCATGGAACACCTAAAACTTACAGCATTGAGCCTGGTGATCTATGCAGGTTAGCCCTAGAACATAGAGAAAGCTCTATCGGAGTTGCCTTTACCTACAATGAGCCATTAATCTGGTACGAGTATGTTATACGGGCCGCTCAAAAAATCAAAGAAGCAGGGTTAAAGGTGGTTTTGGTGAGCAATGCCTTTGTCCAGCCCGAGCCCCTTAAAGAACTCCTTCCCTTTGTAGATGCAGTCAATTTTGATGTCAAGGCTTTCAACAATGAGTTCTATCGAAAGACATGTAGAGGAAGCCTGGATATAGTTAAGAACAATGTGGAGCTGGCCGTGCAAAAGATCCATGTAGAAATAACCAATCTGCTTATACCAGGTGATAATGACCATCCGGACGAAATAGCATCCCTGGCCAAGTGGATTGCTGCTTTAAACCGGGCAGTTCCTTTACACTTTTCCCGCTATTTTCCGGCTTACCGCTTCAGCAAACAGTCAACAGCACCTGGCATCCTGGAAAAAGCCCGTTCCATCGCCTTACAGTATCTTCATTATGTTTACTTGGGCAATATTGCCGGTCAGGACAATAACACATACTGCCCGGTATGTGGACAGCTGCTGGTTAGAAGAGAAGGATACGGAGTGGTGATAACCGGTATAGCGGATAAAAAATGCCGCAATTGCCAAAGGGATATTGACTTTATTTTATAAAAATTGGCTATCGATAGGCCCCAAAAAAATAGGTTGGAAAGAACCTAGGTCCTTTCCAACCTTTATATGAAAGCGAACCGGAAAATCCGGTTTGCTGTTCAAACTTTTTTATAGGATACCCATATTTAAATATATGAATTCATCAAGAAGCTGGTTACAAATCTTAAAATTATTGGGAAAAGAGCCTAAACTCTAATATAATTAAATTTAGATAATTTGGAAAGAGGTGGAGAAAAAAGTGGCATATGAATATGTTCTTTTAGAAAAAGAAGAAGGAATAGGTATTGTTTATATTAATCGCCCCCAGGCGCTAAATGCCCTGAATGGGCAGGTGCTGGAAGAGCTGGGGCAGGCTATCGATGATATTAAAAGGGATGATGAGATTAAGGTGGTCATAATTACCGGTGCAGGTGATAAGTCATTTGTAGCCGGGGCTGATATCAAACAGATGCAAGGGTTTAATCCAGTTGAGGCTAGGGGATTTGGAGTATTAGGCCAGGAAGTATTCAGAAACCTGGAAAGGCTGGAAAAACCGGTTATAGCCGCAGTTAATGGTTTCGCCCTGGGCGGCGGTTGTGAACTGGCCCTGGCAGCTGATATTCGTCTTGCCTCAACCAAAGCTAAATTTGGACAACCTGAAGTAGGTCTTGGGATTACCCCTGGTTTTGGCGGAACCCAGAGACTGCCGAGAATTGTCGGTGAAGGAAGGGCTATGGAAATTATTCTGACCGCTAACATGATTGGGGCTGAAGAAGCCTTCAGAATCGGTTTAGTCAACCAGGTTTATCCACCGGAAGAATTAATGGATGAAGCCAAGAAGATGGCGAAAAAGATTATGAGCAATTCCCCAATGGCGGTAAGGTTCTCCAAAATGGCCATCAACAAGGGTATGCAAACTGACATTGACACGGCAATGAGTATAGAAGCTGACTTATTCGGACTCTGCTTTGCCACCCGGGATCAAAAGGAAGGAATGGCTGCGTTCCTGGAAAAGAAAAAGCCGGATTTTCAGGGACAATAAACAATTCTTGGATACAGATTTTTATAGTAGGCAGATTTTACATCTGTCTACTTTTTTTTATTAGAAAAAGCTATAATATTTCATGCGGCAAAAAATAATATAAATCATATTGCAATAATATACATATCAACGTATAATTATAAAATACCGCTGGAGGGATAAGGGGGCTTTTTAGTCTTGTACAAAATAGGAATTGTTGGAGATGGATATACAGCTGCTGATCTGCTGAGACTCCTGGCAGGTCATGATGAAGTTGAGCCGGTGTGTATTTTGTCAACTGATAACGTAGGGAAAAGAATTGATCAGGTATATCCTCATTTAAAAGGCTTCTCTGATTTAGTATGTGAAGAGAGCGTTCCAGCCCGCCTAAAAGGGCGCTGTGATGCGGTTTTCCTGGCTCTTCCCCATGGAATTTCAGTGAGGATAGTACCGGAGCTGCTATCTTATGGAATCAAATGTATTGATTTGGGGGCCGATTTCCGGCTGAAAGAAGTGGATATTTATGAAAAGTATTATGAAGCTGCCCATGAAGCTCCGGAATTGTTAAATGAAGCTGTTTACGGTTTGCCCGAATTAAAACGGGAGGAGATTAAGCGAACTGGATTAGTAGCTAATCCGGGCTGTTTTCCAACCGGAGCTATACTTCCCCTGGCCCCATTGCTGCAAGGGGGTATTATTGAAACTGCCGGGGTAATAGTGGATTCAAAAAGCGGGGTCAGTGGCGCGGGGAAAACCCCTAAGGCGACAAGTCATTTCTGTGAGGTGAATGAAGGAGTACGGGCATACGGGGTTGGCAATCACCGGCACGGTCCAGAAATAAACCAGGAACTGAGCTTATTGGCCAAAGAAACGGTAAATGCAGTATTCACCCCGCATCTAGTGCCTATGAGCCGCGGGATCCTTACCACCATATATGCCCGGCTGCGGCCAGGTATTAAACCATCGCGGGTAAGAGAGGTTATTGAGCAGAAATACGAAGCAGAAACCTTTATAAGGGTGCTGCCTGAAGGAGTTATGCCTCATACTAAATGGGTTTATGGCAGTAATTATGTAGACATTGGGGTTTACGTGGATCAGGCGGATAGGAATATTATACTGATATCTGCTCTGGATAACTTGGTTAAAGGGGCTTCAGGGCAGGCAATTCAAAATTTAAACCTGGTCTTGGGGATAGAAGAAAGTAAAGGCCTAAAGTTTTCAGGGGTTCATCCTTAAATATTTTAAGATAGTAAGTTGTGGGGGTAATGATAATGAGGGTAATTGATGGAGGGGTTACGGCTCCAATGGGGTTTATGGCCCAGGGTGTTTGTGCAGATATTAAAAAGAAGGGTAAAAAAGATGTTGCCGTTATCTATTCTTCTATCAGGTGTACGGCTGCCGGTGTTTTTACCGTTAATAATGTAAGGGCCTCGTCGGTTGATATCAGCAAAAGGCATCTGGAAGATGGCTTTGCCCAGGCCATAGTAGTTAATAGCGGCAATGCTAATGCCTGCACCGGTACTCAAGGAATTTCGGATACCATGTATATCGCGCAATTAACCGGGCAGCTATTAGGTATTCCCGCTAATGATATTATAGTAGCTTCAACAGGAGTTATAGGGGTTCCTCTACCCAGAGATAACGTGGCTGAGGGCATAAAAAAATCAGTGCAAACCCTGTCCAACCAGGGTTCAAGCAATGCGGCCGAGGCCATAATGACTACCGATCTGATAAGTAAAGAGATAGCGGTAGAGGTAGACATAGGCGGAAAGGTAGTGACCATCGGCGGTATAGCCAAAGGGTCAGGCATGATACACCCTAATATGGCCACCATGCTGGCCTTCTTAACGACAGATGCTGCCATTAGCAGCAAATGCTTAAAGAGAGTCCTGAAAGAGTCCTGCGACCAGTCTTTTAACATGATAAGCGTGGACCGGGAAACATCTACCAATGATATGGCAGTTGTTTTAGCTAACGGAGTGGCTGGTAATCCCTGTATTGAAGATACAGATTCCGAAGGGTACAGAATATTTAAAGAGGCCTTTGACTATGTAAATGCCAGCTTGGCCAAAATGATTGCCCGGGATGGAGAAGGGGCTACCTGTTTAATTGAAGTTAGAGTGATAAATGCAGTTAGTTTAGATAATGCTCGCCTGATTGCCCGTTCAATAGTCGGCTCGAATCTGACCAAAGCTGCTATTTTTGGCAGGGATGCTAATTGGGGCCGGATATTGGCTGCAGCCGGGTACTCACAGGCTAAGTTTGATCTAGATAAAGTTGATATATACATTGGTGAAGAAAAAATGGCTGAAAACGGTATGGGGTTACAATTTAATGAGGAAAAAGCCCGGCAGGAATTAGAAAAAGATCCGGTAGTAATAACCATTGACCTTAAATCCGGGAATCAGTGTGCCACAGCTTGGGGATGTGATCTTTCCTATGATTATATCCGGATTAATGCAGCCTATAGAAGCTAGAGTATAAAACCTGAAAGGAAGAGCGTGAATGCAGATTTCCGCAATGGAGAAGGCCGGGATACTGGTAGAAGCGCTGCCATATATCAAGGATTTCTATGGTAAGAGGGTAGTGATTAAATACGGTGGAGCAGCCATGTTGGACTGTGAACTAAAAATGAAGGTGATGCAGGACATCGTTTTAATGAAATATGTTGGTATGCATCCGGTAATAGTTCATGGGGGCGGCCCTGAAATCAATGATATGCTGGCCCGGCTCAAAATAAAAAGTCAGTTTAGAAATGGAATGCGGGTAACTGACCGTGAAACCATGGAAATAGTGGAAATGGTTCTCGGCGGGAAGGTTAACAAAGATATAGTTGCCGGGCTAAATGCCAGCGGAGGGAAGGCTATAGGTATATGCGGCAAAGACGGCGGATTAATCAAAGCTGCTCCTATTGATTCAACCGGGGCAATGGGCTTTGTCGGCCAGGTGAAACAGGTGAATCCGGAGATTATTGATATAATCATATCCAACGGATATATCCCTGTTATAGCTCCTATCGGGGTAGATGAGCAAAACCAAACCTATAATATAAATGCAGACCTGGTCGCTGCTTCCCTAGCAGTCGCCTTAAAAGCCGATAAGCTGGTTTTACTCACTGATGTTCCGGGGCTCTTGATGGATCCTGATGATCCATCCTCCCTTATTTCAGTATTAAAGGTGAGCCAGGTGGAAGACTATATCAAGCAGGGAATTATTACCGGAGGTATGCTGCCGAAGATCCAGTGTTGCGTTGAATCGGTGACTGGTGGAGTAGGGAGGACGCACATCATTGATGGAAGGGTGGCACATGCCATACTGTTGGAGATATTTACTCGGGAAGGAATAGGTACCATGGTGGTTAACAGTTGAGGAGGGTTTTTATGGACAATGCCGATTTAATAACCAGAGGTACAAGAGTGGTGATGAATACCTATGGCCGCTATCCAATAGCCCTGGTTAAGGGTAAAGGTGCGTATGTTTGGGATGCCGATGGCAAAAGGTACCTTGATTTCGTTTCGGGCATAGCGGTATGCTCCCTAGGTCACTGTAATGATACCATAGCCAAGGTATTGGAGGCCCAGGCCGGTGATTTATGGCATATCTCAAACTTATACTGGATTAAGCCTCAGATTGAATTAGCCGAGGAATTGACCTCTGTATCCGGGCTGGGTAAAGCCTTTTTTTGTAACAGCGGGGCTGAGGCTAACGAAGCAGCTATCAAACTAGCCCGGAAATTCTTTTATCGCCGGGGAAAACCCGAAAAAAACCATATAATTGTTTTTAAAAATTCTTTTCATGGAAGGACCCTAGCTACCGTAACGGCTACCGGACAAGCTAAATACCAGGAAGGATTTGCCCCTTTGCCTGCCGGATTCCGGTATGCGGAGTTTAATATTCTGGAATCAGTGGAGAAAGAACTTAAGGATGACACTTGTGCAATAATGGTTGAACCTATACAGGGCGAGGGAGGCATAAAGCCTGCAGATGCCGGCTTTTTAAAGGGTTTAAGAGACATTTGCAGCCAGAATGACTTGTTGCTAATATTCGATGAGGTTCAATGTGGAATTGGAAGAACTGGGAAGATGTTTGCCTACCAGCACTATGGGGTAACTCCTGATATATTAACTCTGGCTAAGGGGCTTGGCAGTGGTTTTCCAATCGGTTCCATGCTGGCTACTGATGAAGCAAGTACCGGTTTCATGCCCGGCGATCATGCATCTACATTCGGAGGTAATCCCCTGGCAACTGCGGTTGCCAGAGAAGTTATTCAACTAATCTCTCAACCAGGTTTCCTAAACCGGGTAAAGGAGACCGGAGACTACCTGTACCAGGCTTTGAGCCGGATAAAGGATGACCGGATAATAGACATACGGGGTATGGGTCTAATGCTGGGAGTAGAATTTAACACTGAGATAAAGGACCTAGTTGAATCGGCCATCGAGAAAGGGTTGTTACTGGTAGGGGCTGGCCCCCGGGTTATAAGACTAGTACCACCCTTAATAATAGACAAACCCCATGTTGACGAGGCGGTTGGAATTTTTACCCAGGCTCTGGCTGAATGGCGGACAGAATAAAACAGGAGGAAGTTGGTTGTATGTTCAAACTAAGCACCCATCTGCGAGGAAGGGATTTTATAAGTATACATGATTATAATCAGGAAGATATTCTATACTTAATTGAGGTAGGGCTGGAATTAAAAAAAATGCAAAAAAACCAGATTCCCCATCCATACCTGGCCGGAAAAACCCTGGCTATGATTTTTCAAAAACCTTCAACCCGAACCAGGGTGGCATTTGAAGTAGGGATGTACCAACTCGGGGGGCAGGCATTATTTCTGAGTCCCCGTGATATACAGCTGGGCCGGGGTGAAAGCATCAAAGATACAGCCCTGGTTTTGTCACGAATGGTAGATGGAATAATGATCAGGACTTTTGCCCATGAGGAAGTTTTAGAACTGGCTAAGTGGTCCAAGGTGCCGGTTATAAACGGCCTAACCGATCTGTTACACCCTACCCAGGTAATAGGTGATCTGATGACCATAAAAGAACATAAAGGCAGGTTAAAAGGCCTGAAATGTGCATTTATCGGTGATGGAAACAATGTAGCCCATTCTCTTTTCTACGGAGGAGCCAAGGTTGGAATGAGCGTGGTTGTGGCATCTCCCAGCGGGTATGAACCGGATCCGGATGTAATGCAAAAGGCCCAGCAAGATGCCAGGGAGACCGGGGCCAGGTTATGGGTAGTAAACGACCCTGAGGAAGCTATAGCAGATGCAGATGTTGTATATACAGATGTGTGGGCAAGTATGGGTCAGGAAGATGAAGCTTACGAAAAGGAACAAAGATTCTTATCGTTCCAGGTAAACGATAAACTGTTGAGTCTAGCTAGGAAGGATGCTATTGTTTTACACTGTCTGCCGGCCAAGAGAGGCAAAGAGATTACCGATGAAGTAATGGATGGTCCTTGTTCAGTGGTATTTGATGAAGCTGAAAACAGGTTGCATGCCCATAAGGCAATAATGGCCTTATTGATGGGTTAGGGAGCAGAAGATGGATAACTATAAGGTACAAAAAGCACAATTAGAGGACATTCATTCCATGCTGGAGCTATGGGGCTCAACCTCCGGAATACAAATTGGTTTGGGCGATGATGAAGGCTCGTTGCAAAGGTTTTTAGCATTAACTTCTACCATCTGCCTGGTAATTAAGGAGGAAAACCTTTTAGTTGCAACCATTATGGGGACATATGACGGGAGAAGAGGGTTTATTTATCATCTGGCAGTTCGTCCCGAGTATCAGAAAAAGGGATTAGGGAAAAAACTATTGGAGAGTATGATTAATGAATTTAAGAAACAAAATGTGCGGAAGATTAACCTGTTTGTAAAGAACGATAATCGGTGGGCGATGGAGTTCTATCAGCGTCAGGGTTGGGAAAAGCGCCAGGATATTCAGGTATATTCATTCACAACGGGGATTTAGCAAAATCTCTTGGTGCAAGAAAAATAGGAGGTATTTTTAAAATGAAAGTAAAACGGGTTTTAATTATGGGCGCTGCCGGAAGGGATTTTCATAACTTTAATACTTATTTTCGCCATAACCCTGAGTACAAGGTGGTAGCATTTACGGCTACCCAAATCCCGGATATCGAGGGACGAGTATACCCGGCTAGTATAGCCGGGGAAGGTTATCCGGAAGG
Source organism: Syntrophomonadaceae bacterium (assembly GCA_050949865.1). Classification (GTDB taxonomy): domain Bacteria; phylum Bacillota; class Syntrophomonadia; order Syntrophomonadales; family Syntrophomonadaceae; genus JBMNGN01. The sequence goes on from JBMNGN010000004.1 coordinate 624,237, forward strand.
AATACCTATTTATCCTGAAGAACAGCTGGCGGAATTGATTAAAAAGTATAAAGTAGATCAGGTAGTCTTTGCCTATAGTGACGTTTCCCACGAATATGTGATGCACCAGGCCTCATTAGTCTTGGCCTGCGGCGCTGATTTCAGGCTCATGGGCTGTGATACCACCATGCTTCCCTCAAAATGCAAAGTAGTGGCAGTTACGGCTGTAAGGACCGGGAGTGGTAAAAGTCAGACAACCCGGTACATAGCCAGTCTGCTTACTAAAGCCGGTAAAAAAGTGGCCATAGTCAGACATCCGATGCCGTATGGAAATCTGGAGGAACAGGTAGTTATGCGGTTTGGCAGTTATGAGGATCTGGATAAGCACAAATGCACTATAGAAGAAAGGGAAGAATTTGAACCCCATATAGAAAATGGAATGGTGGTATATGCCGGAATTGACTACCAGGCGATTTTAAATAAAGCTGAACAAGAAGCAGATGTAATCTTATGGGACGGAGGAAACAACGATCTGCCGTTTTATAAGCCAGATCTGCATGTGGTAGTTGTAGATCCGCATCGTCCCGGGCATGAAACCAGTTATCATCCGGGAGAAGCCAACTTGCGCAGAGCCGACGTTGCCGTTATAAATAAAATAGATACGGCAAGCGTTGAAGCCGTCAATCAAGTAAAGGAAACCATATCGGCAATAAATCCAAAAGCTAAAATAGTTATGACCAATTCACCGATAACGGTTGATGACCCTGCTGCAGTAAAAGGCAAAAGGGTGTTGGTCATAGAAGACGGGCCTACCCTTACCCACGGAAATATGGAATATGGAGCCGGGGTAATCATAGCCGAAAAATTAGAAGCGGCTGAGCTTATCGATCCTCGCCCTTATGCGGTAGGAAGCATTAAGACCACCTTCAGCAAATACCGTCACCTATCAAGGCTGCTGCCGGCTATGGGATACGGCAAAACCCAGATACAGGAACTGGAACAAACCATTAACAATTCTGAAGCAGAGCTTGTAGTTATTGGCACTCCTATAGATTTAAGGCGGGTTATGACCATTGACAAACCAGCCGTACGGGTAAGATATGAGCTGGAAGAAGCTGGCGAACCCCAACTGGAGAAAATGCTGGCCAACCTGTAAATCATTAGCCATTAACCAGGACATACTGTATAAAAAACACCCATCCCGGGTGTTTTTTAGATCCATAAAAAGGGTATTATAAGGGCTATAATTATAACCTTAATTATTTATTAGATCAAGTCTGTGCATAGCTAATGTTTTTGGTTATACTAAAAATACTGGATATAGTAGTAGGTACAGTTTAAAATACTATATATAGTTAAAATGAGGGGGAAGGTTACACATGGATATAAGCAAAATAAAGAAAAGAGACGGCAGGATTGTACCGTTTGAGAAGGATAAAATCACCAAGGCTATCTGGAAAGCAGCCCAGGCAGTAGGCGGCAAGGATTACCAAACTGCAGTTGAACTCACGGAAAAGGTAGTGGAAATTGCCCAGTATGTTAATGAAGACGAAATAGCTACGGTTGAGGGTATCCAGGACCTGGTTGAAAAAGTGCTGGTCAAAAACGGTCATTATAAAACCGCCAAGGCTTATATCCTTTACCGCAAACAGCATGCAGATATGCGGGAAGCCAGTCAACTGTTGTTTAATAACAAAATCATAGCTGATTATCTGGGAAAGGATGACTGGAGGATTAAGGAAAATTCCAATATGACTTATTCCTTGCAGGGAATGAATTTTCATATCTCGTCCGTTATAGTTTCCCAGTATTGGCTAAATCAAATATATCCCCCTGAAATAAGAGAGGCTCACACCAGGGGCGATTTTCATATTCATGATTTGGGCATACTGGGGGTGTATTGTGTAGGCTGGGATATACGGGATCTGCTCCTGGAAGGGTTCAAAGGGGTTAGAGGCAAGGTTGCCAGCGGACCGGCTAAACATTTCCGCTCGATACTGGGGCAGATAGTAAACTTTTTCTTTACCCTCCAGGGCGAAGCTGCAGGGGCCCAGGCCTTTTCCAATTTTGATACCCTCTTGGCCCCATTTATACGGTATGACAATTTAGACTTCCGTCAGGTAAAGCAAGGCCTGCAGGAGTTTGTTTTCAATATGAACGTGCCTACCCGGGTAGGATTTCAAACCCCTTTTACCAATGTAACTCTGGATCTGAAGGTTCCTGACTTTATGAAAGATGAACCGGTAATAGTCGGCGGCAAATACAGGGAGGCCACCTATGGAGAATTTCAGAAAGAGATGGACATGTTCAACCAGGCTTTTGCAGAAGTAATGATGGAGGGGGATGTTGAAGAGAGGGTCTTTACTTTTCCTATTCCTACCTACAATATTACTGAGGACTTTGATTGGGACAACCCCAACTATGAAAAGATATGGCAAATGACTGCCAAATACGGGATCCCTTATTTCTCCAATTTTATAGGTTCAGACATGAAACCTGAAGATGCCAGAAGTATGTGCTGCCGGTTGAGACTGGACAACCGGGAGCTTAGGAAACGGGGCGGCGGCTTGTTCGGGGCCAATCCCTTAACCGGTTCTATCGGAGTAGTCACCATAAACTTAAGCCGAATAGGCTATCTGGCCAGAAATAAAGAAGATTATTTTCAGCGCTTGAACACAGCTATGGATTTGGCCAGGAACAGCCTGGAAATTAAACGGAAAGTGCTGGAGAACCTGACTGAATCCGGTTTGTATCCTTACTCCCAGTTTTACCTGCGTAATGTAAAACAGAGCTTCGGAAACTATTGGAAAAACCACTTTTCTACCATTGGAATAATAGGAATGAATGAATCCTGTTTAAACTTCTTAGGTTCAGACATCGCCGGGGAAGAAGGAAGCAGATTTGCTGAAGAAGTTATGGACTTTATGCGGGCAAAACTGATGGAATACCAGGATGAAACGGGTAATATCTATAACCTTGAAGCTACTCCGGCTGAAGGGGTTAGTTACAGTATTGCCCGCAAGGATAAAGCGGAATTCCCCGATATCATTGTAGCCAATGAGGCTGAATACCGGAGAGGGGCAGAACCATACTATACAAATTCCACCCAGCTGCCGGTTAATTATACCGATGACCTGTTTAAGGCCTTAACCATCCAGGATAAACTGCAGACCAAATACACAGGCGGGACAGTATTCCACGTATTCCTGGGGGAATCGATGCCATCCAGCGATTCGGTCAAAAAGCTGGTTAAGAGAATATGCGATAAGTTCAGGTTACCTTATTTCACCTTATCACCAACCTTCAGCATTTGTCCCAGCCATGGATATATCAGCGGAAAGAATTTTAAGTGTCCCTTATGTTCTTCTGAAGGAAAAGAAACTCCCTGCGAGGTCTACTCCAGGATTGTGGGTTATCTTAGACCGGTAGACCAGTGGAACGCCGGCAAACAGGCAGAATTCAATGCCAGAAAAACCTATGAAGGGATTATTGGGGAAATAGCTGGAAGGGCAGAAAGCATTATATGATGATATCAGGGCTGGTAAAACAGAGTTTAATTGACTACCCCGGAGAGATTGCCGCGGTGCTGTTTACCAAAGGATGCAGCTTCCGCTGCCCCTTTTGCCACAATCCCCACTTGCTCAACAAAACCGGGGACGGGTTAATAGATACTGAACAGGTCATGGAATTCCTAAAAGAGCGAATAGGCTTTCTGGACGGAGTTGTTATAACCGGTGGGGAACCCACCTTGCAAAAGGATCTTTTAGACCTGATCGGGCAAATAAAATCAATCGGGTACAAAGTTAAGCTCGACACCAATGGCTCCTCTTCAGAGATGATAAAACAGCTTCTGGACAGGCGGCTGGTTGATTGTGTGGCAATGGACATCAAGGCCCCGTTGGAGTTCAATAAATATTCGCGGGTATGTGCCAGGATAAGCCGGGAGGAATTTATGCAGGTTAGAAACACTTTGATGTTGTTGTTAAGGCAGTCTGAAATTGAGGTTATTTTCCGTACTACAGTAGTGCCGGTACTGCACAGCAAACAAGATATTGTGGAAATATCCAAAAGTATAGCCGGGAGCAGCATGTATTATATCCAACAATTCAATCCGGAAAAGGTCCTGGATCCCAGTTACAGAAATGTGGTTCCTTATACTCCTGCACAGCTTGAAGAGATGGCAGAATCCTGCCGGCAATTTGTTAGGGAAGTTAAAGTGATCAACCTTTAGAAACTAATAGATTTATTTTTCCAGGCGGAAACGTACCAGGCACTGCAGTGGTTTACGTTAATTAAAGTTTTAGAATAACCAGAAATATGGGTTTATTATGTACTTTAGAGTAATTACAGTTAATATCAATTCGGCTTAGGTGCTTGATTCTTCAGGCTATCCATTTTATAATCTATAGGTATTGAAAAGCAACTGGCCGATGTGGCTCAGTGGCAGAGCAGCTGATTCGTAATCAGCAGGTCGCCGGTTCAAATCCGGCCATCGGCTCCAAGAAAATAGGCCCTCCCCGGCAACAGGTCCGGGGATTTTTGTGTTTTTGCTAATGGTTTGCTAATGCTTTTTCCTGAGTTTGACAGTTGACCTTTGAAAAAATGGGCATTTTTATTTTAAATATTGCGCAGATTTGCACTACATGAGATCTGTTCCTTGGTTTGAGGGGCTTTATGCCTTACCCGGTCGGTGCTTCCCCTCTTCTTCCTAATATGAAGCAGTTACATAGGTGGATTTAGCTAGCGGTTGGGGAATTGGTAATCCATCTTCTCTTAAACCTTCCAAGTGCAAGGACAGCGCCTTTTTCAAATTTTCTAAAACCTCATCCTGGTTGCTGCCCGTAGCTATACAACCAGGTACATCAGGTAGATACGCTGAATAATTGCGGTCTGTCTTTTCGATGATAGCCAAGTATTCCATTATAGTTACCTCCCTTTTAATCCAGCTTGTTTCAGAATGCTATTAAGCGCACCAGGGGCAATGTCATCGCTCAACTTTCCAGCAATAGTTACACGACCTGCTTTGCTAGGGTGCTTATACTGCCTATGACTGCCAACTTGTTTAACTAAGTACCATCCATCCTAGTTTATTAATTTTATGACTTCTCGTACCTTCAAGGGCACCCCTATTACTCCTTTATCTTTCCTGGCTTTTCTTAGCGTTCTCCCTGCACCAGCAATTACACCTTTCTTAGTGTTAAATTTACCACACAAAATGTGTTAATAAAACTAACTGCACAAAAAGTGTAGAAAAGGTTGAGAAGGCCTGACATTACTAACCCCCTATCTATTATACTGTCACCATTGCTAGCAAATTTTGGTGTAAAATATCTATATTAGATGGATATATGCAATTGATGGAGTGTGAATAGATGAAGAAATTGACACTGCAGGAACTGGAGTCGACCCTGTGGAAGGCTGCGGATATATTACGGGGGGAACTGAATGCAGCCGAATACAAGGATTATATATTTGGATTGCTTTTTTTAAAACGCATGAATGATGAATTTAATTCAGAAAGACAGAAGCTGTTTGCTGAGTTTATTTCTCAGGATATGGACAAGGAAGAAGTTGAAGAGCTGCTGGAGGACCCTTCTTTTTATACTAATTTTTTTGTACCCTCCAGAGCCAGGTGGGACGGCTTAAAAAACCTGACGCTTAATATTGGCCCTGAACTGGATAAGGCCTTTAAAGCTATAGAAGATGAACCCAGAAACTCTGAGCTTATTGGGGTATTGACTACCGCTAACTACAATGACAAAGAAAAGGTGCCAGATAAGAAGCTGTCACAGTTATTACTCCTTTTTGATTCCCTTAATTTGGCTGATGAGAACCTGGAGAACAGCGACGTTTTAGGAGATGCCTACCAGTATCTTATAAAGACCTTTGCGGACGATGGCGGAGCTAAAGGCGGGGAATTCTATACCCCCTATGAAGTGCGAAAACTGCTGGTCAGACTAGTAAAGCCTTCGGAAGGCGACAGGATATATGATCCCACCGTGGGATCGGGAGGATTCTTGATCGAGAGCATTAAATATATTGAAGAACAGGGTGGAAATCCCCGTAATGTCTCCCTGTTTGGGCAGGAAATAAACCTCAGTACCTGGGCGATATGTAAGATGAATATGCTCTTTCATAATGCCAGGGGGGCCGATATTAAAAAAGGTGATACCATACGCAATCCCATGCATGTGGAGGATGGAGTTATAAAAACCTTTGATAAAGTCTTGGCCAATCCTCCATTCAGTCTGAAAAACTGGGGACTGGAAGAAGCTCAAGCAGATCCCTATCACAGGTTTCTCTATGGAGTTCCTCCCAAATCATATGGTGATTTGGCTTTTGTCTGCCACATGGTAGCCAGTCTCAACGATAAAGGCAGGATGGGAACGGTCATACCTCATGGAGTACTTTTCCGTGGAGGTGCCGAGGGGAAAATACGGCAGGGCTTTATAAAAGACGATTTAATTGAAGCTGTTATCGGGTTGCCTCCTAATGTATTCTATGGAACAGGTATTCCCGCTGCTTTGCTGATAATAAACAAGAATAAACCCCTGGAAAGAAAGGGAAAGGTGCTATTTATTGATGCCAGCCAGGGTTTTGTTAAAGACGGCAATAAGAATAAGCTGCGGGATGAGGACGTAGAAAAGATCATACAGACCTTAAATGAATTCCAGGATGTGGAGAAGTTTGCCTCCGCAGTAGATATAGATACCATCAAGGAAAATGATTATAACCTGAATATCAGCAGGTATGTTGATATCACCGAAGAAGAAGAACAGGTGGATATACCAGCAGTTATAAAGGAGATTCAGGAACTAAAACTTAAGATTACAGAAACTGAGCAGAGGCTGAATGGATATTTGAAAGAACTGGGGTTTGAGGAGATATAATCGATGGCGAATGTAAAAAAAGGACATAAAAAGACTGAACTTTGTGAAATACCAGAGGAGTGGGAGGTTATTAAGCTTGACAAAATATTTGATTTTTACGGTGGACAACCAATTCCGAGAAGACAATTGAATGATGATGGAGTTGCCTATCTGCATTATGGAGATATTCATACGTTAAACAGGAGTTACATTGATATTAGACATGATACAAACTGGTTACCTAAACTAAACACAGAACAAAAAATTAATGAAGATAGTCTATTGTATGAAGGGGACATTGTATTCGTTGATGCTTCTGAAGACTATGAAGGAATTGGAAAAAGTGTTGTAATCTATAATCAGGGAAAAATACCATTTGTTGCAGGTCTCCATACTATTATAGCAAAAGAAAAGAGTAAGAAACTTAATGATAATTTCAAAAGATATTGTTTTAGTACTAGGGCGGTTAGACAGCAATTTAGAATGTTGGCAACAGGTGCCACTGTATACGGTATATCAAAAGCTAATATAAAAAATATTTTAATATCAGTCCCCCCCCTCCCCGAACAGAAAAAGATAGCGGAAATCCTCTCTACTGTAGACGAGCTGATAGAACAAACCGATGCCCTTATAGAAAAGACCAAGGAGCTTAAAAATGGCCTCATGCAGCAGCTCCTGACCAGAGGCATCGGGCATACCCGCTTTAAAAAGACTGAACTGGGAGAGATACCAGAGGAGTGGGAGGTTAAGAAACTTATTGATGTTTCTGATAGAACTGATCATTATTCATTTGTAGGTGGACCTTTTGGCTCGGATCTAAAAACATGCCATTATACTCAAGCGGGCATAAGAGTTATTCAACTCCAAAATATTGGCGACGGATATTTTATTGACGATTACAAAGTTTATACATCGCAAGAAAAAGCAGATGAGTTAAAAAAGTGCAATATCTATCCAGGAGATATTATAATTGCAAAAATGGCTGAACCAGTTGCTAGAGCCTGTATGGTTCCAGCAGGAGATGAAAGATATCTTATGTGTTCAGATGGAATAAGATTATGTGTAGACAAAAGTATTCATAATTGTAAATACATTTTATATGCCATTAATTCTAAATATTTTAGGGAAAATGCCATTGCACACAGTACAGGGTCAACTAGACTGAGAATAGGGTTGGATGAATTAAGGAACTTGCCCATAATAATACCCCCGCCTAAAGAGCAACAGCAAATTGCCAGTATTATAACTCAAACATATGAAATATTAAGATTTTATCAGAAGGCTAAAGACAGCTTACAACTACTCAAACAAGGCCTAATGCAGAAACTCCTCACTGGCCAAATCAGGGTGAAGGTATAACAGGGGGTGAGAGGATGCCATACCTGGGGAATGAAGAAACACTGGTGGAGCTGCCAGCTATAGAATACATAACTGATAAGCTGGGTTATGAATTTGTCCACGGTGACAGACTGACTCCTGAACATGGGGAAAGGGAATCATTGAATGATGCCATTCTGGTGGACAAGCTAAAAAAGTCATTACAGCGACTTAACCCCTGGATGGATGAGGGCAACCTGAATAAAGCAGTGCGTTTTCTAAGCAGGGCTGACAACCTGGGAAGCAACCTCTTGGTGATAAATGAGAAGATCTACGATGCTATGGTAAACCTCACCTATGCCCTGGAACAGGACCTGGATGGCAGTGGACAGAAGAAATATCATACCGTCAATTTCATAGACTGGGATAATCCAGGGAATAATGAGTTCCTGGTAAGCAGGCAGTTTACCATACAGGGACCAAACGAGAAAGCTATTCCTGATATCATCATCTTCATCAATGGTATCCCTGTAGTAGTCCTGGAGTGCAAATCCCCCTTTTTGGAAAAAGATAGGAATGCCAAAATGGGCAAACATGAAGCATATACCCAGTTGAAACGTTACATGGATGGCAGAGGATCTACCATAGTAGAAGGAGCCCCCAGGCTTTTTTATACCAATTTCTTCACCGTTATCCTTAATAAATACCATGGCTATGCAGGTACCATTAGCTCGCAATACGGCCAATACCTGGAATGGAAAGACCCCTATCCCTTTAAGATAAGCGAAGTAGACCATGCTGAGGATTCTGGACAAAATATACTCCTGCAGGGAATGCTGGAAAAGAAAAACCTACTGGATATAATGCGCAACTTCATCCTCTATGAGACCGATAATGAAACCGGTACCAGAGTCAAAAAACTCTGTCGCTATCAGCAGTTTAGAGCAGTAAATAAAGCCCTGGATAGACTGGTCAAGGGCAAAGATTCCAGATCCCGTGGAGGTGTAGTCTGGCATACCCAGGGCTCAGGTAAGTCATTGACCATGGTATTCCTGGCCAGAAAAATAAGAAGAGTGCCGGAGCTGATGGATGCCACCACAGTAGTGGTAACCGACCGCATTGACCTGGATAAGCAGATATATAACACTTTTCTAAGAACACTATCAACTATTACTACCCCAGTAAGGGCAGAAAGCGTAAAAGAAATGGTAGAACTCCTTTCCAAAGCTCAGCCCCAGATAATCATGACTACCATCCAGAAATTTGCCAGTGAAAAAGAAGAAAAAGAAATACTGAGTGACTCCGAGCAAAAGTCAGCCCTTCAATATGAAAAGCCTTTTCCGGTATTAACCACCAAATCCAATGTAATAGTATTAGCGGATGAAGCCCACAGGAGCCAGTATAGGACCATGGCTATGAATATGAGGAATGCTCTGCCCCATGCTGCTTTCATCGGTTTTACCGGTACACCCATAGACAGGGAAGACAAATCAACCCCCAGGGAGTTTGGAGCCTATATAGACCAGTACTCAATCCAGCAGGCAGTTGATGACGGGGCTACAGTACCTATTATCTATGAAGGCAGAAGACCTGAGCTGCAGATAAAAGCAGATACTCTGGAAGAACTATTTGAGCAGGCCTTTGAAGACAAGACGGAGGAAGAAAAGGAAGCCATTAAACAGAAATACGCCAACAAACAGGCCATTGTAGAATCAGATGACCGGATAGATAAAATCGCCCAGGATTTACTAGACCACTACAAAAAGCAAGTATACCCCGAAGGGTTTAAAGCCCAGGTAGTCTGTGTGTCCCGGGAAGCCTGCGTCAAATATTATAATGCCCTGAACAAATATATGAAGGATATCGTAGGCGATGAATTGGAAGCCAGAATCATCTTTTCGGGCAACCTCAACGATGAACCTCATCTCAAAGCACACCATACCACCAAGGCAGAACAGGAAAAGCTTATAAAGCGTTTCTTACAGCCCTTATCCAAGGATAAGCTGGCTTTCCTTATAGTAAAAGATATGCTCTTGACAGGCTTTGATGCCCCGGTAGAACAGGTCATGTATCTAGACAGGCCATTAAAAGAACATGCTCTCATACAGGCCATAGCCAGGGTGAATAGAACCTGCGGAGAAAATAAGAAATGCGGTTATGTGGTGGACTATTATGGAGTATCCAATTTTCTGGAGGAAGCCCTGGCCATATTCAATAAAGAAGAATTGGGAACTCCTATGAGATCCATGGATGAAGTTTACCACCAGATGCTGAGCTATAGGGAAGCAGTGATGGCTATATTTAATGGCACTGATAAAAATGATCTGGATGCATTGGTCAATAAGATTAAAGCAGAAGACAAAAGAGCTGAATTTGAGCTGGCCTATAAAAGATTTGCTTCCTGCATGGAACAGATACTGCCGAACCATGTGCCAACGGAAAATATCAATGACTTAAGGTGGCTTTCATATATCCGAGCTGCTGCCAAAGCTAGATTTGAGCCCGAAAAAGACCTGGATATATCAGATTGTGGGCAGAAGGTCAAAAAGATTATATCGGATCACCTGGAATCCAGAGGAGTTAAGCAGTGGATTAAGCCTATCACCCTATTTGATAAGGATTTTGCAGGCAAATTAAAGAGCCTTAAATCTGATGAAGCTCAGGCCTCTGCTATGGAACATGCTATAAAACACGTTATCCAGGTAAAAATAGATGAAAATCCGGCTTATTATACCAGCCTTTTAGAGAAACTCCAGAAAATACTGGATGAAACCGAAAACAATTGGATAGAACGCAAAAAACGCCTAGAAGAATTTATGAATAAGGAAGTCCGAACCGGGGAGGAGGACCTGGCTCAGGCCCTGGGATTTGATAATAAAGAAGAATTTGCCTTCTTTGAAATAGTAAAGAAGCACCTGCTGGAGCCTGAGGAAAAACAGGAAGGGATAGCAGCCGAGGCAGGAGCGGAATATATTACCCAGGATATTATTGATCTGGCTAAAGATATCGCCCTGGATGTGGCTGGTATCGTGAAAGAAAATTATGTAATTGACTGGACCACCAATCCCACCAAGACCCAGGATATAGAAAGAGCCATATTATTAATGCTGACTAAAAAATACTTCAAACAAATCAACCTGGAAAAAAGAAAGCAGTTGGTACAGCCTCTGCTGCAGCTGGCTAAGAAACATTACGCAGTAATTTATTAAGGAGAATACCATGCATTTATCTTTTCAATATGGAGATACCACTATAGATTTTGAGCTTTCATACAGCAGGAGAAAAACCATTGCTATATCAGTGGAAGCACCAGGGAGAGTAAGCGTTAAAGCTCCACTGGGCTTATCTGAAGATGAAATAATCAATAGAGTGAAAAGTAAAGCCAGGTGGATAGTACAGAAGCTGTACGAGGTAAAGAATGTTAAAACCATAGCAGTAAAAAAGGAATTCGTTAACGGGGAATCATTCATGTACTTGGGCAGGAATTACTCCCTTCAGCTGATAATGGATACAAAAATGAGAAAGCCCAGGGTAAAGCTATACCAGGGTAAATTTATGGTTGCTACCCCCAGCAGGGAAGAAGAACCTATAAAAAAGGCCATGCTAAATTGGTATCGCAAAAAGGCCAGGGAACAGATCAATGAACGCATTAAATACTATCAGCCCAAGGTGGGAGTTCAGCCAGCCAGGATTACAGTCAAAGAACAGAAGAAAAGATGGGGCAGCTGCAGCTCCAGAGGCAACCTGAACTTTAATTGGAGGGCAGTGATGGCTCCCTCTCCGGTTCTGGACTATATCATAGTACACGAGCTATGTCACCTTAAACACCATAACCATTCCAGGGAGTTCTGGAACCTGCTTGCTTCTATACTGCCTGACTACAAAAACAGGCGGGAGTGGCTGAAGAAGAATGGGGTAAGGTTGAACCTGTAAAACTCGCTCTTTGCTGGGTTTAACGAGTCAGCGCAAGATCATTGACCAAATTTTTAGAAAAGAGGATCTGGTGAATGGAAAGACCGCTGTATCTGAACGACGCGGCGCAGGATTGCAGGTACATGCGCCACATGCGGACAAATTTCTCACCATACTTTTCTCTAACCTGACCAATATTTTTTTCAAAATTATTTGCCCAGCGATCCAGAGTCATAGCATAATGCATGCGCAGGCATTCAACATCCAGCAGGTGAAAATCATATTCAGGCAGCAGCCAGATAGTTTCCCGAAGCGAGGGAATATAGCCCCCCGGGAATATGTACTTTTCAATCCAGGGATTTACGGGACCTTCAGTGGTATGGGTAATCGTATGCAGGAGTGATAATCCGCCGTTGGTTAGCAGGTCTTGAACTGCCTTCATATAAACCCTCATACCGGCCTGTCCTACATGCTCGAACATGCCTATACTAACCACCCGGTCAAATCTGGCGCCGGTAGCTGCTATTTCTCGGTAGTCCATGCATTGTACATTTACCAGGTGACTGAGCTGCAGGCTGTCGATCCGTTGCCGGGTTTTTTCAAACTGTTCTGTACTAACGGTAATACCGGTAGCTTGTACTCCGTATTGCTGTGCGGCTCGTATGATAAGCCCTCCCCAGCCACTGCCGATGTCCAGCAGCCTTTGTCCGGGTTTTAGCTGCGAATGTCAACTAAAAAGTGAACCACCCTGCTCATTAAAAACTGAGCCACTTGTGCTCATTTAAAAGTGAGCCACTTGCTCACAACGGGTCCAGTTATAATAGATTGTCGTGTCTAATTCTCACCACCTTTCCCATTTTTTTTGGGTTTCATTGCTTCATTCTTTGCTCTAGCCGATAAGATGGACCGTTCATATCTAGGATATAAGCTCGGTGAGTTAATCGATCAATGAGAGCTGCGGTTAACATAGTATCAGGGAAAATTTCTGTCCATCGCGAGAACTCTAAATTGGTTGTTATTATCACACTCCCTCGTTCATTTCGCTCCGACAAGACGTGAAACAGAAGTTCAGATTGATCACGTGTAAAACTTAAGTAAGAAAGCTCATCCAGAATCAGCAGGTCTAGCTTAGTTAGGCTTTTCTCAAGCTTAAGCAAGGATCGGGCATGTTGAGCTTCGGTCAGCTCGGCTACTAGATTACCTGCATTGTAAAATCTAACCTTAAAGCCAAGGCCACACATCCTTCGGCCAAGGCCTATTGCCAAATGGGTTTTGCCATTACCTGGGTTACCTATCATGATGACATTTTCCCGGTGCTTAACAAAATCACCGGTAGCTAGTTGCCATATGACAGCTTCTTCTACTTTTTCAAAGCGATTAAGTTCTAAGGTATCGATGGACTTTGCCAAGGGAAACCTGGCCTGACGCACTTGTCGCCTTTGTCTATTCTCCTCTCGTTGATTAATCTCCCGCTTTAATACTTCACTTAGAAATGTGGCATATCCCTGACTATTCTCTTCAGCCTGACGGATAAGTTCATCGATATTAACCAAAGTTGCAAGCTTCAGCTGTTTAGCATAAAGCTTAATGACTTCCTGTTCGGGGTTCACAGACTACACCCCCTTTGATAAGCTGATCATAGGCACTAATATCGACAGGATTAACGGTTGGCCCCTTAATGGGTAACTGGGTAACCTTTCCGTGTCGTTTTAAGTTAAATTGAAGAACATCGATAGAGTAATGCTGCTTGGCCTGGGCTCCCTTTATGGCATTTAATACAGCGTCGACTCCGTGATCAATCGTTAAACGCAGTAGTCTTACCATAGCCTTATCAGGGTTTGGCAGCCTATTAGCATAAGCATATATTTGTTCAGGTATGTTTGCCTCCTTTACCGGCCTGGCATGAAATACCGACCGAGGACGTTGTTCAATCAAAGGGAGGTAATGCTTTAATTGATAAATTGTCTTGTGTTTTAGATAGCAGCGTGAATGGGATCCAATTTCTTCTCCCCGGTAATAAATCTTAACCTCTAAACCGCTGGCTTTTACAGTTACTTTTTTACCTGCGAATTTGACAGGTACCGAATAACAGTTGGTTTCGAAGCGAGCGGTGGAAAAGTAGTCTACTCTGACCTCCGCTGTTTTTCTTGCTTCATAGGGTTTTACGGGCAGTGCCAGGAGTGTCCTCTTTTCAAGTGCAAAGGCCTCTTTTACACTCATGTCCCGTCCTCTAACATGGTGGTGTTCAATGTATCGAGTGCATCGTTGTTCCAGGAGTTGGTTGAGGTCCTCAAAGCTAGTTACTTGAGGAATGGGAACTAGAAAATTTCTTCTTGCATAGCCGACTAGGTTTTCAACTAATCCTTTCTCATGACCTTCACCCGGATTGCAGAACAGAGGCCGGTATGCATAATGGGCTCTAAATGCTGCGAATTTGTCTTGCTCTCGAGCAGCTTTGCCCCATCCTTCTTTAACCGCCGTTCTCAAGTTGTCATAGATCAGGTTACGACCCGCGCTGACCCCCTAACTATGGACACTATGCACTAATTTTTAAGACATTCTCAGGTTTGCTCATTATTTCGTTATGGTACTCTAACGGTGGGCGATAACCAATGCTTGAATGAAGCCTCACTTCATTGTAGTAATTCATAAATTGATTCCACTGCAAAAACCCCAAAAATATTGTAAAACAGCAGGATAAACCACTGTGAATATCGAAGTAATAGTTAGATATTTAAAGCGAACAAAAGATAAACTAACTTTAGGGTGGTTTTGCAGTATGTTCCGTAAAAACGATAGTCACTATCAAGATGAACTTTTTAGCCATTACCAGTCCATGAGACCAAGTGTAGCCAAACTACTAAACAAAACCTGGGCACCAGTTTTCTATGAACATGTTTTTTGTAAAATCAACGAAGATCTGTTTGCCCCCATGTATTGTCTTGATACCGGCAGACCCAATGTTCCAGTTAATATACTGATGTCATTAGAGATTATCAAAAACATGTTTGGTTATACTGATCAAGAATTAATCGAGCAGTTCTACTTTAACTTCCAGGTCAATTATGCCCTAGGTATAAGAAACCTGGGTGAGGTTTACCTGGCTGAACGTACCCTTTACGAATTCAGAGAAAGAGTTTATAGGCACATATTAGAGTATCCCGAGCAAGATGAAGTGATTTTCCAACAGTTTGAAATCCTAACCAAGAATTTTATCGAACAAGCCGGGATAAAAACCGATGACCAGCGTATGGATTCTACCTTGATTTCTCCCAATATCAAGAAAGCCGGTAGACTCTCGTTAGCCCTGGATGTATTGGTTCAAGCGGTAAGAGGCATTGCTTCTAACATGCTTTCCGATAATCTCAAACAAGTGTTAAGAGATAGCTTCAGAACTGATTTACTATACAGAACTAGAAATCAGGAACTGGAAAGCAGGTTCCAGAAAGTCCTTAACCTCATGCAAGAGGTAGATAACTTGGCAAATAAGGATCGTAACCTTGCTTCAAAACGAGAAATGGTTCTGCTTAAGCGTTTTCTAGGCGAACAGGCTGCCTTCGATGAATCTAAGGGAATATGGCTCGCCAAGCCCAGTAGTGAAATTGAAAGCGGTTCCCTGCAATCAGCTTATGATAGTGACGCTACCTTCCGTAACAAAGCGGGTAAGAACCATAGCGGCTACGTTTTAAACGTGAGCGAAACCAGTAGCAAAGAAAACCCGATTCAGGTGATTACCGACTTTTCAGTACAACCCAATAACATCAGCGATGTAGAGATGGCTAAGGAGCGCATACCCATCATCAAACAAAGGACGGATGTAAAGGACATCTACTTAGATGGAGGTTACTACGGCCAAGAGGTCATAGAAATGGCAGATGAGCTAGAGGTTAACCTACACTATACAGATATGACCGGACGTAAGGCTCCATCAGATAAACTTTCCACAACCAGTTTTAAGTTTGATGATGATATGAAAATAATCAGTTGTCCCCAGGGCAAGATCCCATTTAGAAGCGATTTCAATCCCGGTTCCAAGACTAGCAGTTGCCACTTCAAACACGAGGATTGCCAAGGATGCCCGAATTTTGATATATGTCCAGTAAAGACCCAGAAGAAAGACCGGATATTACGGGTTAGTTTAAAAACCATCCAGGCTGACCGGGTTAGAGATCAAATACACAATATTGCGGTCAGACGTGAAAACACCAGTTATCGTGCTGGAATCGAAGCAACCAACTCCGCTCTAAAAAGAGGGGAAGATCTGAATAACCTTTACACACGTGGCGTGCTAAAAACTTACTTGGTCACTGCTTACAAAATTATAGCCCGAAATATTAAGCAGTTTTCCCGGATGGCTCTGGGCAAGCTAAGGAAGCCGAAAAGGCCAAAAGCAGGGATATTATGCCCAAATTTAGGTTAACGAACACAAAACCATAGTAATGGAGGTCTAAATTAGCGATCTTCAGTTGAAAAAGAACTTTTTGAGCTATCTGCTCAAGACAATTTTTACTATTGAAAACCCCCATAGGGGTTAAACAACCTGTTTTTGCAGTGGAATCATAAATTCTGTAATAACCTGATATGCTTCTGCAAAGCTTTCAAACTCGTGTAATCTGAGACAGTCCTCTTCCAAAATGCTATGAAATGACTCAATATGAGCATTGCTGTTTGGTGAACTGTTAGGAATACGCTCGTGCTTCACCGAGAGCTTCTCACAGGCCATTTCAAAGGCCATGCTGATAAACTGGGGGCCGTTATCTGTACGAACCGTTAATTCCCCTTCAGGAGAACGCTTGTTAAATGCCTGGGTTAAGATATATGCAGCATCACGACCGGTACAACTTAATCCGGTATGATAATCAATAATCATGCGATCACAGACATCTATAATACTCATGATAAATAAAAAGCGATCTTCTCCAGCTATATAGCCATACTTAACATCAATCTCCCAGAGTTGGTTTGGTGCTGTAACTTCCCGTTTCTTGGCCAGACGGCGGGGGTGGTGGTTACGTTTCAGGCGGCGCTGCGGTTTTAAGAGTCCCAGCTCTTTACAAAGACGGTACACTTTCTTTTCGTTAATAGTAAGCCTATATTTTCTGCGCAACCATGCTGTCAACTTTATGTAGCCATAATTGTAACAGTCACCCTCAATGGCCTCACACAGCCATTCCTTTATCTGCTCATCGCTTATACGATGGCCTCTTCTATCCAAGGAATATCCGGGTATAGGTCTGCCGCCAAAGTTTACCCTTTGACGCCGGTATTTGATGTGGTAGTAGTAACAAGAACGGCTGATTCCCACTATGCGGACTACCTGGGTAACTTTGTAACCCCGGCAGATCCACTTATGGGCTATGGCTACTTTATCTGCCACTGAAGGTTTTACTTTTTTAAAAGATCACGCAGTATCGCTACTTCTAATTCCTTTTCCCCCAAAATCTTCTTGAGACGTTCATTTTCATTTTCAAGTTTCCGGTAATCCTTATCGGTATATTCAGTTAATTGACCATTACGTTTACTACCCTCATTGAATGCTGCATCTCCATATTGTTTGTACTTTCTTACCCATTTGCTCACCATACTTGATGACAGATCATACCTTCTGGCGACAAGCGATGCGTTACCGGTTTCTAGTACCTCTTTTACAACCTTCAGCTTTGTTTCCATTGAATGGCGTCTCCGTGTACTCATTTGGATCTCCCTCCCACAATATTTTACTAATTTAAGACTACTTGTCCAAATGAGTTAGGGGGCTAGATAGGACCTACTCCACCGAAAAAATTGAAGCCTTTGATATGCGCCTCCAAAAAGGACTCTTCCCGCTCAGTGGGGTAGACTATGACAAATGGAGCGATGCTATGGCATAGCCGCATACAAAACATGTGGGCTTGGGTTTTTACTCCGTTTAGAATGATTGTGGCCTGTCCCCAGTCAACTTGAATGGCTTCGCCGGGGTCAAAGGACAGGGGTACAAAGACCTTGGGTTGCTTCTCCCGGAGCTCTCGAACAGCGCGGCGAATAGTGGATGCTCCTCCAGTAAATCCTTTTTCCTCACATAAACGTTGGTAAATTCTCTGCGCAGTATGTATTTGCTTAGAATTTGGGCTTTGGGCATCCTCCTCAAAACAGGATTTTATGAAATTAATTACCTCAGGCGTGATAACACTTGCTGCCGATCTACGGGCTTTCTCTCCCAGGGGTACGTT
>JBMNGN010000005.1:0-388616 GCA_050949865.1 Syntrophomonadaceae bacterium
GGCTGTCCTGGGCCCCTCCGGCTGCGGCAAGACCATGACTTTGAAGTGTATAGCCGGACTGATGGCACCAGACCAGGGCTCGATCATCTTGGATGAGCGAGTCTTGTTCCATAGTGAGCAAGGGGTTAACCTGCCGGCCCAGGAACGAAAAATCGCTTTTCTTTTCCAAAATTATGCCCTCTTTCCCCACCTCACGGTTTGCGAAAACATAGCCTTCGGGATCAGACACTTGCCGCCTGCTGAAAGAGACGAACGGGTACAGAAGCTGCTAAGAAAGATGAGACTCCATGGTTTAGGGCATCGTTACCCTGCCGACTTGTCAGGAGGACAGCAGCAAAGGGTTGCTTTGGCCCGGGCCCTGGCACCGGAACCCAAAGTATTGTTGTTGGATGAGCCATTTTCAGCTTTGGATACCCAGGTCAAGGAACGGCTGGAAGCAGAACTGCTGGAACTACAGGAGGATTTTCAGGGACATGTGCTTTTTGTTACCCATAACCTGGCAGAAGCCTATCGTTTAAGCAGTAAAATGGCAGTTTATGATAATGGTGCTTTGCTGCAATGGGGCGAGTGCCGCTCCATAATTGAGCGTCCCGTTAATAAAAAGGTGGCCCGCATGACAGGAATGGATAATATTTTTAGCGGCATAGTAAGCAAAATTGAAGGCTGCCGCCTGGAAGTCCAACTGGATACCGGACATTTGCATTTGTATATGGATTACCCGGGTGGCCTGGAGGTAAACCAGGAAATATCGATAGCCATACGGCCTGAATACATTCAAGTGGCTGATAGTCAGGAGGATAACTGCCTAGGGGCAGAACTGCTCAGCTGCACTGAGGAGCTTTCCTTTTTCAAATGTGTTTTTCGACTTCAGGATCAGGTCCAGGTCAAAGTGCACCTGCCTAAAATCAGCGAGCAAGTGCTGGTACCGGGCCAAAGCTACCATCTCCGTTTTCCCCCTGAAAAGCTGGTGGTCATAGGACCTCACCTCCAAAATTTACATGTAAAAAAGGGTCACATTAAGGCGAGCGCTTGCATATAGTGTAAAGCGCTCTCTTTTTTAGGGGCCGATAATGACAGGAGGTGTTTTAGTGTCCTTCCTGGGGTGGTTCTTGGCCGTTGCAGCGGTAGTTAAAGGCAGCCTGTTTCTCTTTGCCTATCTCAATAACCAGGTTTTCCCTCAACCCTTGAGCGAAGCCGAGGAGAAACGCTATCTTAAGGAATTGAGGGAAGGCAGTGAAGAGGCTCGCAATGTACTGGTGGAACGCAACCTGCGCTTGGTTGCCCATGTGGTAAGGAAATACGAGAGTACCGGCGAAGATATGGAGGATCTGATATCGATTGGCACCATAGGCCTGATCAAGGGCATAAAGACCTTTGACAATGAAAAAGGAGTGAAACTGGCTACCTATGTGGCTCGTTGTGTAGAAAACGAAGTCTTTATTGCAGTAACGGGCGGTAAATACTGGGAATTATTATGTCTTTCATAATACTATTATAGCCCGAAATCTCGGGGATAAAAACTATTTCCAGCGAATTGGGAATTAAATTTTAACTCCCTTTTGTATGTCCTGAAAACATTCCTGACAATTAATTCTTTTCAGATAGCCTACCGGGATATTATTTTTCTTTGCCTCAAAAAATATTTTTTTAAACACAGCATGGCTCAGATAATTGAGACTTTTGCATAATAGTTAGCCCAAGAAATAATGGGCTTTTTAGGGGGCAAAAAAAGGACTTCACCCCTGTTTTTGCCGAATTTATTAGGTGACTAATCCAAAAACCCAAACAAAAACGAAAGGGGAAGTCACTTTGAATATTCGGCAAGGATACGTATTTTCCTTTGAGGATGCAATAAATTTGCAGCCCCGGTCACGTTTAGAGATAATTTTAACCACCCTCGATTTTGATGACGTTATTACTACTCTTTCTAAGGAAAATGAACAACATCGAGGGCCAACTGGGTACTTGGTTGAGCACAAATTCAAAGCATTAATTGCTATGCGAGTTTACAATATGGCTACATTTACTGAATTAGTGGAGCGTCTTACTCATGATCCGGTGCTCAGATACAACTGCGGCTTTGATGTTTTTGGCAAAGTGCCCAGTATTGCTACATTTAGTCGTTTCTATGAACAGTTAACTCAATCAGAAGTACTTGGTGAACTGTTTAAGAAACAGGTAAAAACAGCAGAATCAATGGGGCTTCTTGATACCAGTTCTATTGCCATAGATGCTTCTAAAGTAGATGCCAATGAGAAGTCAGTTCCACGTAAAAATATTAAAGACGATGGCCAGTCAGCTAACTGGGGCAGCAAGCTAGATACTAATGGTAACCAGATAACCTGGTTTGGCTACAAACTGCATATCGCTACTGACGTTAAATCCGAATTGCCAGTAGCATTGAGCATAACCCCAGCCAGTACCAACGATGGTATAATGGCCGAAAATATCCTTGAAGAATGCAGTAATAACTTGAACAGTAAACCCCAGTATTATCTCATGGATGCCGGTTATGATCAAAAGTCAATATACGAACTAATCCGTAAGGATTACATGGCACAGGCAATCATACCGTTAAACCATCGCGGAGCCAAAGAACCCCCGGAAGGTCTGGATTGGGATGCGACCCCTATATGTTCAGCGGGCTATCGCATGATTTATTGGGGTGGCAGCAACGGGGTTAACAAATTCCGCTGCCCTCATGTTATGGGCAAATGTGATTGTCCTTTTGGTTCCTCCTGGTGCTCAGACAGCAACTATGGGATGGTTGTTAAAACCAGAGCCAGACAAGATTCCAGGTTATTCACAGTGCCCCATCGAGGAACTTCAAACTGGAAGCTGCTATACAACAAAAGAACCAGTGTAGAGCGATGTTTTGGGCGCTTAAAGGAGCATCTGGGACTTGAAACCGGACTTAATGTACGAGGTATTAAAAAGGTTAAAACCCATGCATACCTGAGTGTTATTACCATGATTGCTTCGGTTGTTGCGGTAAACAAAGCCAAATCATCTGAAGATATAGCTGCATAAAGTAAGCAGATATTAAGGTTTTTAAAGGAAAGGGGTCAATCTGTTCATTTTAAGATAAATCCAGTAACCTTGTTGATACTAAAGGCATAATTAACCAAAATTCAACTGGTTTTTATGCTCTAATACCATATTGTAGTTTCAAAGAACGTGATTTTTGCTATTATGCAAAAGTCTCAATTATTGCACAAAATACATTGCTGCCATTATATACTAAAAGCTTGTTGAAGGGATGTTTTTAACATACCTTTAATTTAAACTCAATAAGTCTATTATTACGATAATATGTCATTTGGAGCACCGATCCGATATTAAATTATCGATTCCGTTGTGACCACAGTATTTCCATTCAGATCTGTTTTGTATAAGGAGAAGGTTGAATTGCATAGTTCATTAATTGCTTTACTGCCTTAACATCATTTACTAAACCTTCGGCGGGCCAGATTAGCTGTAGTTGAAGTCATCCGAAGAACAGATTCTTATATCCAGGTTGGTAGTATACTTTTAAATGAAAGTAAGTATCATAGTTAAGATTAATGGTTGGGGTGTTGTGTAGAGCGGCAAAACAAGTGAGGACATAGAGTGGGAAGAACAACCTCGAATTATCGGTACTTAGTATTAACTGTTTTCGATCCAGTGTATCATCTCAGCTTCGGCAAGTTCAGGGTTTGTTCGGCTAATGTACCCAAAAGGGATTCTATTAATTCTAATATAGTCAATTACCTTGTAGTACACTGGATGACCCATGAACTTATAAAAGAAAAATATGTAATCTACGTTGCCAAATAAGTTTAAGTTGATATTTTCGCTAAATCCATCCACACAACTGACATTTGTATAGGCTTTTGACATCCGTTGTCTCCAGTCGGGAGTTCCCCCTAAGATAAATATCCTTTTATCAGCATAGTCATTTAAGGATTTATTTGGGGACAGGGTGAAATCCCTATCTTCATGCTCTATACTGAACATTAAGCTGCGAAGATTATAGAGTTCTTGTCTGTACGATTTTTCTTTTTCCAATTCCAACTCCAAAGCTATTACTTGAGCCCTGGTTTCTGCAAGATCAGTAGAGTATTGCTTTCTAACCTTGGCAGTATTTTGTTCCTGCAGTTTCTCAAAATCCTTCCTAAGATTAAGATATCGTTCTTTATAGTCAGCAGCTTCTTTTTGCAAACCTTGGTTCTTTTCTCTTAAAAGGGTGTTTTGTTGTTCAAGTCTCTGCATGGCCATGTATTGAGTCTCTTGATTAATCTTAAAAAACAATTCTCTGCTTTCTTTATATCGTATGAGCAATGACTTTATGATAATAGAATATACTATAGTGGGTTTGATATCCTCAAAACCAAGGCTCTTATCGCAAAGTAGATAAGAAACTATGATTTCGTCTATTTGGGTTTCATTAAGAATGAGCTCGGAAAGTAGCTGAATGCCATTTATTTCCTCAAATTCAAATGACCATGCTATTGCACCTATAGCTTGCCTAATATCTGGTAACTCGCTTGTATAAGCATCCTCAAATCCTTTTAATTGACCAATTTGGTTTTTTAAGGTCTTTTTAATTTGAGCCAGGTTATCCATATAGGGTTCCATATATCCATATTTATTAAAAGACCCGTTGGACAGATTCCCGAGATGATCTTTCAGTATTGAATAGAGGTTCAGTGGTATTTTGCCTGGTGAGTACATTTTTATAATAAGGTAACACATAATATTAGTATTAGCTCTAAAATTTGGTTTACTGAGGTTAAAGACAACATCTGATATACATGTGAGATGTTTATCATCAGCATGTTTTGCAAGTCTATACAAACTAGGATAATATCGTCTTGCAATGTCGATTAGCTTTTTCTCAATGTTTTTATCTTCTTCGGCACATATTAATACACCAAGCGCTCGTCTCGCATATAAGGCTTGTTTAACATCGGACATGTTAATGACGTAATCGTTGTAAGCAGGAGATGCGATAGCTTTTTCATAATAGAAGTATTGGTTCTGGTTATAAATTCGGTTAATGGCATTTCGCGTCGAACTATTATAGACGAAACCGCTTGCGAATTCTGCTAGTAATGAGTAATACTTTTGACCTTGTACTACATCTGATATTAGCATAATTATGGCCCCCTGTAACCGTCAAGTAAAAATGAACAAAAAATGATAAATAACTTTGAACACCTAATTATTGCCAAAAATGGTTTGGCGGTGCTTCATACGATAGCTGTCACCGGTTAGATGGATGACCTCGCTCTTGTGAATTAAGCGATCCAGAATAGCAGTGGTAATCGCCGGATCACCCAGGATGTCGCCCCAGTCTTCTGGACCTTTGTTGGAGGTAATGATAATTGAGGTCTGGGCATAGAGCTTGTTGATTAGTTGAAAAAAGAGGTTAGCCTCGTGGCGGTCAATAGCCATGAACATTAAGTCATCAATAATCACCAAGTCAGAACCGACCATTCTTTTAACCTTTGCCCTGGAGTTGCGGCTGATTTCTTCGGTTTTCAGAAGACGGATCAGTTCATCCATCTGAATAAAAGTTACACGGTAACCTCGGCTTATGGCTTCAATCCCCAGGCCAATGGATAAACATGTTTTCCCAACTCCAGGAGGGCCTAGCAGAATCAGATTGTAGGCCTGTTCCAGCCAGATAAGCTCTTGTAGCTGTTTTAATTGCTTTTTGCTTAGAGACTGCTGCTCAGACAAATCAAAATCATCTAAGGTCTTATGTTCGGGGAAGGCAGCTAATTTGTAGAGCCTCCCTAATTGTTTTTCTTCTCGTTTACCAATCTCATGCTGCATCAGGTTCATCAGGAATGATTGATAACTGGGTTCCTTCACCTGGGCATCCATTAACATCTCATCTACCACTGCAGCGGCTTCCGTTATTTTTAAGCGCTTCATGTAGTTTTTAAGCTGCTCAAGTTCTACTGACATTGATTCACTCCCTGTAATTCTTTTATATATATACCCATATCCCGCACTTCTACCCGGGTCTTAAAAACAGAACGGTTATTCTCATGAAGTGGCTGAAGGGTATTTTCAATATTTCGTTTTCCCTCTGCCGGACAATTAATGCTGGCAAAATAATTTAATGTATCAACAAAATCCGTTGCTCCATAAAGATGATTTTTTAAGCAATAATTCAGGGCCTGCTTAATTAGTTCAGGGGATTTATCTTTACTATGATCTTTAATGATTTTTAACTGGTCCCTTATGTAGCGGGGTTTGTCCTGCCGCACCTGGTTTAGAAAGCTGCTTGCTTCCGGGGAGTCATTTAGAATCTGAACCACTTCTTTCAGATAGGCTTCAATTCCTTTATCTTTTTCTCTCCGGCAGTCACTGCTCTTGATGAGGCGCCCTTTTTCTATGCATAAGGGATAACGAATAATCTCTTGCTGGGTTTCTTCATTTGAAATTATTAGCATACCCTCATCTTCATGTACAGTAACCTTGCGATCTGGTTCATAACTTCCCAGCGGTAGTGCGTAACGATTTCCTTGATAGGTTATGGTATTGTCTTTACGGATCACTCTGGTTATAATCTTAGTAGTTGAAAAATTTATCTTGTGGGGTACCGGGATGAGGTGTTGTTTTTCTAGGGCAAACACTTCAGCCGGTATCTTTTTTGTTGTATTGTGAACTTTTCCATTACCGGTTCGCTCTAACCAGGCTAAACAATCTTCGTTCAGCTTTTCGAGGTTATGGAAGGTACGGTTCCTGGCAAAGTTCCTTTTTACAAATTTCACCACATTTTCAACCTTTCCTTTTGTTTCCGGATCTGCTTTTTTACACATGTAAATCTTGAATTTTCGGTTCTTATGGTAATCTGCAAACTCTTTGGTAAGTAACAGATCTCCAGCATTCTCGCTGACCAATATTAGATGGTCCTGATCGTATACAATTTCCTTAGTCATCCCTCCATAGTATTCAAATGCGTTTTCATGGGCATTTATTAAATCTCGAGTTGTAAACGGACGATCCAGCCACTCCACATATTTATGCCGGGAGTGGGCCAGTACGAAGGTCACAAAGTAAAGAGTTACTATTCTACCAATGCTACTACGTAGGCCGATTTGTCCAAAGTCCATCTGCATTTGCTGTCCGGCAGGTAATTCATCAATGGCTTCGTATTGACGCACGTACTTAACTTGGGGAATACCACACTCCTCTCTTAATTGTCTGACATAATTTCTAACTGTTCCTTCGCTAACACCTCCATCAAGTTTTCTTTCTTGCAGCCAGTCAAACACCTGTGCACTGGTCATATCCTGATATTGTATCAACCAGGATTTAATTAGCTCTCGATGCTTATCTAATTTCTTGCTCCTGGTTTTTCGTTTTTCTAAAATCTGTTCCATTTCTTCTGGACTTATATCCAGATACTTATATACTGTAGTTCGAGATAGATCTAACCGCCTTGATATCTGGCTTACGTTAAAATGCTTCTTCTTTAGATCCTGGATATCTAAATACATATTCCACCCTTCTAATATGTTCATTTCTTCCTCCTCTGCTATGATAAAAGCTGTTTTATTTCCAGCTCTATCATAGCTTTTTTGGAGGATTGTGGTAAATACTGTTCATTCTTATTTGTTGTTTTCTGTCCATTTTAGTTTATCAGTTACATATGGTTCAGATTGAATTGGAGAACCGCAATCCTGGTCCTAACCGCAGAAGCGGAGTTAGCATATTTTCAAGCAGGATAAAATGCGGCCAGTGCGGCTCTTGGTATGGCTCAAAGGTATGGCACTCCACCAGCAAATACCGCCGCACCATTTACCAATGCAACCACAAATATGAAGATGACAATCGCTGCCGGACACCGCACCTTGACGAAGAAACAATCATGACGCTCTTCATATCAGCAGTCAATAAGCTACTCTCCGAAAGGGAAGAAATCCTCGGAAACTTTGAACTTATAAAGTCTACGGTTTTTGACACTGCTGACCTGGAAAAGGAGCAAGCTGAACTGCAAAACGAGCTCGAGGTTGTGGCTGGGATGATACAACAAGCCATCGGTGAGAACGCACACTTCGCTCTTGACCAAGGAGAATACCAGGAGCGATACAACGGACTGGTTGACCGCTTTGACCTTGCCAAGGCTCGCCATACTGCGGTTACCGAAGAAATCTCCGATAAGCAGACAAGACTCAGTACGATTAATACCTTTCTCTATACCCTCCGCAAACAAGATAACCTACTTACCGATTTTGACGAAAAGCTGTGGTGCAGCCTTGTGGACTACGCTACTGTTTCTGATAAAGACGATGTTCGGTTCACTTTTAAAGACGGCACGGAAATTCAGGCATAAGCCGGAAAAATAGACGCTCCTCACCACCAGTTTGAAACTGAGATGGTGAGCGTAACTTACTTTAATTTAGCATTAAGATCTACTTAATAAATTTTGATGCAATCCACCAGATAATCAATAAGTATAAGACTATAATCGGTATTGTATAGTACCATTTTTTTGGTTTACCGTCCTTCCACATTCCTTCTGCTTCAAGTTTACATTCTTCCAATATTTCAGAAGGAATAAGTTTTACGGTCCATATTATCAGCAATGGTAGAATAATAATATCATCTAGATACCCTAACACAGGCACAAAATCAGGAACTATATCAATCGGTGACAATGCGTATCCTACAGTAATTCCCGCCAAAATCTTGGCAATTAACGGCGTATCCTTTCTCTTTATTGCCAAAAAAAGGGCAGGAATATAGTTGTTTATCATTTTTGCTTTTTCTTTAAAATCCAACTCTTATACTCCTTTCTTTGACAATATTCCGCTTAATCGCTGTTCTTGACCATATGATTCATCTTGATATAGAGGATAATAGCAATCAACTCTGCGACGCAGGTAAATGCAATAATCAGTCCGGTTTGGTTCAAATCGGTATAACAGGCCCATCAATGCCGCCCCTCCCAGGAGTGCTAATCCGTAAGCTGTATTGAACACACCGTAGCTGGTGCCGCGCTTGTGAAACGGCGTTATATCGGCAATGGCGGAGCGCATGATTGTTTCATGAGTACCCATAATGATTCCGAAGATCATCATTCCGATAATTATGAGGGTTGTCGAGTCGCTCAATGTCAGAACCGGCAGCAACAGTGTAATAAACGGAATCGCCGCCAATACCAGGATACCGCCGGTTTTCTTTCCTGTTTTTATCTTGAGCCGGTCATAAGCTTTACCGACAAGCAGCGCCATACCAGCATCGACCAGCATGGCGAGCGAATATAACAGGGTGATATTGCCGTCGGACATCAAGTTATTAGCCTTAAGGTGGTATCCAACCGTACTGAAATTGACAAAACCCAACGTGCAAAAGAACGTAAAGGCTGTATAAATCCAAAAGACTGGTTTGAGTTGTTCTTTATGTAAGTCTTTTTGCTCAACTGTGGGCAGTAGATGATCGCGCTGAATCTTTCTATATGAATAGAAAAGGAATAACATCAGAATGATAAAAGGTAATATAAGTGACCGATACCCTAACTGATACTCTGCAATGCCGTTCTTGCCCGTGAAATAAAAGATCACTGTAAATATGAGCGGCCCCGCAAAGGCCCCGATCTGGTCCAGAGCCTCCTGTAAGCCGAATGCAAAGCCGACGCCGACCTGATTTTCCGCAACACCTGACAAAACCGTGTCCTTAGCCGGATTTCGCAGTGCTTTTCCGATTCTCTCCATTAATATCAGCACCACGAGAATGTTCCAGTTCATCGTGAGTCCTATAAAGGGGACTACAAGCAGCATGCCATAGCCGACAAACATAAAAACCCAGTGCCTGCCGCTTTTATCTGACATGACGCCCGCTAAGAGCCTTAAAGCATACCCGAGGAACTCCCCAATACCGAATACCAGGCCGACCTTGGCGGCGCTGATACCCAGCAGATTTAAGTACTGGCTGTTAGCGCTTCTGGCTGATTCATATACTACATCACCAAGCATGCTGATAATGCCAAAAATTATGATCACTACAACAGCTGGTGTGAAACGATTTTTAACCTGATTACTCATATTCTCAGACCTCTCACATTCACTCTTCTTCATTTAATTTGTAAATCTGTTTGCTGAACTGATCGAGCAATTGCTTACATTTACGCAACCCCTCTGTTGCCTGCTCTTTTAACGGAGCCATAAAAAAGTCTTTCGATGTTATTTTTTTAACCATTCCACAAGTTTGTCGTATTCGTCTTCATTTTCCTCAAGCTCGATATACGTAAAATTTTTTCTTTCCGTTTCCTTCTCAATTTCACGGAAGAAGTCATCACACTTTTCTAAAAATTCCTTATATTCATCGTCACGTGCTTTGTTAAATAGGCTCTCTATTTCTTCGTTGCTTCCCGCATTAATGAAGTCAGCATAAGCAATATACGCACTGCCGCTCTTTTCAGTTATTTCATTTGAAATTACCTGAAAAGTTTCTAAGTGCTCATCAGAAACGGGGAGAGCCCACATTGATTGACCAATGCTGATAGAGCCGCTTTTTTTGAGTTTTCTCCATACACTGACCCTTACGGTCGACTGTTCTTTAGGTAACACGTAGTTTAAAACCAGCCACTTTTTATCATTCATACACTCACCCCATGCGATGTAACTTCATTAATCTTCCTCCCAGGCATATTTTTCAGGTTTTGTTTCCTTGGGCTCCGGTATAATTACCTTCTGGGGTAATGCTGCACTACCGGGAAGCAAATCTCAATTGTGGAGGCATAGCCAGGTTTCCAAGGTTAGGGGCATTAGTGAAAATCCACGCCAAATATTCAAATGGATTCAGGCCGTTTTCCCTGGCGGTCACAACAAGACTATAATATACTGCGCTGGCTCTCGCACCGTTCGGCGTGTTGCTGAAAAGCCAGTTCCTACGCCCGATAACAAAAGGCCTGATGCTACGCTCCGCCCGGTTATTCGATATTTCCAGACGCCCATCCAGTAAATATCGTTCAAGATATTTGCGCTGGGATTGCGCATAATACGCTGCTTTGCCAAGAAGGGTATTGGGGCAGGGCATTCAAGTGTTCAATCCAGTTGTAAAATTCATCTATCAGCGGCCTGGACAGCCTTTCACGCTCTTTAAGCCGATTTTCAGGGGTCAACAAAGCGAACTGTTTCTCGAAATAGAACAGTCTGTCGCAATAGCTGACTCCTCTTGCTGCATTGGAATCCGCTTGCTTGTCCTTTGGCAGGGTTTTCAGCGCATCAAAAAATTTTCGTCGCAGGTGGCTCCAGCAACCAACAACTATAATTTTTTCGGGCAGTTTGTGATACCCGCTATATCCGTCCGCGTGAAGATATCCTTTGAAATCTTTCAAAAACGTTTGCGGATGTATAGGCTTTCTATCGGGTTGATAGTCATAAAGTACGATCTGCTGTTTGGCCTCTCCGCTGGTGCGGTACAGCCACATGTAACTCTTTGACTGTGCCGCTTTCCCAGGTTCTTTCAATACCTGAATAGTCGTCTCATCTGCATGAAGTACTTCGTGCTTACATAATCTACGCTTCAGCTCTTCATATATCGGTTCTAGCCAGGCCTCACTGGCTTTGATCAGCCAATTTGACATAGTCTGCCGGGAAAGCAGAATGCCATTTTGTTTCCACTCCTGCTCCTGTCGGTACAGTGGCGATGCCATCATAAATTTCTGCACTGCTATATGGGCAATTGTTTCAGGTGCGGCGAATCCACCTTTTATGACGGGTTCTGGCATATCTGCCTTAACGATAGGAACATGATCGGAAGTCTCTTCACAGTTCCGGCAGGCATAAACATGCTGCACATGACGAGTAATTATGGCTTTGGCAGGAATTATCTTTAGTTCTTCGCGGGTTTCTTTTCCCATTGAATGCATATCGCTGCCGCATTCCGGGCATATACACTCTTCAGCCGACAACTGGTGTTCAATTATCTCAATAGGTAATTCCTTCGGCAATTTGTCAGTTGTTAGACGTGTCCGTTTGCGGTAATGGGCTTTTACTTCGGCAATTTTGGGTTCCGGTATGGTCATATCCGCATGTGATTCGGCTTCGTTGAATAAAGACAATTGCAAGCTATCAGTTTTTTCGCTTGATGTCCCAAATTGCTTATGCTTTGCTAGACGAATTTGTGACATTAACCACTCTAACTGTTTCTCTAATTCAGCGATCTTACGATCCTTTTCTTCAATTATACCAAGCAGTTTTTCTGCTGAAATTTCCTGTGTTTCCATAAGAAAATTATACCAGAAAAACTGCTAAAAAGCTAGATCTTATGGGCTTTTAAGCCCTTTTTATGATATCTATTTTAAGAAATTTGCCGCTCTAATACTTCGTTCCTCTTAAGCTTTTTCTCTAGTTTCGCACCTTCTATTAGGTATGATAGTTCTTTGGCATCAAGCACCATAGTAGCGGCATCTCCTT
This sequence comes from Syntrophomonadaceae bacterium, assembly GCA_050949865.1. Lineage (GTDB taxonomy): Bacteria > Bacillota > Syntrophomonadia > Syntrophomonadales > Syntrophomonadaceae > JBMNGN01. Next base: position 12,420 of record JBMNGN010000005.1, read on the forward strand.
TTGCTGGCCAGCGAAAATGCCCACGTTCCAGGCGCTTGAAATACAGCCAGAATCCATCGCCGTCCCATTCCAGGATTTTTATCCTATCCCGATTCCGGTTGCAAAAGACAAACAGCGCCTCCGAAAACGGATCAAGGGAAAAGCTTTCTTTAACCAGGGTCATTAGGCCGTTAATCGATTTCCTCATATCTGTATATCCACAGCATAGGTATACAGGTTTTTGGCCCCATCTCATTACAGCACCCTCAATACGCGGCAGACTTTTTTTAATAGTTCTGGATCAGTACTTTCATCCACGGTAATACGACATCCGCCCACTTCAATATCCAGCGTGGATTTTACTTTTTGGTCTTGGCCAAGTTGTATCCATCCTTCTGGAATATAGTTAACAGGCTTTTCTAGCTTTGCGAGCTCTGCACATGCTGCCTTACGCAGCTTCCTTTGCCAGTAAAAGAAGGCGTTTCTGCTTATCCCTGTTGACTCACAGAATTCCTTAATGTTTTGCCCGCTGTTTTGCCGTTCTTGTATCACTTTCATCCAGTGTAATAATCGGTATTCCGCAGTAACCTTTTGTGTGTCCATACAATCACTCCGTTTTCGTGTTGAATTAGTTGGCCTACTTTTTAAACTTTTTCAACTTTTTCAACCTTGTCATCGTGATTGTACAACTTTTTGTACTGCTAAAGCCACGTCACGATTTATTTGACGCTTACCGATGTAATACTCATTACTTGTAATACTCATTACATTTTATTGCGTTATTCAATAAAATGTCAACAAAAAAACCGCCATTTGGAGAAATTTATATCTCCGTTACTGGCAGTCACCATTTTTTACGCTATTCTATAAAAACCCTTTGGACTGACACTGGCAATCCCGTCTTAAAGCTTAACCCCCTTTTAGAAGCCTTAACCCCCTTAGGAAGCTTGCAAAACAGGGTAATTAAATTGTATTATTTTCGTAGTGATTATATCCAACACTATCCCATGAGTTGGCTCAATTATATTCACAATCATCTTTACTAAAGATTTAGGTGTAAAGAAAACTCCATCATCCGATGCGATAGCTGAAGCAAACTTATTTAAGAAATACTCATAAATACGTCCAAGGATATCATCGTTGATTTCGTTTAATGCACTATTGTTGAAAATACGCAACAATTCTTTCAACAAATCATTTCTAAAAGAAGTATATGTTTTAGGTAGTATTCCTTTCAATTGAGTACTCTCTGCCTCAATAAGCTCCATAGCTTCATTGACTGCTTTCCCACAATCAGCATCGTCTGGCAAATTGAGTAGATAATCATATCGAGCCTTTTCAGGTAAAAAGATAGCGCTTTTTTGCTTAAAATCACTTGACTCAACGGGAAGTACACGACCATTTGTAACTGATAAACTAAAATGGACAGAAAACAACAAATAAGAATGAACAGTATTTACCACAATCCTCCAAAAAAGCTATGATAGAGCTGGAAATAAAACAGCTTTTATCATAGCAGAGGAGGAAGAAAATGAACGTAGCAGAAGGGTGGAATATGTATTTAGAAATCCAAGATTTAAAGGAAATGCATTTTAACGTAAGCCAGATATCCCGGCGTCTAGACCTATCTCGAACTACAGTATATAAGTATCTGGATATGACTCCAGAAGAAATGGAACAGATTTTAGAAAATCGAAAAACCAGAACCAAGAAACTAGATAAGCATCGGGAGCTAATTAAATCCTGGTTGATACAATATCAGGATATGAGCAGTGCACAGGTGCTCGACTGGCTGCAGGAAAGAAAACTTGATGGAGGTGTTAGCGAAGGAACAGTTAGAAACTATGTCAGACAATTACGAGAGGAGTGTGGTATTCCCCAGGTTAAGTACGTACGTCAATACGAAGCCGTTGATGAATTACCTGCCGGCCAGCAAATGCAGATGGACTTTGGGCAAATTGCTCTACGTAGCAGCATTGCTAGGATGGTAACCCTGTACTTTGCATCCTTCGTCCTAGCCCACTCCCGGCATAAATATGTGGAGTGGCTGGACCGCCCGTTTACAACCCGAGATTTAATAAAGGTTCACGAAAACGCATTTGAATACTATGGAGGGATGACTAAGGAAATTGTATACGATCAGGATCATCTTATACTGGTCAGCGAGAACGGCGGGGATCTATTGCTTACCAAAGAGTTTGCAGAATACCAAAAGACCCGAAAATTCAAGATTTACATGTGCAGAAAAGCGGATCCAGAATCCAAGGGAAAGGTTGAAAATGTGGTTAAATTTGTAAAAAGGAACTTTTCCAGGAACCGTACCTTCCATAACCTCGAAAAGCTGAACGAAGATTGTTTAGCCTGGTTAGAGCGAACCGGTAATGGAAAAGTTCACAATACAACAAAAAAGATACCGGCAGAAGTGTTCGTCCTCGAAAAACAACACCTCATCCCGGTACCCCACAAGATAAATATTTCAACTACTAAGATTATAACTAGAGTAATTCGCAAAGACAATACCATCGTCTATCAGGGTAACCGTTATGCCCTACCATTAGGAACTTATGCACCCGACCGAAGGGTTGTTATCAAAGAAGATGAGGGGATATTAATTATTGTAGACCCCGATAACGAGCTAGAGATTATCCGCTATCCCGTATGCCTTGAAAAAGGTCGACTCATTAAGAGCAATGATTGCCGCAGAGAAAAGGACAAGGGCATTGAATCCTATATGCAAGAAGTGGCACAGCTCCTTAATGATTCCCAAGAAGCCAATGATTTTCTAGGGCTGGTAAGGCGGGGAAAACCCCGCTACATACGGGATCAGTTAAAGATAATCAAAGATCACAGCCTGGATAAATCTCCTGAGATTATCACCAAGGCACTTAATTACTGTTTAAAAAACAGGCTTTACGGAGCAACTGATTTTGTGGATTCATTAAATCATTTTAACCATATTCATTGCCTGGTAGAAGAAAAGCCAAGCGCTGAAAATCATATTCAACCACTTTACGAGGTAGATCGTTCTGTATTTAAAACCCATGTAGAAGTGCGAGATATGAACATCTATATACAAGAATTACAGGGAGTGAGAGAGTGTCAGCAGAACTTGAACAACTCAAAAACGATATGAAACGCTTAAAGATAACGGAAGCAGCTGCTGTGGTAGAAGAAAGACTGCTTGAGGCCCAGGTGACGGAACCCAGTTACCAAGTGTTTCTAACGAACCTGGTGCAGCATGAGATAAAAAAAAGAGAGGAAAAACAGGTAGGGAGGCTCTACAAGTTAGCAGCTTTTCCCGAATACAAACCCCTGGATGATTTTGACCTTTCAGAGCAACAGTCCCTAAGTAAAAAGCAATTAAAACAGCTACAGGAGCTTATCTGGCTGGAACAGGCCTACAATCTAATTCTATTAGGCCCTCCCGGGGTTGGCAAAACATGTTTGTCCATTGGGCTAGGGATTGAAGCCATTAGCCGGGGTTACCGGGTAACTTTTGTTCAGATGGATGAACTAATTCGTCTCCTCAAAACGGAGGAAATCAGCCGTAACTCCAGGGCAAAGGTAAAAAGAATGGTAAGTTCTGACCTGGTGATTATTGATGATTTAATGTTCATGGCTATTGACCGACACGAGGCAAACCTCTTTTTTCAACTAATCAACAAGCTTTACGGCCAGACTTCCATCATCATTACATCAAACAAGGGGCCAGAAGACTGGGAGATATTCTGGGTGATCCGGCGATTACAACTGCTATTTTGGATCGCTTAATCCACAAAAGTGAGGTCATCCACTTAAGCGGCGACAGCTATCGTTTGAAACATCGCCAAACCATTTTTGGCAATAACTAGGTGTCCAAAGTTATTTATCGTTTTTTGTTCATTTTTACTTGACAGTTACACCATTACGTACAGGACGGTCTTTTAGTATTTCTGCCTCTACATATTTAAACCGGCTATATGCATAACGCAAAAAGATTAAACCAAGAACCGGCATGCAATATTCTTGAGAACTTAGTTTAGAACCTTGACGTAAGAGATCCGCAGATTCCCATAATTCTGATTCTAATTTTCTTATATTTATCATTAAACAAGCCTCCATTTGATTGATATTTCACAATAATAAATACTAATTCCGTTTGGTATCCATTTCCATGATATCACAGACGTCACATTCCAACGCTATACAGATTTTTTGTATTATTTCTGTACTAACATTTTCATTTTTACCAAGCTTTGTTATCGTAGCAGAACTTATACCCGCAAGCTTCTGCAAGTCTTTCTTTTTCATATCTCTATCAATAAGAAGCTTCCATAGTTTTTTATAACTAATTGCCATTGTAATCACCTCTATGTATGTATAATTACATGATATCATTAGCATCATTATATTGCAAACATTTTCTTTAAGTTCGCATGATTTTTTATTTGTATTCAACAATTATTACTCTAAATCCTATATTGTCAGGTGTATAGAATGTTACATCCATCCCATCTACTCAACCCTGCTTATTTATCTATTCTGTCAACTCACCCCTATCTAATATCAGTCTCAAATTTCAATCAAAAAAACACCCTCGATATGTTTCCATGAACATACATCGAGGGTTTAAGTCGATTTGACAAATTTATTTTTATTTTATCAAACACAGTATTTTAGAGGCTTTGCGGACTTATATCTAAGACATACGCAAATAGCTTCAAAATGCAACAACCTATCTGGATTTATGTTTTATACTGATTCTTACTTTTTCTACTTCATTTTTTCTTTTTCTTAGTGGGATTGTGCTTGTTTATGCTATATCTAATATTAGTTGCGAATTACAACGTCTGTTTGAAGCTTAATATTGGTATGCCAGAAGTTATATTCATCTAGCTTTTGGTTTGCTTCATTATAAACAGGTTTTGTTCCGGTCGGGTCCTTAATAGTTACAATGAGGCAGAACTCTTGGCTTGGTACAGTACCTTCCATTTGAGACTTAACTTCGATGTGATCTCTGTAAAGACCTTTTATATACAGATACCAATTCTTGTCTTTCGTTAAGTACTTAAGCTGGTTACCATCAGTCATTTCAGATAAGTCGACTGCATACTTCTTTACAGGATAATACTTATCTCCATACTTAATCAGTAATCTTTCTTTCAGAGCAAATTCATCCGTATTGCTTCTCATTTTCTTCTTGCTGTAATAATCTTCAAGAAGCACATTCTGAGAACCATCTCGTCCTACTGGATTAAGAATATTTCTTTTGGATGTATCCCTATCCTTCTTAGCATCATATGTACCCATTTTAATATCTACATTAGATTGGCAATACTCTGCTCTCTGTGTCGAGTCAAGAATTGGGTTGTATACCAAAGTTACAATGATTTGTCCCGTAAAGTAATCTCCATCCACAAGACATTCAGGCATAGGAAAGTCCATTATATCAATGTACTCACCCTTTGCAATTTCATCACGCAAGATCAAGGTAACTTCGTGAGGTGAATTATATAAAATTTCTCTTACAGGCTGTGGTTTCCCGAATCCCACTTGATTTACTCTTTCAGTTACTGGAACTCTTAGATTTTCTGAATAACTTGCAGAATGGACAATCAAGGCCTTGATTAATAAGGGATCAAACTCTTCTTCCATTTCTTGATGTAAACCTGCCGCGAGTGATGCAATGCGAGGTGTAGAATAACTTGTACCCACTGATTGACAGATTGCACCATCCAATCCGAATGATCTCACCCCTGTTATAACCATCCTTCCTGAAGCATCTACACCAGCATTTCCGCCATAATGTACTATTTCTGGTTTAATGATGTAGGATGGTCCACGACCAATTCTTGTAAATGGTGATGGATTATCAACCTCAGCTAAATCTAGTGCGGATTTTTTATGTGCAATAGATCCTACCACTATAGACCTTACACTGTCAGCGCCTTGATGGATCTTCCCTTTTGGATGACCCATCTTAAAATTTTTACAGTTTCCCGCAGATTTACAGATTAAAACTCCATACTGATCCTGCAAAGCATCTAGTGCAACAGCAAAATCGGAGAAGCTATATTCATCCACTTCATTGATAATGCTAATTGACAGATTCCACACTTTCACATCTCTGTGATGGGCTTTGACAGCCTCTTGGATGTTTCGAATTAACTCATCTTCTTCGATGCCCTCCTTATCAGTATCTGGATAAACACAAGCATCCAGGACTTTAACACCTTCAGTACCTACCCACTTTTTTCCTTCCAAGTGATCACCATAGATGACTACTCCTGAAACAAAAGTTCCATGATCTTTTTTTACATAAGGTTCTGGATATGCAGTATATCGCTCTTCTACAAGCCATGGTTTCACATGTGGAATATCAGCTATTCCGTTATCTAAAATGCCCACTATCGCATACTTTTTTCCTTCTTTAGGAGTTAAAATGTTAAGCGTTGCTTCATCTTTTTCCATATCAAGAGCAACTGTATATTTTGGCATAGGCTCGATGGAAAAAATAGCTTCAAAGATTTCATTTTTATTAAGAGTCATAAACTCATCAAGTTTAACACCCTTAACATTGTAGACTACATGGCTTGGTGAATAATTGGTTCTGATTACTTCGTGGCCAATTTGCTTCATTGATCTTTCAAAGTAGTTTCTAATTGCTGTATTTTGCTCGTAATTTTGAAAATCAATGAGTTTAACTTTATAGTCAACAGACTCAGCAATTTCGCTCTTGGCAATTATAGGTTCAAAGTCAGATATGTTTTCAATTGCAGATATTGCGTGGGCATATCGCTGAGTATTCTTTAAGCGCTCAAGTATTTTATCTACTTCTCGAGAGTCATCTACTTTGATAATTAGCTCATCTTCATCCGCCAATCCTAATACATTATTATCTGTACCAGTCCTAAATAAGTTGCTCACTTCACGTCTATGGGTTTTTGCCGTTGCATCGTCGATAATTCTAGTCTTGAAAACGAATGGAATTAAAGAGTTATCCCTTTCCTTCTTTAACACTTTCGTCCTAAACTCCTGAAATGTATCAACAAAAACTCTGGACTTGATCTGTAGTTCTTCTGGACTTAATACGAATTTAGGTGGATCTCCTCCTCCACCAGCTTCAACTCTCATATTGTCTACTTCTCTTTTAGCAAAAAATTTAATTGGTAATCTTTCATCAGCCATTTTTACACCGCCCCTTCTTTCACTCTGGAGAGTTCGCTACATCTCTCACCTTCCTAATCGAAAAATCATAGTTATCGCAAATTTCCTTTTGTGTCACCCCATATTGCAACAGGTATTTAATAAAATCATTCTCACTGATAATCTTATGGTTTCTATATAAATACACTTCATGCAATATATCCCAATTATGAGTCATATCCTTTTTGTTTATGATGGATTTCTTTATTGCGTTACTTACTACTGTTTTGACATCTGCATGGCTAATACCATCTAAGGCGGCTGCCAGCATTTCCAGTTTCTTTTCATTCTCCATCACATTACTGTTTGTATTCTTTGTATACAACTTGATCAGCTGCATGATCTCTTCTTTGTTAGGCTTCTCTAATGTAATAATCTTAGAGAATCTTCTCCAAACAGCTGGATCCAATAATTCATGATGATTGGTTGCTGCAATTAAAATACTGTTTTGACTAAAATCATCAATATTTTGAAGCAAGCTGTTCACAACCCTTTTTAACTCTCCCAGTTCATGCTTGTCATCCCTAAGTTTTGCTACAACATCAAATTCATCAAGGAATAAGATACAGTCTCTTTTCGAAGCATAGTCGAAAATTCTCCTGATGTTCTTTGCTGTGCTTCCTAAGAGTGATGAGACCAGACCATCAAGTCTAACGGTCACAAGTGGTAACCCCGTCTTATATGCGATAAATCTTGCCACCGTTGTTTTCCCACACCCGGGCGGGCCATACAATAGCAATGAGCTAACCATCTCAATTCCAGCTCGTAAAATCTCATCCCTCTGCCAATAGCTTTTAATAAATTCATCGATCTCATCATTAACATAATGCTTCAATATTGGTATCTCAAATGATTTATCCGGGATAAAGATATCAACCATCTCCATACGGCTTTCAAAATCCACTGGCTTAGTAGAAAAATCATCTAAGGAGGCCATTCTAGTTTTTTTATTCACTAATAGAGAGCGTATTTTCTTGGCTAGTAAATCATCACCAGATTTCTCCATGTTCTCTGCTAGAACTTGAGCATAATTATATACCTTCTCTTTATCACCAATCATTCCACCTTCAATTATTTTCACAATCTCTGTGTACATTTTTCATTCCTCCAGACATACATATTCTAACCTATTGTCGTTCTCTTTGTCAATGTATTTGTTATTATTATATGCATTTCCGTTATTTATAGTCCGTTTTATGTTGTTTTAACTCCGTTATTTGTAATTTAGACTTGATTTCGTTGCTTTTTCAGGAGTCAGTCTTTCCTCAAAATAAAAACAACCAAGAAACCTTTTTCAATAAAAGCTTCCTGGTTGATCCATTTACACGCTTAGATTGATGTGTATAGCTGATATCTATTCATAACATCTTCTGGTATGGTAAATTTCAGTTTTTCTTTTTCATCAAGGCTTTATCACCTGTTTCCTAAAATAACTGTAGAAAACTTCTTTTCTCTCACACATAAATTTACCTAATACAGAATTGTGACCTATACCCGATTTGTCGGACACACAGTAGTTAGGTAAAATAACAACTGTGGAGGGATTAACAAATGGGGAACAAGGGAAAGCGTTATGACGCGGAATTTAAGGCGGATGCAGCCAGATTGGTGAAAGAAAGCGGCAGATCAGTTGCCAGTGTGGCAAAGGACCTGGGGGTGAATCCCCAAACCTTGAGAAATTGGCTACGAGATAACAAGAAACAATCTTCTGATAAAGCAAGACTAATTGAGTTGGAAGCTGAATTAAGGGCTGAAAAGCGAAGAACAGCTGACTTAGAGGAGACTGTAGCAATATTAAAAAAAGCTGCGGCCATCTTCGCGACAAACAACCGGAAGTAAGCTATAAATTTATCAAGGAACACAGCTCCGTGTTTCCGGTTGAGAAGATGTGCCAGGTCCTCGAAGTATCGCGGAGCGGCTATTATGATTGGAAAGACCGGCTCCCAAGCAAACGTAAGCTTGAGAACCAAGAAATACTTAAAATTGCCCGGAAGAGCTATAAAGAATGCCATGGTATGTGTGGTTTGGATAAACTCCTTGCTGATGTAAGAGAGAAGTTTCCCAACTGTAGCCGTAAGAGACTCTACGAAATCCAACGGAAAAACAAGTTATATGCCAAACGCAAAAAGAAATTTAAAGTAACAACGAATTCTAATCATAAACTACCAGTAACGGAAAATCTTTTAAATCAGAACTTTAAGACGGATAAACCGAATGCCGTATGGGTAACGGATATCAGCTACATATACACCTATGAAGGCTGGCTGTATCTAGCTATGATAAAAGATATATTCACCAAGGAAATAGTAGGCTGGGCAACGGATAGTAACATGAGAACAGAACTTTGTATTAAAGCCCTGGAAAATGCTGTGAGGCGGCATAAACCACCCAAGGGAATCATTCACCACTCTGATCGAGGCGTGCAATATTGCAGTAGAGAATACCAGGCAACCCTTAAGAAACACGGAATGATCTGCAGTATGAGCCGGAAAGGTAACTGCTATGATAATGCCTGTGCGGAAACGTTCTTCAGTACTATAAAATGCGAGATGCTTTACCATAAACGTTATATGACACGGGAGGAGGCCCGCTGGGACATCTTTTGGTATATAGAAGTATTTTACAACCGTAAAAGAAGACACCAAGCGCTGGGATACCTTTCACCAGCTACATTTAGAAAAGGCTATTTAGAGCAAAAGGCGGCTTAAAAAAGCTAGAATTATGAGATTTTGAGCAAAACTATGATTTAGTAAGAAAACCTAACTCTGGACTGTCTGTTTTATCGGGAAAACCCCATTGCTCTTCGATCCCTAGCAAAACTCTAGTAGTCTTTACCTTCAACAAACTCTCTCTTAATTCTTTCATCAAATCCTATAAATTGGGGATTATGATGGTATTGGTATCCCTAACATTTCCTTCTTCCCCTAAGCTCCATATATCCATTTCAGCCATTCTCATTAAAAATTCTGCCCGTAATAATAAAACAGTCTCCAAAAAGACTCTAGTACATCTATATCTTTTTTAGGTATTGCTCAAAACAAGTGAGTAGAAATCTCCATAAGTCTTCTGATTCGCTCTATCAATATATCGAGGAATGTTAAGATTAAATCTTTGGCTTTGATTGATTTCACTGTAAGGAATTATTCTCGAATATTTAGAAATTAATATAAATCCGTTGAAACAGTCCATAATTTTTCGGATATCCAGTTCACATATCAAAGCAGTATATACATTTCTCTTTTCACAAAAATCCAAAATTAGTGCACGCACCATTCAGTTAGGTATTATTTACATCCATCCTATCTCCTCAACCCTACTAATTTATCTATTCTGTCCACTCACCCCTACCTAATCTCAGACTCATTTTTACCACAAAAAAACACCCTCGATATGTTTCCACGTACCAATATCGAGGGTTTAAATCGAGTTGACAGATTTACTTTTATTTTATGAAACCCAGTATTTTCAATGCTTACGAGCTTTATTTCTTAGACATCAAGACTACCGTCTCAACGTGAAGTTTTTAGGCTATTTCGCGCTTTCCCATAAACACAGTGTAAATGCTGTATTTGTGTTGGTTTGAAATCTATCCTGTCCTCTCGAGAAATAATTCTCGATTAGGCTATTTCAGTTTTTCGCCGCTTTGACTTCCTTTAATTCGTCTTTTAAGAAAAATGTACACAAGATATAAATCTCTCTACACATATCTTTTGGCATTACTTCATTCAGTTGACTGACTACTAATTACTTCCTTTCTAAATTTAAGGAGATTTTATTGAACCTTTTCTCATTTTCGTACCAAGCGACAATACCAGCTATTGTACCAAGAACGAAGAGAAAAAACATCAAACCTACTCTTACATTTTTAGGTAACTCCGATAAAATATAACTAGGTGTACGACCATTTACTATGAATTGGGTTCCGAATGTGATAACTAGAATTGAAAAAATAGTTCGTAAGCCATTACCAAAAATATTAAATAATTGTCCTTTTTTTCTCCTTTTTTGCCATTTATCATAAAACCTCTTTTCTAGTAAATCATTTCTCATGATTCGAAAAATCGTAAGTGGGATAAAGGCAAGGACCACTATTATATAATACAGGCTCATGTAATATACATGGTTGTAGAGAGGTATGATTAATAGCATTATCAATAATAAAATCATAACAATACTTTTTCCCTTTTTTAGCTCATTTAAAAACAATTAAAATTTACCTTTCCTTTCTTGTTAATGTGTATAAATATCTACCATCAATTATTCTTTATCTTGTAGTTACTGCACATAATACCACAATTGCGACCTATATCTTATTATTTACTTTTTCGAACTATATTTTTTACCTTTTCGCTTACTTCCGTCTTTGCCCTTTATAACATTACTTCGTTGCTGTTTTTCAATCTGCACCGCTTGGAAAGTTTCCTTGGATATGATCGCCGGATTGTTACCCTCTGCCAGATAGTATGCATCGTGCTTTCCGTTATCCAACAACCGCACATTGCCCATATACTTTTCATTACTTAGCATTACGTCAATTGTTCTCTTGGGCCATGTAGCCTTTCCGGTAGGCGATTTAATTCCTAGTCGTTCCAGTTCTTTCACAATTCCTAAAACACTCTTGCCTTGAAGGTAGAGGTTAAATATCAATCGGACATTTTTCGCCTTTTTCTCATCAATTGCCAGATTACCATCTGCATCATTAAAATACCCATAACATTTTCTATTATATAACTTTGAGGTCCCTTGTGCAGCACGTTGTTTGATACCCCACTTAATATTGTCGCCACGTGATTCATTCTCTGCCTGAGCAATTGACTCTATTATTGAGATCATAAGGTCATTATCTGTATCGGCTGTATCAAGTACTTCTTGCTCAAATATGACCCGAACGCCGAGCACCCTTAGCTGGTTCAACGCATCAAGAATCTCTACTGTGTCTCGGCCAAATCTGCTGATGCTCTTGGTTAGGATAATTTCTATATCACGTGACTTGCAATCCTTTAGCATACGGGTAAATTCTTTACGGGAAGAACCCGTCTTGCTTGAAGCAATGTCAATATATACATCAACTAATAGCCATTTTGGATTAGCTGCAACTAATCTTGTTAGCGCTGATACTTGGGCGGTAAGGCTTTTCAACTGATCAACACTGTTTGTACTCACGCGGCAGTAAATGCCTACGCGTTTTTCTCGCTTTGGAGGCAATGGTGGAATATAGTGTATTCTTTTATTGTCAGCCACGATGAATCCTCCAGTTGCAAATCTTAATAGCTAACAGAAAATAATTCCTTTTTTGTAAACAGGCTAATTATCATATCTATAGTTTTCGTTTATGTTGGTTAGTCTATTCTTCAAGTTTTTAACCCTAACATCCAACCTGCTCTCACAACCCTGTATTTTTAAAAAAACATCTATTCTGCTCTGTCATTAACCCCTGACATCTAAACTGTTCTGTCAGCAATCACCTACATCTAAACCGCTCTGTCACTATGATTAAGGCTTGTATTGATATGTTCCCGCGAAGTAAAAAATCATGTTTTTCATGCTTTAGGCTCTGACCATACAATTACACAAAAGGCTTATATAGAGCCTCTCCGGAGCCCCTTTGTTAATCCCTTGTTATCAATACGCAACTCTCAACGTGAGATAGAGTGACTAATTTAGATGTCATTGATTCTGGCTTGAATAATCCTCACAAAGCCCGTAAAACAGCCATTCCTAGGGCTTTCATAAATTAATTTTCTTAGACATCCATCTTGAACTTCCATCATCCGGTTGGAATGGTGATATTGATGTCACATCCAACTCATATATGAATGAACTTGGGCTTCCTTTCCCATTCCCTTAGTTCGGGTGTCCAGTACCTCGACCATTCTTTCATTTCTGCGTATTCAGGATGTTCAGAATTCAGCATGATCTCTCTGAAGCTTATAAAACCACCTACACCGCCAACATCTTCCGGCGGTGTTTGTCCATTTGCTTCCAGTAGATACGGCAGTTCACCGTCATATTCTTCAATCACTCGAACCAGTTGAATGATATGTTCCCAGTTATCCCCCATGTCATAGGTATAAAACATATGCTTATGCTCTGGAAAAAATTCTGCCAGAGTATGTCCTTCCATCAATACAGCTCTTTCATCGTACTCCAAGTCTTCTTCAGTCGGAACCATTCTAACTACCACTTTTTTAATCTTTTCATCAATAATAGTAAAATCATAAAGATGGTAGTTCTTCCAGCCGAAAACATACTGTAACACCTTGTGAAGTTGAGCAAATTTCATGTCTGCAGGAACGACAATCCTCCGTTCTGCCTTATATACTTCCAGATCAAGGCTTACCATCAGTTCAAATGCGCGACATTTGTATGCCTGCATACCCGTTAGTTCTGTCAATGCATCGACCATCGCTTTATATGGATAGAAACCATCATCTATGTTTCCAGAATAGTTTACGATTCTATAATTTGATGAGGCTCCCAATGTATCACAGTATATTTTCGCAATGCCATTATATTCTCGTCCAACATGAAAGGCACATTCCAGTCCTGCCTTTGTCACCCAGGCCGCTGTTTGTCTGCTGTTGTTTCGCACAAGCTCCAATTCGCCTGCCAATCGCATATATTCATTTACAAGCTCTGGATTCAGGTTCATTGAAAGAAGCGTGTTTACAATAGCAACCGTCATCATTTTCTCAACATTTTTCAGTTCCTTCCGTTTGACCTGATAAATCGCCACAGTAAAGCGCGTGGCGTTATTTACTAGGACCAGCATATCCTCAGCTCTACGATTGTCCCATACCGTGGTCCAATTTGCTGTCCATGTAAACAGAGGATTGATGGTTTCGTCGGTAGCTGGAAGCTTTACTCCCATGGCATCAGCTAGTTTTTTAGTCAATGCAATTTGCAATATTCACACCTCCATCGATAAGAAATCGAGCTTCTCAATTTGCTGCTTAAATAAATAATACGCTATTCATGCCTTTCATTCATTAAACGCTTCGTACTGTAATGCGTCCTCTTCCTTTTGGTCTTTCCGTTAACAATCTCTATGTTGCTTCGTCGTTCCATTTCCTTTCGGACTTGCTCGAATTTATCAAAATCTATGATCGGCTCATGAGCATCTTTCATTAAAAATTGTTCGTGCTCGCCATCATTCATGAATTGTCTGTTATTTGGGAAGTCCCCTGTGTAGGTTTTTCCCAACAGTACCTGTCCGCTGTACTTTTCGTTTCCTAGCACTGTCTGGATGGATTTTTTCGACCAAATATCTTTACCTTGCGGAGATTTGATTTCTCTTTTCTCAAGCTCATGAACAATGAGGCCTATACTGAGCCCGCTCAAATACAAATCAAAAATAGCGCGAACGACCTCGGCTTGCTTCTCATCTATAATGAGCTCGCCATCTTCATTTTGTTTATATCCAAAGCACTTGCGTGAATACAGCTTTGAGTTTCCAGATATAAAACCGCGCTTCAAGCCCCACTTGATCGCTTCGCCTGTTGACTCGCTTTCAGACTGAGCTATTGCGCCGAGGACAGAGATAAGCATATCGTTATCCGCTTCACTGGTGCGTATATTCTCTTGATGAAAAATGACTTCTATTCCCAATCCTTTGAGGCGGCTCACCGTTTCAAGCAAGTCTACAGTATTGCGGGCAAAGCGGCTAATTGTTTTTACAAGAACTATATCAATTCTATTTTCATAGCAGTCAAAAATCAGCTTCTGGAAATCAGGTCGAAAAACATTACCGCCTGAGTCTTTATCACTGTAGACATGGTAAAGCATCCACTTTGGATTATCCGCCACAACCTGCTTTAATGTTTTGATTTGGATATCCAAGCTTTCTTCCTGTGCTTCATGCGTCGTGCTGACTCGACAATATATCGCGACCATTTTAAATCCCTGTGATTTGGCCGGAATCATTGTAACTGTCATTTTCGGTTTTTCATTTTCCATACCTTCACCTTATTCCGAGGTAATTTATGGCGAATGATAAGTAGACTAAATCAATTTTGAGATCATCATATGTAGTCTAAACCTATAAATTTGAGGTCTATTTTCACAACATCCATACTGTTTTCTCAACCCCAACAAGATCTAAAAAACATCTAAATCGACCACTCACCAAGCTCAAAAAAACCAAAACATCTATCCTGACCACTCGCTGAGCACCGACATCTAAATCGACCACTCGCAAGGGTTTGAGCCAATTTTGATATGTTCCCTTGGAACGAAAAAATCACATTTTTCACACTCCGATTTCAAAGTCAAAAACACACGAAAGCTTATACACTGGGCCTTACGAACCCCTACTCTTTTCCCCTTGTTATCAATACCACGCACTCAACATGGCTCGTTCTGGGAAACATGTCCACGGGTTGGGCAAATTGGCTTTGATATCCCAACTGCTGAAATTGCCGCAAGTCTCGGGCTAGGGTTGATGGATTGCAGGAAACATAAATTATGCGCCGGGCATTAGTTTTGGCCACTGCCTGGATAGTTTCTATGTGGCAACCGGCTCTGGGGGGATCCAACACCACCAGGTCATACTTCTGGTGCAATTCGGGTAGTAATTTTTCCACGGGCCCACAGTAGAATTGAGCATTAGTAATCCCGTTTAGATCCGCATTATAACGTGCATCGGCAATTGCTTCCGGCACTAATTCAATCCCGTTAACCTTATAGGCCTTACGTGCCAGGTATAGTGAGATAGTGCCGATACCGCAGTAGGCATCCAGAACCATATCCGTATTTTTTATCTGGCTGTATTCATCTACTAGCCGGTATAATTTAACGGTCTGGACTGGGTTAATCTGTAAAAATGCCAGGGGGGATACCCTAAATGCAAATTCCTCTATTTGCTCGGTTAAATACTCATCACCTAACAGGTGCTTAAGCATACCATTCCTAAATAAAAACAGAGAAGAAACCTGGGACTCAGCCGCTACTAATTTAGTTAATTTGTGTTGATTGATCTCACCGCTTACCAGCAGCATTAATTTACGGTTTTTAGAACAATACCTTATGGTAAACTGGCTATTGGGACCGGCTTCTAACTCGTCCAGCCTTTCAGCCAATAATTTGCTTAATTCATGAATCGGCTCGGGCAGTAATTGGCAGCAATTGATAGGTATTAAATCATTGCTTTTTTCCCTATAGTAACCCAACCTGAGTTGGCCTCTAAAAGGCTGGCAGTGCCATACTACCTTATTCCGGTAGCCTGATGCCTGTTCCATTCCTATTACAGGGTATACGGGAATATGCAGCCTGCCGATATGTTGCAAAGCATTTTCTACTACCTGTCGTTTCAGTTCTAATTCGCGCTGGTAATTAACATGCTGATAACCACATCCTCCACAATATGTGTAGTGGGGACAAGTCGGCTCAACCCTATCTTTAGAAGGGACCAGCACCTGTTTGCAGACTGCCCGGGTGTACCGCCGGTATTCCCTATTGATATCTATCTTTACCTCTTCCCCAGGAATAGTATAGGGAACAAAAACCGCCTTGCCATTTAACCTGGCTACACCTTCCCCGATATGACTAATTCCCTCTATTATAACCCGCACGGCAATACCCCCGTAACCTAAATTATATCAATGACGGCCCTCAACTGCCCTCATATAAATAATGTTACCCTTTATAAGGGTTATAACCAGAATGGGGTATGCAGAAATCCACTTAAACCGGATAGGAAGCAAGAAATAACTATTCCCGACCGATGACACAGGCCGGGAATTTCACCTAGTTTTTTATTACCGTATGACAAGGGTATGGGGTTGATGTCACACTATGATCTTTGTGAATAATCCCTTTACAGAATCCCAATTATATGTCGCCAACCCCATCCCCTTTTAACGTCCCTTGTCAACCCCTAATTAACGCTTGTTTGAGCGGCCACTAAACGAGTGGCTCCATATTTCTCCCTCAAACGCGGTTTTTCTATCTTGCCGGTTGGGTTTCTAGGAATGTTATCAAAAATGATAGCCCGCGGACGTTTATAACGCGGGAGCGAAGCGCAGAAGGCTTTAATATCATTTTCCGAACACTGGCAACCGGGTTTTAATTCTATTATAGCAGCCGCAATTTCCCCCAAACGTTTATCAGGCATTCCAATAACCGCTACATCTTTAATTGCCTCATGGGCCCGCAGGAAATCTTCTATCTGTACCGGATATATATTCTCTCCCCCACTGATAATTACATCCTTTTTCCGGTCCACCAGATAAATAAAGCCATCTTCATCCATCTGGGCCATATCACCGGTGAACAACCAGCCATCTTTAAGAACTGCCGCAGTTGCCTCCGGGTCCTTGTAATAGCATTTCATAATCCCGGGCCCCTTAACCACCAATTCTCCAACCTGTCCTGGACCAACAGGAATACCATTCTCATCCGTAATTTTCACTTCCCAGTTATGGCCTGGTATCCCGATAGCCCCTACTTTATGAATGTTTTCCATACCTAAATGGACGCACCCGGGGCCGATGGCTTCGCTCAGGCCATAGTTGGTGTCATAAAGATGTTCGGGGAAATACTTTTTCCAACGCTTAATTAAGCTGGGCGGCACCGGTTGAGCACCGATATGCATCAAACGCCACTGGGATAGATTATAGTCTTCTAGCTTGACATCTCCTCTTTCAATGGCATCAAGGATGTCCTGAGCCCAGGGGACCAGCAGCCAAACTATGGTAATCTTCTCCTCAGAAACCGTTTTCAGAATCCATTCCGGCTTAACCCCGCGCAGCAATACAGCTTTGCTCCCTGATATCAGGCTGCCAAACCAATGCATCTTGGCCCCGGTATGATAAAGGGGAGGAATGCATAAAAAATTATCTTCACGGGTTTGCCGGTGGTGATTAACTTCCGTATAGACAGCAGACATTAAGCTGCGGTGGGTATGCAGAATTGCTTTTGGAAACCCGGTAGTACCTGAGGAAAAATAGATAACCGCATCATCATCTTCAGAAATTTCAATCCCCGGAGCTTCAGATGAACAGTTGGCGGTCAGGCGGTCATAGCTTTCCGCGTATAGAGGACGGTTTTCCCCTGCATAGAATAGTATTTTTACTTTAGGTATCTGATCTCTGATGGCTTCTATCCGGTCGCAAAACTCAGGCCCGAAGACCAAGGCCACGGTATCAGATAAATCCAGGCAATACCTGATCTCTTCCGCCGTGTAACGGAAGTTTAATGGTACAGCAACGGCGCCGGTTTTTAGTATTCCAAAATAGATCGGCAGCCATTCCAGGCAATTCATTAACAAAATAGCTACTTTATCGCCTTTTTTAATTCCCCTTTTGATAAGGAGATTAGCCAGCCGATTAGCTTTCTCATTGAAAACGCGCCAGGTCATATCCCGGCGGTACTCCCCGGCCGGATTGTTTTCGATGAGTTCATACTCCAGCCAGGTTACATTGTCCCTCTCCTGAAGGTCCATATTGATTTCCGTAAGGCATAATTCCTGTCCGTACATTTCAGCATTACGCGATAATAAATCAGTGATAATCATGGTTTTTCCTCCTGTCCTACCATACTGCATTTA
The DNA here is from genome assembly GCA_050949865.1 of Syntrophomonadaceae bacterium. Taxonomy (GTDB): domain Bacteria; phylum Bacillota; class Syntrophomonadia; order Syntrophomonadales; family Syntrophomonadaceae; genus JBMNGN01. Next base: position 31,129 of record JBMNGN010000005.1, read on the forward strand.
ATATGGCTGTAAATATTACTGCCTCTTTTATGGTAGAAATTATTCCCCTAAGATTATAGGGCTCTACGGCGCCAAAATTTAATTATCTGCCTCAGCTTCAGCTTCAAAGAGTGAAGAAAGCGGGCCTTTCCAAGTCCTTTTCCAAGTACTACTTGGCCAACTGGGAAAATAACCGCCGCCCTTCTTTATAGGCAGCCAGGTTGATATCCAAAGCCTTGGGGGGAACAATTTCACGGATCGCCTTCTCCACCTCATTATCGGGCAGGTTGCTGGCTCCGCTTAAAAGACCTACCAAAACTACATTGGCTGCCTTAATACTGCCGCAGCGGGCAGCAATTTCCGAGGCATCAACAATAAAGGTTTTCTTTATCTTTTCCGCAATCTTTTCATGGATATTGTCAGGGTACTTGGCCTTGCCGATCATTACCGGCAGGGGATTAACCCGTTGGTTATTAATAATAACCATTCCATCTTTCTTAAGGTAGTCGAGCCAGCGAGCAGTTTCAATTTTTTCAAACCCCAGGATTACATCGGCATCTCCCTTTTTTATAATCGGGGCATTGACCTTAACCCCATACCGGACCTGGGAAACCACGCTGCCACCGCGCTGGGCCATGCCATGCACCTCAGATACCTTTACATCATAACCCATTTGGACTGCTACCTGGGCAATTATACGGCTGGTAAGCAAGGTTCCCTGACCGCCAACGCCAACAATTAATACATTAGTAGTCCTGTTGCTCATACGCTAACCCTCCATTGCCTTAATGGCATCGAATTTACAAACCTGTTCACAAATCCCACAGGCAACACAATTGCTGTTTAATGATGCTTTCTTGGTGGCTTCATCAAAAAATATTCCCGTACAGGCTACCCTAATGCAGGCTTTGCAGCCCGTACACAAAGCTTCATCAACTCGCAGCTGGCGGGTTACCGCAGTATTTCCCAGCAATACACAGGGACGTTTGGCGATAATAACCGACGGCTCCCTACGGGCCAATTCATCTTGAAGAACCTGTTTTAATTGCTCAAGTTGGAGTGGATCAACCACTCTTACGTTTTTAATTCCAATTGCCCTAACTAAAGCTTCCAAATCCAGCTTGCCCGTAACCTCCCGGCGAATAGTAAAGCCTGTGGCAGGATGATCCTGATGCCCGGTCATAGCGGTAGTATCGTTATCAAGTATGATTACGGTAGAGGTGCCGCGATTGTATACCATATCTATTAAAGAGGTAATACCTGAATGGACGAAAGTTGAATCACCAATTACCGCTACCGTTTTTTGGGCGAATTCTTCCCCGCGGGCTTTTTCCATGCCCAGCGAGGTTCCAATACTGGCGCCCATACATATACAGGCATCCATGCTTTCCAGCGGAGGCAAGGCACCCAGGGTATAGCATCCTATGTCTCCCATTACCGTCAATCTCATCTGGCGCAAGGTGTGAAACACTCCCCGGTGAGGACATCCCGGACACAGCAAGGGTGGGCGGCCGGGGATTTCTTTTTCCAGACCATAACCTTGGAATACAGGCTTATCCGCCAGCCTTTCTTCCAGCATCTCTGTACTGTATTCACCCAAAGAGGTAAAGAGTTGCTTCCCTTCTACAGGAATACCAGCTGCCTTGACCTGTTCTTCGATTACCGGTTCCAGCTCTTCGACAATTACTAACCTGTCCACCTGGGCCGCAAAAGTACGGATAAGTTCTATAGGCAGTGGGTTTACCATACCCAGTTTTAAAACTGAAGCTAAAGGTAAGGCTTCTTTAACATATTGGTAAGGTACCCCGCTGGTTACAATACCCAGGCTTTTATCAGCCCATTCTATTCTATTAATTTCGGTGTTTTCAGCATATTCCTTCAGGGCAATCATGCGCTTTTCCACTTCTGCATGCCGGGCTTTGGCATACCCGGGCAACATAACAAACTTGGCCGGGTTCTTTTTATACTCCTTAAGGGGTATATCCAATTTTTCCCCGATTTCTACCATAGTCTGGGAATGAGCTAAGCGGGTGGTTATTCTCAGCATAACGGGAGTATCAAAGTCCTCACTTAATGTAAAGGCCAGTTTGGTAAAATCCAAAGCTTCCTGGCTATCCGATGGTTCCAAAACCGGTATTTTGGCAAAACGGGCATAACCGCGGTTATCCTGTTCGTTTTGAGATGAATGCATACCAGGATCATCGGCAGATACCAGTACCAAACCGCCGTTTACTCCAGTATAAGCAAAGGTGTATAAGGGATCGGCAGCCACATTTACCCCTACGTGTTTCATAGCCACCAGGGTTCTGGCTCCTCCAATCGACGCTCCTATCCCAACCTCCAGGGCCACTTTTTCATTGGGGGCCCACTCAGCGTATACACCGTCAAAGTTGGCAAAACTACTGAGTATCTCTGTGCTGGGTGTACCGGGATAAGCAGCAGCTACTTTAACTCCAGCTTCATAGGCTCCCCGGGCAATAGCTTCATTGCCTAGCATCAGCTTTTTCATGATATTCCCTCCACCTGAATATAGATAAGGCCTTCCACCCTACCAGGGATGCAAGGCTCATTAATCCTGCGGGTTTTGAATCAATTCGATAAACCATATTCCCAAAACTGATATTATCACTTAACCAGTCAATTGTAAATGCTGCTGCTTCTGCTGGTTCAGGCCCTATTATACCACTGGCTGATGCTGTCGCTAATTACAGCTGCCATATGATATACATGGTTTAGACTGCCATGAAATATTTGATTACTCCTTCTGGAGAATTTCGGGCCAACTATTCCGGTTATGGCAATATCCCCTACCGGGGGTAGTGACTTCGCCAGGGCTCTTCCTGGTATAATCGCTCCTTTTTGGACAGTAATAGTCCCCAGAGCAACTTCATTTCCAACCGATGCATCGATGGCAATGTGAATACGCCCAGGATAGGTGCTCTTGACATTTATAATAGCCTGACCGATATTTTTGGCATGAACCGGGTTATCCAGAGTCCCAAATACAATGGCTTGGGGCTCCTTTTCTTTAATCATAGAACCGGTTAGAGGCCCCAGGCAATCAAGTATATGGCGATCCGAGCCGATACAGATGAAAACCGGCTTTTGATTGCAGCCTGCCATTAAACTATTTAAGATCTCAACCAATACCCTTTTAGTATCGGATTCCTGATAATGCTTCCTGATTAAAACCATAAATTACTTCCTAGCTTTGTAAAACCGTTTTCAGAGCGTCAATAAACCTCTCGTTTTGTTCCTGGGTCCCTATCGTAACCCGGATATAGGTGGGGAATCCAAAAATATCTCCGGTTCTTACGATTATACCTCGATTCAGCAAGGATTTAAAAACCGACTGACAGTCCCTTCCCGTGTTGACAAAGATAAAGTTGGCTTCGGTCTTGACGTATTGCAGACCCATTTGATCGAATTCTTTATATAAATATTCCTTACCTGCTTCATTTATCTTACGGCTCATAGCTAAATGATGGCTGTCATCCAGGGCAGCAATACTCCCTAACTGGGCCAGCATATTGACATTAAACGGTTCCCTCACCCTGCCAATAGCATCTGCAATCTCCGGGGCAGTGACTCCATAACCAATTCTTAGTCCAGCCAGTCCGTATATTTTAGAAAAGGTTCGCAGCACGATTACGTTCTTGCCATTAGCTACATATTTCAAGGCGCTAGCCTCTTTTTCCTCAGTATATTCAATGTAAGCTTCATCAAAAACCACCAAGACGTCCTGGGGTATCCGATCCATAAACCGGTCAACTGCTGCAGGCCTAACCATGGTCCCAGTAGGATTATTAGGATTACATATAACCACTATTTTGGTCCGCTCATTAACCATTTCTAACATAGATTCAAGATCCAGGGTAAAATCCACCAAGGGGACCGGAACGCACTTAGCCCCCATAATCCTCGTAACAAATTCATATTCGGCGAAGGATGGTTCAGGATAAATTACTTCATCATCCTTATTTAAAAATGTCTCAGCGATTAGCTTCAATAACTCGTCGGAACCGTTGCCAATTATAAATGCGTCAGGCTCAAATCCCCATAATGAGGACAACTTGGTCCTGAGGTAGTGACAGTTGCTGTCAGGGTAAAGGCTGATCTGGCTGAGGTTCTTGCCAATGGCCTCTAGCGCCCGGGGTGAAGGGCCTAAAGGATTCTCATTAGAAGCTATTTTTATAATATCCTCTATCCCCAACTCCCTTCTGACCTCTTCGATAGGTTTCCCGGGAATATATGGTTTAAGGGCAAATATTTCAGGACGAGCCCTACGATATATAAAATCCGACATTATCTCACCCCTTTTTAAGTTTACTAAACGCCCCTTATCTAAATCAACCGATTCCCGTTTTTCCCGGTAGCGTGGATTTAATGTAAACTAATTAACCTGCCTGCCAGAGGCATAGATTTTACGCAGGTGGCTCTCCGGGTACTGCTTAGTTATAAGGCTTACTGCCGGCACAACGATTAAGGGGATTATCATAGCCAGGGAACCAAAAAACGGCGTACCCCAACTGGACAAAAGATTCATGGTGGCCTGGCTGATAAAAGCAGGTTTTACTATTAAAACTGCATACCCTCCCAACGAGACAATCAAACCGGTTATCATACCTGTCCAGGCCCCGGCCCGGGTAGTCCTGGGCCAAAATAAGCCAAAAATATATGGTGCAAGAAAAGCTCCGGCCACGGTCCCCCATGACAGAGACATTAAAGTTAATATTACATCCGGTGGCTTTATAGCAATCCATAGGGATAATCCGATAAATACCACGCAGAGTACCCGCATTATTTTTATAACAACTCGAGGATTAAGCTCAGGAAACAAAGCCCCTTTAATTAGATCAATACTGACCGAAGAGCTGGAAACTAGAACCAGCGAAGATAAGGTAGACATAGATGCCGATAGGACCAGAACCAGAATAAGAACAGCAACCAGTTCCGGTAGAGTCTGGCTGATTATATTAGGCATTATTAAATCCGGTGTAGCCTGCCCGTTTAATTTCGGTAATTCATCAAAAAACAGGTGGCTTAAAGAACCGACATAATAAGCTCCAGTGGTAATTACCAGGGCAAATATGGTAGAAACGATGGTAGCTTGGTGTATTACTGCTGTGCTTCTAATCCCGTAGAACTTTTGGACCATTTGCGGAAGTCCCCAGGTACCAAGACTGGTCAGGATAATAACGGAAGTCAAGGCTATCCAAGCCTTCCAGTCTCCCGGATAAATATAATCCGGACTGATGCTCATCAATGAGCGATAAGCATTGGCAAACCCATCTACTACTTTATGCCCCACAACAAAGTAAACCATTAAGATTATGCCGGTAAGCATAACTAAACCTTGAACAAAGTCGATCATTGAAATGGCCCGGTAGCCGCCAAGTACCAGGTATAAGGCGGCAACGATGGTCATAAACAGCAATGCTGCCATATATGGAATATTAAAAATGCTCTCAAATAAGTAACTCAGTCCCATAAAAACCGAAGCTGAATAAGGAACAAAGAAAATAAAAATAATCAGACAGGCAAACACCTTCATCCGGGTGGAGTCAAATCTGGCTTCTAAAAACGAAGGCAAAGTTAAAACATTTAAGCGGCTGGTTATCTCCCTGGTCCTGTAACCCAGAACCTTCCAGGCCATGTAGGTTCCAATAATCGCATTGCCAAAAGCAATCAGGAGGGCAGATAATCCGAAACCCCATCCTACTTTCCCGGCAAAACCTATGATTAGAACCGCAGAAAAATATGTAGCACCGTAAGTAAAGGCCGACATCCAGGGGCCTATACTGCGATTTCCCAGTACGAAATCATCCACGGTCTTGGTCTGGCGGCTGGCATAAATGCTTAGACCCACTATTACTGCAACGTAAACCAGAATTATTAATATTTTTAACAATTTGACCTACCATCCTTCCGTCCCACATTAATATAATACCTAATACCGCTCTAAACGGCCTGGAGTTGTAATATGTTTGAGCATACAATAAAGAGGTATTAAACCTCTTTCTCCTCATATTTCACTATTATACTACAAAATTCTTAAGGGTTAACAGGTTTTTTACTCCAACCGTCAACTGTGCCGAGTAATTCCTTGATAATCTCCAGATTCTTGGGCAACGAGGCCTGCTCTAAACCATTACTTACCAGGGTTGCTTTAATAATCTCATCGATCTCGGGGTCAATCTCCTTTTCTACCCATTGAGCAAGAACCGAAAGCAATTCCTGATTGGCTAATCCGAAATGAACCATATCCAGAAGGGTTAATAGAAAATTCATTTCTTCCTCAGATAGTTTTTTTTTATACTTGAGCTCGACGATGGTTTTGGCAGTCTTATCATACAACTTTTTTAGATATTGCTCCGGAAATTCCATTATAATGCAATCCTTTTCGCATCTTTCAAAATCTGTCTCTCGAGATCAAAATGGATAGGATAACGAACATTGCTTTTTCCATCCCGGTTTTTTTCAATAGTAATGTAGTAATTGGGATTAAGGTATTTTTTTAACTCCTCGTTCTCTTCCAGTTCTTCCCTGGGAATGGGGCTTAGTTTAATCATTAAATCACACTCGTTTTTCATGCGTTTCGCCCCCTGAAGGGTCCCATCAGGATTCAATTGAACCAGGCACATAACTGTTATTTTTAGGTTTTGGGCCAGCATTTTCTGGGTTTTTACTATCTGCTCAAGTATTTGCCATTCCTGCAACCTGGGATCCAACTTGTCCATCCGGCCTATATAGTCTATTATCATCATTTCAATGTTCTTTTGGGCCTTAAATTTGCGGGCAATGGAAATGGTTTTTTCCGGGGTAAGATTAGGACATGGATAGGAATAAAATCCGCTTTCCCTTAACCTGGAATAGGCATTGAAAACAATAGAAAGCTCGGTTTCAGTTATATCTCCACTTCTTATTCGCTCATGCTCAATTTCGGATAGGATGGAACCCCATCTTAAAGCAATCTGCTCCCTGCTCATTTCTGTGTTCAAATACAGTACGTTCTTGCGGCTGTCAACTGCTATCGCTTTAGCCGTGTGCAGGGCAAAGGATGTTTTACCATGCCCGGTCTGAGCGGCCAGTATTACCAAATCACCAGGCTTATAGCCTAAGGTAATGTGGTTTAGGGTATCAAAGCCAGAGGGCAAACCATCCAAAGGCAATACTCCCTTATGGTTTTCCTTAATATCCTTATATCTTAAAAACCTGCGTTCAACTTCATTATAACCCAGACTAGCAATATCTTCCGGGGTATCAATCTGATCGTCCAATTCCAAGGCAGTCAGGTTGGTGAGTTCTTCTTCCGCCCGCATCATAAGATCGTCTATATTGGCATCCGTCTCTTCGAGCAGCGTTTGATAATGTTTAACCAGAAAATCAATATATTTTCTGGTTTTGGCTTTTTCCTTGACCTTTTTTATCCAATATTTAATGTTTTCATCGTATATATAGTGTCCGGATATGTATTCCAATTCCTCTATATCCGCGGGGTGGGAAAACATCCCCAAGGCATTGGCTTCTTTCAAAACCTCAACAAAGGTTGGCTTAATATCCCTTTCATAAAGGCTACAGATCAGTTCGAATATGGTCCCATGCTTAGGCAAATAAAAATCAGATGCAGACAAGGTATTGTACGCCTCAATACAAGCATCCTCCGAATGGAATATAGAAGACAAAACCCGTCTTTCGCTTTCCAAGTCGAACTTAATCTCATCGGGTATTTTTTCCTTCATCCTGAGACTAATGCCAATCACGCCCCACTTTAGATCTTAGTCCTACTAATTACCTATTGAGGAAAAGTTAGCCGAATAAACCTGCAGCCAAACTGCTATTTGGTTTTTAATTCTTCAAGACTGGACTTGGGAACATATATTTCATATTCCGGTATATTGGTTTTGTAACCACTGCCCTTGGAATTACTCTTTGCTCCCTTACTTTTGGCCTTAAACCTCATTATCTCTTTTTCAGCTTCTTCTACCAGTCGAATTTCTTTAGTCATCCAATTGTATAAAACACTGTCGATATATTCTAGGCCTCCGTTTTGCGTCCTCTGGCACATTATCTCCCCGGCCTTCATTATCATCTGGTGCGAAAAACCCCAATCATAACGCCATTTGTAGTATACTTCTTTCCGCGCATCAGCCTCCATGGAAATGCCGGTAAACTTACCGAATTCTATAATATCCGGATCAAATTCTTTAAACCTGAGGGCTTTTTTGCTATCTTTGTCGACATAGGCTAAAAAGTAAGATTCAAGCCCTTCTACAGTGTTGATGGAATACTCCCTGAGATCTTTAGCTATCCGGGTTATTTCATGCGGGTGGGTTATATTCCGTTCAAAACACATTTCCAGCATACACAGCAAAAACTCAGGGCTAAACTGCAATTCTTCCAGCCACTTGCGCAATTCGGTGGACATTCTGACACTGATTAGATTGCCGGTTTTCTTTGAAATAAAATCAGCCACTTTTTTATAACTGGCAGATTTGCTGTTAACATGCACTCCAGCCTTGGGAATCTTGCTTTTTTCCTCCAGCTTTAATTCCAACTGCTCTATTTTCTCTTGATACTCTTGCAATAAGGTTTCTACTGGTTGAGGGTTGGGTTTTTCACCGCTCACACAGTCTGCCGTAATGTGAGGATGGTCCCTAATCACCAGGGCTTCTAATCTGTCAATCAATGGCGAAAGGCTGATTCTTTTCTCAGCAAAGCTTTTACCCTCAGAAATGGTCTCAACCAGCCCTAATTCGGTAAATTTATTTATCCTTCGGGACAATTTATTCTTGGTCAAACAGTTGCACACCTGTAAGACCTGCCCTAGCTGGATGCCTGTTTGATATAAAGGTCTGGTCCTTTCCAGGGTATAAAAGATGGCAGCCAGCACACCCAGGTCTTCAATCTCTAGTTCCAATTCATTAGCATAAAAAAATAATATACCCGGCAAGCTTGCAAATCCCCAACGATAGATCTCGAGTATTCCGGTTTTTTGACTCAATTCTTCCAGCCCCCATATTAAGAGTAAATGAATTATAGCATCAATAATCCAATTGGGACAAGTTATGGATTCTAATGTTAATAGCTAATAATAAAAAGTTAAAAGGCAAAAGACGACTTATTTGAGCTGAAGATAAGATGATAATAAAAATTTGCTACTTGACTCTATAACTATAATCGCATAATTTATTAGGAGTTATCTTAAACCTGCCAATAAAAAAACCGGGGAATTCCCCGGTTAATTGATATTTAGCCGATCTTTGAATTGATTAACCGGATATATTCTATTATTTCATCGTAATTTTCCTGTTGCCATTTTTCTTCAAAAAGATTATGCAGCTTTAGCCGTAAATTCAGGTACATTTTCTCAGCCTTTAAGGCCTTGGATAAGTTGAGTTCATGAACCAACTCATTCTTTTCGATCAGGCATATCTGTTCCAGTTCCTCCAAATCGTACTCATCTAACCAATTGGGAATATACACTGGAGCACTAATTTCATTTATTATCAAGTCCCTCAGGGAATTCTGGGCTTCTTCCTCACCGTGAACCAGGAATACCGCTTTGGGAAGGCTTGAAAAATGCCGTAACCAGGTAATTAACCCTGCCCGGTCAGCATGGGCTGAATAGGCTTCAATGCTCTTTATCTCAGCTTTTACTGCTATCTGTTCTCCATGAATGGTAACTAATTTCTCTCCATCAACAATCCGCCTGCCCAGGGTTCCCATGGCCTGATATCCCACAAACAGTACAGTACACTCCGGCCTCCACAAATTATTCTTCAGGTGATACTTGATTCTGCCTGCGTCACACATGCCGCTGGCCGATATAATTATGGTATTGCTTTTAACACTATTCAAACGAATAGACTCTTCCTGAGTCTGGGAAAACTTCAAATTATTGAACAATAGCGGGTGTTCGTTATTGTCTATAAGCTGCCGGGTTTCATGATCGTATAAATCGATATGGTTGTGGAATATTTTGGTAGCAGCTATAGCCAGGGGACTATCTATATACACATCAATGTTGCTATCTATTTGCTGGGAATTAAACAAACAGCTTAAATCATATAAAATATCCTGGGTCCTTTCGACGGCAAACGCAGGGATAATTAGGTTACCTCCTCTGGCCATGGTCTGTTGAATAGCTTCTTTCAGTTGTTCTACCCGCCTGGAGATAGACTTATGATAGCGGTTGCCATAGGTAGATTCCATGATGACAAAGTCAGCATTTTCGATAACGGTAGGATCCTTAATAATAGGTTGATTGCTATTGCCTAAATCCCCTGTAAATACCAGCTTGTTCTGTTTATTATTCTCCTGAATCCACAATTCAACGATACAGGAACCTAAAATATGCCCGGCGTCCCTTAAACGAATATCAATGCCGGGAGCTAGAGTAATCCTCTCATCCATATTCAGGGATTTAAACTGAGGCAGGCAATCCAGCGCATCCTGTACGGTGTAAATAGGTTCAATCAGCAGTTTTCCAGCCCTTTTCAGCTTGCGGTTCTTGCGTTCCACTTCTGTTTCCTGGATATATCCTGAATCAGGCAGCAATATGCTGGCCAGTTCCTCTGTAGCATGACTACAATAAATAGGTCCCGAAAACCCGGCCTTGCAGAATTTCGGTACCAGCCCTATATGATCAATATGAGCATGAGTTAAAACTAAAAAATCAATGTCTCTGGGGTTAATTGTAAAATCCTTGTAATTCTTCTCCTTTATATCTTTGCTGCCTTGAAACAGCCCGCAATCAATCAAAAATCGCTTTTCAGCCGTCTCAACCAGGAAGCAGGCGCCAGTTACCGTTTTGGTGGCACCTAAAAACTTGAGCTTCATCCAAATCCCCCATATTATATTTAATTACTACAATTATACTGCAACAATCTTTTTTGTGTGGTATTTTTTCGCCAATTTACTATACTGCTGGTAGAATTCTACAATTTCGATTCGTATTGTATTACGGTTCCCCTTTCTCAAAACCAGGTTAATATTATCAAAGCTATTCCGCCCAAATTCCCTTACAATTTCGTTACTGTCCAATTCTTCCACAATTTCGCTGTAACGGTAATGTACTTGTTCAAAAAGGCTGTAATACAGCTCTTTAATCTGTTTAACCCTCTTTTCCACCTGATTAATGTCGAAATCATTTCTTTCCACTATGTGCAGCAAACTGTGGAAAAGATTGTGTAACAGCTTGTTTTCAAAAACCGCATTCATAACATCCCGCTTATATTGTTTAATAAGTAAATATCTAAGGTAATCTTTAAGTTCCTTTTTCCCGGCAGGCCCTATTAACTGATAGGCATTTAAAAGCTCTATTTCATCTGCTGTGATTTCCCCAACCATAAAATAACCTCCTCCATCGTATTAGGCTTTTTATTAGGCTTTGTTAAAGAAATTCCATTTTTATAAGGGGAAATCCTTTAATGATTTATCGCATAATTATTGTTCTTTTCTAAGCTATTCGATATTTTATTCACATATTCGTTTTTTATGCCAATTTTACCCTTTTCTATTACGGATTAGAAATTTTTCCATTCTTTCCAATGCTTCCTCGATATTTTTCATGCTGCAAGCATAACAACATCTTATGAATCCTTCCCCATTGGCCCCGAAAGCCGTACCTGGAACTACTGCCACCCGTTCTTCCATAAGTAACCGCTCGCCGAACTCCTCACTGCTCAAACCGCTGGATTCAATGGAAGGAAAACAGTAAAAAGCCCCGCGGGGTTCAAAGCATTTTAAACCGATTCTCTTTAAACCGGATAACATTATCTTCCGGCGGTAATTATAATTGTCAACCATATTCCGCATTTCCGCTTCACCGTGTCTCAAGGCCTCGATAGCTGCTTTTTGGGCCATAATCGGAGCACACATTACCGTATACTGGTGAATCTTGGTCATAGCTCCAATAATATCCTGATTTCCACAAGCATATCCAATCCTCCAGCCTGTCATGGCAAAAGCTTTGGAAAAGCCATTCATTAATACGGTTCTATCCTTCATCCCGGGAAAAGATGCAATAGAAACATGCTTCCCGCTATAGGTCAGTTCTGAATATATTTCATCGGAGATGACAATAAGATCGTTTTTTTCAATTATATCCACCAGGCTTTTCAAATCCTGTTCACTCATAACTGCACCGGTTGGATTATTGGGATAGGTAAGTACCAGCAGTTTCGATTTCGGGGTTATATATTTTTCCAGAATATCAGGCCTTAACCGGTATTCGTCTGCATCATAAGTGGGAACCGGCACAGCCTTGCCATAGGCCAATATCGAACCTGGCGCATAGGATACATAAGAGGGCTCCGGAATTAGCACCTCATCACCCGGCTCCAGCAAGCTTCTAAAAGCCAGATCAATCGCTTCACTAACCCCAACGGTTACCAGAATTTCTTGAGCAGGAGAATATTCCACTCCAATCCGGCGCTTTTCATATCCCCCTATCTCTTCCCTCAATTCTAACAATCCGCTGTTAGAGGTATACATTGTAAAGCCCTTTTCCAGGGAATAAAAACAGGCCTCTCTAATATGCCATGGAGTAACAAAATCGGGCTCTCCCACTCCAAGAGAAATAACCCCTTCGGTCTGGGTTACCAAATCAAAGAATTTCCTTATTCCCGAGGGCGGTATTGATTTTACCAGGCTAGAAACGTATCGATTCATGGAATTCATGGGCTGACCACCAACCTGTTATCCTTGATTGGTTCTTCAAAAATAAAGTTGTCCTCTTTATACCTTTTTAAAACAAAATGGGTGACGGTACTGCTTACCTGTTCCAGGGTAGAAAGCTTGTGGGAGACGAACCAGGCAACATCTTTCATGGTCTTGCCTTCGATTATTACAGATAAATCATAGGTTCCGCTCATCAGGTAAACGCACCGCACTTCAGGAAAACGGCAAATCCTCTCGGCTACATTATTAAAGCCGAATTCCCTTTCAGGGGTAACCTTTACGTCAATCATAGCTGTTACTCCGTCTTCACCTGCTTTTTCCCAGTTTATAATGGAGCTATAGCCCAGTATGACTTTCTCCCTTTCCAGCTCATCAATTATCTGGTCGATTACAGCCTCTTCCTCATCCAGCATTACCGCAATGGTCTTATTGTCTAGCCTGGCGTTTTTTTCCAGTAAATTTAATACTTTAATCTTCAGCTCCATCCTTTTTCCTCCTTATTTCGTCTTGTTTTTTAGTTTTTTAATAATACAGATAAGACTCTCATCCCTTAAGGGACGAGAGTCATTAATCCCGCGGTACCACCCTATTTGGCCAATACTGCCCAGCTTAAGTTCTTTAACGGTTAACTCCGTCCGGCTTAATTTCACCGGAACTCCCAGGTGGCATTCATTGTGGCCCGTTGCCGACTTTTCACCTGCTACGGCTCTCTTTAAACCAGGCTTGACAATTACTCTTCTGATCATCGTTTTATATATTAGATTATTAATAACTTATCACTTATCCACTATTTGAGTCAATTAAAAGTTTCGGAGAATAACGGCAATTATAGCCAAAGGTTGCAAACATTTTCTGAACTAATTTTTTTTAATCCGCATATTATTACTTTAGATTTCTAAGTATCTGGGGGGATTCTCGTGTTGTGCAATACTCTGGAATTAACCAGCGAGGAAAAGCAAGTTGCTAATAAACTGGAACAATACTTTAAATCGGAACAGATGAGTTTTAAAGACAAGATATTTCATGCCATCTTAATAGCTCAGCATGATCTGGAAGCCCACCACTTCAATAATGAGAATGAACGGCAGAAAATACTGGAGTTTAAAGAGGTATTATATTCTATACTCAAGAAATTAGCTTAGCTGCCAAAAGGTTTTACTTAAGATATTAATATCGGCCGCTTTTCATTATCGAATATACTAAGAAAAGACCGAAAATAAGGGCCGTAGCATACCCAATTTCCACTAAGGGAATCCTGGCTATGAGAGCGCTGGTGCTGCGGTCTACAATTAAAGCAGTACTGATTACGGTACTAGCCAGGATTATGGCCAGTGATAAACGATTGGATATAATATCAATCTTAATGAGCAGCTTTTTAAGATTGGAGTGTTCCAGCTTTAATTTAAGCTGCCCCTCCTCAATGGTTTTCAAAATGTGCTCCAAGTCCCGGGGGAGGCTGTGGATTAAGCTGGAGTAATCCAATGCCAGTTCTTGCAGGTCAACCTTAACCCTTTGAGGTGAAAACCGGCTTTTCAGCACTCGCCTGCCATAGGGTTCTGCGATATCCACTATACTTAAACTGGGATCTAATTGGGATACGATACTTTCGGTCGTCATCAGCATTTTAACCATAAGGGAAAGCTCGGCCGGGAGGCGCATCTGATACTTTACAGATAGTTCAATCAATTCCGATAAAGCCACACCCACTTTAATTTCGGATAACGGTAACCCATAATACTTTCTCTGCAACCTGGAAACATCACGTCGAAATTCCTCATAATCTACCCGCTGACTGCCTACGCCAATATCCAGCAGGGCTCTTGCCACCCCGTTGGTGTCATATCTCATCATATTAATTAAGAGATGGGTGCACTTTTCCCTAATTATTGGATCGACCAGACCTACCTGCCCAAAATCGTAAAAAATGATTTTCTCGTTTTCTGCAATGGCTATGTTTCCGGGATGCGGGTCGGCATGAAAAAACCCGTGCTCATAAATCTGCTTAAACAGTGTATCAATAAAATTAACTACTATTTTACGGGTATCATAATTCGCCTTCTTCAAACTAATGAAGTCAGATATTTTAGTACCTTCCACCAACTCCATGGCCAATACTTTTTGCGATGAATATTCCCAATAAATCTTTGGCACTATTACATTGGGACTGTCAGCAAAATTACGCCGAAAAATTTCAGCATTCCTGGCTTCTTTGCGGAAATCCAATTCGTTGCGCAAGGCATCTCCCAGCTCGGCAACTATTTCGCTCACTTTATACAGCCGGCCCCATTTGCTCCTCTTTTCAAACATAAGGCTTAAAAAGAAGAGTATCTCCAAATCGGTTTCAATTTGCTTTTCCACCTCCGGCCTTTGGACCTTTAGAACCACCTTATCTCCGGATAATAGGGTTGCCTCATGCACCTGTGCTATAGAGGCTGCGGCTATAGGATCAGGGTTTATATAGGCAAAGTTGTTTTGCAGGTCCAGGCCTTCGCTAGCACAAATACTGGTTAAGGTCGCGAAGGAAAAGGGAGGTACCCTATCCTGCAGTTTTTCCAATTCAGCAATATATTCCGGGGACATTATATCAGGCCGGATGCTCAGCAACTGCCCTAATTTAACAAAGGTCGGTCCCAATTCTTCCATAGCTAATCTCAGCCTTTTCGGACTCGCGGATTCCGTACTCACCAGGTTGGGGATTTCCTTATCTTTGTTTCTAAACATACTGAACCGTTCAAAAACAAACCCAAACCCATAACGGATGAAGACATTGGCTATTTCACGATAGCGGGGCAGGTAGTAAATATGATTCAAGGGGTTATGCATTTTCATCTCCCCTCCACTGCTTAAAAAAGTAATTTGATGCCAGTCTTACTGGTTTATTTGTTTTTCCAATTGGGATACCCTTTTCTCTAAAGCTTCAAACTCGGCTCGGGATACCAGGGCCATGTTTTGTTTAAACTGTTCCATTTCCTGTTTAACAAATCTTCTAATCTCTTTTTGTCCTTCTTCACCTTTTTTCACAGCCTCGTCGATAAAAATCTTGGCTTCCTCCCTGCTCATTTCCCCTTTTTCCACCAGTTCATTGTACAATTTCTCTGCCTTTTCTTTAGTCATGGTTAAGGCTCCCAGGCCGAAATAAAACATTTTTTCCAGCATATTTGTCATTCGG
Organism: Syntrophomonadaceae bacterium; assembly: GCA_050949865.1. Lineage (GTDB taxonomy): Bacteria > Bacillota > Syntrophomonadia > Syntrophomonadales > Syntrophomonadaceae > JBMNGN01. The sequence goes on from JBMNGN010000005.1 coordinate 46,961, forward strand.
TAACCTCCTTTAATCAATACCCTTTGCAATAGCTTACCACAATTTGTTTTTATTTATAATCATATACAGCTATATGTCCTAACAATCATTCCCGATCCCAACTAGTTATTTCAGGCAATCCTTTTTTATCCTGATGAGGAATTATTTAATATCGAAATGCGGATAATCTATTTATGCAGCCAAGTGTTTCCTGGTTATCTCAATAGGGTAGATTTGGCTAACTAAAATTGACATAAAAAGATAAGCTGAGTAATAATAGTTAATGCAAGTACTTGCATGTAGTTCCTTTTTCCCAAAGGAGGTAAGCTATAATGTTTAAACCGGGTAATAAATCCAGGTTATGGCTGATACTTATCGTGCTGCTCCTGGATTTTACAATGGTTTCTGGTTGTACTAAGAAGGAAAGTCAGGTGTCCAACGAGCTTCACACTATTGGGGTGGCGGTTTCCATTATCCCGCAGGCCAGTTTTGTAGAGGCAGTAGGGGGCGATTTGGTTCAGGTACTTACGATGATCCCACCGGGAGCCAGCCCCGAAAACTATGCTCCGAGTCCGAAGGTCATGGAACAACTCAGTGAGACTGATATTTATTTTACCATAGGGGTTCCCGCTGAAAAGGACGGGATTCTGCCCCGGCTCATGCAGGTTAATCCACACATGAAGGTGGTTGACCTTCCACAGCGGGTGGATAAAATCTATCCCCCCCTTGAAATAGCCCCTGGAGAATTGGATCCGCATCGCTGGTTATCCCCCAAACGGGCAATTGTTATGGTGGAAGCTATAGCCGATGAATTATCCGCCATTGATCCTGAACATTCTGAAATCTACAAAATTAATGCCCAAAGCTATCAGGCACAGCTAGAACAACTACATAACGAAATTAGTACTGCTTTAGCCGGGCTGGCCGGGCAGAGTTTTATTGTCTACCACCCCTCTTTGGGATATTTCGCCGATGATTATGGCCTTAACATGATTGCCCTGGAGCAAGAGGGCAAAGCGGCTACTGCTAAAAATATTCAGTCAGTAATCGACCAGGCACGAAAAGAAAATATTACCGCGGTTCTTTACCAGGCAGAACTGGACGGCAAACAAGCCCATACCCTGGCTGAAGAATTGGGGGGAACGGCCCAGTTAATTGCCCCACTGGCTGCAGATTATATTGATAATTTGAGGAAAACAGCCGATGTATTAAACCGGATTATGAAAAAACCCTAAAGCAACCAGTGTTTTACAGCTATTCTTGTTTAATAAGAGTATAGCTAAACCTTTGTTCGAATAATAATTGATGATGATATAAATCCAGAACTGGTGGAGGTTATTTAATGACCTTAAGTCAGGCAGTATGTTTGCAGAATGTTTCTGCAGGTTATGGAAATCTGACAGCATTGGAGGATATCAATCTAAGTATCCCTGCAGGAAGCTTTACCGGGATTATCGGTCCCAATGGCGGAGGAAAAACCACCCTTTTAAAGCTCATATTGGGGATACTGCTCCCATGGAAAGGGAAGGTAACGGTTTTTGGCCGACCTCCCTCCATGAGCCGCAATCTGATTGGTTATGTTCCTCAGGCTGTCAACATAAACCGGCAGTTCCCAATTTCAGTCAGGCAGGTAATCCTACACGGTCGGTTAGCTGGAAGTCCTTTGGCTTTTCACCGCTATAGCAAGTCGGATCAACAAAAAGCTGATTGGTGCTTGCAGCGCCTGGGGGTAGAGGATCTTGCCGACCGCCAGATCGGTCAGTTATCCACCGGCCAATTACAGAGGGTTTTAATCGCCCGGGCATTAGCTACCGAACCTACCCTATTGCTCTTGGACGAACCCACAAACGGGTTGGACTCCAATGCCAGCAGTAGGGTATACCAGTTATTGAAGGAACTTAACCGACATATAACTATTATTATGGTTACTCATGATACAATGGCTATCAGCACCTATGTACATAATATCGCCTGTATAAACCACCGGCTGCACTATCATGGAGAAGTTGATCTAAGCCCGGAGCTGGTGATGAGATTGTACGGATGCCCGGTGGACCTGATTGCCCATGGGGTTCCTCACCGGGTACTAAAAGATCACGGAGGTCCCAATGTTTAGTGCCTTGTTTCAGTACAATTTTCTACAACATGCTGTAATGGCTGCTTTGCTGGCCAGCCTTGCTTGTGGAATAATTGGACCGGTAATAGTTGAGAAGAGATTATTGATGATGAGCGGGGGTATTGCTCATACCGCCTTTGGCGGAATAGGCTTGGGTTACTATTTGCAGCTGGAACCTATTTATACCGCCCTGGGTTTCTCTATGTTTTCATCGCTGGCTATTGCTCAAATCCAGCGTCGTTCAATAGTTATGCCCGATGTCTTAGTCGGCATGTTCTGGCCTCTGGGTATGGCACTTGGAATCCTGTTCATTTCCTTTACCCCAGGTTACCCTCCCAGTATGAGCAGCTACCTTTTTGGGGATATCTTAACTGTTTCCCGGTTTGATTTACGGGTTATGCTATTACTGGATGGATTGCTGTTATTTATAATGGCGGCATTCTACCATTTGCTCCAGGCTTATTTGTTTGATGAAGAATATAGTCAAGCCCTTGGTTTACCTATGGTCCTGGCTGAAGCCTTGGTCTATGCTATGATAGCCATAACCGTAGTGGTCCTTATCAGGGTAGTGGGCATAATTCTAATCCTGGCCTTACTTTCTGTTCCCCCAGCCCTGGCTAAGCTCTTGCGGGCGGATTTGCCAGGAATAATTCTGCTGTCAATAATAATTGGGGCTATCCTTTGCTTGGCCGGCCTGGGAATATCGTACCACTATAACCTGGCGTCAGGAGCAGTAATCGTCATATTAACCGTATTGATGTACATAATGGTACAGGGGTTCTTCAAAATAAACCATATTATTCTTCCCCGGCAAGGCTGAAAAGGTATGTCAATATGCTATAATTTAGGGCAGTAGCCGTTTAGGAGGGATATATCAATGGATTCTAACCAGTTATGGGGCAAATTGTCCCCTAAGGGTTATAAAATGACCCCGAATCGCCAACAAATACTGCAAATCCTGACGGCAGAATCACACTGGTTAACCGCTAAATCCCTGCATGAACAGCTTCTGGCCAGGCAGGTCCGGATTAACCTGTCAACCGTATGCCGTAATTTGGAAACACTTTATCATATGGGGTTTCTTTGCCGGGTAGATCGCGAACGTAATGGTATTTTTTCTTATCGCTGGCGGGACACGAAAGAACACCACCACCATTTAATCTGCCTGTCCTGCGGGAAAATAATTCCCCTGCTTTATTGTCCTTTGGATAGTCTAAGGACCCATCATATCAAGGGATTTAAGGACCTGGAATGTCAGTTCGAAGTTTACGGACATTGCCGGGATTGCCAGCCCCAACCATAAAAGACCCGGTTGGCAAAACCCTGCCTATATTTACAATCAGATCACCTTACCCGGTTTCTTTTCCGCCACAGGCTTTCCTATTGGTTATTTGCTTTAACGGTATCTTTGGGTTTGAGCAGAAATCCATTGGTTGAATGGTTAAGATTCCAGGCTATTACGGAACCGTTAAAGGTACCTGGCGGATATCTTAGGATCCACCAAAAACCATTATTTTAGCAATAGGGGCTTATGGTTAGGCATTTCTACAGCATCATCCTTGGAGCCTGCAAGAATTGTATTGCTGGCCTTTGACTCGGAAAGGGTTAAAAACACGACCAGCAAACCTACAAGGCCCATGCCTGACCCTGACCAGAAAGCTGCCTGATATCCACCCAGAGAAAAAGCTATGGTGGCCAGAACCGGCCCCACGGTTTGCCCCAGACGAAGGCAAGAGCCGTTTAAAGACATAAATGCCGCTCTATGTTCAAGGGGAGCTTGTTCAGCCAACAGGGTTTGCAGGCTGGGCATATTCATACCATGGGTTAGACCCAGGAACAGGGTGACCAGGAAAAACATCTCCACCCTTGGCACAAACGGCATAACCAGCATGGATATTATGTAGCCGATAAAGCTGATCTTAATCATGGTTTGCCTCTTTAAATGGCGGTTTATCCTGCCTATCTGGGAAGCAACGGTTGCGGTAGTTATAGACATAGAAAATTGAACAATTCCAATAAAGTACGGCTCTGCATTAAAAATGTCCCCGAGTAATAGGCTTAAATAGGTTAAATAAGGCCCAAAGATTATGATCCATAAAGCAGTAACCAGAAAGAAAATCCCCACTACCCGCTTGTTTTTCATTCCATGCAAGGTTCCGTCCAGGTACTGCCTAAAGCCCTGACTGGATTTGGGCTCCGGGTTTTTTAACAGCTTGAGTACAATTAACCCTAAAGGTATGGCCAGCCAGGAAATAAAAAAGGGATAATGCCAGGAAAATGCGGCTAGAGCGCCTCCCACCACCGGAAAACTGGCGGTCCCAATGCTCATGGCACTGGCATTTTGCCCCATATGGCGTAGTCTTTTCTGCCCTTCATATAGATCACCGATTATAGTTGGGCTCAATGAACCTACTGCAGCCGCGCCAAACCCCTGAATAAAACGCAGAAACAGCAAAAGGTTAATATCTGAGACAAATCCGCACATGCCTCCTGATACCCCAAATAAAAAAAGCGACGGTACCAGGGCCTTTTTTCTGCCCAACCGATCTGCTATTACCCCTAGAAAAGGAGACAGAAAAATGCCAGGCAAGGTAAAAACCGTTATTAGCATAGCCACCTGGCTTCTGGTCAGCTCCAATTCCTCCATAATCAACGGGAATGCAGGGGTAATAGCCGCTACCCCCATTGTTGACATAAGGGTTATTCCAAATACAATTAGCAGGTTAATATCTACCTTCTCTCTATTTAGTACCATCTTGTTAAATTCACTCCTTACTTTCCCAATAACATATTTTAACATAATTGTTTATATTTATCTGGGGAATTTTATTATATACTTGTAATTATGTTAGTTTTTGGTGTATGTTGTTTAAGAGCCGTAAATATAGGGGGCAGTCCGTTGGAGCAGAAAACACCTTTGTGGACCAAGAATTTTTTTCTTATATTTTTTACCAATCTGTTGCTTTTCGTCAGTTTCTACATGTTGATTCCTGTCCTGCCCAAGTTTGTTACCGAAGTCCTGCAGGGTACTGAAAATCAGGTTGGTTATGTAATTGGAATTCTATCGATTACTTCCCTGTTTTTTAGGCCCATATCCGGCTATCTTCTGGATACCATGGGAAGGAAAAAAAACCTGTTCTTCGGCCTATTGTTTTTCGCTCTGGCTATGGGTACTTATAACCTGGTAGCCAGCCTGGGGTTTTTATTGATGCTCAGGTCACTCCACGGGATCTCCTGGTCTTTTTCCACCACCGGAACTTCAACCCTGGCTGCGGATATTGTGCCTAAAGCTCGCAGGGGTGAAGGACTGGGTTACTACGGCTTATCCTATACTCTAGCAATGGCATTTGGTCCCAGCATAGGCTTGTTTATCCTGGGTCAAAAGGATTTTTCCAGTTTGTTTACCGCCGGTCTGGTCCTGTCGGTCATAAGTATTGCCTGTCTGCTGGGAATTTCCTATTCCGAGGATTTCAAACCTGCCAAAGGAACAATTGAACCAACCAGCTTTTATGAGCCCTCAGTATTACCCTTGTCGGGTATCATATTATCCATTAATTTTGTTTATGGCGGAATTGTGTCGTTTATTACTCTTTATAGTGAACAAATAGGTGTTCTTAATGGTGGGATTTATTTTATGGCCTATGCATTAACCCTGTTTGTAGTCAGGCCTAGTTCAGGAAGGATTTATGATGTGCATGGCCCGGTCAGTATAATGACTACCGGGTTTATCTCGGTTTTTTTAGCTTTTATTTTGCTCTACGCAGCCAATAGCAGTGGGTTTTTTATAGCTTCGGCCATAACCATGGGAATAGGTATAGGTATTATACAGCCCACCTGTATAGCTATGGCAATGAACCGGGTTCCTCCCCACCGACGGGGAGCCGCTAATGCAACTGTATTGGCCGCCATTGACCTGGGAATAGGTTCCGGTTCGATCTTGTTAGGTATTATATCTAATTATATGGGATTAGCTCATATGTACCTTTATTCCAGTTTGGTTATTATTCTGCCAGCCACCATTTTTTATCTAATAGAAGTACCAGCTCATAAAACTAAAATTAAGCAGAAAGCCATAAGCCAAAAGGAGTGAGGATTCCAAACCTTGCCGGACAGCTTAATTATTAATCGGATTATAATTTCTTAAGGTTAAGGAATTGGTTACCACTGAAACAGAACTAAATGCCATGGCCCCACCGGCAATAATCGGGTTTAACATTCCCAGAGCCGCGAAAGGGATTCCGATTAAATTATAGATAAAGGCCCAGAATAGGTTTTGTTTAATTTTTTTAATGGTCTGACGAGATAGCCTTATGGCAGCAGGAATTATCCTTAGATCACCCCTTATCAGGGTTATACCTGCAGCTTCCATAGCTATATCGGTCCCAGTACCCATGGCTATGCCAATATCAGCAGTGGCCAATGCCGGAGCGTCGTTGATGCCATCTCCCACCATGGCCACTATTTTATCCTGGGCTTTCAGTCGTTCAACTTCCAGGGCTTTGTTTTCCGGCAGTATTTCGGCTAATACATGCTCTATACCAACCTGTTTGGCTATAGCTTGAGCAGTGCGGTAATTGTCCCCGGTAATCATGAATACCTCAATACCCATGTTTTTAAGCTCCTCGATGGCTTCCCGGGAACCGTCCTTGACGGTGTCGGCCACCGCGATTATAGCTTCGATTTTTTGGTTAATGGCCATAAGCATAGCTGTCTTGCCCTGTTCCTCAAATTTCCTGATATCCTTTTCAACAGGTGTGGTGTCCAGGCCTTTTTCTACCATGAGTAACCTGGTCCCAATATAGATATCCTGATCATTTATAACTGCTTTAATCCCTTTCCCCGGAAACGCTTCAAATGAATGGGGATCGGCAATCTGCCCCCATTCCTTTAACCCTTGATTATAAATAGCGGCTCCCAATGGATGTTCCGATTTTTTCTCCGCCTGGGCTGCCAGGCGCATGATGTCTCCCGATTCGATAACACCCAGGGAAACTATGTCTGTAACTTCGGGCAAGCCTTTGGTTATGGTTCCAGTCTTATCCAGAACTACGGTATTTAATTTATAAGCCATTTCTAAATGCTCACTACCTCTAATTAAAATGCCGTTCTCAGCCCCTTTGCCAGTTCCCACCATAATAGCAGTAGGAGTTGCCAAGCCCAAAGCGCAGGGACAAGCAATAACCAATACCGCTACTGAGGTAATCAATGCTTTAGTTATCCCGGCACCGCTGAGATACCAGCCAGCCAGGCTTATTAAGGCTATTACCAGCACTGCTGGTACAAAAACCCCGGAAACCTTATCCGCCATTTTTTGAATGGGAGCTTTAGAAACCTGGGCCTCTTCAACCAGCCCGATAATCCGGGCCAGGGTTGTATCCTTACCCACTTTAGTTGCCTCAAACTTAAAGGTTCCAAATTTATTAATGGTGCCCCCGAAAACAAAATCACCCGGATTCTTGTCCACAGGCAGGCTTTCTCCCGACAGCATTGATTCATCAAGGGCCGAGTTGCCTTCTGTGATTATCCCGTCCACTGGCACTTTTTCTCCCGGCCTCACAATGATAATATCGCCTATTTCTACCTCCTCTACGGGTATAGCCTGTTCCTGGTTGCCGCGGATAACCCGGGCCGTCTTGGCCTGCAGTTCAACCAGCTTCTTAATCGCCTCAGAGGTTCTGCCTTTAGCAACTGCTTCCAGGTATTTTCCCAACAGAACCAGGGTGATGATCAATGAAGAGGCCTCAAAATAAAGGTCTTTCATAACACCCGGCTGGGCCGGAACGAAAAGCACCTGGTAAACGCTTAAAAAATAAGCAGCCGAGGTCCCCATGGCAATCAGAACATCCATATTCGCTCCCCCGGATTTAAGGGCAAAGTAGGAGTTTCTATAGAACCGGGCCCCGATTAGAAACTGGATAGGGGTGGCAATAGCCCATTGAAAGTATTGATTATGAAGAAAATCCTTAAACGGTATTGGTATCTCCAGTATTAGCTGCAGCATAGCAGCTAACAAGGGTAAGCTTAATCCTATGGATATAATCAAGGATTTTTTTAAACTGCCTATTTCTCTCTCTTTCAGTTCTTCTTCATTATCCCGGCTGAATTCTTCCTGTTTTTCCGCTCCATAGCCTAAAGATTTGACCACCCCAATGATATCCTGGCTTTCAACCTGATCCGGCTCGTACACCACCCGGGCGGTTTCAGAACTCAGGTTTACAACCACATCCACAACCCCCTTGGTGCCAGATAATCTCTTTTCTATTCTTGCCGCACACCCCGCACAGGTCATGCCGGACACTTTCAGATTTATCAAACCTCGGGAAGCCTTAGGGCTTACAATACCATAGCCCAATTTCTCAACCATTTCCTCTATTTGCCGTGGTTCAACCAGGGTGTTTTCATACTCAACCATAGCTTGTTCCGTTGCCAAATTAACGCGGGCCGAATTTATCCCTTCGATTTTGGACAGACTCTTTTCAATCCTTGCGGCACATGCCGCACAGCTCATTCCAGATATTTTGAAGTTTTTTTTATTTACTGCCATATTATTCCCCCTGAACCCAGTATTTCCGGCTGCGGATGTGCCTCCAGCCCTTTCCGTTATTAAAACCCTTCAGTATTTTGCACCAACCGATGCTCTTTAAGTGCACTAAAGCGTTTCCAACCTGACCACAATAGCCGTAATTTAATCCTGTAACAATTAATTGTTTATGAGAGAAGCTTAATAAAATCTTATTGCCATTACGTTTTAAATCGGTATTTTCTGAAGTATACTATTTTACAGGCTCAGGGACAATTAGGGGGATTAATAGAATGAAGCAATTTGCCAGAACTGAACTTTTACTGGGCAGAGCAGCTATGAAAATCCTAGCTGAAAGCAAAGTAGCTGTTTTCGGCCTAGGCGGGGTAGGAAGTTTCGCTGCTGAAGCTTTGGCAAGGAGCGGAATAGGACACTTGGTATTGGTAGATCATGATCTAGTTAGCGTCACCAATATTAACCGCCAGATACATGCCGACCACAGAACCATAGGTAAATCCAAGGTTAAAGTCATGGGCGACAGGATATTAGATATTAACCCGAAAGCCTGGGTTGAAACTTTTCAATTGTTCTATCCGGGCAATAACCCTGAAGAGCTGGTACGAGCCGAGTACGATTATATCGTAGATGCTATCGATACAGTAAGTTCAAAGATAGAACTAATTGTCCATTCTAAGGCCAAAGATATTCCAATAATCAGTTGTATGGGAACGGGAAACAAACTGGATCCGGGCCAGTTAAAGATTGCCGACATCTATCAAACCACAGTCTGTCCTTTGGCCCGAATCATGCGCAGGGAGCTGAAAAAAAGGGGTATATCGGAGCTTACGGTGGTATTTTCCACCGAAAAACCTTTGGTGCCTATAAAGACTGCGAACAGCACCGGGGAATCCGAGATAAATGGCTGCCGTACTAACCGCCAGGTTCCCGGCAGCATTGCCTTTGTACCTTCAGCCGCCGGCCTCTTAATGGCCAGTCACGTGGTGAGAAACTTGATCCGCACCCCCAAATGAGCCTGTAGAGATCTTATTCCTGAAAAAACCCAAAGAAAGAAATCTTTTACGGTCTCGGGAAGCAGTACCTATACCTTCCTGCCGGGGAGAGAACCACTTCAGCAATTCTTCAGTCAATTACCTTATTTAACTCAGCCTTCAGGTCTTCTTCAGATATAACCCCTATCTCAGTAAAAACGATTTCTCCTGCTCTATCCAATATATAAGTAGTAGGAATATACTGGATATGGTATTCTTCTACCATGCCCTGGTTCTGCCGGTTATTTACATCGACTCTTATAAAGGCTATCTTTCCCTCATATTTAGGTCTTAAGGATTCAAAGAGCTTATGCATATCTTTACATGGATCGCAAGTAGCAGAATAAAACAACAACCATACTCCCATTTCTCCGGTTAAAGCTTGATCCAGTTCCTCCTCCGCTGACGACAGCACATTCTCAGGGGGACGTTCCAGGTAATACTTATACCATAACAGGCCTGCGATCAAGATAACCAGGATAACCAGCAAAGCATTATTGATCTTATTATTCATAAGTAATACCTCCGTTTTACTCTGGGCAAGCTGAGGCTGTTAAAGTAGAAGTAATGTCAGGATTATCTTTGTCGCTCCCCCTTTTACAAGCATCCCCCCGTATTGTATATATCAAGGCAAAACTGCTCAAAGGTTATTAAGTTTAAGGGGGAAAACCAAAAGGCTATTCCCATTTAATCTGGATATTATTCCCGGGAAAGATAGGGGTGGTAAACCCTGCCGGCACTCCATTCACCGTCATAATCAATTTCCCTGTAGTTGGCGGCTGCAGGTCAATAACTGCGAAAATATCGCTGAGTATGGCCTGGTTTTCTACTTTTTCCACGGTTATTGAGGCTCCGTCAAACAGCTCTTCATCAACTGCCCCCAGGTTATTGTTCACTTTAATATTATATCTCCGGGATCTCAAGGATATATCCTGGCCATTTACGCTTACTGTGAATGGTTGGGAATAATTATCTAGATTAACTACATCTTTAATCCGGGGTGCCTGGTCTAAAACCTGGTATTCAATCGATGCCCCGAAACCAACTGCCTCATCAATAGCCCTTTTTACCCCGTCAACTTTAATTATCAAGGGCAGCCAATTATAAACCGATTCCCGGCCATTAAGATAATATTTATACGATTTCTCTGTCAGGAACTCGGGTAGCAGACCGGTACGTTCCAAGACCTGCCTTAATTCGATTTGGCGTTGGTATTCTATCTTTGTCCGGTCTGGAATATCCTCATTACCATCAGCCAGGCGGCCATTGATCATGATCATGGGGCTTATTTCAATTCTCTCGCCGTTTACCAAAACATAGCCTTTTTCTGCGGGAACCAAATCACTGACAGTCAAAACCGCGTCTTTACCATCTTCACCTTTTACAAATTCTATTATATCACCGTTATGAACAGGGGTGTTTAAATCGGCCTCTTTACCGTTAACCTTAATAATTGGAGCAGTTCCTAATCCGCCTTTCACGATCTTTACTCTACCGTTTATTTCTACGGATTTCCCGGAACCAGGTTTGCCAAAAATGTTTTTCAACCCTATTCCTGAGCTTAAGAGAGCACTGGCAACATTGTTATCACCAATACTCCACAATAACAGCTCTTTGGTATTAACCGTTACCTTAACCAGAGGAACCGGCGGCTTCTGCAGTGCATTAACTGCTATGCCCAGAGAAGTGACTCCTTGCGGGCCATTCAAAAAACCATATTCACCCAGGATGTGTTTGGAATTCTCCCTGGTTCTAATTCCGATTCTTTGTTCGCTTATTCCCAGGGCTCGAGCTAGGCTTTCCTTTAAAACCGGGGTTAGGCTCCCCCCTCCTATGCAAAGCACCGCATCGGGCGCCTTTTGATTAAGGGCTAAAATCTCGGCAGCAACATTAGATACCAGTTCTTCAATAACCGGGTTTAATTCGGAAATCACCTGACGGGCTGGCAGGGTATTTAAATTACCTACAATGTCTGTTACTTGTACTTGTTCTTTTGATGTAAGCTGGCATTTAATGGTTTCCGCCGAATCAAAGTCCAGCAAATACCGGTTGGCTATATGCTCTGTTAATTCATCTCCCCCGATAGGAACCATAGCATATGCATATATACTGCCTGATTTCACTATTGCTATATCTGAAGTACCGGCACCAATATCAATAAGCGCTATATTTAAAATCCTCATGTTTTGCGGAACAGCTAGGGTTAAAGCTGCAATAGGCTCCAGGGTTAAACTGTGGATATTCAAATCTGATTTGCGCAGGGCGGATATCAGGCTGTCTACAACCACCCGGGGAAGAAAAGTAGCGATTACTCGAGCGGAAATGGTGTGCCCGAATTGCCCGACCAGATTCCCTATCTCCTGTTCTTCAAGGGTGTACCGGATAATGGAGTAGCCGACACAAAAGTAATCACTTTTTTCCTTTGAGGCCCGTTCCTCCCGGGCTAAGTTAAACTGGGCATTTTGAACCGCTCCCAGTTCCAGTGCCCGGACTTCATCGGTATCGATCTCGGTAAGAAAGCTTCTCTCCATTGTGTTATGTCCAATAGAGGTTTTAAGCGCTCTTCCAGCTGCAGCCACTGCAGCGGCGGTGAGCTTAATATTCAGCTTTTCTTCCAGTAAGCTTTTGATTTTTCTAATTGAAGAGGCTACTGCTTCTACATCATGTATTTGGCCATCAATCATAGAACGGTTGGCATGAGGTATCACCTCTGCTCCCAGGATCTCATATTTTTCATCTTCAATCTTTCTTAACACCAATCCCACTATTTTTCTGGTACCAATGTCAAGAGCAAATACTGTATTATCATTCAAAACCATGAGCCTCCCATTATTCTAATTCCTGTATTTGGTTATTTCGACCTATATAATAGTATCTCCTGTCGAATATTCGACCAAGGTTTAGCCAAGTATATATGGAAAAACCGCCTAATAAAATATAAATGAATAAAACCAATAATTAACCGGAAAAGCTCAGTTATATAGAACAAATAGTGCTCTCCCATATCTCTAAAAAGGATATCGTTGGTTTGGATTAAAGGTTTAGAGTTAAATGGCAGGTTAAACAGTAAAGCTTAATATATATTGCCGCCAGGTCAATAATTATAATAGACTATATAGAAAGACAATAAAGGGCCTGTAAATACTTGGAGCAGAAGCCCCTATCAAAAAAGGATAAAGTGCAGTTGTTATTAAAACAAACCCCAGGTTGTGGTTTAATTAATGGTTGATTTCTAGTTGGATCTAATCCTGCCGTTCACCCCGAGATTCTATAATTCATTGTAGAATCAGTCTGTGCAAGGAGGAATCAAATAATGAAAGCTAGTTCGAATAGCAAGGAGTTTCAGCTGTTCTGTGTAATTGTTAATTTTGGATTGGGCAGCAAGGTGCTGAAAATAAGCAAGGAGACAGGAATATCGGGAGGTACTATATTTCTGGGCAAAGGTACGGCAAAGAATCGCCTTTTGGAATTTTTGGACTTAGGGGATATTAGAAAAGAAATCGTTTTAGTAATAGCTGAAAAAAGTTTAGGCTATAAAGCCCTCCAGGAGTTAAATAAAAAACTTCAGTTGAATAAGCCCAACCATGGCATAGCATTCACCATTCCAGTCGCTAACCTCTTTGGAGTCCGAAACTGGAATGACCATCAGGTTGCAGACAAAGGAGGTAATCAAAAACCAATGTTTAATGCTATTTTTACCGTTGTTGAAAAAGGTATGGCTGAATTGGTGTTGGAGGCAGCAAATGCGGCTGGCTCAAGAGGAGCTACGGTTTTTAATGCCAGAGGGTCAGGTATTCATGAGAACATAAAACTGTTTGGCATGACCATCGAACCGGAAAAGGAGGTAGTGTTGATTTTAACTGAAAGTAACCTTACCGAGCCAATTGTATCAGCAATTAGAAGCCACTTAAAGATTGATGACCCGGGCAAAGGTATCATATTCGTTTTAAATGTTAATGAGGCTTACGGTCTTTATTAATATTCTCCCATGAAGGAAAAGAAGTTGATTTTCTGGAAAATCGCATCTATTTCTTCCATAAATGGTACATTTCTTGCATTAGAGTTAGAAACAACACTCCTCCTGGGGGCATATCAATACTAAGACCAACGTATTGAAATATGCCCCTTTTTTTTGCCTGATGTTAGGGACAAACACATATCATATGTAGATTCCCGATAAAGTAGTGTTATCCAGTACGCTGGAATCCCTTCCCGTCCATTCCAAATTGAAACATTCCACTTTTCAAATTGCCATTCCTGGCTCCCTTGCGTTTGTTAAGATGACTTAAATCCCTTCTCCGTCAACCGGTATACACTACCGCCAGTTTTTCCTTATCATGGTATTTTGGCCATCATAAATAGTATTGGGAAAAATGAATCTCTTCTTACAGTTATATATGCAGTTTCGGTTTTTTTCATTATTTGCCAAGTTGCTCATATCCCTGAATTTTAAAGGACTTATATGCAATTATTTACTGTTAGCATAATTTACTAGCTGTTTTTAGCAGGGATAGTTTTTAGGGAAATCGAAAAATTTTATTTCAAAGGGAGGGGATATTATTTTATTTAGAGTCAAAAGAAAAACCTTGGGCAGACTTGTAGCAGTATTAGTGGTTTTGGTGATTTCCTGGTTAACAGCTCCGCCACCGGTTGCAGCTCAGCAAACTGCCATCAATAGTACTATTGCTCAAGGAACCAATTATGAAACAGATTTATTTGTAGTCAAAGGGAATGATCCGGGGCCAGTAGTCCTCATTGTTGGAGGGATACACGGAAATGAGGCAGCAGGAGTAAAGGCAGCAAAGCAAATAAAAGACTTACATATTAAAAGGGGTACTTTACTTGTCCTACCCGAAGCCAATAAGAATGCGGTTGAAATGGAAAAACGCTGTGTCCCAGGAGAATGGGATTTAAACCGCTCTTTCCCGGCATCATCCCGTGACAAGCCGTCTAATCCATTATCCCAAGCAATCTATTCCCTGCTTGCGGACTATAGCGTGGACTGGGTCTTGGACCTGCATGAAGGCATTAATTATAACCGGGTTTCCGATTCAGTCGGACAATCAGTCATTTATTACGAAAGGGGTAATACCGGGGAATATGCCAGGTCCATAGTAAACACCCTTAACCAGGATATTTCATCATCAACTAGGAAGTTTAGTTTATTGAAAAACCCGGTCCAGGGCAGTTTGGCGCGCAGTGCAGCCGAGTATGAAGAATGTAATGCTATGATCATTGAGACCTGTATGAAGGACAAACTTGCAACACGTATAGACTACCATGTTGAGGCAGTAAAAGTTGTACTGAAAAAACTAAATATGTTATAAAAGGCGGTCAAAAATAACAGATAATCAAAGCTCATCCGCAGTAGACTTTAACGCCCTTGAAGGGCTGCTTTCATAGGGAATTGGCTGAGTAACCCTTGGCTAACTGGGTTTAAGTGGTTTAGCTGCCGCCGGGTACTGTTTAATGCCTAGTTGGTCAAGGATTCTCCTTCCCTTTTGTATAATGACCTCCTCTCTATTATTTTTTAGGTTTTTCTTCAATTAGCTCTTGTTTTCATAGAATTTCAAAATTTACAAAAGAGCAATTTGTGAACAGAATCAGCATCTTATGCAGGATTCAGAGAAAGTGGGTATGGCAAACTAAGCGTCTTGATTTTCGCTTATGGTTGGCAATGGCAACCCACATAATCTCATGGCAACAAACCTCTCATGTCTAACAGGGTCATGGATATTTTCCAGCCCGAAATTCCTTCGTTCCGCCTATCCACAAGATGGGTGTCAGCGATGCTTTCTTACCGAGTCTTTGCTCTGATGGAGTGAATATTGCTGACTACCTGCTCTTTTTGTACTTGATCATTTCTATGAATTACAGCTACTTCGCCGGGACGCTTTCCGGCAAAAGCTTACTTTTTCTCGTTATGCTGCCAGCAGTTCTTGGGGCCGCTTGATGTCGCTGATCAGCTTTATTGGATCGTATGTGATCCCTTTTGAGAGAATCACGTAAAATACCCGAATTAGTTTGCAGCTTAACGCGATTAGTGACTGCTTTTTCTTTAGCGGATTTTTCGCTCTGGTTGTGTAATACTTGTGTATTTCAGCAAATTCAGCATTTTTAGAAACCAATGGCATGACTGCTTGGAACAACACTGCCCTGAGGCGGCTTCTGCCTCGTTTACTAATAGTTGTTTGCCCTTTACATTTACCTGAGCTGTTTTCTTTTAAAGCCAGGCCCGCAAGTTTTTGTATCTGTTTAGGAGACTGAAAGCGTCTAATATCCCCAACCTCAGAAACAAATCCTGCAACAGTTACAATTCCTACACCTTTGATTGCCAGGAGTTTTTTCACCTCGGGTATTTGCAGGCAAAGTTCCTCTATGACAACCATTACTGATTCATATTGGTTCTTTTTGTTTTGGTAATCCTCGATCAGCAAATTGATTTCAAGCTTTGCGGCTGCGCTTCCATTCGTACATCCAATGGTGTTTTGGGCTGCTTCATACAGGCTTTTAGCCCTCTTCATTCCCACAGACCTTATCTTGGCATCCCGCCATAGCTTGTTGATTCCCTCCACGCCAAGAGCTATAATATCTACTGGCAATGGCGCTGACCGAAGTACGAGCATACTGCTGACGGCTTCAAAACTTGCATATACTTTGCAATATTCTGGAAAGTAGATTTTTAGCCATCTTTGAATACGGTTTTTTACACTGTTTAATTCTTTGAGAATTCGCAGCCGGCAAGCGGTTGCTATCCTCAAATCTGCATATACTCCCTCAGGAATGTATGGCTCGTTGTACCTGCCCTCAATCACTAGCTTTGCGATTGTTTTCGGGTCTTTTAGATCTGTTTTGCTGGGATGGTTGTCATCAAGTTCCTTGCTCCGTTTTACGTGGAATGGGTTGACTAAGACAAGCTTCATTTCTTGTTCTTTAAGGTATGATGCCAATCCAAACCAGTAATGGCCTGTCGGCTCTGCACCTACTAGCACCGCATTTTTGTTTGTCTTTTTCTGAAGGATATCAACCCATTTACTAAAGCTCTGGAAGCCTTCCATGTTGTTTTCGAACTTAAAGACTTTGCCAAGTTCTACACCACGCCAATCAAATGCTCTAGCATAATGTGTTTCGCTAGCAATATCTACCCCGATTACGATACTTTGTTCAGATACTTGATTTAACTTTTCATTTTGTGTACAATTCATTCGAATACTTCCTCTCAATGACTTTTTTTAATTAGGGCGTTCATCGATCGACCCTGTGTGTCATTGTAGGGGAGTATTCTTTTTTTGCCAAAGTCCATTTTTGTTTGTTTACAGGAATGCTTTCTTTTCTTTACCCTTGATTTGGCTAATTGCCAGAACCAGGAACCTATCCAGGGAATCCGGGATAACTGGGTATAAAACCGGGTTAGTCCATCTCCGCTGATACTTACCGGCACGACCTCCAGTGGTATATATCCCTGCCCGGCTACCCGAGCAATTTCATGACTTATTGTTTTTATAATTTCGGGATTACTCGCCCCAATTGAATATACCTGATTGACGGCCTCAGTAGCTCCAATAAATATCGGCTGTCCCTGCCTTTCGGCCTCTAAATCACCAAATAACGGGGAATACTCCATTTTGCTTTCCATTCCCAGCAATATGCCAGCTACAAGTAATGTTTCAAAAACTCCAGTCTTTCCAACTATTAAATATATCATTGTCCATCACCTTGAGCTATCTGCAGCTTGGTGCGCTCTACCAGGCCTACCAAATGGGGAAATATATCCTTAGTACCCTGTAAAACTATCGGCCTGCCAATGGAGGTCAATGCCAGGGCTCGTGATATCCATCCGCCTATGCGCATAGTAAGATTAACATAGGGCATTGTATCGGCAAATACAAAGCGATCTCCAATTTCCATTAAATCAACCAATCCCTCTAAGACATTAAGACAGTCGGATTGTTTTGTACCCAGGGCATAAACCTGATTATCTTGTGGATCGTCACCGACGTATTTTAACTTTCCAAAATCTGAAGGAGTAGTCTTATCGAAATAAGGAAGGGCCATTATCTGTTCCTTAAATGGCGGAGTAGTGCCAATCTGGCCGGTGTGGATGTTAGCTGCCAGGACCGAGGAATGGCTGCCCCCAAAATCGAAATAAACAATCTTCATTGAATACCCCCGCGAATTTTACTATCAACCTACCTTACTTTATATATATATACTGGCTCAGGGATATTCAAAATATGCTTTTTAAACCAATTTGTCCAATTGAAATTTTCTGTGCAGTGCCCTAACGGCTTTCTCGATCAGATCCTCATCTATTATACATGAGACCTTTATTTCGGAGGTACTGATCATCTGGATGTTTATGTTCTCTTCAGCAAGTGCCTCGAACATGGCGGCAGCTACCCCTGTATTACTCTGCATACCTGCTCCCACTATTGAAACTTTGGCTACCTTGTCCCCATAGGACATACCAGAAGCACCTATGGTATTAACTAACTGCTCAACAATCTGTATGGCTCTCGGCAGTTCACTGGCTTCAACCGTAAAGGCAATATCATTCCTCCCATTTCTCATTGCACTCTGAATTACCACATCTATATTAATCCTATGATCGGCCAGGGTCTTAAATAAAGCGGCAGCTATGCCAGGCTTGTCAGGGACGTCATAAATGGCAAACTTAGCACAATTCTTATCATGAGCTACCCCAGTTACTATTCTTTGCTGCTCCATATTACCTACCTCCATTATTATTGTGCCCGGGCTCGAATTGTAACTGCTGCGAACCTCGATTCTAATATTATGCAGCATAGCGAGTTCCACCGCCCTCGGCTGCATCACAACTGCTCCTAAACTAGCCAATTCCAGCATTTCTTCGTAAGAGATTTGGGACAGCTTGCGGGCGGTTTTCTCCACCCGCGGATCAGCAGTATATACCCCTTCAACATCAGTAAAGATAATACACTTATCGGCTTTCAAGCTGGCAGCCAGGGCAACTGCACTAGTATCTGAGCCACCCCTTCCAAGAGTGGTTATATCTTTTTCGGGTGTAACCCCCTGGAAGCCTGCCACTACCACAATTTTACCCTTGGCGATCTCCCGTTCTATTCTTCCGGTATCAATTTTACTAATCTTAGCCTTGGTAAATACATCATTACTTATAATTCCAGCCTGCCAGCCGGTCAATGATACAGCAGGATACCCCAGGTTAATCAAGGTCATGGCCAGCAATGCCGCCGATTGCTGCTCACCGGTAGACAATAACATGTCCATTTCTCTTTCTGCTAGTTTAGGTCCGACACCACTGGCCAGTTGTATTAAATCATCGGTGGTATCTCCCATTGCAGACACAACAACCACCAGGTTGTTGCCTTCTTCTTTCAACTTTACGACCCGCTCGCCTATGTTCTTGATCTTCTCGATTGACGCTACTGAGCTTCCTCCGAATTTTACGACAATTAACGGCAAAATCTTCACTCCCAATGCAAAAAATTTTTAAATTAGCCACCATCCATACGACCTTATTTATCCTGGCTTTGTATCCTTCATATGAGATGTATTTAAGGTGGTTTTGTATCGTAGGACTACTCCGCCCGGAGTTAATATTTATAAAACCATGCCGGTTATTCTCTATTTGTGCCTTCCAGCCTTATGACATTTTCTATTTTCTTTACTATACTCATACCTCCGAGCATAGTTAAAGAATCCCTTAGATCCTGTTCATTAACCGTATGGGTAATCAATATTAATTCAGCTTCCTCCACATCACTGGCTTTTTGAATCACAGCGGCAATACTGACATTATTGTTTCCGAATACTCCTGCTATGCCAGCCAGCACTCCAGGACGGTCCTTTACTCCCATGCGAATATAGTATTGGGCATGGAGGCTGCTGATATCCAGCAGGTTCTTTTCGTTAAAACAGGTGCATCCAACTCTGGTATTAGCATTATTCAGCATATTGCGCCCGATATCGATAATATCTCCGACCACAGCACTGGCAGTAGGCATTTGCCCAGCACCCCTTCCATAGTGCATTATCTCCCCGACTGCATCGCCCCGGATAAAGACGGCGTTATATACATCATTAACCGCGGCTAGAGGATGATGCTGGGGAATAAAAGCAGGATGCACCCTGGCTTGAATGCCACTATCTTCTTCCTTAGCTATAGCCAGCAGCTTTATAGCATAACCCAACTCACCGGCATATTTAATATCGGCAGGGGTAATGGAGGTGATGCCTTCCACATAGACATCGTCAGCAGTAACCCTGCTGTTAAATGCAATAGAGGACAGAATAGCCAGTTTTCTGGCTGCGTCCAGGCCAGTAATATCAGCAGAGGGATCGGACTCGGCATACCCTAGTTTCTGGGCCTCAGCCAGTACCTGGGCAAAGTCCCGACCTTCTTGGCTCATTTTAGTCAAAATATAGTTAGTTGTACCATTCAGTATCCCTATTACTTCCTTAATACGGTTCCCGGCTAATGACAGCTTCATTGGATAAATAATAGGAATCCCCCCGCCAACACTGGCTTCAAAATAAAAATCCACCTGGTTTTCCTGAGCAGTATTAAACAATTCTTTACCCTTGGTAGAAATGAGATCTTTGTTGGCGGATACCACATGTTTACCCTTCTTCATAGCTTCAGTGATATAGGTAAAGGCAGGCTCAATCCCTCCAATTAATTCCACTACTATACTTATTTCGGAGTCATTAAGGATATCGGAAAAATCCTGGGCTATTTGCTTGGTGTCCAAGCCCAATCTTAAGCACTTGTCAATATCCTTCTCCAGCACTTTTTTGATGATTATGTCTTCACCTGTACGCTGACCGATAATTCCCCGATTCTGATTGAGCAGTTTTACTACCCCTGAACCTACTGTGCCACACCCTAAAATTCCTATACAGATCATTGCTTTCCTCCTATTTAACTTTTGCCAATTATTTCAGCCTTGATTACTCCGCTTACCTGTTTCAGGCTTTCAATCAATTCTTCTGCTGACCCCTTCATCTCCTGAGTACTCAAGGAGAGGGTCACATGGGCTGAGCCATGTAAGGGCAGGCTCTGATTAATGGTTAAAATATTAGCATTTAACGAGGCTAAACAGTTTAAGACCCTGGACAAAACACCTGCAACATGCTCCAATCTTAAAGATATATTCAGGATGTTGGAATTGTCAAAGCTTGAATAGGCAAATACCCGGTCTTTATACTTATAAAAAGTACTCCTGGCTATGCCCAGTTTTTTTACGGCTTCAGCCACGCTTTGTACTTCGTCGCGGGCTATCATTTCCTTGGCTTTTACTGTTTTCATTATTGAATCAGGCAAGATATCTTCTCTTACCACATAGTATTTCTTCTTGCCCCGCCCGTCCATATAATTCACCTCTGTCCACTTGGTGCGGATTTCCATCCTCACAACACGGACATTATACCACTTGCTCCTCCTTTTTGACAAGCGATACATGAAAAAGACTGAAAAAGACATAGAGCGGGTTAATAGATTATAAACCCATAGCTAAGTGAATTGGCCATCACTTTAAGCCGTATGTAGCATCTTATTAAACGGATACCACAACATGCTTTCCTATTCAGGCACAAAAAAATACCCCCAAACATAGGGGGAGAGTGGGGGGCAGCCATTAAATACCTGATAGCTATCATATTTTATTGGTTTTAGTCCAAATACCTTGTTTTTGAGCAGCTTGAATCAATTCATCCCGGAAGTCGGGATGAGCAATTTGAATCAAATTCTCAGCCCTCTGCCAGTTAGTCTTTCCGGCCATATGAGCCAGGCCATATTCAGTAACCACATAGTCTACTACCGTCCTGGAGTCCGTAATCGTCATTCCCTGGGGAATAAACGGCACTATGCGGGATATCTGGCGGCCGTTTTCCAGAACCCGGGTTGAAGGCAAACAAAGAAATGACTTCCCTCCCTCGGAATAATAAGCCCCCAGGACAAAGTCTAGCTGCCCTCCCGGACCTGAAATATGCCTAAAATCAACCATTTCTGAGGCCACCTGGGCATATAGATCAACCATGAGGGCGTTGTTTATTGAAACCACTTTATCATTCAGCCCTATCCGCCTGGGATCATTAGTAATGTCCACCGGAAAGGCAGCACATTCCTGATTGTAATGCAGGAAGTCATATAATCTGCGCGACCCCATGGCAAAGGTATAGGTCATTTTGTATTTACCGAATGTCTTATATTTTCCGGTTAATTTACCGGATTCATATAAATCGATAAAAGCGTCGCACATCATTTCACTATGCATCCCCAAATCTTTTAGATCGGATTGGGCCAATACTTTTCCAATATAATTAGCCAGCCCCCCTATACCCAGTTGAATACAGCTTCTGTCTTCTATCTGGGAGACAATTAATTCAGCTATCTTTTTTTCCACATCCGTAGCTGGAATATCTTGCGGGAATTCCGGAATCGGCTCATTGTCACCTTCCACCACATAATCCACTTTGGTGATGGGAAGCCCATTCTGCTCCCCTCCGAGACAAACCGGGGCAGTGCTGTTGGTTTCCACCACTACAATGTCAGCTATGTCACACACCGCCTGGGTATGGGAACATGAGGTCCCGAAATTGAAGTAACCGTGTTTATCCATTGGAGTAGTTACAATAAATGCTAATCGTAAAGGAGTGGCATTTCCACGCCGGAAATCCAGGGGATTTCGAGAATAATTGGTTACAAAGGATTGACACCGATCACCTATTTTCCTCTCATAGGAGCTGTAGAATCCGCTGCAATAAATAAAATGCTCAAATTTCGGTTCCACTAGGGCTACCTGGGGAGTAGCCTGCATGCAGACTCCCCTAACAACCACATTTCTAATCTCATCTTTTCGCCTTGCTAGAGCTGTATCCAATGCTTTAGGAACCATTACAAAATGGCTATACTCCAGCCA
The DNA here is from genome assembly GCA_050949865.1 of Syntrophomonadaceae bacterium. Taxonomy (GTDB): domain Bacteria; phylum Bacillota; class Syntrophomonadia; order Syntrophomonadales; family Syntrophomonadaceae; genus JBMNGN01. Next base: position 69,545 of record JBMNGN010000005.1, read on the forward strand.
ATCTCCCGATTTTACCAGCTTAGCCGCTTCTTCAGCTGAAATTTTCTTTTGTTTAAGCTCTTCTTGAAAGGTTCTACCCAATACCATTCACCCCACTTTCCTATGCCTTTCTCATTCTGACGGAAAACAGGTATTGATAATATTCATCAGGACATAATCCGGAATGTACACACTCTTGCTGGGATCAGTTTTAATCGCTTGTAATATTTGCTTCCTTTCTTGTTCGTTCAGGGCAACCGAAAACCCAGTCTTGAAGCTGCACTTCTTCATTAAATCAACGATCTTAGCCTGGGCTGCAGCTATTATCTCCCCAGCATCAAGGCCCTGTACACCAAAAGCATCAGCCAGTTTATCAGCTATAGGCAGGTAATACTCAGGGAAGTGTTCCATTAATGATGGTATAGCCACACCCACTGCCTCACCATGGGGTATTCTGAGTTTGGCACCTACTGCGTGGGCAATATTATGCGCTGGGGCTACCATTCCAGCCATGGAGAAGCCCATAATTGCCATGTTGCTTGCTCCCAGCATAACCATTCGGGCTTCCATGTTTTTACCATCGTTCACAGCAATCGGAAGGTATTGCATTATAAGCTTAATAGCCTGTATTCCCAAGGAATCAGCCATAAAATTAGTCTGGGATGATGACAGTCCTTCTAAAGCATGGCCCAGGGCATCAAGACCGGTAGCGGCAGTCATATAGGGAGAAAGGCCAATGGTTAACTCAGGATCCAAAAGGGCAATTTCCGCAGAAATATATGGGTGAATCAAATTGGTTTTTAGTTTGGTTTCTTCGTTGTAAATAACCGCCACCGTTGAGACCTCTGAACCCGTACCGGCTGTAGTTGGGATAAATATGCTGGGAACATTGAGCGGTCGGGCATTGGGACGGAAATGAAATAGTACATTGTCTGCCAGGGGTTCTTGAATGCAGGTTCCCCCGGTCCCCAGCAGGTATTTTACCCCCTTGGCGGAATCCATTACACTACCCCCGCCGACTACCAGCATTCCGTCCAATGCGTTTTCCCGGTACCAGCGGGCACAGTCATTAATAACGTTCATAGTAGCATCAGGTTGGATTCTGTCGTAGACGTCAATTAATTGCAAACCTCCCTGAATCTTAAAAATGTCGCTCACCATGTTGGCTACTCCAGCCTCTACCAGCCCGTGATCCGTTATCATCCCTACCCTTTTGCATCCCATTTCGGTAAAACGCTCCGGGGCAAAGGTCCTGCAGCCAGCTCCAACTTCAACCAGGGTTCTGTATTCCCAAATAAAGTACTTTGGTGTTGCCATAATATACAGCCTCCTTTCTTAGCCTATAGCCCTATGCCCTTGAATAAGGCATGTGACTTGGCATCCGGATCCATGTTTTGGCATATGTGTTTAACTTCACAATAAGCCAGCATAGCATGATAACCGTTTTCTCTTCCGAAGCCGCTCTGCTTGTAACCGCCAAAAGGAGCATCGGCTCTCAACATATGATAGGTATTTATCCATACGGTTCCGGTACGGAGTTTAGAGGCTATTCTCTGAGCCCGGTTGGTATTAGTGCTGCATACTCCTCCACCCAAGCCATATATGCTATCATTAGCCATCTCTATGGCTTCATCCTCATCATCATAAGGGATGATACACTGCACCGGGCCGAAAATCTCCTCTCTTACCTGTTGCATCCGGTTATGGCAATTAATAAAAATAGTAGGTTCATAGAAAAAGCCCTTGCCCAACATACCCTCGGTTAAGCGATTGCCACCATATATTAATTCGGCTCCTTCTTTTTTTCCAATTTCTACATAATTCATAACGGTTTCTAACTGCTCTGCCGAAATCAGCGGTCCTAAATCGGTATTTCGATCCATTTGATCCCCGATAACCATCTTCTTTATCTTATTAACCATTAGCTCAGCTAAGGGTTCTTGAAGCCTGCGCGGTACAAATACCCGAGTGCCAGATTCACATGCTTGCCCGGCATTCATTAAAAATGCCCAGGTAGCCATACTACTTGCCAAATCAAGGTCGGCATCATCTAGGATTATTATTGGGGATTTACCCCCTAACTCCAAGGTAACCCGCTTGATCCCATCAGCAGCTAAGTGGGCAATATTACGACCTACCTCTGTGGAACCAGTAAAGGCAATTTTATCTACATCTGGGTGGGAAGCTAAATAACTGCCGATTGATGCACCTGGCCCTGATACTACATTGAATACCCCATCCGGAATACCTGCTTCATTCATCAATTTGGCCAGTACTAATGTAGAAACCGGGGTATTGGAGGCCGGTTTGATGACTATACTGTTGCCCATAGCTAAAGCCGGTGCTATTTTCCAGCCGGCAATAAGCAAAGGAAAGTTCCAGGGAGTAATACCGGCACATACTCCGATAGGTTCCCGTACAATGTAACTATGCATAGGGACAAACCAGGGCGTACATTCCAGATATTCTACTGCCGGCATGGTTAGCAAAGCCTTGGCACAGAATTGCAGGGAATTAATTACCCCTCCTACGTCAACCCCGCCGGTAACCCGGATCAACCGACCTGAAGTAAGTGCCTCGAGTTCGGCCAGTTTTTTGCGGTTAGCAGCCAAATAGCGGCTTACATTCAGCAGTATTTTACTGCGCTCTTCTTTAGATTTCCCGGCCCATACCCCTGATTTAAACGCAGCCTTGGCAGAAGCTACTGCCCGGTCTACATCCTCTTTGTTTCCTTTTGGTACCCTAGCCACCACTTCTTGATTGCACGGATTTATCACCTCTATATGTTCTCCGCTATCACCAGGAGTCCAACGTCCATCAATAAAATGTTGGAATTCCATCACTTTACTCATAAGCGACCTCCTTCTTGCTATAAAAGTTTTTAATTGCTGAAAATTTCATAATCCCTGCCTATACCCCATTGAGTAATTAACCGCAATTTGTTTTAAGCCAAGATTATCCTCAAGGGTTTTCTGGATCTATGTGCCAAAACCAAAAAATAGATAGACACAGTCTATTCACCCTTAACCGTGTACCGTGGCAAAAAGGCAGGCCAGCTGATAAACAGCCAGCTGCCTTCGTAGTGATTAACTGGCAGCATTCTGGTCTTTCATTTGGCTTTTAACCGAACCAGCAAAGGGTAATTTTTGAACCAGTAGAAGGATATATGCCAAAACCCCAATTGCCAGTCCCCAGGCAACCCCATAGGTAGCAACTGTCATTCCAACGAAAATTGTGTAACCCCTGCTTACATTATTGTCAACTAACATCATGGCGATGTAGCCGCAGGTAAAACCAGTCAAGACAAGGGTAATCGACAAAGCGAACGGCAGCAATGGAGTCATAAAAGTAGCCACAGGGGCCAGAAAACAGAATGGTATGGCAAATAGATGCCAGCTGGTAGTCCCCGAAAAAATAGAATCCATAACTTCCCGGCCTTCTTTATATCGCTGGGCCACAAAGACAGTTATTCCTGTCCAAATCGGTCCATGCAGAGGTATAAAAGGACCACCCATTAACAGGTGAGCAAGGTTGCGACAGCCACAGCCCAGATGGGTTCTGGTGGAGTCTATGATAATCCTTTCATCTTTCCTGGCTTCATTCGCCTCCTCTACTACGGTCTGGGCTACAATTAGATCACCAAACACAATGATATATATGGCGAAAGCCAGCGGCGCAGCAGCCGTAAACATCTCCCAGGAAGGCCAGCCTACCTTAAAGGGAGAAGTCATTTGGAACAATGTCACTAAGGCAGGCATGGCTAAGCCCATCTCGATATCAAAACTCAGTTCACCAAACATTGGGCCTATTATAGCGGCTACTACAAAACCTACCAGTAAGGCTGTTGAAGCGAGTATGCTTAGAGGTTTATTCTTTTGTTTTAGTTTATTGAACCAGACGGAGAACATGAGAATGAAGACTACTACCCACACAATGGGCAAGGTTTTGGGGAAAGATGCCATACGGGCAAATTCACCCTGGAAGGTGACGATAGCCGCACCCATAATTATCGCAGCTCTTAATTCAGTCGGTATTATTTCAAAAAACTTACTTCCCAAACCGGTTAAACCGAAGAAAAAGAAAATTAATATAACCCAGATCATTAACGCAGTCATAGCCTGTATTGCTTCCACACCAGGGCTATAACCGCTTAAGAAAAGGATGGTAAGAGGTAACCCTGGAGTTATCCAACCAGCTACATATGGATCACCGAATATAAGAGATCCGGTCCACACCAGACATACCTGAATAAACACGACTGCCCAGGCGACTTCAAACGGCATTTCGAAATGTTTCATCATTAATGGAACCACGGCTGCTGCGGTGGCCACATTTAAAAAGGATCCCTGTATTGCTTCTGGCCAGGATATCGGACAGTGAATTCCAGGAAAACGGGTAGTAAAAGGACCCCATCTCCACCCTGGCTGTATACCGCCTTCTTCACGATTATATAAAGCCAAAAAAACTCCCCCTTCCTTAAATATGGTCTTATTGTCTGCTTTTACCGCTGTTAGATCAGCTTAAGATCCTCACCCCCTTTTTAAAACAATCTATCCTGCATCCGCAAGCAAATGGTATATATTTGCGTAGGGATAATGCGAATAAAGACGCAGTTTAAACCAGCAGGGTGCAATAATCGTACCAGGGATTAGAGACCATTATTACAGGCAGCAGGCTATTAAAAGTGTAAAGGGGTTAACAGGTTGTAACACTATGTTACGTTACAATATTGGCAGGTTGTTATATAATGCTTTATGCAAATATAATCGTATTTTTAACCTTGTTCTATTTAAACTTATTGCTTATAATGATCTCATCAGTAATCCAGTTTTTATTTGTAATAATTGTAATTTCCTTCCTCAAGCCAAAGGCAGCACCTGGTCACCTGGTGGTGAATAATTTGGCAACAGCCTCATCTCTTGAATCCAAGCCCTTTAAAGAAGAATGGAAGATGTTTGTCCAGCATGGAATAATCTCTAACAATAGTATTAGGCCGGTTGTGGCAAGGTCCTGGGAGCGCAGTCGGCAGATGGGAATCGATCCATATCGCGGATGCCGCCAGCCTTTATCAAGCAGGGACTTAGAATACAAGCAGAATCTTATTTCAAGGGTTATCCAGTCAGCAAAACCGGTAATGAAAGATATCTTTAAAATACCGAAGAAGTGTTTTGTAGCCCTCAGCGATATTGACGGCTGTATAGTCGAAGTATTAGGTAATTCAAGATATGTTCTTGAAATAGGTCTGGTCTGCAGCGAACAAGCAATTGGGACTAATACCATTGGAACCGTTCTGGTCGAAAATATGAGTCTGGAGCTAAATGGCTATGAGCATTATTCCACTTGCTGCCATTCTTATAGAGCCATCACTATACCCATTCACGATCACCATAATAGAATTATTGCTGCGCTGAATCTTACGGCCCCATTGGGTACCCTGCCAGACTGGGCAATCGATCTTTTACATCTAGGGGTAAAGGCTATAGAAAGCCAGCTCCTTTACAAATCCGAACAGGCACAGCTGAATGTTTTAAGAAACAGTATCAGCGCTGTTATTGATCTTATCAAGGAATCTCTGCTGTTAGTGGATGAGAAAGGAACAATTATACATGCCAGTGTCAGGACCCTTAATTTACTAGGTTTTAACCACCATGATGATATTATTGGTAAGAACATTACGGAATTCTTGCCTAAATCGCTTTATGAATTAGATAGGTTAGATAATCATTTTTTTCATCTGCCATCAAAATTTCACATCTTGGGCTATGACCAAACTGCTTTTCCCTGCGAGATAATCCATCAACAATCATTTGGGCTTGGTAACGACAGGCATGATATTCAATTAGTAACAATAAAAAATAAACCGGATCATGCCCCTGAACATAAGTCATCTTTCCTGGATAACCTGGTAGGGGTCAACCCTATATGGAAAGAAATAAAAAATACCATAAGAAAGGCTGCGGCTTATTCCAGTAATGTGCTAATTGAAGGTGAAACCGGAACCGGTAAGGAATTGGTAGCTCAGGCTATTCATAATGAAAGCGGAAGAAACGGCAGGTTTATTGCTATTAACTGCGGGGCAATTCCTGCTAACCTTGCTCACAGTGAACTTTTTGGTTATGAAGAAGGCTCTTTTACTGGTGCAAGAAAGGGCGGCTATAAAGGTAAATTCGAAATGGCAGAGGAAGGTACTATATTCCTGGATGAAATAGGTGAAATGCCTCTGGACATGCAGGTAATCCTGCTCAGGTTCTTGCAGGATAAGACCATAAATAGAATAGGAAGTAACCTATCCAAAAAGATAGATATTCGAATTATAGCGGCAACCAATCGCAACTTAAAAAACGAGATTGAACAGGGTAGCTTCCGAGAAGACTTGTATTACCGTTTAAATGTAATAAACATCAAGATATCCCCGCTGAGAGAAAGAAAAGATGATATCCCTGTCATAGCTTGGTCATTATTAAAGGATATCTCCCGCCAATTGCATAAGGAACCGCCTACTATCAGCATTGAGGCAATGAAGATGTTATGTGAATACCACTGGCCAGGAAATGTCCGAGAATTGCATAATGTCATTGAAAGTGCCCTAATTATTAATAATGGTACTACTATCATTCCCTCTCATCTGCCGCCCCACATATCCCATGCCAATTATAGTATCGCGACAAATAGCGCTAAGGCGGTAGAATCTTACGAAAAAGATCAGATCTTAGCCACTCTTACCGAATCTAAAGGAAATATCAGCAAAGCTGCAAGATCTCTAGGTATATCCCGGGTCACTCTATATCGTAAAATCAAGAAATGGAATATCAATCCCAGACAGTTCCTTTAAAAATCTCTCATAAGAAAAAGGGGTTGTTTAGACACAGCCCTTTAATTGGTAGTGTAAATAATTTTGTGTATCCTTCAGCAGTAATCAAAAATTAAGGTCTTATAGAGGGGAAAATTTTTCCCTATGTAATCTTATAGCGTATCAGCCGGCTTTGTTCTTGTAAACAACAAAGCCGGCTGTTTCCGATTAGCCATACTGTCCAGAAAAAATACGTTCAAAGGGTTTACACAAAGTTCGGGATAGGCCCTTTTTATACTCGAACAAACCCAGGAAATGCAAAAAGAGGCTACTCACATAGCCTCTTTTATTCTAATTCTGTAAATTTACTAGATGATTATGCAAACTAATCCGCCGCTGCCTTCATTCACGATGCGCTGCAGGGTATCCTGCAGTTTAACCTGGGCATTTTCCGGCATACGGTGGATTTTATTCTGAATACCTTCCCTGACCAGATCATGCAAAGATTTTCCGAATATGTTTGATTCCCATATCTTTGACGGGTTCTCCTCGAATTCATCCAACATATAACGAACCAGTTCCTCACACTGCTTTTCGGTACCTATCAGAGGAGTTATTTCTGTAGTGATATCGGCTCTGATTACATGTAAAGACGGGGCTTTGGCTTTAAGTTTGACCCCGAATCTGCTTCCCTGCCTGATGAGTTCAGGTTCCTCCAAAAGCATTTCATCCAATCTCGGGGTTACTACTCCATACCCTGATTGTCTTACCTCCTCCAAAGCGGATGCAACCTTATCGTATTCCTTCTTGGCTAGGCTTAAATCTTTCATTAAGCGCATAATGTCGTGGTTTCCTTCAACATCAAAACCGCTCACCTCGCTCAGGGAGCGGTAGAAAAGATCTTCTGGTACTGTGATATCAATAGCTGCCACCCCGGTTCCCAGATTCATTTCCTCCAGGCTGACATAACTGACATTTTCAATATCAGACAATTTCTCGATGGCCTTATCGATGTCCCTGACCTTTTTAATGGAGTTAAGTATTTCTCTTATGGACTCCTCCATGTTCATTCTCAACCAGAAGCTTTCATCCAATTCATCTACCCATCGCGGTAACCTGATATTAACTTCTTGGACTGGGAACTCATAAAGGGCTTCCTCCAAGATCCCATAAATCTGGTCGATGGTCATATGAGCCGCATCGATAGGAATTATATTTACTTCATATCTTTCACTCAGTTCACTTGCCAGGTTAAGGGTGTCTTTACTTTGAGGCGCTGTAGAATTAAGCAGGACAATAAACGGCTTATGCATTTCCTTTAATTCAAAAATAACCCTTTCTTCCGGCAACTCATAATTCTTCCTGGGAATATCGCTGATACTTCCATCAGTGATCATTACTATCCCAATTGTGGAATGATCGGTAATTACTTTCCTGGTCCCTATTTCGGCTGCTTCTTCGAAGGGAACCTCATAGTCAAACCAGGGAGTCTTAACCATACGCGGCTCTTCATCTTCTTCATAGCCTAATGCACCTTGCACAGCATACCCTACACAATCGATTAGCCTGACTTTCAAACTAATACCATTGGTAGTGGTAATCTCAACTGCCTCGTTAGGTACAAATTTGGGTTCAGTAGTAGTAATGGTTTTTCCGGCACCGCTTTGAGGAAGCTCATCCTTTGCTCTCTCTCTATCGTATAGGTCCCTTATATTTGGGATTATCATAAGTTCCATAAATCTTTTTATAAACGTTGACTTGCCGGTTCTGACCGGGCCTACTACACCCAGATAAATATCACCACCAGTTCTTTCGGCGATGTCGTTTAAGATATTATTACCTTCCACTCTTCATTTTCCCTCCCTCGGATTCAACTTTTGTAAAAGGCACCCTCCCTTCGGCACGGACACCCCTTATTAGCTGATACGCTATAACAGTATATTTATATTTATCCATATTCAGTAATATAACCAGAAAAGAAAAAAAGTGTGTTTATTATCACACTTTTACCATTCATATATATTTGAAGCAATTTGTTCTATCTCGTGTTTTTTACTTCGATTCATTAGGTGCTTTACTTCTTCCGCCGGCGGCCAATGGTTGAACAGGACATTATAACAGGCCGTATTAATTGGCATATCTAACCCATAATGTTCAGCCAATCTATGTACTACTTCCGTAGTAGGTATACTCTCAATAACCATATTAATAGACTTTATTGTGTCTTCAACACTATAACCTTGACCTATAAGCAGGCCTGCCCTTCTATTCCTTGAATACTTGCTGCTGCAGGTGACAATTAGATCCCCAATACCGCTCAAACCCGAAAATGTCCTGGGGTTTCCTCCCATAGCCTCCCCCATTCTTATCATTTCGTTAAGACCGCGGGTGATTAAGGCAGCCATGGTATTGTCCCCATATCCGAGTCCAGCTGCTATTCCAGTGGCAAGCGCTACTACATTTTTTAAGGCCCCGCCCAGTTCAACTCCAGGTACATCAGGGTTGGTGTAAACCCGAAAACTCGGTGACATGTAAATATCCTGGAGGCAGAAGGCTGTCTCTCTGCTGAAAGCCCCCAGGGTTACAGCAGTTGGTACCTGCCTTGCAACCTCTTCGGCATGGCTCGGACCAGACAAAACGGCAAAGTATTTTCTAATTTCTTTTCCCAGCACATCTTCTATTACCTGGCTCATGCGTTTACCGGAATGGTTCTCTATGCCTTTAGCGGTATTCACTATGTAAACAGGACGGGACAGATACTGTGCCAGTTGGGTAATAACCGTTCTTATGCTTTGAGAAGGAACTGCCGTTATTATTACCTGGGCTCCGGCCACAGCTTCGGACATCATCGTGGTCGGAGTGACATTGTCCGGAATTGTAATCCCCGGCAAGTATCTTTTGTTTTCCCGGTTATTTAATATATAATCCACATCATCCTCAGGTCTTCCCCAGATAGCTACCTGATTAGCCTTTTTACTCAGTAAGATAGCTTGGGATGTCCCCCAGCTGCCCGCTCCCAAAATACAAACCTTTTCCAAATTGTTTCCCACCAAATAACCCTCCAGCTTCACCTTGACATTTTTTATACTACCTTGTCCGTAACTCTCAATTCAGTTCCATTCCTGAGTCTTTTTATATTCTCCCGGTGCCTATAGACTACCAATACCGACATGGCAAAGCTCATTAATATATAGGGCATCGAACTGAGCAAAACCAGGTTTAAGGCTGGAAATAGCAATGCGGCTGTAATTGAAGCCAATGACACATACCGGGTAACCATTACTACAATGGCAAAAGTCACCGCCAGGATAATAAATATTTTAGGTAGCAGGAAAATTATTACCCCGGCGGCGGTGGCCACTCCCTTACCACCGCGCAGCCCAAAGAAAATCGGGAAGCAATGTCCAACTACCGTGGCTAACCCACATGCTGCAGCCAAGGATTCGCCCCCTAACATCATACCCAAAAACGCTCCCAGGATCCCCTTGAGGAGATCTCCCCCCAGAGCCAGTAAAGCTGCCGGCAGCCCGGTAGTTCTTAATACATTAGTGGCTCCCAAATTGCCGCTTCCGTGTTTTCTTATATCATGGCCTTTAAGAACCTTGCTGAAAATATAGGAAAAAGAAATAGAGCCGATAATATAACTCAATAGAATTATTACCGTTGCCTTCAAAGCTAACCCCTCCAAAAACTCGTTTTACTGATTCTCCCTAGGTGTTCTTTGGCGGACATATAATCTAATTGGGCTGCCCTCAAAACCGAAATTCTCCCTTAAAACGTTTTCCAAGTACCTGAGATAAGAAAAGTGCACTGCTTCAGGATGATTAGAGAAAAAAACAAAGGTGGGAGGAGCAGTTCCAACCTGAGTTGCATAGTAAATCTTAACTCTTTTTCCACCTCCACCCGGCAGGGGATTTAACATAATAGCTTCGCTAATAACCCGGTTGAGCTCGGCGGTATTGATCCTCCGGTTATGTTGATCAGCTACTATGTTTACAATATCCAACACTTTAAAGATTCTCTGCCTGGTTAAAGCCGATACATACATTATGGGAGAATAGGCTAAAAACTTTAATTCCTGCCGGATCTTTTCGTCATATTTGTTCATAGTCCTTCCGTCTTTTTCTACTAAATCCCATTTGTTAACCACAATAATATTTGCCCGGTGTGAATCATGTATGTGACCTGCGATCCGCTTGTCCTGCTCTACGATTCCCTGTACGGCATCCACCATAAGCAGTACCACATCAGCCCTTTCAATGCTTTTAAGAGATCTGATGATACTATATTTTTCTTCAACTTTTTTTATACGGGATTTTTTTACAATTCCGGCAGTATCAATAAGAAGATAGTCATTGCTTCCATACCGGAAAGGAGTATCAATGGAATCTCTGGTAGTACCAGGGACATCGCTTACTATAACCCTTTTCTCACCTAAAATTGTATTTATAAATGAGGATTTGCCTACATTAGGCCTGCCTACTACTGCCAGTTTAATCTTGGTATCCTTATCTTCTGAAGCATTATAATGGGGCAGGTTCTCCACTACAGCATCCAGGAGCTGGTTGGTATTTAAACCATGCATTGCCGATATTGGTATGGGCTCTCCCAGACCGAGTTTGTAGAATTCATAATAATCCATCTGCTTGGCAAAGTTCTCAACCTTGTTGGCCGCAACAATCACCGGTTTTTTAGACTTACGCAAAATATCGGCTACCAGCTCGTCTTCAGAGGTTGCTCCCTGTTTGGCATCCACGACAAACAGAACTACATCAGCTTCTTCAATAGCCAGTTCAGCCTGCATTTTAATCTCTTTGGCAAACAATTCGCCATCATCGAATCTTATTCCCCCGGTGTCAATGATGATAAATTCTTGACCATTCCAATCACTGATATCATAGATCCTATCTCTGGTCACCCCGGGAGTATCTGCGACTATTGCTTTCCGTCCGCCCAGGAGCCGGTTAAACAGGGTTGATTTGCCAACATTCGGACGACCCACGATTGCAACTATCGGTTTTGCCATTTAGACTCCCCCAATAAAACTTGATCTTCTATGGTTTTAGAATCCCGTCGATCAGGCCTTGCGCAGTACAACTTACAACGGTGATATTTGCCCCGGTCTTTTCTTGCAGATCCTTTACCCTCATATCATCCAAGAATACATCACTACCTGCCTTAAGGGCTATTTCCGGTATTAATACGTCTTTACCTTTATATTCAAAGCCAAGAAGATTGGCTATATCACTGCCGGTTAGTAACCCGGTGACAGTGATACTGGTCCCAAAAAAACGGTTGGGTACCGGGATTACATGAACGGACAATCCTTGTACCTGGTTTAATCGCCGGGCAATCTTCTCCAGTATTCCGGTGGCGGAAACACCTGTTATTATATACTTTTCCCGGTGTTTTATCCTGTCAGGAAGCAGGCCTGCAGCCTGTTCAAAATCATCTAATAGAATCCTGGCCAATCCTATGCCATTTTCCGCCTGGCAATAATCATCATAGTAATCGGCTGAAGGAAAATCAATTCCTGCATTTATAAAAAACTCATCGGCCAGATACACAAAACCAATTCCCATTCTCCGGCGAAACCTCTTCTGGCACTGGATCCCGTACTCGATAATTTTTTGGGCCTCCCTGCTGTCAAATAGTCTTAAAGGCTTTAGTTTTCTCCGGTTGGCAGTTAGCCCAACCGGAACAATTCCGACTGAAATAACCGATGGATAAAAACGGCTTAAGCCTTCTACGGTTTCTTCAAGAAATATCCCATCATTAATGCCAGGGCACAATACGATCTGAGTATGAACCTTAATCCCCGCATTTTTTAGCCGCTGCAAATGGCCAGCCAGATCTGCTGCTGCAGGATTATTAAATATCCTGACCCGCACTTCGGGAGATAAGGAGTGAACTGAAACATATAAAGGACTTAAGCGCAGGTTAATAATCTTTTGCCAGTCTTTTTCTTCCAGGTTGGTCAGGGTTATAAAGTTTCCATATAAGAAAGAATAACGATAATCATCATCCTTAAAATACAAGGGTTTTCTCAAATCGGGAGGCAGCTGGTCAACAAAACAAAACATACAATGATTTCTACAGGCCTTAACCTGATCGAAAATAACCTGGTTAAAGACTATTCCCAGGTCCTCATCCTGGTCTTTTTCAATGTCAAATTCCCATACCGTACCGTCTTGTTTCTTTATTTCCAGTAAAACCAGGCTTTCCTTGGAATAATATTGATAATCAATGATATCGTTGATTTCCTTACCATTTATCCTAACCAGAATATCCCCCGGAACAATACCCAGTTCAGCTGCAACGGTATCCTCAATAACTCCGTGAACGGTTGCACCCAATAATCTAGCCTCCTATCGCAGTCTTATTCTATTCTATAATGCTTAGCTGCTATTATCCATAATAAATTGCATGCATCAACAAAAAGAGGCCAATCTGTAGAGGGAGTTAAATGGAGCTACTTTTTGGCGGTGGGAAATGTAACAAGTTAATAGACCTCAGCTGGGATTTAAATAACTGGATATCCTCTTTAATGCGCGAGAATTCTCGCTTGATTATAAACCTGGATACTGGCTGGCTTGCCTTTCCTCCCAGCAACCGGACCGCCGCCAGGATAGCCAGGCTTCCCGGGGTATTTATGGGCTTTACTATTATATCCCAGTTTGAAAAACCTAAGATTCTAACCAAATCTTCAATTGCCTTTTGGGCGATTAATACGTCACCTCCGGCCCCGATAGTGTAAACCCGGTTACCACAGGAATCCTGGCCGATAAAAATCGGGAATCCGGATGGATCTTTAGAAGTATTAAACCAGTCAATACTATCAATATCCTGATGATTACTTACCCTTCCCAAAAAGATGTTGGCCGCCAGCAGTGCCTGGTGAACTCCGGTAGTACCTATAAAAATAATTTTCATGCTCTACACCCCGGCGGCCTTTAGCGCTCTTAGCCTGGTTATTTCCACCAGGTTTACCAATTGGTAAAATGCTTTTTGGCTTCCTTTTTCCACTACCGGCCGACCCAAAGATACTAACCCTATCCTCCGGGAAACAAATCCTCCCAATTTCATGCTCCAATTCACCCGGCTCATGCAGTTTACGGTGATCACTTGCTCTTCGGCATCCAACAATTTGGCTATACCCATTAATATATGGGATAAACTGTCACCCAGGCTTTTCTTTCCCAGGACATAAACCTGGTTACCCAGATCATCAAAACCCATAAAACGTATAGTACCAAAATCCTCGTCATTGGTTTTGTCAAAATAAGGCAAAGCCCTCATCTCCTCGATAGATGGCAAACGATGTTTCGGTATCAATCCCAGGTGAACACCGGCTGCTAGCACAGAGGAATGCGAGCCTCCAAAACAATGATAAATTATTATCATAAAACCTGACCCTCCTGAATCGGCTAATGCCTACATATGAAATAAACCCCGTTTTCAAGATCATGGACAATGCCCCCCAATACCCGGGCCAATAAAAGGCTGATTTTTTCCAATTCCTCTTGGTTTTCTGCCTTAAATATCGGACATCCCCCTGCTTTTACCTTATCTAAATCGGTGGTTACTATGGCCAAAATATATTCATTAATCGATGTATCCAATGTCTAGTCCGCCGCCTTTCGCCCATAAAAACTATTTAATGTGGTTCCGCGTACTGACTCCAACACTGGAACCTTTTTAACTATGTTAATCAGGAATTCAATATCAGGTTCGTTAGCCACCACAAATAATGCCAGGTATCCTTGATCAGCCTGTTTTCTTGCCATCGGCATAAGCTCGGTTTCATTTATGTCCACTTTAGTACCAAGTATTGAGGCTACATCATGGATAATGGCTAACCTTTGCCCGGGCTCATGCAGGGTTAAGCGCGCATTATCATCTTTCGGTTTTATGAGCACCCCCATTCCTTCTTCCAATATCTTTTTCCTGGTCTGAGGCAGTCCCACATTCATCATGACCACATCATCAACCATTAGCAATGCACCGTTAAAATGCACCCGGGCCTCGGTTACTTCAGCTATGTCGCCGACATAGGAACCGCTCATCAATTTTAACGACACCAGTATTATAATGGGGGCAATTAATAAAGTATAATGCCAGCTCAACCAATAGGCTATGGCACTAGTTAGCATCGCAGTAGCAATAACCAGGTAATTCCTGGCTTCAAACACCCTGGCTATTCCTTCAATATAATCGCTTCCCCGGGGTATCAATTTAGTTTCTTCCAGTTTTAAAAGGGTTTCACGTTCAATGTTTCTGATTTCCCTAAATTGCTGGGCGGCCAAGGTCAAAAAGGTTACAGCTACATAATCAGGCTTGGCAATAGCCGGAATAGCAACCGCTCCCAGACTGGCAGCGATAAACCCTAAAGCCAGGTGAATAAACTGGGCATGGGGATAAGTAGGATAGTGCCGGTAATCATCCCTCAGCAAAACCCACCGGTCTATTACCCCGGCTATTATACCTGCTGTGATAGCAATTAAATACCTGTCCATAGATTAGCTGGTTTTGGAACCCCGGTTTATTAGATAGAATCCCCCGGCTGCAGCTGCTACTATGACCAAAATAGCCAGTATGGTTGTCCAGGCTTTGGAGCTTTCACTGGCTAACGGCTTGGCCGCTGGAGGATTGCTGGATCCCTCAGCGGATACTCCTATAACCGTCGGTATCGAATCGGCAAAAAGGGCCGCTGCTCGTTGGGCCTCCTCCTTGCTGTTAGTATGAGCTCCTACCTCCAGCAATAATGAACGGGGACTTAAATCCTGGTTATAATCACCGCGCCCCATGAGTATACCTTTGGATAACCCGGGGTGTTGCTTATCAAGCACCGCTTTGACTCTTTTAGCAAACTCAAGATTAGTTTTCATATTGGGGTTCTGGCGTCCTACAACCATCTTAATCTGGGTTACATTCTTCCCCTTAACTTCGGCCTGATATTGTTTTGCCGGAACCGCATCCCGGTGGATATCAATAATTACATCCGGGTTCTTTTTTAACAGCGCAGCGGCTGTCCTTCTTGATCTATTGTAGGCATTAACATCGTGGGGATTATGGTTGTTGTCACTGTATTCTACATTAAATCCCAGCTTGCGCAATCGGCTGGCCATAGTTCTTCCCACATCATATATTCCCCCACTGCCCTTTATACTCTCCTTGCCATCGCTGGGAACATATGATTCATCACTATGGGTGTGATAAATGGCTACTGAAGGTTTTCTGGAACCAACCACCGGAACCGTTTCCTCATTGATGAATCTCCAGGCCTTATCCTGGGGGCTGAACTCCAGCACCGGCATCTTTTCTTCTCCCTGGTAGGTGCAGTAAGCAACATTCCCATCTACTTCTACTACCTTATATCTGGAGTTATCGGCACTGATATATTCGTCATCTACATATACCTGCATCCCGGTTTGGTGAATTATATTGTTATTTTCATCTATAAGGGTAATATGATTTCCGACTTCCCTTTCTTCATGGGCTTCGGTAGTTATGCCCCCCAAATTGTAACCCAGGGAACAAAGCAAGGCTATAATAATAAGTTTTCGTTTATTCATTGCCCTTCTGCCCCCCCTTTATTCTCGGGATTGTCAGGTTCTTTGGTTTCGCCGTTCTGGTTTTCGTTCATGGCCTCATCCGGTTTTTCCAAAGGTTTGCTGGCCGGTTCCGGTTTAGAAAGACTCTTGACTAGTTCTTCCGGGCGACCATCAGTTTTAGGACCGCCTTGAAGCCTTTCCAGGGTTTCACCAACCAATTCCGCAAGCAGGACAGCCAAAATTCCGGCCAGGATTAGGGAATCAAATGCCCCGGCACCGCCCACATGAACTGTCCCTCGTAACCCGGTTCGTATGAGATACAGGTATTGTCCCACATCAATAGCTAATACCCCGAATACAGCAGCAAAAAACGCTCCCCTTCTGGATCTTCCTGCCAAATATCCAACTATTCCGGCAACCAAAGGGTATATATAGATTGGGTCAATAAAGATCTCCTCAGGTTCTGCCCCCAGGTACCTGCCGGCCAGGAACAGGGCCAACCCGGTTACGGCGGCGGCCAAAATGGCCCTTAAACGCTCATAGTTGGTTCCTGCGGCCAACAAGACATAAAGGGCTAACCCTACGGCAATAATGCCTCCCAGGTTGATTAATAACCGATCCCCGAGAGGAATGTCTATAAAACTGCCGACAATAATGGCACCAATAACTGCCAGGGCGCCTTTATCGGTTAAATGAAGTCGATCCAAGACCCGGTGGGCTATCCCAAAATACACCAGTATTGAGACAACAACCAGGGCAATTAAGCCAAAAGGGAAATTGGTCATCTTGGTTAGTCATTCCTTTCTGATAAAATAAATTGTAAAAATAGGTTTCCCTTTTGAGCAAAGATTATGTAATGATACCGGGATACCAATGTGTAATTCGAATCTTTTAGTCCTTTGAATATTTCTTAAAGAAAACAGCAAGATGAGGTAATCCGTTAACCAAGCCCTTCTTGGCTTCTAATGCTTGGCTTTTGGAGCAATAACAAGCGGCAGGATAGGAGGAACAAAGGCAGGCAAGGTTAGCCTCTAAGGGTCGCTAAATTCTTTCTAATTATTTTTATGCCTACGGCTATAGGCCATCACCCTTTCCTGAATTTTCTTAAACAAGGTTTTAAGCTATATAGGCAAAATAGCCTCCCATGAGAATAATAATAACCCCGGCGATTTTTTCCAGTATATGATTCCATTGGGCGAAGCTCTCCATGTGGGTAATGAGTCCGGTAAAAGTGCCCACCAATATAATAGGTATTCCCCTGCCCAAGGCATATACAAATAAAAGAGTGGCACCGTATAACCATTTGCTGCTGGCCATGGCTAAAGATAGAATAACTAACAAAATGGGTGTACCACACTGCGAACCTACCAGTCCCATTACCAACCCTAACAGATAACTGCCTCCGAGTCCTCTGACTGGGCCTAATCGCTCAGGCAGACTGCCTCCAAAACTGATGTTTAGCTTTAGAATACCTAATAGATTTAATCCCAAGGCAATACACACTACGGCTACCAGGTAATAAAGGATGCTTTTTGTGGTGCCGAAGATACCGCCAACTGCAGAAATAAGCAAGCCCAACAGTGTAAAAGTAGTGGCTGTACCCAATGTGAAGGCTGCTGACAAGGCAAGACTCCTCTTCCGTCCGGAATCTGTTCCGCCAACATAGGCAATAATAATAGGAGCCATACTAAGATTGCACGGTCCAATGCTGGTTACCACACCGGCTAAGAATACCAGCAGATATCCTATTAGCGAAAAGCTGGATAACCACTGGGGTGCAACCTGATTAATCCAAGCTTCCAATTATTTCACCGCCTTGTCAAGCTCCATTATATCTTTGCCGGGATTACACCGGAATTCTGATAAGTTTTGTGAGGAAGAGCCATAGAAATGTAGCCCGTTTTGGATGAGTGAAGAAGGCTTTATGGTCATATGGTTTAACGGTTGGCCCACTTGCCGGGTTCTATACCCCGGCACCGCATCCATTCTGCGGTTTGTCCCAGAATAATGAGGGGCTGTTTTCGTAATTCCTGAAGGTTTGAACTCCCGGTCATCATACAAACAGCTTTGAACTGAAAGGTCAGTCTAGCCATATGCTTGTCCAGGGCATCGTACCCTTCCCACTGCAGTTTTTTTAGTAAAGAACCTGCCATACCGACTAAATCAGCCCCGGCAGATATGCATTTGGCAATATCCTGAGCAGTTCTGATCCCTCCGCTGGCAATAACCGTTACCGGCAAGGAAAGGGACAATACCTCCAAAAGGCTTACTGCCGTAGGCAGCCCCCAGTCGGCCAGTTCTGCAAAATCTCCCCCCCGGCGGTTTTCTATGCCTATAAAATTGGTGCCTCCAGATCCGCTGTTATCAAACCAGGTAACCCCTAGATCGAATAGCTTTTTGACCGTTTCCCGGGTAAAACCAAATCCAACTTCTTTGGCTATTACCGGAACCGGGCAATTGTCTATGATTTCCCTTATGTTTTTTGCAATACCCTTAAAAGACCGTTCTCCTTCCGGCATAGCTAGTTCCTGCGGCAGATTAAAATGTAGCTGCAATGCATCGGCTGACACCATTTCCACCGCCTTCAATGCCTTGTCAACTTGAGTGCCGGCACTTACATTGGCGAAAACAACTCCATCAGGGTTAACTTCCCGTACGATGGAAAAGGATTTAACCTGTTTTGGATCATCGATGGCGACTACCTGAGAACCTACCGCCATTGGCAGCCGATATTTCGCAGCTAATTGCGCCAGATTATAGTTTATCTGGTATGCCTCGGGAACACCACCGGTGATTGCATTTATAACAATGGGAAAGCTGATTTCTTTCCCCAGCAGTTCCAATCCTAAATCGATTTCCTCCATATCAAGCTCCGGAATGGAGTTGTTCATTAGTTTTAAATCCTTTAAACCATTATCAAGTGGTCCATCTTTGGCTCTCACAGCATGAAAAATGTGTTCTCTTTTCCTAGTCTTCCTGACTATAATAACCCCCCCGCTAATTCCCTAGCTTTTTCCAGCATATCACGGCTATTGACATTTAGAAATATATTATTCACATTCCCGAACTGCTGGAGTTCCTCTTGTTTTACTACCACCATTTTAAGCTCGGACAATAACCAAGTTAGCTTGAGTTTCTGTTGCTTTAGGGCATCTTCAAAAACAGGCCTGCAACTTTTATGATAAAACGCTGAAGTCGGCTGCAAGCGGCCGCCGATTTCTGGTACAACACAATCAAATCCGTTAATTTTGTTCCGGAGATACCTTACCAGTTCAATATCAATAAATGGTACATCGCAGCCGATTACAAAAATAGCATCATATGAAGCATGGGTAAGCCCAGAATGAATGCCGCTCACCGGCCCGCAATATGGATAGATATCAGGGTACACTTCTAATCCAAAGCCGGCAAACAGTTCTGGTTTATTGCTTATAATAAGGATTTCATCCGCTACTTTCTGTAGTTTGTTGATAATTATTTGAATAACCGGCATCCCGTTAATATCAGCAAAAGCTTTGTTGAATTTCATCCTTGTACTTTTGCCTCCAGCCAGTATAACTCCGCTGGTTTTGATTTTATGCACCCCCCATAGAACAGATCATACTGGGCAAAATAGTCTGCTACCATGACTTTTATGAGGCTTAAGGAAGAAAAAGGCTGCCCCGGCAGCCTATAGTTTCATTCTTCAACCCGTATTGGTGCAACTGGCACAATTATCAGCAATCCTTCTAGTACTGCCGGTGTTAAACAGGGATAACAACTGCTGAACATTAGCCGAACCACACTTGGGACACTTTACATCATTTTTTTTAGAATTGGATATTATAAGATCAAAACGATTGGCACAATCCTGGCAAACAAAATCAAATATGGGCACATAATCACCTCTCGCCATTAATCCTCTTGATTATCCAAATACTCCTGAATCTCCTGAGTTTCTGCCTCGGTTTCAGCTTCTTTGATTGACAATCCGATTCTCTTATCCTCATGGGAAATGCTCAAAATTTTCACCTTTACTGTCTGGCCTATGGTTACCACGTCTTCTGGTTTCTCAACCCGGCGATTGGCCAATTGGGAAATGTGAACCAGTCCATCAACTCCCGGCTCTATTTCAATAAAAGCTCCAAAGGAAGCAATTCTTGCGACTTTTCCCTCTATTATATCGCCCTCCCGGTATTTTTCCAGGACGATTTCCCAGGGACTCTTTAACAGCTTTTTACGGCTCAAAGAAACCCTTTCCTTTTCTGGATCCAAGCCAATTATGCACACATCTATAACATCGCCCTCTTGCAGTACATCAGAAGGGTGTTCTATCCTCTTGTGGTCTATTTCCGATACATGTAACAGCCCTTCGTATCCACCCAGGTCTATAAAGGCTCCATAGTCAACTATTCTCTTTACCGTACCGGCCTTTATCTGACCTATTTCTGCACTTTCCCAAAAAGCTTCTTTCATTTTTTGTTTTTCTTCAGCAATTATTTCCTTCCGGGACAATACAACCTGGGAACCCCGGCGCTTGTTCCGGTTAAATTCAATAATCTTAAACTTGAAGCTCTTATTTACATATTGTTCCAAATCTTTTACATACCCATATTCAACATGGGATGCCGGTAAAAATGCCACTATCCCTACATCAACTAACAGACCGCCTTTAATGGTACTGGTAATAGTGCCTTCAATTACCTCACCGTTCTTAAAACACTCTTCCAATCTATCCAAAACCTTAATAGTGTCTACTTTCTTCTTGGAGAGTAGAATTGTTCCATCATCATCCCATTTTAATACTAAAACCTCGATTTCATCTCCAACTTTAACTAGATCCCGTGCTGAATCAACCTCCTTCAGGGATATCTCCCTAAGCGGTATTATGCCTTCAGATTTACCGCCAACATCAACCATTACTTCATCATCCTGCACTTGAATAACAGTACCCTTTATAATATCGCCCCGGGCGGGCGTAGAAAAGTCTGCCATTTCAGCCTCCATTTTAGCGAAGGACTCTTCATTTACTACCGGGTTCTGTTCCTCCTGATTAATGTTTTCCTCGAACTCTGCCATCTTATCCAATACCTCCTTAATAATCCAGTCCGGGGTTGAAGCTCCTGCCGTTACTCCAGCCATTTTTACTCCAGTTAGCCATTCGCGCTTAATATCTGAAGCCTTCTGTATTTGGTATGTGTTTACCCCGGTATTTAAACACTCCTTGAAAAGAGTGCTGGTATTCGAACTCATATTATCGCCAATTACCAGCATCAGGTCAACCTCCTGGCAAACCCTGCGCGCTGCTAGCTGGCGGTTAATGGTAGCTGGACAAATCGTATTAAATACCCTTGTCTCGTTAGCTTTTTTGAGCAATACTGAAACAACTGTCAAGTATTCCTCAATATTTTTGGTGGTTTGAGAAACAATGCCCACCTTTCTTAAGGGCCTTACAGCCTGAGCCGCTAGCTCATCCTTTAGAACAAAACCCTGGTTATTGCTCCATCCCAAAATTCCCTGTACCTCTGGATGAGTCTCATCCCCAAAAATTACTATATCATAACCTTCTGCTTTTAGCCTATCAACTATTTTATGAATCCTGGCCACCAAGGTACAAGTTGCATCTATAACCTTAAGCCCTTTCTGGTGTAATTCCCGGAGCACTAATGGTGATATCCCATGGGCCCTTATAATCACCCCATCTACATCCGGACCGATTTCATCTATGTTACTAACTGGGTAAATACCCTTTTCCTTAAAGTAATTGACTACTTCCTCATTATGGACTAACGGTCCTAATGTGACCCATTTTTCACCTCTAGTTGCGGTCTCTTCAGCGGCTTTTATCGCGTTTCTAACTCCGGCACAAAAACCGGCACTATCCGCAACCTTGACCTGCAATTAAATCCACCTCTAAACAATGTATACTCTCATATTCCAATATAAATCCTTCTTCATTTTAATTGAATAGATTATTAATTTCCATCATTATTCTATTACTTATTGCTTCAATATTATCATTATTATATTTTATCCCTCCCTGGGTGTAGTATAATGGCTTCCCGATTTTCACCTTAAATGGTTTAAACCACCCGCAGGGAATAGCAGTTCTGGTTCCAATACAGGCAATTGGTATTACTGCGGCCCCGGTTTTGATTGAAAACATAGCTACCCCATGGTGCGGTTTAGATTCCTCCCCCAGTTTATTCCTGGAACCCTCCGGGAATATTCCCAAGACATTTCCACCCTCCAGTATTTTTAGAGCAGTTCTGAACGCAGTTTTGTCGGCACTCCCACGCTTTACAGGAAATGCGTTGAGCTTTAACAATAACTTGCCCAAAATTTTGTTTTTAAATAACTCAGATTTTGCAATAAAGTGAACCGGGCGGTCTATCGCAATCCCAACGACAATCGGATCCCAAATGCTTACATGGTTGGCGGCAACAATAACCGGTCCAGTTGGCGGTATATTATTTATTCCCTCTATCTTTAAACCCAAAAACAAAAGTATTACCCGCAAAATAGCCCTTATACATGAATACAGCATACTAGTTCTCCCTAATTATGCCCAATATGATGTCAATCACTTGTTCCAGGGATTTATCACTGGTATCAATTACGATAGAATCGTTAAGCACTTTTAACGCACCCATATTTCTCGAAGAATCATTGGCATCACGCTGGACCAGGTCTTCGATACACTGGTTAATATCAGTTTCATAACCCAGTTCAGTAAGATCCTTTAATCTTCGTCTAGCTCTTTCCTCTAGACTAGCAGTAATAAAAAACTTGTATTCAGCGTCAGGCAAGACACATTCCCCAATATCTCTTCCATCCATAATCACGGATAAATTGCTGGCCATTGCCTGCTGGCGTTCAACCATAACTTCCCTAACCGGTTCAACTGAAGCAATGATTGATACCCAGGCGCTTACCAGGGGCGAACGAATATCAAGGGTAATATCCTGACCGTCACAGATTACCCTCTGCCCGGCTGAATCAAACCTGAATTGAATATCGGTATTTGTGGCGAGTCTATGAAGTGCTTCAAGATCATGTATGTCAATACCATGTTTAAGAGCTTTCCAGGTTAAAGCCCTGTACATGGCGCCTGTGTCAATATAAATAAAACCCAACTCTTTAGCTAGTCTTCTGGCAATTGTGCTTTTACCTGCTCCGGCTGGTCCATCTATCGCAATCTTCATCTTTTAACCACCTAGAAATCTTCTTATACAGTTTATCATACCTCCAAGGCTTGTAAAACAAGATTGTTAAATATCTTATTCCTTTACCAAGCTGATTCAATCATGCAGTTAAATCTGCTAAAATCCGCCAGAAGTCCGGAAAGGAGATGTTTACTGCCTGGCAACCGTCAATCAGGGTTTCTCCTTGGGCAAACAAACCAGCGACGGCTAAGCTCATGGCTATTCGATGGTCTCCCCAGCTTTGAACCCGGCTGCCTTTCATCCATTCCCGGCTGGATTTAATGGTAAAACCATCCTCAAATTCAGTAACGGATACCCCAAGCTTGGAGAGCTCCGAGCAGATAGCGGCAATGCGATCTGTTTCTTTAACCCTCAATTCCCCGGCCCCCCGCACGGTTGATTCTCCATCAGCCACAGCCATGGCTACCGCCATAATCGGCAATTCATCAATTATTCTCGGCACATATTCTCGATTTATATCGATCCCCTGCAACTGGGTACTTGAAACAATCAGATTGGCTACCGGTTCCCCGCCAATCATTCGCTGGTCTTCGACAGTTATCCGAGCCCCCATGTTCCTTAAAACCTCTATTATTCCATCCCGGGTAGGATTGATACCAACATCCTTAATTAACAGCTCTGATCCCGGGATTATGGAGGCGGCTACCAGGAAAAAAGCGGCCGATGAGATATCCCCTGGAACTAAAAACTCCTGGGGGTTTAAGGCACAACCCGGAGTAAGGATTAATGACGAATTTTGCATCCGAAGGTCGGCTCCCATAGCTTTAAGCATTCTTTCGGTATGATCCCTGGATTTCAGTGACTCGGTTATAACCGTAGGGGTTTTAGCATTAAGACCAGCCAGTAATAGAGCTGATTTAACCTGGGCGCTGGCTACAGGCATATGATAATGGATTCCTTTTAACTGGCAACCTTTTATGTATAATGGCGGGTAATCACCGCCATTGCTGCCACTTATCTCTGCTCCCATGGTTTTTAGAGGGTCAATAATCCTCTTCATTGGCCTTTTGCTTAAAGAATCATCCCCGGCCAGAACTGTTGCAAAAGGCTGGGAAGATAGGAGCCCGGCCAGCAGGCGCATAGTTGTTCCAGAATTTCCGCAGTACAGGACCCTGGTAGGCTCATTAAACCCGTTAAGCCCCCGTCCGGTCACCGACAGGCTTTGGCCTTTTCTGCTCACTGTTATCCCCAACTGTTCTAAACACCTGCAAGTGCTGGCGGTATCCTCAGCGGGCAGGAAGTTTTGGATAAGGCTCTCGCCGGTGGCCAAGGCGGAAAGGATAGCCGCCCTATGGGAAATGGATTTATCTGGGGCAACGGTAATTTCACCCCTTAAAGGTTTTGATTGTTTTATGGTTATACTCATCTTTTCCCCCTATTTGATCCATGCTTTTATCGAATGAGCTGCAAGAGCACTTACTGCCTTTTGGGCATCTTCCCGGTCAGGTACTCCCAGCCTTATAGTACCCCCATCTCCCTCCCGCACCCTGAGTATTTCAATATCCACAATATTAATAAATTCATTACCCAAGATCTGGCCCAAATCCCCTATAATTCCCGGTTTGTCCGGTACAATACAGATTATTTCCGAGAAGGTTGGTATTAAACCTTTGTGGGTATAGGGAATACGATCACGGATCCCTTTAGCATTATACAATTTCTGTTGCAGTAGATTTCTATCACCGTTTTCCATAGCGGTTTTTAAGGTTGTTAACTCCTGTATCAGTTTTTCCAGGTCGCTGATCAACGGACCCCGGTTGGACAATAGAATATCAACCCATAAATCCGGGCTGGAAGAAGCTATTCTGGTAGTATCCCGGAATCCTCCAGCAGCCATCATCAGCTTGTCTATATCCCCCTGGGTAAGATTAACTAAAGCAGCTGCGGTTAAATGAGGAATATGACTCATGGTGGATACCAGGCGATCATGTACTGCCGGCTCCATAATAGTTATTCTGGCTCCGGTGGCTTTTAACAAAATTGTAAATTCATTTAAAACCGGGGCCGGGATATTTTTAGCCGGGGTTAAAACATATACGGCATTCTCAAAAAGGTACCTGTCTGCACCGGTAATGCCAGCCGTCTCCGCACCAGCTATTGGATGCCCGCCAATACAAAACACGTTAGCGGGCAGGCAAGAAAACAACTGCATTACCTCCGCTTTAGTGCTTCCTACATCGCTAATTATGGTACCGGGCTTTATTAGTTGTTTGGCTGCCTTTATTATCTCCGGAAAACTCCCCAAGGGCGTGCATATAATAATTAAATCCGCTTCCTTTATCCCGGATTCAAATGAGCAGGGGTAATCTATGGCTCCTATTCTTCGCGCCTTTTCCATTGAAGAGGCATCCTGGTCAAAACCCATTATATGTTTTACCGCTGGTGAATCTCTAAGGGCCAATCCCAGTGAACCACCTATCAAACCTAACCCCACGATTAATACCTTAAAAGCCATAATAAATAATCTCCTATTCTTTCAAGAGCTCTGCTATTTTGTGGATCTTAATCACCATTTGTTTAAAGTTCTCTGGAGTGAGGGATTGGGGACCATCAGATAACGCTTCGCTGGGGTTTTGATGCACTTCAACCATCAGGCCATCACACCCGGCACCAACTGCAGCCAGGGCCATGGGTTCAACCAGTTTCCATTTCCCGGTTCCATGACTGGGATCAACGATTATGGGAAGATGGGTAAGCTGTTTGATTAGGGGAACTGAACTTAAATCCAGGGTATTCCTGGTATACTTTTCAAAGGTTCTTATTCCCCGTTCACACATAATAACCTGATTATTGCCGCTGGAAATGATGTATTCAGCAGCCATTATCCATTCCTCGATAGTTGCAGACGGCCCGCGTTTCAAAAGTATCGGTTTCCGAACTTTACCTAATTCCCGCAGAAGAAAAAAATTCTGCATATTCCTTGCCCCCACCTGCAAAACATCAGCATGCCGGGCAACCTTTCCGATCATTCTGGGATCCATTACCTCAGTAACCACCGGCAATCCGGTCAACTCCCTGGCCTCAGACAATATTTTCAGGCCTTCTTCCTCAAGACCCTGAAATGAATAAGGAGAAGTCCGGGGCTTAAAGGCCCCTCCTCTTAACATGGTGGCTCCAGCTTCTTTAACCAGTTGAGCTATCTGCAAAAACCCTTCCCGGCTTTCTACTGCACAGGGACCGGCAATTATTTGGATCTGACTGCCCCCTACTATATTGCTGCCCACCCTGATCCTGGTTGGCTCCTGACTGAATTCACGAGAAGTCAGTTTATATGGTTTAAGCACCGGAACCACTTTTTCCACCCCGGGAACCGTCTCAAACAATTCAATAATAGCATCAGTTCGTTCCCCGATGGCCCCCAGTATGGTTCTTTCTACCCCCCGGGATAAATGGACTTTAAAACCCTTTTCCTCAAGTTTAAGGCAAACCGATTTAACCTGCTCCTCAGTAGCCTTATTCTCCATAATAATAATCATTTAATAATACCCTCCTTTTCTTTGGTGGCGAGAAAACAAAAAGCCATCAGTATAACCACTAATGGCTGACAAAACCTTCGTATATCCCACCATCCTGCCATACTACACCTTGATTAACGTCACCATCTGCTTACCTTCCTGCAATAATTAGAATAGCCTATGCCTGAGCAAAAATCAACGCCATCCCAGCAAATACAATAACCAAATTCATCCAGGACAAAAATTCCCCGAGTCTAAAAGGATTTATATTATGATTCCTCGGTAGTTGCCTGGTTTAACCTTTTGTTAGCATTAGCAGTCCTGATAATATAAACCAGCATACAGATTAATGCTGCACTGGAAAATAAGCTTGCCGAATAATAAGCATAGTTTACTCCTCGATCAAGGAGAAAACCACCCAATAATGGGCCTATTGACCTTCCGAGACTATCATAACCCGCCAGTATGCCCATAGTTTTGCCTTGCTGCATAGCAGTCCTTCTGGACACAGCTACATTAATTGATGGCCGTATCAAGCCAATACCTCCTGTAAACAAGGCCATACAGCCCATCACTCCTGCCAAGCTGGTGACTTGCAGGATTAACAAAAATCCAATAGTTAAAATACTCATCCCTATTCCCGCCGTTCGCTCCTCTCCCAGACGGTTGATTAGCTTACCGGCGATTACCCCCTGGGTAATAAACATCATTAACCCTCCGGCGCTGAAAGCCCAACCGATATCTCTTGGCCCCAGCCCTAATTTAGCTTCCCCGAAAAGAGCTAAAGTCCCGTTATGTGCTGATTCTGCTATACTGCAAAGAAGCATAACCACAAAAAAGATGGCAATAGGAGTTTTTAACCCAGCAACCATGGACCCTCTTACCACCCTGGTTTCTTTTTTTCTTTTATCCTCAGCCAGGGACTCTGGAACCAGCAGCAATACCGCCAACAAGTTACAAAGAGCTAAAAATCCAGCAAACAAAAAGGGAGCCCATATGGATATCTTATACATCAACCCCCCTATGGCCGGTCCAAAAACCATTCCGATTCCGATGGAGGCCCCAACTAAGCCCATAGTTGAGGCCCTTTTTTCTAAAGAGGTAGTATCAGCCACATAAGCTAAAGCGGTGGGTATAGTTGCGCACGATAGAGCCCCACCGATTATGCGGGCAATATATAACATCAGCAGGCAATTAGCCCCGGCCAGCATGAACTGGGTAATAGAAATCCCCGCTAAACCCAGCAGCAATACCGGTTTCCTTCCGATCCGGTCGGAATAACTACCCCAGAAAGGAGCAAAAATAAACTGACAGACCGCAAAAATAGTCAATAATGCCCCCAGTTGAAAAGCAGTGGCCCCAAATGATGTAGCATAATAAGGAAGTACAGGCATGATTATGCTGAAGCCAACCCCTACCAGGAAAATCGAAATGAAAACTGTCGCCAGCCCGCGGGTAATAACTCTTCCTTCCTCCCCTTCAACATCTCCAACAGCTGCTTTCTCAATGAGCGCAACCGGATAAATTCAAGATATTTCTAAAATAACACCTTTCACTTGATTACTTTATTATATAATCCTGCCAACTGGATAATATCCTTGTACATGCTTAAATAGTTGTCGAAGTTCAGAGACTGCTTGCCATCAGACAAGGCTATATCCGGCTGGTGGTGTACTTCTGCCATTATCCCGTCAGCCCCGGCAGCAATTGCAGCCCGGGCTATGGGAGCAACCATTTGCCACCTGCCGGTGGCATGGCTAGGATCGACTATTATCGGGAGATGGGACAATTCCTTCACCAATGGAACAGCACCAATATCCACCGTGTTTCGGGTATACGTTTCGAAACTCCTAATGCCCCGTTCACACAGTATTACCTTTTCATTTCCGCCCCTGACAATGTACTCGGCAGCCAGCAACCATTCCTCAATAGTTGCCGATAATCCTCTCTTCAGCATTACCGGTTGGTTAATCTTTCCCAATTCTTCTAAGAGGGTATAGTTTTGCATATTCCTGCTGCCAACCTGTAATATATCAACGTAAGGGCCAATATCTGTCAGGTCCCGGATATCCATGATCTCAGTAATAATGGGCAGCCCAGTTCTTTCCCGGGCCTCAAGCAATATGTCTAAACCCTTGATACCCAGACCTTTAAACGAATACGGAGAAGTACGGGGTTTGAACAGGCTGCCCCGCAATATATGGGCTCCTTCTCTTTTAAGAAATTCGGCTATTTTTAAATATGATTCCTGGTTTTCCACAGCGCAAGGTCCTGCAATAATAGTACAAAATCCTTGCCCTATAAAAACCGGCTCACTGTCCGTTTTTATCTCAATTATCGTATCATTTTCCTTGTATTCCCTGGACACCAGCTTGAAAGGTCTCATTTTTTCCCTCCAGCGCATAACCATGTTTAATGTCTGTGTTATACTAGAGCCCAAAATACCTTATAGAGCGCTTACTAGGTGAGCACAAATCATTTTGTGGTATCATTGTATCATTATATCTGTACTGCCCCCCATTTTGTCAACACAGTTAGGCAACATTTTGTAGAATACTTTGCTGATAATATTCGGCCGGGGTTAAATATCCCAGAGCTGAATGAATACGTTTGCTGTTATAATCTATGTAAGCCTCTATTGAGGTAATTGCTTCACTATATGTTTCGTACATGTTGTAGTAGAGCTCTTCTTCCTTGAGAGTACGGAAAAACCGTTCAATATGAGCATTATGCTCTGGTGTAGCATAGGCCGAATACAAAAGAGTTACATCACAAGTGGATAATTCCTTAACAAATTTGCGACTAGTCGGCTGGCAGCCATTATCTACTTGCATTATTAGTCCCTGATCCCTGGTACCTTCCGGGAAACGGTTCTTGACAGCTTTGTCAAAGGCGGCTAACCATTCGTCGGCTCTGGCTCGGGAGCTAATTTCATAGCCAACGATAGAACGATCATAGCGGTCAATTATTGCCATAATATAGAGCCAGCCGTAACCAGAAAGATAGGTCTTGGTCATGTCCATTTCCCAAATTTGATTGGGTTTTGTAGGCTGACTGGGCCGCTCTTTCATTTGGACTATACGTCGGTTTTTTAATCGCTGTTGGCTCAGACCCAGTTTATTCATAACCCGGTTAACCCGCTTCTGACTGACATTTATGTTAAATTCGCGCCTGAGTATAACGCGAATGCGGCGATACCCATAAAGAGGATAACGGGTACAAGCCATTTTAATTGCTGCCAACAGTTCCTTTTCAGATACATAATTCTGCTTAGGTTCATGTGTTTGGTTACTCTTACGATTACGAAGATAGAACCGTGAACGCGGTACTCCCAGTATTTTGGCAGCATCTTTGATACTGATTCCGTCTTTTCTTAGTTCAGTAGCTAATACAGCATAGCGATCCGAATCTACTTCGGAAACTTGCGGTTGAAGAATTCTTCCGTTTTTTTTAGTATCTCTACCTCTAGCGTTTTACGTCCCAGAGCTTGCTCGAGTTCCTTTATTCTCAGCTCTAAAGCTTTAACCTGGTTGGTCTTGCCGTTGTTCTGGAGTCCCTGAATCCCAGCAGCAATAAACTGGTCTCTCAGTTTGTAGTAAGTAGAGGTGGATACTCCATATTTGCGGCAGAGGTCTGAAACGGGTAATTCACCTTTAAGTCCCTAAGAACTAGGGCTAGTGCATCATCATCGCTTAGCTTTTTCTTCGGCATGGTAGCTCTCCTCCCTTATTATGGATTCTACCATAACCGTGTTGTCACTCCTTGGGTATCAGTATATATATGATTATCAGAAATATTATCTACCGATAATATAATCAAGTAAAACACCAACACAGGAGGAGTTATTTATGAAAATATCAATATCTGTATGCCAAATGACGGTGACGGATCAGAAAGAGGAAAACCTGAAGAAAGCCAAACAAATGATAGTCCAGTCTGCTCAATCAGGTGCAGATGTGGCAATCCTGCCGGAGATCTTCAACGGTCCTTACCAGTCAGAGCTTTTTCCTATATATGCTGAAAAATTTCCAGGGCCTACCACCGATTTCCTGTCTCAAATGGCTAGAGAATATAACATCGGTATCATTGGAGGCTCAATTGTTGAAAGGGGAGAAGACGGAAAGCTTTATAACTGCAGCTTTGCCTTTGACCATAACGGCCAGCTCCTCGGAAAACACCGAAAAATTCACCTTTTTGACGTTGAAATTCCCGGGGAATTATCCTTTAGGGAATCAGATACCTTATCCCCGGGCAATCAGCTGACTGCATTTGTTTACAAGCAAATACGGTTTGGGGTCATGATCTGCTATGATGTTCGTTTTCCAGAACTGGCCAGGCTGTTAGCCCTTTCAGGGGTACAGGTACTGGTAATTCCAGCAGCTTTTAATACCATAACCGGGCCTGCCCATTGGGATTTACTAATGCGCTGCAGGGCAGTAGACAACCAATGCTACGTGGTAGCTGCTTCCCCAGCCCGCAATGCCAATGCCAGTTACCAGGCTTGGGGTTATTCCATGATAGTTGATCCCTGGGGAAAGGTGATTAACCAGCTTGGCCAATCAGAAGCTATCCTGTCGGCAGAACTGGATATCAAGAACGTAGAACAGGTTAAAAGCCAGCTGCCGCTATTAAAACACCGGCGCACGGATTTATATAAACTCGAAATCATTGCGGAAGAGAGCAAAAAATGAATAACCGTATTAATTATTTAACCAAATCCCTGCGCAGTTCTCGGGCCTGATTAAGGTAAACATGTACTATCTCTTCTTGGGTTTTATCCGTGTTTATATGGATTAATACCCTGATACAAAGCGGTAAGGCCTCCCTAACCGGTATTTCCTGGAAACACATTAACGGAACCAAATTCCATCCAAGAGAACGGGCTGCAACTGCAGGAAACACAGATTTTATATCCGGGGTTACTGTAAATAGAACACTGGCAATATCCTCCAGGTTAATGGAATTTGCTTGTTGCATGGCTTCCAATAGCTCCCTGGTTGCGGTAAGGATTTCATCCTTTATATCGGCATTTACTGTAGTTGCTCCCCTGATGCCTCTTACTGCCATAACCATACCCCTTCCTTAGATTTAGGGAACCGCTCTATGACCGAGTCCTATGGCAACCTCATCCAGATGCAACAGACCAATACCCATAAAAATTGCCACACTTACATGGTCTCCATGACGAGCAACCCCAATCTTGCCGCCAATGTTTAAACCAAGAGCTTTCGGCATAATTTGAGCTATAGCTTCCCGGGCTGCGCCAGCAACAGCCCCTTCATCAGCATGAGTGTCTTTTATTACCCCTTCCCGCTTAGCTGCAACTACTGAACGCTCAACGATTTTCCCTACGGAACTGATAAACTCCCCTCCATAGTCTACTGCCACTGCCATTACTCCATACTTATCCATTAGTTCTTTTTTAAGTTGTCCTTCATCCGACCGTGACGTAGATAAAGCCATCCTTATGGCTGCTGTAGCTACAATTTTACTGCCTATTTCCAAATTAACCCCACCTGATAAATATTGGTATATACTATTTTACTACTCCTTATGCTATTTGACGATTATTTTCCCAATCATCACCATACTTTGGTTACCGGTGTAGCTGTTCCCTACCCCAGGGTAGGCAAGGTTCTCAGAAGCCCCGGATATTGTATATTCCACAGGAAAGGCATAATAGGAAGAATCTATTTCGACTACATCTCCTGCCATCAGCGTAAGACTAAGCTCCGGTTCCGTAAAGTTACCGGTTGGCTGGCCATTTATCAGTACGTTTGCCTTGGGTAAAGAGGAGTACTCACTGATTGATATGGTTAACGCAGCAAAAGGAGAGTTAACCTGCATACCGGGCTCAGTTTCCCGGTACTGGGTACCAGCACTAACAGGAAACTCAAGTAATTGCCCTTCCATTTGTTCTGACCAGCTGAGGTAAAACCGGAATGAATCCTTGGTCATCATACCCTGTACCAGCACCAGAACAATTAATATCAATACTATACATCTGATTAACATCTTTTCTATTAGATTAACCCACTTTTTCAAGCAACCATCTCCCCGGGATACTTTTTAGTATATTATGCCCCATAGGAAATGATTATCCATCATATTATTACTGGGTGAGCTAATGGTATATATCGGGGTAGATTAAGCTGATGTATTTTCTTAAATCCTCTCTACCTTAATTACTAAATCAGGACACATCAAAGCACACATACCGCACCCGGTACATTTATCCGGTTTTAGCATAGTAACTGGTGTATATCCCAGAACATTGTTAAAGCTTCTGTCCAGCCCCAGTATCTTTTGGGGACAAAATGCTACACAGATCTCACACGCCTTACATCGGCTAGAATTGATAATTACCTGCCCCTTAGCCATTACAAATCCTCCTATTGTTGCATTATGTATAGTAATTATTAACCTTTGTTCAGTGTAACCTTCAACACCTGGCTATGAAAGCCAAACCTTATCCCAATAATGTTATTACCCGCCAATCTGCTCCAGGATGGCATTTGATTAAATCCATCTTTAGAATACGGCTCAGTTACTTTGCGGGTTGGGCTCCTTAATCAAACTGCTATTTCCAGGTATTGATTTTCTTTTCTAAATAATCCCGGTAATTGACCAGTTCCTCACTGGCCCTAAGAAAAATCCTTTCCAGCTCAATACTGGAGAGGGTAATCTCCTTGGGTTCCAGCACCTCTATAGTTCTGAACTCTTCTTTCATGGTAAATTTCAAGGCATCTTCCAAGGAATCAGCAGTAAAGCAAATAAATACCGGGGCATAAGACACTGCCTTACCGGTTATTTCATCAAAAACCGTATATACCTCCTGGCTCATATCAATTTCATCAATATGTATGCCCTGGACAGGGACGTTTCTTATCAAGGCAACCTTATGCTGTCTAACCTCCTCAGACAGTTCCTCATTGCTTTTTCCGCCAAAAAGGCTCTTGCCAACCCGTCCTCTACCCGTATAATCGAAACGTATTCTGATTTTAAGCTTGGCCAATTCCAATCCTCCTCCCCTGCGGTGGTTATCTATTTGAGGGAATAATGCAATCCTGCCAGGCTATAATTATAAACCGGCCAGCAATTTTCCTGGATAAGCTCCGAAAAACCGCAAACACCTTAACCGGCCGTTGTTTATTATATTAATCTATTTTCCTTTAATTTGGGCCATTTTCTTTAGTATATTGACTTCCCGCCCGGATAGGTACCTGTATTTACCGCATGGAACACCCTTGAGGGTAAGAAATGCGAAAGCTGTCCTTTTTAAGGATACAACCTCATGACCGATACTGGAACACATCCTTTTTATTTGCCTCTTTTTCCCCTCGCGGATCTTGATCTCTAACCGGGTCATATTATGGTGGTAGCCAAGTATTTTAACTCTTGCCGGAGAGGTAATCCCTCCATCATCCAGTATTACTCCCTTTTTCAAGAGCAACAGACTTGATTCGGCTACTCTTCCCCTAACCCAAACCTCATACTTTTTCCAAATAGCATGCCGGGGATGGGTCATAAGATTGCAGAATCCACCGTCATTGGTTAGCAGCAAAAGGCCTTCTGTATCGTAATCCAGCCTTCCCACCGGATAAAGCCGTAATTGTATATCTTTTACCAGGTCAAGAACAGTCGGCCTCCCTTGGGGATCATGAACACTGCTTATATATTCCCGGGGCTTGTTTAACAATATATATACCTTTTCAGGTTTCCCCAGCCTAAGACCGTCAACATCAACCGTGTCTGAGGCCGGATCAACTTTTATCCCCTGTTCTCTAACTGTAACTCCATTAACTCTTACTCGTCCATCAGCTATTAAGCTCTCTGCTTTACGCCGGGATACAACTCCAGCATCAGCAATAAACCTTGAAAGACGCAAAATATTTTCCTTCCCTGGTTCTTGTTTACTCATATTATGCACTGAATTCGACAAAGCTATCTTTGATCCTTTTGTCTTTAGTTTGGTTAATTTCCAAATATTTTGGATAACAAAAGGTTTTCTGGTTGTTGGATATATCATCAATTATTACAAGGCCTCTAAATATTAATTATACTATGAACCCATCGGTTCATAATAGTATAGACTTGCGGGCAAGGTAATTATTAAAACGCCAACAATATTTCCACCGGATTAAAAAGTCATATATAATGAGATAAGCGGCTATTAGCCAGAGAAAAAACGGAGGATTGCGCCATGAGTAATACCATCGATAAAGCTAAAATAGAAACTGCCGTAAAGATGATCCTTGAGGCAATCGGTGAAGATTCAGCCCGCGAGGGGCTGGTTAACACCCCTAAGCGGGTGGCAGACATGTATGAAGAGATCTTTTCGGGATTAAATCTCAATCCCCGGGAGTTTCTAAACGTATCTTTTACGGAATATCACGACGAACTGGTACTGGTTAAAGACATCCCATTATATTCTATCTGTGAACATCACTTGCTACCTTTTTATGGCAAGGCCCATTTAGCCTATATACCTAAAGGAGGTAAGGTAGTGGGAATCAGCAAGCTGATCAGGGTAGTAGAGACTTTTGCCCGCCGTCCCCAATTGCAAGAACGCCTTACTTCTCAAATAGCTGATTGTATTAATGAAACTCTGTCCCCTTATGGTGTCGGCGTAGTTATCCAAGCCGAGCATATGTGCATGACTATGAGAGGGGTTAAAAAGCCCGGAACGTTTATGGTAACCTCAGCAGTTAGGGGTCTGTTTGAAACCAGACCCCAAACCAGAGCAGAGTTTTTCTCCCTGATAAAAAACTAGCCGAGGACACCTTTAAAAAGTACTAAAACAGTCCAATTATTTTCCCGTCAGGCAATATATCTATCTTTTCGGCGGCTGGGTTTTTCCCGAGACCGGGCATAGTCATTATATCTCCGGCAATAGCCACCACAAAACCTGCCCCGGCGCTTAATCTTACTTCCCGGATATTAACTCTGAAACCTTCCGGCCGTCCTTTGAGATTAGGATTATCTGACAGGGAATACTGGGTTTTGGCAATGCACACCGGCAAATCACCGTAGCCCTGGTCTTCAAACCGGGCTATCTGTTGATTGGCCTGGGGAGAATAATCGACTCCTGAAGCCCCGTATATCTGGGAGCAAATTGTTTCAATCTTCTCTTTTATTTTTTGATTGGTATGGTACAGGAATCTAAAACCATTAGGTTTTTCAGCAGCCTGGACTACCTTTAGCGCCAGGTCTTCCCCGCCCAATCCGCCTTTAGCCCATACCTGGGAAATGGCTACATCTGCCCCCAGTTCTGAACACCGTTCAATTACGTACTGTATTTCTTCCCGGGTATCAGCAGGAAACTCATTAAGGGCTACTACTACTGGCAATCCAAAGCTATGAAGGTTTTGTAACTGCTTCTCCAAATTTTGGATTCCCTTTGCCAGGGCCTGCAAGTTAGGCTCATTGGTTTTTTCCACTGGCACTCCGCCATGGTTCTTTAAGGCCCTGATTGTGGCTACCAGCACCACTGCATCCGGTTGAAAACCTCCATAACGGCACACAATGTTAAAGAACTTTTCGGCTCCCAGATCCGCTCCGAAACCGGCTTCAGTAATCATAAATTCGCCAAGTTTTAATCCCATTTTAATTGCTACAATACTGTTAGCTCCATGAGCGATATTGGCAAAAGGACCGCCATGTACAAAGGCAGGGGTGTTCTCCAAAGTCTGGACCAGATTGGGTTTTATTGCTTCCTTCATCAACACAGCCATAGAACCGGCCACATTTAATTGACCTGCGGTCACCGGTTTCCCATCAAAGGTGTAGGCAACCACCATTTTTTTAAATCGGTTCTTTAAATCCATAAGATCTGAGGCCAGGCACAAGCAGGCCATAACTTCTGAGGCTACAGTTATGTCAAATCCTGATTCTCTTGGTACCCCGTTAACCCGTCCGCCCAAACCAATGACAATATTCCTTAAAGCCCGCTCATTAAGGTCAAGGACCCTGCGCCATACTACCTGGCGGGGGTCGATATTCAAAGCATTACCCTGATGAATATGGTTGTCCACTATGGCAGCCAACAAGTTGTGGGCCGTGGTCACTGCATGGATATCGCCCGTAAAATGCAGGTTTATGTCTTCCATAGGAATGACCTGGGAGTAGCCCCCGCCTGCCGCTCCGCCCTTTATTCCAAAGCTTGGACCCAACGATGGTTCTCTCAAGGCAATAATTGCCTTCCTGCCTATCCTGTTTAATGCCTGGCCCAGGCCTACGGTAGTAGTAGTCTTCCCCTCCCCTGCAGGGGTGGGATTAATTGCCGTAACCAGCACCAGCTTGCCGGAAGGATTATCCTTGATTCGCTCCCAGACATCCAAGGACAATTTAGCCTTGTATTTCCCGTATAGATCAATATCATCTTCCTTAAGACCGATTGAATCAGCAATTTCTCTAATCGGTTTAATGTTGGCCTCCTGTGCAATCTCAATATCGCTTTTCACCGGTATCCTCCTTTACAAAACCTTGCATGGTATTTTTATTTTGAAATTTAGTATTTCTAATGGGCGGTCGCTGGAAGAACAGGCTGTATTAACCCGATTTCGCTGTTTGCTCGTATCCAAATCTCTCGATCAGCTGAACAAAAAGAAAGGGTACCAGCATGCAAAACCTAACCGACTCATATGGATAATATGTCGTTTCCGGTGCTATTTGTCAAGAGATAGCTTATCTGAAAACCAGGTTACATATGTATAAGGAGGCTATAAAACCAGTAACATCCGCAGCCAAGCCGGTAACAATGGAATAGCGATACTTCTTGATCCCTACGGAGCCAAAGTATACGGTCAGGATAAAAAAGGTAGTATCAGTTGTCCCCTGCATAACTGAGGCCAGCCGGCCGATAAAAGAGTCAGGCCCGTAAACCCTCATCAATTCAGCAGCTAATCCTAAGACTCCACTCCCCGATAAGGGCCGCATTACCGCCAGGGGTAGAACCTCGGAAGGGGCACCCAGCCGGGAGGTAATAGGGTCCAAGGCCTGGGTAACAAAGTCCATAGCCCCAGAAGCCCTGAAAACTGATATCGCCACCAGCATGCCAACCAAAAAGGGTATAATCTTTACCGCGGTTTTAAAACCTTCTTCAGCACCCTCCACGAAGGATTCATATACAGGCACCTTTTTAACAAAACCGTACAGGGGTACGGCCAGCAGAAGAAAAGGAATTGCCCATTTGGAGATTATGGTCAAAATGCTTAAAAGCACTATACCTTCCTCCTCCACCGGCTCCTGGTTCTAAACCAGTAATCAAGAGAAACGGCTATTACCATGGCTGTAGCAGTAGCAAAAATGCAAGCTCCTACGATTTCCGTCGGGTTGGATGAGCCAAATGATAACCGGACTCCTATTATGGTTGCAGGTATTAATGTAATGCAGGATGTGTTCAAGGCTAAGAAAGTACACATAGCCTCGGAAGCTTCATCTGATTCCGCATTTAGTTGTTGAAGCTCCTGCATGGCTTTCATTCCAAAAGGGGTAGCAGCATTTCCAAGTCCGAGCATATTGGCACTGAGGTTGAGTATGATCGCCCCCATTGCCGGGTGATCAGATGGCACACTGGGAAACAGCTTGACGGTTAGAGGAGTCATTAATTTAGCCAGGCTCTTAACCATGCCTCCCTGTTCCGCAATCTTCATTATCCCTAACCAGAGAGCCATAACCCCGATTAAATCAAAACATATTTCAACCGCTCCTTTAGCTGCCCCCAAAGCTGCTTCAGTCACTACTTCGATGTTCCCATTAATGGCAGCCACAACTATTCCAGATGCCAGTAATATCAGCCAAACTAGATTCAGCACAAAACCATCCCTCCATAAAACATAGCTGTTTTTAGAGGGTATGACTGCAGACAAAAAATTAGAACAACCCTATCCAGGCGGGTTGTTCCAGTCCATCTTGGTGTTTATTTATTTCAGGTGCAGATATTTATTAATACTCGTCTCCCAGCTCTTCACAACCGTACTTTTTTCTTATCAGCATTTCCATCTTTTCCATTAACTGGGGCGCTAAATCTACAATCCTTTCGGCTAGAGGATTGCCATTTACCGATATCAACCTTACATCAGCAGCCTTAACCACCAGAAAACCGACCGGTTTAACTGAAACCCCGGCTCCGCTTCCTCCACCGAATGGTAGTTCTGAGCCTTTTGTCCCATTCATAGCTTCGTATTCTCCGCCACCGGCAGCAAAACCACACGCTACCTGAGAAATCGGAATTATAACCGTTCCATCGTTAGTTTCCACTGCATCGCCGACTACTGTATTTACATCAACCATTTCTTTTATACTCTGCATTGCAGTTCTCATGAGGCCTTCAATCGGATGGCTTTGCTTTTCTTGAGATTCCACGCCAATACCCCCTGACATTCAAACCAAATGCATAAACACCTATAAGGATAATATGTACCATCCGTATTTTTAATATGCAACAAATTTGGCTGCTGATCGTGGAATTGCTGTAATCAGGCTGAATATGAACAAAACATGTTTCTAAATGGGTTACTGCAGATAAGAAGGAGAGCAAATTGCCTTTTAAGGCCCATAAGCTGCCAACGCCAATAGCTGTATACATGGCATTGTCAAATCCGATAATACTATTCCATTCCAGTTTTTTCACTAATATAGAACCCAGAATAAATCGCAGTATCTTTATCTGGTCTTTAAAAGATTCCGGGCGGTTCAAAGCCAGCTGGTTTTTTACGTGGATTTCAGCCCGACCGGTATTTTTTTTAAATGCTAGTTCCAGGATTTTTTCTGTATTCAGCAGACGCTTTAATCGATACTCTTTGAGCAGATAATTAACCAACCTCAGCCGGACTTCTGTATTTACAGTTATGGCCTTTTGATTAGTTATAGCTAGGGTGATGTGGATGGTGATCGGTATGAGCAAGGCAAACAGCATTGTGATCCCAATTATTAGGCATAGCTGGTACGGCATTTTGTTTCTCCTGTTTTTACATATCATTCCCTATCCTATACAGGTTATGCATTATTTGGAATCCTTGAGGAGATTAATATAACCCTCTACATGGTTAATGATATTTTCCATTTGCTCATCCGGGTTTAGATTAGCCCTTCCCAGCCTAAAGGTGGGGCAGTGCAGGTTATAATTGGTTATTAAGCGTTCTATTTTTTCCAACTGTAATTGGCACTGGTAGTAAAACTCTTCTTTCTTTTTCTCAAACCTTTTTTGCGCAGATTGGGAATGCGGTCCGGAGAAAAAAATGGAGACATACTGTTTAAAACGATGAATTTTTAGGCGGAGTTGCTTGTTTTCTTCGTCTATCTGCTTCCCAGTCTCTATCCAGAAAGGAGCAAAATCATTATTCTTAAGAATTTTAAAAACCATCCTGAGCTCTGGGGGTTCAAAGGGATTTTCGGACAAATCTATCGGTTGGCCCGCTCCTTTAAGTC
The DNA here is from genome assembly GCA_050949865.1 of Syntrophomonadaceae bacterium. Taxonomy (GTDB): domain Bacteria; phylum Bacillota; class Syntrophomonadia; order Syntrophomonadales; family Syntrophomonadaceae; genus JBMNGN01. The sequence continues at coordinate 109,959 of JBMNGN010000005.1, forward strand.
CTTCAAAAGCCCCTTTGGCCTGAGCCTTAAGTATTGCGTTTTCCACCAAATCCTCAGTACTGCTCATATAGCGAGCCAGTTTTCTAGCCCGCTGAGCCTTGATCTTTACCTCTTCCTCGTAATCCATCTGGTTCTTCCTCCTTTAGTTTGGGCAAATCATCAATACTCTTTAAGCCAAATACCCTTAAAAACTCGTTGTTTGTAACATACAATAAGGGTTTACCTATAACCGGCTTGTACCCGGCCTCCTCAATAATCCCCTTCTCCAGCAAGGTGTTTATTGCCCGTTCCGATTTAACACCCCGTATTTTTTCAATTTCCGCCCGGGTTACCGGTTGATTGTAGGCTATAATCGCCAATGTCTCTAAGGCAGCAGGAGACAATTTCCTCCGGGACGGTTTCTCCATCCTGGCTAAAATCATGTGGTATTTGGGTTTAGTTACCATTACATACCCTGCAGCAGATTCGATTACCTCAATTCCCCGCCGGCTTTCCCGGCAATCAGCTATCAACTCACTGATAATAACCTTGAGCTCTGGAGCCGCTATCCCAACAGCTTCCGCCATATCATCAAGCATGACATAATCTGCTTTCCAAAACAGGATGGCTTCTATGGCTGCTTTTATGTCGTCACGGGCTAACAATCAAACCTTCACTCCTTTAGGTTAACTTTAATAGGAGAAAAATTTTCCTCCTGAATGACCATCACTTTACCGGTCCTTATTAATTCCAGCAAAGCGAGAAAAAAAGCAATATAAGTCTTTCTGCTGTTGTTGCGAAACATGGCTTGAAATAGGCAACCTTCGGGCTTATCAGCTAACAGGGCTATTAATTCGGCCATTTTCTGTTCAATATCAATATCGCCATCCGGCAGGGTAAACTCATGTTCAAGCATCGGCTGATTTCTCGTTACGCTTTTATATGATTGGATTAAGGTATTTAAACTTGCCTGTATTTCCTCAACACCTGTACCAGAAGCCTTTCTCTTTCGATAATAAACCCTTTCTGCCGTCCCGTTCAGACGGTCCTCCAGGTGCACTGAGGCTTCTTTATACTTTTTATAGTTAATCAACTGTTGAACTAATTCATTTCGCGGGTCCTCATCCGGTTCTTCGCTATCATCTTCCCCGGCTTCAAGCTGGTTAACCGGCAGAAGCATTTTAGATTTCAGGTTTAACAAGTAAGAGACCATTAACAAAAAACTGCCCAGGTCTTCAAGCTCGTAACTACCGATTTCCTGGAGATGTCTGATAAACTGATGGCTGATGGTAGCTACGGGAATATCATAAATATTAAGCTGGTTTTCTTCTATTAAGTATAGCAATAGATCAAGTGGTCCATGAAATGTGTCCAGATCTACCACGTAACTCATATAGACCCTCCTTACCTCCGGCCAGAAAAGATTAAAAGACCAGCAGGTAAAGTATTCGGTAAAGAAGATTTATAACCGGTCCGATTATGGCAGATACCGCCCCGCTCATTATCAAAACCAGCAAGATTAGCGGTCCGTATCTCTCTAATGAATAAAGGGTCTGGGCCCCTTTATCCGACAATAAGCCAGCCAGAATCTTTGAGCCGTCCAAGGGCGGAACTGGTATAAGGTTAAATGCAGCCAGGACCAGGTTTATACTGATTACCGGCTGAACCAAAAGCAGGAGAGGCTCTTTCCACCCTGCCGGGGGCATGAAAACCAGGTGTTTATAGGCCAATAAGGCCAAGAAAGCAATTATCAGATTTACAAGTGGCCCAGCCAGGGAAACCAGCATCATACCTTTTTTAACCCCGGTGGTTTTAAAATTAATAGGATTAACCATAACCGGTTTAGCCCAGCCAAATCGGAACAAAATCAACATTAAAAACCCCATTGGGTCTATGTGGGAAATAGGATTCAGGGTTAGGCGCCCCTGGTATAAAGGAGTATTATCACCCAGGTAATAGGCTACCCTGCCGTGAGCATATTCGTGAAAAGTGATCCCTATGAGTATGGCCGGCAGCCATATAATGGCATCAAGAATCCATTGCATCTTTAAACCTACCTTCCTCTATCCAGGTTTTAACCATGTTTAATTCTTCCTCCCGGGTTTGAATTACCCTGTCCAGTTTTAAACCGTACAATTCAGCAAAAACCATGCTGTAATAAGGTCCTTGTCTAATGCCCATTTCTTTCAAATCATGGCCATTGATGGCTACCCGTACCTGATCCCTTACCTCCAGGTATTCAACCATGCTGTTCCATGCTTTCTCATCACTAATAATAAGCAACAGGTAGATTATACTTTCCGGACACCAATTGCTGGCCAATGAATCGATTTGGCTCGGTTTAAGCAAGGGGTTGTGGCGGAAAAGGGCATTAAGCTCAAAAACCTGGTCTAACTCATTCAAGCATTTACAGGCATAATTATCCAGGTGATAGCGGGAGCTAATCCGTTCTATATCTTCCCTATCCAGGTTAGATACCAAGGCTAAAAAGTATACCAGCCAGGTCTTGATTTTTACGGGATAATTTTCCTCCCACCAGGCAATGATGATGGGAATACGCCTGATCAGAGTTTTATCTACCTGCTGCAGGTTTATTTCCGGTAAACAATGCTTCCATACTCCTATCTCATCCATTCGCTCCAGGTATCGCAAAGGTTCTTTTTCATTCAAGATCAGGATCAGTTCTTGCAATATCCGCTTATGAGAAAGCTTGCCAATGAGCCTTCGTTCAATAGCATCCCGGGCAAACCGCAGGGTATCAGGTTCCATGGTGAATCCGTATCTCTGCTCGAAACGAATAGCCCGGATGATTCTGGTCGGGTCTTCGACAAAGCTTAAATTATATAGAATTCTAATGGTCCGGTTAATTAAGTCCTTGCGCCCCCCAAAATAATCGATTAGTTCCCCGAAACTTCCCGGGTTCAGGCTTATGGCCATAGTGTTAATAGTAAAATCCCTGCGGTACATGTCCTCTTTGATTGATGATTTCTCTACAACCGGCAATGCCGCAGGAAATTCATAATACTCCGTACGAGCAGCAGCGATATCTATCTTAGTTCCATCTGGCAAAACCACGGCTGCCGTCTGAAATCTATCATGGAGCCGGACCTTGCCGCCTAATTTACCCACTACAGCTTGAGCAACCGCTTCCCCGTCCCCTTCCACTACAACATCAACATCATAATTGCTCTCTCCTAAAAGGAGATCCCGCACAAAACCACCTACGCAATAAGCCTTGGCTCCCAGCCCTTCAGCGATCTGCCCAATGATGGTCAAAACGCTGAATATCTGAGATGGTAGTTGTTGATGTATAAGTTCCAAACAGTTCTCTGCTCCAGTCTCGCTATTGTGATACAGGACTTGGTAATCATCTGGATAGTCCTCACCATGCAGGGTTCTGATAATATCGGTCCGTGACACAATTCCCAACAGACGGTCGTTTTCGATTATTGGCAGCCTTCCGATATCATATTCAACCATTATTCTGTGAAGCTCTGAAACTGTGGCATCAGGAGCAGCTGACATTATCGCCGTAGTCATAAAGCCCTTTACCGGGGCATGGCCCAGGTTATGCAGTTTGGCTTTGTCTACATCGCGGCGGGATATTACCCCTACCATTTTACCCTGGTCTATTACCGGCATACCGGTATGGCCGTAACGAAGCATTATTCTGCCTGCATCCTCAATACTGGTCTGCATTGGGAGGGTCTTTACCGGAGTAGACATTATGTCCCGCGCCAATAGGGCCGGCTGGACTAATTCCTCCAGATACCCGCTGATCAAATCTATTACTTTTTCGGTTTCCTTCCCTTTGATTATCGCTGCAGCTGCTTTTTCATGCCCCCTGCCCCCCAGTTCTTTCAGCACCTCGTTAACCTTGACATTTCCAGTTCTGCTACGGCCAACCACATGTATCTTTCCTTGCATTGAGGCCACAGCAAAAACCACATCGCAGTTTTCCACTTCCATCAATTGATAGGTAACAACATCCAGGCCAGAAATAAACTCCTCCCTCTGGGCAACGGCAATAACCACATCCACGTTTTTAATGCGATAATGACGGCTGGTCTGCAACAGGTTTTGTAATAATTGTCGCTGTTCCCCGGAAAAAGGCTGTTCCATAAAATTGGCTACAATCTGCAGGTTGGCTCCCAGCCCTAACAGGTAAGCGGCTGCGGACACATCTCTCTGGGTAGTGGAAGTAAACAAGAGGCTTCCGGTATCTTCGTAAATACCCAAAGCCATTATGGTAGCTTCAAAGGCATTAGGGGTCAGTCCCCTTTCTATTATCTTTTCCACTAAAATGGTAGTTGCTGCCCCTACTGGATGGATTTCATTAATACTTCCTTTTATATCGCCGTCCATTACCGGATGATGGTCATAAACGTGAAAATCTAACCCGGCCCTTTCGGTTAAACCCTTAAGGTGTCCCAGCCTGCTGGCAGCAGCAGTATCAACAATTATCATGGCCGTGACCTCATTGAGGTTGATCTCCCTGGGCACCTTTATCATCAGTAAGTCTTTATATAATGCCATAAACTGCTTAACCCGGTTAGATAGAGTACCAGAAAATACCGGTACTGCAGACGGGTACAGTTTTTTTGCTGCTACCATAGCCGCCAGTCCATCAAAATCAAGAGCATTATGGGAAGTAATGATCTGCATGGTTCAAATCCCCTACCAATTTTATATGAATTATAACACAACCGGCCTCAGCTACGACATTTTGCCGGCTCATAAACGCAGCCAGACGAGCAAACCTCTATTAATGCCGGCGGAATGGGTATTGGATTCCATCGTTGGTAAATGGTATTAATTGGGGCTATTGGTTAGAATCATTTTTTATGTTTGGGGTGGGATTTCCCGGTTTCGCCCGCCAGCCTGGCCAATAAAATATCATTTCTTATTAAATCTTCATAGGTTTGACGGCGGATTATGATATCTGCTTTTCCATCCTTAACCAATACCATGGCCGGCCTGGGAAGCTGGTTATAATTGCTGGACATAGAGTAATTGTAGGCTCCGGTAGCAAAAACCGCCAAAATATCCCCTGATTCTATCCTAGGTAAGGATATCTGCTCAATTAAGAGGTCTCCTGATTCGCAACACTTGCCGGCAACGGATACCGTTTCTGCCTTGGGCTCGTTAGCTTTGTTAGCCAGGATTGCGTGGTACTTAGCATTATACAAGGCAGGCCGGGGATTATCTGCCATTCCCCCATCTACTGCTGCATATTTTCTTATTCCGTCGATTTCTTTAATTGAGCCGACGGTGTAAAGGGTAATGCCAGCAGGACTGACAATCGCCCTCCCCGGTTCAACTATTACCTGGGGAACCCTTATTCCGTTTCGCAAAGACTCTTGTTGGACTGCGGTCATAATTGCTTCTGCCCATAAGCTGGGGTGTTTCGGTTCATCTCCATCAGCGTAGAAAATACCCAGCCCACCTCCCAAATCCAGTTCCGAGAGCTCACAGCCAGTACGGGTTCTTATTTCACCCATGAATTCTACCATCACCGCTGCGGTGTATTTAAATGAGTCCATTTCAAATATCTGTGAACCAATATGGCAATGCAATCCCACCAGGTTAAGGTTAGATTTTTCCAGGGCCATTTTCACGCCGTTCATAGCCTGCCCGCCAGGAAGAGTAAACCCAAATTTGGAATCAATCTGTCCGGTCATAATATAATGGTGGGTATGGGCTTCTATACCCGGAGTAATCCTAAGCAGTATATCCTGATGTTTCTTCTGCTTACTACAAACGTCATTCAACATTTCCAGTTCATATAAATTGTCTACTACTATGCGGCCTACCCCATTCTCTACCGCCATTTCCAGTTCCTGAAGGCTCTTATTATTACCATGAAAGTATACCAGATCCATGGGAAAACCAGCCTGCAATGCGGTGTATAATTCCCCGCCTGATACCACATCTATCCCCAGTCCTTCCTGTTCAACTATCTTTAAAAGCGATAAGGTACACAAGGACTTACAGGCATATACCACCTTAGCATCCCCCAGGGCGGTAAACGCTTCTTTAATACAGCGGCAATTAGAACGAAAACCCTCTTCGTCAATGACCCACAAAGGGGTCCCAAACTCTTGTGCCAGTGTTACTGTATCAATACCCCCTATTTCAAGGTGTCCATCGCGGTTAATCCGCATAGAACCTGTCAAATGCATAATTTCTCCCCCTTGTTGGTCGTAAGTGTGGCTATTATAACCTTTTAACCCTAAAATGGCTAGATAAACAGTAAAAATTATTATAATATACTATAGTTTTGGTGGAATCTGTTCCTCTGCGGTACTATGCCGTTCATGGGCCTGTTCATTATCAATTCTCCGCTGTAATTGATTAATGGTGGTTTTAAGTTCTTTAATTTTTTTGGCCATCTTAATAAATCTCAGGCTGTCTAAAAAAAAGGCAACAATTGCCCCCAGGCTTATAGCCACCAATACCACCACTGCCAGAGATACCTCTGGAGATACCCAGTTTAGAAACCTGACGGCAACCACAATCTGGTTCTGCACGGTAAATATTATGATCCCGATTAAAAAGATAATTAATCCCACCAACTGTAACATAGTAAAATCTCCCTTCCAATCAGAAAAGTCTAAAACCATGCTGCCGGTTTTCACTTATTCGCTTGCTTCAAGGAATAAAGGGACTTCACCTGTTAAAGAAGTCCCTAAAGCATACCTGCTTAATTAATTATGAAAAAATCCTAAGCCCGGGTTTTTAATTCGTACCATAACGGGCTGGCAATAAAAATCGAAGAATACGCACCCACAACAAATCCAATCAGCATGGCGGCAACAAAATACTTGATAGTTTCTCCGCCTAAGAGCAGTAAAGCAATCAAAGCAAAGGCTGAGGTAAGAACCGTGTTAATGGACCGGTTGAAGGACTGCAAAATACTGCGGTTTAACAAGGAAATATAGTCCTCTTTTCTCCGAAAGCGCATATTCTCCCTAACCCTATCGAAAATAACAATGGTATCGTTTATCGTGTAGCCCACTACTGTAAGTATGGCTGCGATAAAAGCACTATTAATCTGCCACTGGAAGATGGAAAAGGCTCCTAAAACAATCAATACGTTGTGAATTATAGCCAATACAGCTGCCACCCCAAAAGACCACTCAAATCTGACCGTAATATAAGCCAGCATTAAGAGGGCAGCAATAAAAACAGACAACAAGGCATTTCTGGTTAATTCACTGCCGATTACCGCACCTACGCTTTCGGCACTTAAAAACTCAACCTTTCCAAACTTGTCGGTAAGTATCTGAATTAAGTCCTTGGTTTGTTCTTGGTTAAGCTCTACAGTCCTAATATAAAATTCATCATTGCTCTTCTGCACTTCAGGACTGCCATACTCCAGGCCAGAAATGGCTTCTCTTACCTCTTTAACCGGTGTTTCGGCACTTATCCGAACATGCAGAATGGAGCCGCCTTCATAGTCTATTCCGAGATTGAGCCCCTGCATAAAAAGCGAAATGAGCCCCGGTATTATCAGTAACAGTGAAATAACATAATAGATTTTTCTTCGCTGGATAATCTGCATCATCTGCCCTCCTTAAATACCGTATAATTTGGGGTTCTTGGTCAAATTCGAAAACAGGATAAGCATGTATTTGGTAAAAGTTAAAGCTATAAGCAAGCTAGCAACTATACCTAAGGACAAGGTGACGGCAAAACCTTTAATCGGCCCAGTGCCAAAATACATCAAAACCATGGCGGTTATCAGGGTGGTAATATTGGCGTCAAAAATCGTCCAGAAAGCCCGTTTAAACCCAGAATCAATAGCTGCCTGGAGGGTTTTGCCAAAACGCAGCTCTTCTTTGATTCTTTCATAAATAATAATATTGGCATCAACCGCCATACCTATTGATAGAGCAAATCCCGCAATACCCGGCAGGGTTAAGACCGCCCCCAGGTAAACCATTGCCCCGAGAACCAGTAAACTATATAAAACCAGTGATAGATCAGCAATTATACCAGGGAGGCGATAATAACCGATCATGAAGATCAATATGGCAATAATCCCGACAATCCCGGCTTTCAAGCTCTTATCCAGTGAATCCGCACCCAAAGTGGGGCCGATAGAACGCTTCTCTAAAACACTAAAGCTAACCGGCAAAGCGCCGGACCGCAGCAGCACTGCAAGATCCTGGGCCTCTTTGGCGGTAAAATTGCCTTCTATCACCGCATTCCCGTCCTCTATGACGGTATTAACCACGGGAGCACTTATCACCCGGTCATCGAGCACTATATACAACGGTTTTCCTAAATTGGCTTTTGTAGCTTTCCCGAACAGCCTGGCTCCTTCCTGGTCAAATTCCAGAGTAACCTCAGCCTGTTGGGTGTTGGGGTTCATCCTGGCTTCAGCGTTTTTCAAATTTTTGCCGGTAACGGCCACATTGCCCTGCTCATCTCTGAATTCCAGTTGGGCAACATTTTTTAATATGTCTACCGCAGCCTCAGGATCATCTTCTCCGGCTATTTCAATTACCACCCGGTTGTTTCCCTGGGGATATAGTGATGTTTCCTTAACTCCCAGGTTATCTACCCGGTCCCTTAAGATCCCCACCGCTTTCTGTATAGTATCTGCTGTGACCGGTTCCCCCTCTCTTTCCTGGGCCTGGAGAACTACCCGCAATCCGCCCCTTAAATCCAAACCAAGATTGATATTCCTAAAGAGGGGTTGATTGACAAAATACACCAGCAGGCCAAGAGCCAAGATAACCAGCGTCACCATAAAACCGGAATTTTTCCGCACCCGTTTCTTCCTCCTTCCAACTACTTTGAATTACAGCAATTTAGCCCCGTTTATTACCAGTTCAAATTCACAACCCAAAAAATTAGCCGCTCTGCGGCACAAAATCATCCGGGTTAAAAATATTTCAAAATAATCCATAACCGGACAGATACTGGTGTCGATTACTAATTCCATAGTGATAACCTTCTCATCACCAATGGTTAATGTAGAGTGCTCCACCGCATAATTGACCCGGTCATGTATATCAAAAGTAGCAACATCCAGATTCCTGACCCGATTTCTATGTACATGGGATTTATCGGCTAAGATAAGGGCAGCAGCTACCTGGTTTACCGGGTGACCACTGCCTTCATCGTGGTTTCCAATCGCAGCACAGATAATAGCGATTTCCTCCGGTTCCATCCCCATCCGGCGCAGAATTTCCATGGCTATAAGGGCGCCGCTTTGGCTGTGACCAGTACGATTAATTACGTTGCCGATATCATGAAGATAGCCAGCAATTCCAGCTAGTTCAGCCATCCGCGGATCGGCCCCTAGCTTGCTTAATATCTTTTTGCTGAGACTGCTAACCAAGTCTAAATGCTTTTCACCATGGTCAGTATACCCCATTGCCCCCAAATGTTCATTACCTTTTTGAATAAATGTTTTAACAAGAGGATTGGCTTTTACATCCACTAGTGTGATCATTTATTACTATCCCTCGACTTTATAAGCTATTGCCTTTTTCAAGAACTCAATCTCGGTGTTTTCACATACCTTAAGAACGATAGAATCGTCTTTAATCCGGGTTACTTCTCCATGAACCCCGCCTATGGTCACTACCTTTTCTCCTCTTTTAAGGCTGGCTACCATTTCAGTATGCTTTTTCTCTTGCTTCTTACGTGGCAATACCAGGAAAAAATAAAAAACTGCCAGAAAAAAACCAAAATAGATGGCCATCATTAAAAAATTTCCCTCACTAAACAAAATACCACTCCTTTTACCAATAACTCATCTGTATTCGGCAGAGAATTGCTAAAATCCTCTTGTTAAAACCTGTAATTAGCAGAGAATTTTTGATAAAACTTTTCAAATTCTCCATTATTTATAGCGATTCTTATATTTTCCATTAATTTACTCAGAAAGTAAATATTATGGTAGCTCAAAAGGCGAAGAGCAAGTATTTCCCCGGCTTTTAGCAAATGTCTTATATAAGCCCGGGAATAGCTCTGGCAAACCCTGCACCCGCATTCAGGATCTAAAGGGGAGAAATCTTCGGCATAACCAGCATTGCGAACAGTTATCCTGCCTTTGTGGGTATAAGCTGTACCATGCCGGGCTAACCTGGTGGGAAGGACACAATCAAACATATCTATCCCTCTCTTGACTCCTTCTACCAAATCTTCAGGTGAACCCACCCCCATAAGATACCTAGGTTGGCCTTCCGGAAGTAATAGATTGAGCAAATCCAGATTGCGGTACATTTCTTCCTTGGGTTCACCAACACTTAAACCCCCGATGGCATATCCAGAAAAACCGCAGGAAATGATCTCCAAAGCACTTTGTCTCCTCAATTCAGGAAAAACGCTCCCCTGGATTATCCCAAACAGTGACTGGGTATTATCCTTGTGCACCTCCCGGCATCGTTTTGCCCACCGGCTGGTTCTTTCCACTGCGGTTTTCGCCTCTTCATAGGTGCATGGATACGGGGAACATTCATCAAAACACATAATAATATCGGCCCCTAATTTCTCTTGGATTTTCATGGCCTTTTCCGGAGTTAGCAGATGGCGGGATCCATCAATATGGGAACTGAAAAACACCCCTTCTTCACTGATTTTTCTTAATTTACTCAGGCTAAAAACCTGAAACCCACCGCTATCAGTCAAAATATTCCGGTTCCAGTTCATAAAAGAGTGCAGGCCACCAGCCTTGGCAATTAAGTTTTCCCCCGGCCTCAAATACAAGTGATAACTATTGGATAGTATAATCTGGATTCCGATTTCGTATAATTCCTCAGGAGTTAAGGTTTTTACCGTCGCCTGAGTTCCAACCGGCATAAACACAGGAGTGTCAACCATACCGTGGGCGGTGGTTAACCTGCCTAACCGGGCCTTTCCGTCAACTTTTATCAGGGTAAATTCCAGCCTCAATCACTCCGAACCAATAGTATTTTGATTAATTTTCCCTTTCCGAAAAGAGGGGCAGTATTTCGCGGTCATAAACCCTCCTGCGAATATTTTGCAACAACCCCTGGCTGATCCACTATTAGTAAGAAGATTTATCTGGTAATTATCAGCCTATGGCATTAAATGATCAGCATGGCATCACCATAACTGAAGAACTTGTACTGCCTGTCTATAGCATGTTTATAAGCTGCTTTTACCTGATCTATACCGGCAAAAGCAGAAACTAACATCACTAAGGACGACCCGGGAAGATGGAAATTGGTAACCAGTTTATCTACAGCCCTAAACTTATAACCAGGGTAGATAAACTTATCGGTTTCCCCGCTTTGGGCTAAAAATCCATAGTCATCATTATACACTGTTTCTAAGGACCTTACTACTGTGGTCCCTACTGCGATTACCGATTTACCTTTTTTCCGGGTTTGGTTCAATAACTGGGCAGTTTCATTATCTATGACATAGAACTCGCTGTGCATTTTATGCTCCCGAATATCCGCCTTTTCCACAGGTCGAAAGGTTCCAAGGCCGACATGAAGCAGAACCCTGGCAATATTTATTCCCTGGTCCTCAATCTGTTTTAAAAGCTCCTGGGTAAAGTGCAGCCCGGCAGTTGGCGCTGCAGCCGAACCATTCACCTCCGCATAAACCGTTTGGTAATCTTCCCGGTCCTCCTCCTGTGCTTCCCGATTGATGTAGGGCGGCAGGGGCATGCAACCGAACTGCTCAATAAATGCTTGTTCATCACTGCAGCTATCAAACCGGATTATCCTTCCGCCAGGAATTGACATTTCAGCTATTATCTCCGCCCGGACCTCACTTTTATCAAAAAGTACATAATCCCCGGCCCTAAGCTTTCGGGCCGGTTTTACCAGTGATTCCCACCGGTCATCAATCTTTCTCAACAAAAGGATTTCTACCTTGGCCCCGGTTAGCTTTTTCCCCCAAAGCCTGGCCGGGATAACCCGGGTTTTGTTTAATACCAAAGTATCACCGGGGGTAATAAAACGGGTAATTTCTTTAAAACTGGTGTCACTTATTGATCCGGTGGATCGATTCAGGACCAATAGTCTGGCTTCATCCCTCGGTTTAGTTGGATATTGGGCAATTAAATTACTAGGAAGATCAAAATAATAATTGCTTAGAGCAAATATGTTCTGGTCTTGGGTCATTGGCAACTCCTGCAGTTTACCTAAACTACCTGCGTGCAAACAGGTTTAATATAATTGAAAGAACAATACTGATAATTATACAAGTAACTACGGGAAAGAAGAAGGTAAAATTGCCTTTTTTGATTATTATGTCCCCGGGAAGGCGCAAATTGCCCAGACCCAGTTTTGAGGCAAGGAAAAAAATAACCCCCATAATAGTAATTATTAAGCCTAAACCAATAATTACCCTGGCAATTGTCTCCATGGGATTCATATAATACACCACTCCGTAATGTTTAATAATTATACTATTCCCATTCTTAGCTTTTTTTTATTTTGGTTTCTTTACGCTGGTACCGCTCCATTTCACTGTACAAGCAACCGCAATACTGCTGTCGGTACAGGTTCATTTCTTTGGACCTGGCAACCGTATCTTTAAATCCTTCACGAAAGTCCAGGTACAAAAAAGCAACCCCATACTTTTCTCCTAAATCCTGGCCTATTTCCCTGATCAGATCATGTTTTTGAAACTTGCTAACCAATAAGGTGGTGGTAAAAAAATCAAATTTTCCCGATTTGGCTATTCGTACCGCCTTCTCCAGCCTTATCCTGTAACATATCCTGCACCTCTGGCTTTCTCGAAAAGCTACCTGCTGAAAGTACTGGTCCGGGCTATAATCGTTTTCTGCAATAATATCCAAATTGACCATATGGGCGAATTTGTCTAACGCTTCTTTCCGCTTCACATACTCTGTATACGGATGTATATTGGGATTGTAAAAATATCCCTTTATATGGTATCCCAGCTCTGTTAATCTGGCAACCGGATATGTGGCACAGGGGCCACAGCAGATATGCAACAGTACTTTACTCATGCTTTACCCCCTTTAAGCTGCAGATCTAACCGCCCTGTTTTAATCAAAGAGGTTTCTTCCTGCATTACCTGAAGTTGAACCTATATGTTTATATGCTGATTCGGTTGCTATTCTGCCCCTTGGGGTCTTTTGAACCATTCCCAACTTAATTAGATATGGCTCGTAAACATCGGTAACCGTATCGCTTTCTTCGGAAACAGCAGCTGCCAGGGTTTCCAGCCCTACCGGTCCCCCATTGAATTTGTTTATAATGGCATCAAGTATCATTCTATCGACAATGTCCAAACCGCATTCATCAATTTCTAACATCTCCAGGGCTCGCTGGCTCACATCCCTGTCAATAAAACCATTCCCTTTTACCAGGGCATAATCCCAGACTCTTTTAAGAAGCCGATTGGCAATTCTCGGTGTGCCTCGGGAGCGTCTGGCTATTTCGGCCGCACCGGTATCATCTATGGGAATTCCCAGGATTGATGCCGCTCGGTTAATTATCTCGGTCAGTTCACTGCAATTATAAAAATCAAGCCGGCAATTGATCCCAAATCTGTCCCTGAGCGGTGAGCTTAAAAGTCCCGGCCGGGTAGTTGCCCCAATCAGGGTAAAGGGGGGTATTTCCAGCCTCAAGGTTCGGGCCGACGGCCCTTTGCCTATGATTATATCAATGGCAAAATCCTCCATGGCCGGGTACATAATTTCCTCAACATTTCGGTTAAGGCGATGGATTTCGTCTATGAATAAAATCTCTCCCGGTTCCAGGTTGGTTAATATGGCCGCCAGATCTCCCGGTCTTTCTATGGCCGGACCTGAGGTTTTTCTTATTGGTTTTCCCATTTCATTGGCTATTATGGTAGCCAGGGTAGTCTTGCCAAGTCCCGGAGGCCCGCTTAGCAACACATGGTCCATGCTTTCATTGCGCTCCCTGGCTGCCAGTATAAATATCCTGATATTTTCTTTTACTCTGTCCTGTCCAATATAATCAGCAAGCTTGAGAGGTCTTAATGACGATTCGGAGTTATCATCCTCACCCGTTAAATTTGGCGACAGGAGTCTATGGTAATCCATAAAAATTCACCTCCAGTCTATTTGGTAGCCAGCTTTTCCCGCAGGATAATTTTCAGGTTTTTTTCGATATTATCACTTAATTGATCCGATTCCTGTAAGGCATGAATCAGGGGCATCATCTCATACCTGGTGTATCCCAGGGCTTCCAGGGCTTGTAATACATCATCAATATGCTTAGTATCAGCCGGACTGCTGCCATAGTCAATTTTGCCCACCTTATCTTTGAGCTCAAATATCAACCGTTGCGCACTCTTCTTGCCTATTCCGGGAATAGTGACCAAAGTTTTTTCATCCTTAGCAGCTATAGCCCGGCAAAACCTATCCGGTTCAAAAGCACCTAGGATGTTCAGGGCTACCCGGGCACCCACCCCGGTAACCGTAAGCAATAGGTTAAAAAGGTTTAATTCTTGTTCTTTAATAAACCCGTAGAGTTTAAGATCATTTTCCGTAACGTGCAGCCGGGTGTACATGGTTAAGGTTTCACCTTTTGGCGGAAGATGGGTAAAGGTCCTAGAATGAGTGAAGATTTCGTATCCTATTCCGCTAACCTCTACAATGATACTCTCTTCACCTGTTTTCAACAAACTTCCCTTAACCAGGGATATCACTGCTTTACACTCCCCTTTCCCCAATTGGCTATCTTGTAGGAGTGAAGATGGCATATGGCTATAGCTATGGCATCAGCCGCATCATCCGGTTTGGGCAGTTGATCCATAGATAGAATCCTTTTAACCATCTCCTGTACCTGTTTTTTATCTGCATTGCCAAAGCCAACTACTGCCTGCTTCACCTGTAAGGGAGTGTACTCCGCTACCTGGATCTTGGCCCTGGCGGCAGTCATAATGGCGACTCCCCGGCTCTCCGCAACAGTAATAATAGTTTTGGCATTCTTATTGTAGAACAACTGTTCCACAGCTACGGCATCGGGCCGGTTATCTTCAATGAGTAGTTGAAGTTGCTCATTTATTTTACATAAACGCTCGGCAACCGTCATGGAAGATGAGGTGGTTATCAATCCATAATTAATCAGTTTAATCTTGCCATCCAGATACTGAACCAGGCCATAACCCATCCTGGCCGTACCCGGGTCAATTCCCAGTACCAGCATAAATGTGCCTCTTTTACTTTTGTTATATCTATATTACTTGAAAAAACCAAACCGGACCAGTAAAAACCAAAAGGTCAACCGGATATAACTAGGAGGGTCCTTAACAATAGTAAAGGGGTAGGGTATGGCAATCGAACTCTTTTAGTTATACTCGTCAAGATTTTCCAGGGCATCGTTTAGGGCCTCTTCAGAGGAATATTCGTACTCCCCGCGGTTAATGGCATTCTGAATATCTATAGGGAGCCGGTTCATTTGTATGGAAGTTACTTTAACTAAGACGTCGTTGAACGGATCTGGCCCTTTATATACCGCCACACTTCCATTAAAATCCTTTAGCCGGTATTTTTCCTTATCCGCTGCACACCAGTCATTTATTACTTCCCGGATTACCAAAGTATTGTCTTTTAATGACACCTGATATCCGGCATCAGGATTATAAACTTTTTTTATCTCTTCCAAGTTTTTACCTAATACCGCTTCCCTTGGCGAAAAATCCGATATTATTATATGCCCGCATTTTTGAAACTCCTGCTCGAATACCATATGGGTATCTTCATTTATAATATCTCTTTTTTCTTCCATTCCCACAACCGGCTTTTGCTGCCGCCCCCCCAGCTGGGAATTATGATATATATGTGCCAGGGCGTATCCTATGCCAAAACTGGTTAAAACTATTAACAATAAAAAAACACCCACATCAGTCTTCTTCATCATCATCACCTCTTGATACTATTTTTTCCCATTTTTATTAACCATATACAGCATATCGTTTTCTTTCCTGTAAATACTTGGATAGGGTGGTGATTGAATGTTATAATTTAAGCATTACGAACAAGGGGGGTAAAATATGGCTACTTATAAGAATCTATTAGTAACAAAAGAAAGCCCAATTGCTATCCTTACCCTTAACCGTCCGGATAGACTGAATATTTTCGGGGTAGAGGTTTGGCAAGAGATGGAGCAAGCCCTTCGAGAAATCGAAGAAATGGATAATCTGCGGGCGTTGGTCATCAATGCAAAAGGAAAGCATTTTGCTGCAGGGGTTGATTTAAAAGAATTAAAAGAGAATAGCCTGAATTTCACCCAGAAGTACCTGGCCTATTTGCAGTCGGTTTATAACAAACTGGACGATTTTCCAGTACCGGTTATTATCGCCATCCAAGGCCTCTGCCTCGGTTCGGGAACGGAACTGGCTCTGGCCTGTGATTTAAGGGTAGCAGCCAAAAATGCCAAATTAGCTCTTCCTGAAGTAAGGTTTGGTCTGGCACCGGATATGGGGGGAACCACCCGACTGACCAAGTTGGTCGGCCCAGGACAAGCCAAGAAGATTATCTTTACCTGTGACCAAATAGATGCAGAAAAGGCTGAAGCCATAGGCCTGGTTGAGTATGTTGTTGAAGAAGAAGAACTTATGGATACCGCCATGAAAATTGCTCACCAGATCGCCAGTATGCCTCCAATAGCAGTCAGAATGGCCAAAAAAGGGATTAATTTGGCAACGGAAAGCAGCAGGATGGCCGGTTTACTTTTTGAACAAGCCCAGGCAGCTTTATGTTCGGGGACCGAGGACCAAAAAGAAGCTATAAGCGCCTGGTTTGAAAAGAGAAACCCAGAATTCAAAGGCAAGTAATAATATAAAACCGGTTGATTAAAGAAAATTAAAGCACTGCTGTTCGCAGTGCTTTAATGCTATTTAGCGCCCAGTTCATCAGCTAAAGCCTTGCTTTTTTCCGAAAGGATTAAGGCTAAATTAGCAGCATCTTTGTATTTACCTAAAATTAAATTTGATGCAAGATCCGCAAAAAGGTTCTTTAGCTCCATAAATAATTTCGTAATCATCTTTGCATCATACCTCCGATCCGATACTTATGTAGAGGCAATCCAATCTTACATTTAATATAAATAAGTATATACATTATTGTAACATATTTACACCAATCTTAAGCTATTTTTTCGTTATTTTGCCGCCGCTATTAAAATAGCCTATCAATACATATCGTCATTTAATTTATTTTTTTTAATTTATTACAGATTTTTTCAACTATACTGCCCATCTCTTGCGAAACATAGTCTTCAATTCTGCCTTGATCAACCAGGGAGTTCAGCTCTACATCCCATGGCAAACCACCTAAAAAATCAATCCCGGTTTCTTTAGCTACCTTTGCCCCCTGGCTTTTCCCGAATATTTCCAACTTTTCATTACATTTCGGACAAATGGCATAACTCATGTTTTCAACTAAACCTAAAATAGGAATCTTCATTTTTTGGGTCATCTTAATCGTCTTTTTTACCACCATAAAAGCCAGCTCCTGGGGCGAAGATACAATAATAATCCCATTTACCGGCAGCGATTGCATTACAGTAAGAGGGACATCTCCTGTTCCTGGCGGTAAATCCACTACCAGATAATCCAGTTCTCTCCAATCCACCTCTTTGAAGAATTGGTTAACTGCCCCGGCCAACAAGGGCCCACGCCATATAACCGGGTCATCTTCCCGGGGTAAAAAGAAATTGATGGACATCAATTTGATATTCGTTCTGGTAGACGGCGGTATAATTCCATACTCGCTGGCATTTAGTCTAATATCTTTTAGCCCAAAAGCTTTAGGTTGACTAGGGCCGGTAATATCAGCATCCAGTATTCCGACTCTATGGCCTTTTTGGGCCAAAGCCACTGCTACTAGCCCGGTAACCGATGATTTCCCTACCCCTCCTTTGCCGCTCATTACGACGATTATATTATTAATACGGTTTAGAGCACCTAATAGTGACTTATCTTCTTTTTCCTTCTGTACCCCACATTCACCAGGCTGCAATGAGCAGGTTCCTTGGGAGGGACAACCTTTGCAGTTTTCAGACATATTTTTTCCTCTTTTCCTGATAAATTCGACCATCCTATATTATACACCAATATTCACCTAATTCAATACAAGGTTACCGCCGTACTTTCCATCATCCGCTTACATCCTATTTGTTTATCTTACCCAGCTGAACCTTAGGATATATTTAATCCTATAAATTTTTTGTCAGGTAGTGTAAGCTGTAATTATATTGAACGTATTAAGGGATGAACGGAATTGGGAGCTGGTAAATTTGATAAGTGATGAAAGGCTTGTCCGGCTTACTTTAGACGGCGATCTATCAGCTTTTGAGGAATTGGTTAACCGATATAAAAATCGGATTTTTGCTATAGTTTACCGGATGGTTGCTCAATATCAGGAGGCAGAAGATATTACCCAGGATGTCTTTTTAACCGTTTTTGAAAAACTCAATCTATTTGATCCGGAGAAAACCTTTGCCCCCTGGATTTACCGAATAGCCACCAACACGACTATCAGTATGTTAAGGAAAAAAAAGAAGGTGATAACCCTTAATTTTGATGAATCTTATGGTAAACCTAATATGCATTATCCGGATGAAGCCATAGACCCCCAATTAGCGTTCGAAAACCTAGAATTAAGGGAGGAAATCTCCGCAGCCATAATGGAGCTTCCGGAGAGCTATAGAACTATCATTACTTTACGCTACCAATTTGAGCTTAAGAATCAGGAAATAGCCGATATCCTAAATATCAGCAAGGAAAATGTGGAGGTTAAAGTTCATAGGGCACGTAAAGCACTGCGCAGTATAGTGTTAAAGAGATGGAAAGAAAGGGGGATTGCCAATGAATTGCCAATTAGTAGATAAGTATCTTTATTCTTATTGTGACAATACACTACCCCCTGGGATTGGGCCTAGTTTGGGGGCCCACCTAAAAGACTGTGCAAAATGCAGAAATAAAATAGCCCTAACTAAACTGGAGAATGATCTGTTAAGAGAAGGCTATGGTATTCCTGAATTAAGCCATGATTTTACCCAGAAAGTAATGAAATCGATTGAGCTTAAAAGCCAACCGGTCTCTCCTAGTATTAGAATCTTAAGAAGGCTGTCTAATAGAGCTTATATGCCCAATTCCAGTTCAAAAATTAGGTATCCTAAGCTTTTTTTAACTTCTTCATTATTGGCTGCCGCCCTGTTTATAGCTTTGCTTATCCCGGGTTTAAATCATTTTGGCTTGAAAACAACCGAAGAATCTTATCATAAAAATGAAATAGCTGAAACCAGGGGATCTCAGGCAGACGAAGCAAACAATTCACCATCTCCCGCCCCGAAGAGGGATTTAACTGATAATGGAAAGGCCAGCGATAGAGGTGAGGCCAGCATAATGGCTTACCATTCGGAGGAGGACACCAGTAAGGCCAGATGGGGTGATCCTGAGGAACTGTATCCGTTTTCAGTTCGTGATGTTCGGGACTCAAGGCATGGTGACTTGGCTTTTAGAGCCAAAACTGCTGAGGGAATATTTTATCTCCAACCCTCCAACCTGCCGGTTGAATATAATTTAACCGAAATCATTTGCGATGCCAATAATAAACTAACCTTCAGGTATAGCCATACGGTAACCAATCAAGATATAACCGTTTCCCTGGCAGACTTGGAAATGGAGGACCCCACCTTGGAGAGTATGTCCAGTTTGCCTAAATCTGAATACGTTAGGAGCATATCTTCTGCCAATGATGCAGCTCATGACCAGGATACACAGGATACGTCCAATACCATTAGCTGGAATCTGCCCTATAAAGGTCTTTCATTGAGTATAACCGTGACTGGTAACCTATCTGCTGAGGAATTAACCAGGATAGCTCAATCTATTCAATTTAAGGAGGCTCAAGGGAATGATAGTATGGAAGAACTGGAATAGGATTTTATTGGTTGGTTTATTTTTGGGTATATTTGTCATCAGCGGTTTGTTTTATGGTATACAACCCGGTCAAGCTACCACCGATGCTAACCGGGATACTAGGATCAAGTTGACCGTAAGCGCAACGGGAAATATAAATATTGTTCCCGATCAGGCTCGAACTTCGCTGGCAGTTGAAAGCTTTGATAAAGAGCTGGGCAAAGCCCAAAATATGAATAATGCTGCAACCGAAAAGGTATTTGCCGCTTTGAAGGCTAAAAATATCGCTGATGACTGTATTCAAACTTCAAGTTATAATATCTGGCCCGAATACAACTATGGAAGAATTAAAGAAGATTCCAGCCCGGAAATAATTGGCTATCGGGTTAGAAATGAAATAACGGTTACAGTTAAGGATTTGCCCAACCTGGGAGCAATTCTGGATGCTGCCGTGGAAGCAGGTGCTAACAGCGTCAACTACGTCAGGTTTGAAAAATCCCAGCTGTCAGAGGTTGAAAATCAGGCTTTAGCTGAAGCGGTCATTAAGGCCAAATCCAAGGCTCAGGTTATTGCTGCCGCTGCTGATCTTAAACTGGGCCAGATCATTACTATAAACGAAGGAGGAGTATACAGTTATCCTCCCGAACCCCCTATTCCCTACTTCAGGGATGAAAGCGGTGCAATCAGTGCCCGCAGTGAAGTTCCGGTAAAACCTGGAGATGTGCAGGTTTCCGCTACGGTTACCATCATCTACGAGCTGTTATCCAATTCCTAAAGTAGAAACGAGAAGATAGTTATTATGCTTCCTCCTTACCTCTTCGAGGAACTGCTTGGAGGAAGCATAAAATCCCGTTGATTTGCCCCTTTATTCGTTCTTTTTGACCAAATCCTGTATAGCATATACCTGCATGCTTTCTGGTTTCTCTCCCTCGCTAATAACCTCCTGTAAAACTCTAAGAGTATCCAGGGAGGTAAAACATGGTACGTTTAATTCCACAGCTGCCCGGCGAATCTGAAATCCATCACTAAACGGTTTTCTGCCTTGAGTAAGAGTATTGACTACCAGATCAACTTTTCCCTGGCTGATCAGATCAATGATATTAGGCGAGCCTTCACTAATCTTCTTTACCTTTTCTGCTTCGACCCCGGCTGCTTTTAAATGATTCAGAGTTCCTTCCGTAGCAATGATTTTAAATCCCAGCCGGTAGAATTCCTTAAGTATAGGAATACCCTCGGGTTTATCCCTATCTGCAATAGTGGCAACAATTGTCCCCCTCTCGGGTACTTGAACCCCGGCAGCGATAAAACCCTTATAAAGGGCAGTTTTCAACGAATAATCAACACCCATTACTTCCCCGGTAGATTTCATTTCCGGTCCCAGATTAACATCTACTTTGGCCAGTTTATTAAATGAAAACACCGGTACTTTTACCGCATAGAAACCCGGCTCCGGTTGTAGCCCCCCACGGTAACCCAGATCAGCTATGCTTTTCCCCAGTATTATCTCGGTAGCCAGTTTAACCATAGGGAGCCCAGTAACCTTGCTTATGAACGGAATGGTTCTGCTGGAGCGGGGATTAACCTCGATGACGTACAGTTCATGGTTATATTCAACAAATTGGATATTAATCAATCCCTTGACCTTAAGGCCCCGGCCTAATTTTACCGTATAATCAATGACTTTTTCCTTGATATTCTGGCTGATATCGTAAGCAGGAAACACGGCCATGCTGTCGCCTGAGTGCACCCCGGCCCTTTCAATATGCTGCATTATCCCGGGTATTAAAACCTCATTACCGTCTGATACCGCATCAACTTCTATTTCCCTGCCTAAAAGGTATTTGTCTACCAGTACGGGATGCTCGCTGTTTACCTTAACCGCAGTTGCCATATATTGTTCTAATTCGTCAGCATTATAGACAATCTCCATGGCCCTTCCGCCCAAAACATAAGATGGTCTTACCAATACCGGATATCCGATGGTATTGGCTACCTCTACGGCTTCATCAACTGACATGGCCGTTTTCCCGGGAGGTCTGGGAATGCCAAGCACCTCAACCAATTTATCAAATCGGTCTCTATCTTCTGCCATATCAATACTATCATTACTGGTCCCAATTATCGGCACATCCATGCGATTCAGGGAATCTGCCAGGTTTATGGCAGTCTGGCCGCCGAATTGGACGACCACACCTTCCGGTTTCTCCTCCTCAATGATGTTCATAACGTCCTCAAATACCAGAGGTTCAAAATAAAGCCGATCAGAAGTATCGAAATCAGTACTGACCGTTTCGGGGTTGTTGTTAACAATAATCGCTTTAATCCCGGCCTCCTGTAAAGCCCATACACAGTGTACAGAACAATAATCAAACTCCACTCCCTGCCCAATCCTTATTGGTCCGGAACCAATTACCAGGATTTTGCGCACGCCGGGCTCATGCCAGGCTTCATTCTCCTGTTCATAGCAGGAGTAATAATAGGGGGTTTTGGCATCAAATTCTGCGGCACAGGTATCTACCAATTTATAAGTCGGGATTATCCCTAGCTGTTTCCTTCTTTCCCTAACCTCGTTTTCAGTCATTCCTTTTATTTCTGCAATTTCAAGATCAGAAAAGCCCAGTTTTTTAGCTTCCTTCAAGACGGTAACCGTTAAATCCCTTTCTTTCAGCATCAGGGAAAAATCTATAATGTTCTTAATTTTTTTTAAAAAATACTGGTCGATCTTGGTTATCTCCCAGACATCCTGGATGGACATTCCCCGGTTAAAAGCCTCGGCAATAATAAATATCCGCTCATCATCCGCATCTTTTAACCTTAACTTTAAGTTATCATCGGTAACCTTTACCAGAGCAGGGAGCCGCAAACCCTTTATGCCAATCTCCAGGGAACGAATGGCTTTTAGAAAAGCGGCCTCAAAGCTGCGGTCGATGGCCATTACTTCCCCAGTGGCTTTCATCTGAGTGCCCAGCCGCCGATCCCCAAACACAAACTTGTCAAACGGCCATTTAGGCACCTTTAAGACTACATAATCGATAGCCGGCTCGAAGCAGGCCGTCGTTTTGCCCGTGACTGCATTGGGAATCTCATCCAAGTTATAACCTATAGCAATCTTGGTTGTAACTTTGGCGATGGGATACCCGGTAGCCTTAGAAGCCAGGGCACTGGAACGGCTAACCCGCGGATTCACTTCTATTACATAATACCGTTTGCTGAACGGATCCAAGGCAAATTGAACATTACAACCGCCAGCAATCTTCAGGGATCGGATTATTTTTAGGGAGGATGCTCTTAACATCTGATATTCCTCATCAGTCAGGGTTTGGGCCGGTGCTACTACTATGCTGTCCCCAGTGTGAATACCAACCGGATCCATATTTTCCATACTGCAGACCGTGATGCAGTTATCATTGGCATCCCGCATTACTTCGAATTCAATTTCCTTATAGCCGGCAACACTTTTTTCCATTAGTACCTGTCCAATCGGGCTGCTTTTTAGCCCTTTGGTAATTGCAGCCGTTAATTCCTGAGGGTTATTGACGGTTCCCCCTCCGGTTCCACCCAGGGTGTAAGCAGGTCTTACTATCAAAGGATATCCGGCCTCACTGGCAAATTGCAGTGCTTCCTCGACCGAATGAACAACAGCACTATCGGGAATAGGCTCCCCGATTTGCTGCATGGTAAGCTTAAACATCTCCCGGTCTTCGGCTCTTCTAATTGCATCCAATGGCATACCGAGGATCGGTATCCCGGTTTTGCTGAGTATCCCTTCCCTTTCAAGGGCTAAGGCCATATTAAGCCCAACCTGCCCCCCTAGGTTGGCTATGATTCCATCTGGCCTTTCCCTTTCTAATATTTTAACTACTGACCAGGTGGTAATGGGTTCAATATACACCCGATCCGCGATATTGGTATCGGTCATTATGGTTGCCGGGTTACTGTTTAAAAGCACCACCTCGATATTCTCTTCTTTAAGGGCTCGACAGGCCTGGGTTCCGGCATAGTCAAACTCAGCTGCCTGCCCGATTATTATTGGGCCAGAGCCTATAACCAATACTTTCTTAAGCTCAGGATTTAATGGCATAGAATTACCTCCATTTTGGGTCGATAAGTGACAGGAACATTAGAGCAGTTCAATAAACATATCATAAAAAAACCCGGTTTCACTATATCCCGGATATCCCTCTGGTTCGAACTGCACTGAGAAAACTGGAAGCTCTTTGTGTTTTATGCCTTCTATGGAATTATCAATGAGACTGCGCATAGTAATCTCTATCGGGTTATTAGCAGCCGAATTTTCTTCTATAACATAACCATGATTCTGGGTGGTTATATATACTCGATTGTTTTCAATATGGCGAACCGGGTGGTTAGTTCCCCGATGCCCATACTCTAACCTCCTGATAGCTGCTCCCATGGCCCCGGCCAGGATCTGATGGCCCAACCCAACGCCGATTATCGGGAATCTGTGCATCAGCTCTTTACAAGTATCAACCGCATAGTAAACAGCCCTGGGATCTCCCGGTCCATCGGAAATAAAAATCCCGTCCGGTTCCAATCGTAGAATATCTGCTGCCCGGGTTGTGGAAGGAACCGCATATAGTTCACAACCCCTTCTAACCAATGAATCGATAACCCCTTTCTTGGTTCCCATATCCAGGAGCACTACCCTTTTTGGCCCCTTGCCGAACCTCATAATATTCTTCCGGGTAACGTATTGTACCAAATCCCCTTTTAACTCCTCTGAAGCCTTTTGGGCTTTTAAAACCAGTTCGTTAAGGTATTTTAAGTTATCACATATAATTCCGCCCATTACACCCTGGTTCCTAATTACCCTGGTAAGAGCTCTGGTATCGACCTCAGTTAAAACCGCGATTTCACTCTGGTTTAAAAAGCTGATTAGATCCGTTTCCATCTCGTAATGGCTGGGGAAATCCGTAGCCTCTCTCAGTACTAAACCTTTGAGCATTGCACCTTTAGAAGCAAAGCTCCTTTGATTGAAACCGACATTCCCCACTAACGGATAAGTCAAGACAACAATTTGGCCATAATAAGAAGGATCGGTAATAATATCCTGATAACTAATCATAGCCGTGCTGAATACTACTTCACCACTGGCCATAAGGCAATCGTTAAGCAGTTTCCCGGTAAAAACCCTCCCGTTTTCCAACACTAAATAACCATCCAATTGCGGTTTCACCCCTTAATCCATTTAACCCTTATCAATTGGTTATTGTATAAACCTGCCGGTAAATAAACTCCCATAAGATTAATTTTCCTTAACCTGCCCGTTATAATATACGATTTTTCCATTTACTATAGTTGCCCAAGGCCATCCTGCCAGTTCCTGCCCTTTAAACGGGGTATTTTTCCCCTTGGAATAGAACCTGGCCGGATCAACCTTTCTGGTTTCCTTCAAATCAATAATAGTGATATCTGCCCTTTGACCTTTTTGAATAAGGCCCTTGTCAGGCATTTTTAATACTTTGGCTGGCCCGCAACTGAATAACTGTACCATTTTTTCCAGAGATAGGATCCCCGGCCTTACCAGTTTATCTATAATAACTGCTACCGCAGTCTCCAATCCCGAGATACCAAATGAGGCCAAAATGTATTCACAGTCCTTGCTCTCCCGCTCATGTGGGGCATGATCCGTTGCAATACAGTCAATAGTGCCATCAATAATGGCCTCTCTTAAGGCTAATATATGTTCCTGGGAACGGAGTGGCGGGTTAACCTTGGTATCGCCATCATAGCTTCCAACTATTTCATCGGTAAGGGTCAAGTGATGGGGAGTAACTTCGCAGGTGACGTTAATACCCTCTTTTTTGGCCTTCCGGATCTGGTCAATCGAACCTCTGGTTGATACATGGCATATGTGAACATGGGCTCCGGTAATCCTGGAAAGAATTATATCCCGGGTTACCATGATCTCCTCAGCTGCTGCAGGAATACCTTTTAGGCCGTAGATTGTTGAATAGTAGCCTTCATGCATCTGCCCGCCCTGGGCAAGGCTAAGCTCTTCACAGTGAGACATAACCGGGAGGTCAAACATCTTGGAATAATCCAAGGCATTACGCATAAGGTATGAGTTAATCACCGGCCGTCCATCATCAGAGATGGCTACACAACCAGCCGCCACTAATTCCGCAATTTCACTCAGCTCTTCCCCCGCGGTTTTTTTGGTTATCGCCCCTATTGGATACACATTGACTACTCCTGCTTTACGAGCTCTTTCTCTTACAAAAACTGCGGTTGCCGCATTATCAATTACCGGCTCGGTATTGGGCATACAGCACACGGTGGTAAAACCTCCGGCAGCTGCCGCCCGTGTGCCTGAGGCAATATCTTCCTTGTATTCAAATCCCGGTTCCCGTAAATGAACATGAATATCAATAAACCCCGGACAGACTATCTTGTTGGAAGCATCTATCAACTGGCAGTCACCAATGGATATATCCTTGGCCATGTCCTTAATAAGGTTATCTTCAATAAGGATATCCCTTATATCATTTACCTTATTTAAGGGGTCAATAACCCGGCCATTTTTAATAAGCAATTTCATCTCTGGAGCCTCCCATCATTAAGAATAATAATGCCATGCGAACCGCAACTCCGTTGGTAACTTGTTCATTGATTACCGCGTAGGTACTTTCCGCCAGCTCACTTGATATCTCAACTCCTCGATTCATAGGGCCAGGATGCAGGACTAGCACATCATCTTTAGCCCGGGCAAGGTGTTTTAATCCTAATCCGTAGAGGTTGGCATATTCATCAAGGGAGGGGAATAAACCAATCTGTTGTCTTTCTTTTTGAATCCTTAATATATTTATTACATCCACGCCTTCCAAGGCTCGGTCCAGGCTATAATAACTTTTTACTCCTAAATTCTCAATCTCCGGGGGAATCAAGGTGGCAGGCCCGACTACTCTAATTTCACATCCATATTTAGTTAATCCATAGATATTAGAGCGGGCTACCCGGCTGTGAAGAATATCACCCACAATAGCTATCTTCAACCCTTCTAATCTTCCTTTTTTTTCTTTTATGCTATACATATCCAGAAGGGCTTGGGTCGGGTGTTCATTGGCACCATCGCCCGCATTAATAACATGCATCCTAGTATTACGAGCAACATAATGCGGCGCCCCGCTCATATTGTGCCTCATTACCATTAAATCAAAACCCATGGATTCGATGGTTTTAATGGTATCCTTAAGGCTTTCCCCCTTTTGAATGCTGCTGTTGTTTATGACCAGGTTTACCGTATCCGCACTGAGGTACTTGCCCGCCATCTCAAAGGAGGTTCTAGTCCTGGTGCTGGGCTCGAAAAACAGGGTTGCCATAGCTTTGCCCCTTAAGGTGGGTACTTTTTTAATATCCCTCTTGATAATGTCCTTCATTGGGACCGCGGTATTCAGAATAAGGTCAATATCATCCCTGCTCAATTCCTTAATTCCTAGTAGATCCTTTCTTTGTTCAAAGTTCAACCGCCTGACCTCCTTTGTAGATGAATCGTGTTTTACCATCCCATCAATAAAAAAGCCTTTCTGTCCCATGGACAAGAAAGGCATTAGCTGCTTCCAGTATTCCCTCTCCCCTTGCCAGCCTCACAGGACTAGATTAAAGGGTTTATGCTACTGTACGATTTCCTGGATTACCACCTCATCTATTCCGTCAAATTCCTTAACATATACGGCTATTACTTCATGCCTAGAGGTTGGTACATTTTTGCCGACAAAATCGGCTTTTATCGGTAATTCCCGGTGTCCCCGGTCAATAAGAACTGCCAGTTGAATGTGCTGGGGTCTTCCCAAATCAATTAAGGCATCTAGAGCAGCTCTTACCGTTCTCCCGGTATATAGTACATCGTCAACTAGGACCACTTTTTTCCCGCTTATGTCAAAATTAACCTCGGTGCGATGAACCTGCGGCTGCGATGCCAACGTAGTTAGATCATCGCGATATAGGGTAATATCTAAAATACCTACCGGTATTTTCTTTCCTTCAATCTGCTCTATATTCGATGCCAGCCTCTGGGCTAAAGGCCCTCCTCTTCTCCGTATCCCGATTAACACCAGATCCTGTACACCTTTATTCCGTTCTATGATTTCATGACCAATACGGGTGAGTGCTCGTTTCATATCCAACTCGTTCATAATTCGAGTCTTATCCCGTAATTGCATTTAAAGCCTCCTAACCTAAAAACCCTTTTACCGGCCATATGGCACAGATACTAAAAAACCTGTCGGCGCAAGGCAACAGGTAACTGAATCTAGGATACCTCACCGGACCAACTTAAAGGGCCTTCTGTCATTGATTGTAGATAACCGGGTTTTACTTGTCAACTAATATTTCAGACTCCTGGTAAATTCAACTTCATCAGCAGGGCTATGGCTTTCAACAAGTATTTCTTAGTCCGGTAAGGATGTTTTCCAAATATTCAGGCAACGGACTTTTAAACTCCATGTACTCGCCAGTTGTAGGGTGTAAGAACCCGAGAAGGCAAGCATGTAATGCCTGAGAATCAAGGCCCAAAGCCTTTTTCCCCGGACCGTAAACCGGATCCCCGGCAACAGGATGCTTTATGAAGGCAAAGTGAACCCTGATTTGATGGGTCCTACCCGTAAACAGTCTAACCTTAACCAGGGTATATCCCCTAAATCGTTCCAATACGGTATAATCGCTTCTGGCTGGTTTTCCGTTTTTACCAACTGTCATTTTTTTCCGATCGGTTTTACTTCTTTCTATTGGTGCATCAATAGTGCCCGAACTTTCTTGTATTAACCCATGCACCAGGGCCAGGTATTCCCGATTAAAGCTATGGGACTTAATCTGCCCCGCTAATACCCGGTGAGCAATATCGTTTTTAGCAATTACCATCACCCCTGAAGTATCCTTATCCAGCCTATGTACTATTCCGGGACGGATTTTACCATTAATCCCAGATAAATCTTTTATATGATACAACAAGGCGTTTACCAGGGTATAATCCCAGTTTCCATGCCCTGGATGGGTGACTAACCCTTTAGGTTTATTTACTACGGCTACATCAGTATCTTCATAGATAATATCCAACGGAATGTCTCTCGGGATCAGTTCTATTTCCTTTATTTCCGGAATTTCTACCCTTACTATTTCTCCCTCTTTTATGCGGTAGCTGGCTTTCTTGGGTTGGCCATTAACCAAAACCCTTTGCCCGGATATGAGCAGTTTAACGGTTGAACGGGACAGGTATTCGATTTTTTCAGCTATAAATGAATCCAGTCTTTCCCCTTCCATTTCCTCTTCAACTAAAATAGTTTCTGATTTATGCATTAAGTGTATCACCCTTCTCATCGACAACTATCTTGATCACCAATAGTATGCTGCCGCATACTATGGCGGCATCAGCAATATTGAATACCGGCCACCAACCCAAGTCAAAAAAGTCTACTACATAACCAAATACAACCCGGTCAATAAGGTTGCCCAAAGCTCCTCCGGCAATGCACCCGGTAAACAGTTTAATTAGCCGGGGCGTATGGTATCTATGGTTATACCATATTAAGGCAAAAATAATAAAGGCGGCGGTTATAAGAAAAAACCAGCTTTTACCCTGCAAGATCCCGAAAGCAGCTCCCTGGTTCCGAATATAGGTTAAATATAAAAAGCCATCGATCAGAGTTCTGCTCTCACCAAAGGCGATCTCATTTATTACCCACCACTTTGATAACCTGTCTAAAAGCACTACTATTAATGCGCTTAGCCAGAACTGCATTATTTACCCCTCCGGATATCAGCCTTCAAGTTCTATGAATATTGGCGTAGGATTACATATTATAATATAACATTCAAATCAAATATATTATAATATAATTAATTACCATTATATGGCAATATATGCCAGTTAAGGTTTGCAGGGGGTTTTAAGCTTGCCTTTACTAAGACGGGTGGTTAATATTCTTGGCTTAATAAAAATATACCGGGACTTTGAAGGCCAGATCTACTACAAAGTCGCCTTTTCCAAAAAACTCCGGCCTATCCTGTAAAGGCCTCTTATATTGCCTAACTTCTAACCGATAATGATAATATTTACTTTTCGGGGTCCATGCATACCTAATACCAGGTTAAGGGCAATATCAGCCGACCTGCTTATTCCGGTAATAAAGGTTATGGCTGCTACATCGCAAATACCATCATTTTTTAGAGCCGATACTGCCGAATACCGGTCGGGAACAATATGTTGCGCTTCCAGTATGCATAGATGGTGATTCGGAGCTAAGGATATAAGCCTGGGGTTCCAATGATTATGCTTGATCACAATCGTACCGCTATCGGCAATTCCATAATCGCAAGAAGTAATCCCCAGTTCAGCCTTAAAAGCTATATCCCTGAACTCCTGTCTTTTTATGTCTTCCACATTACATACAGGCAGGCTGTTTGGCAGTTTTAGTCTTCTAATCAAACTGTCGTTTGATGTAATAATCGAATGATAATTATTTTCTCGCACCAGGTTTTCTATGGTTTCTCTGGCATCATCATCATTGCTTACCCTGTCAACCTGTGCCCCGGCCAGCCTGGCCTTGTCAATAAACATTTCTACATTTGCCGGCTGAGCCGTTTCAGGAATATTTATTAAACTGGTATCCTGGTAGTCAGACGGGATTCTTCTTAACCGGCCCAGAATATTTTCCCTACTGCCCATAATTAGCTTCTCCCCCTCCATCCTGGTTAATCGCTATCGATCCTTTCTCCATTTTTATTGTAGCCTTCGGTAAAAGTCCCTTTTTCCATCTCTGGTGAAAACTCAAGGCAGGAGGTTCAGGTAAATCCCTGCAACTAAACCAGCCTTTCATCGGTCCCGGCAGGTATTTTACATACCCATTCTTGCTTAACAGCCTAGTAAACAACTTAACCATCCCCAGACCGCCGGCAAAAATACTAGGGCTGCTAATTGCCTTGCCCCACAGACTGAAAGCCAGTTTCTCGGCAAATGATGGGGGAGCAGCCCTAAAAGTTTTACTTCCCGAGGATTTAATCTCCCGGTAATATTCCACAATCTCGGTATGGGGAACCTTAACCGGACATATCTCCTCACAGGCTCCGCAAAGGGTACAAGCTTCATAAAGGTCTTGGGTTTGATCAAGCCCCAAAAGCAAAGGGGATAAGACTTTGGCAATGGGCCCCGAATAACACCACCCGTAAGGATAGGCTCCAACCCGAAGCCATATCGGGCACCGATACATGCACCTTCCACAGCGTATGCATTTTAACCCCCCACGAAGGCTGGGATCTTGATAGGCAGTACTGCGCCCGTTATCGATAATCACAACATATACCTCTTCCGGGCCGTCAAAATCCTCTGGCTTCCTGGGTCCATTTATTATGGAGATATAAGAGGTCATAACCTGCCCGGTACAATTAGTAGTCAATAAACTCAATAAATATAGGGCTTCTTCCAGTGAACCCACTATTTTTTCCACACTCATTAATGATATTTGGATCCGTGGGCTGGTGGTAGACCATCTGATGTTTCCCTCATTTTCTACCAGGATAATGCTGCCGGTAGAAGCTACCGCCTGGTTTACCCCGGTAATGCCAATATCTACCATCTCGAACTGGCTGCGCAGAAAATTCCGGACAAATTCGGCCATTTCTAGGGGCTTTTCCGTATAAGGCATATTAACGTGCTCATGGAGCAATGAGGCTATTTCAGGCACAGTCAGATTAATGGCCGGCCCAACCAGGTGAAATGGCGGGGTACCACGCTGCTGTACTATAAATTCCCCCAGATCCCCCTCATATACCTTCATTCCCGCATTTTCCAGGCTGTGATTCAGGTCGATCTCTTCACTTATAATTGATTTCCCTTTAGTAACTATCTTGGCATCATGTTTCTTAGCCAAATCAAGTATTAACCTGATTGCCTCGGGGCCATCTTCAGCCCATAGCACTTTAATCCCATTGCGGGCAGCATTGGCTTCAAATTTCTCCAACAGATCAGGGAGCGCATTTAAAGAATTTTCCCTTATGTTTCCGGCTACCTGTTTCGCTGCCTGCTGATCTTTTAAATCGCCAAATATCCCCATGGCGTTGTTGCACCGGAGGCGGTTGTTTTCGCTGAGGCGGGCAAGAAATTCACGCTGGGCCTTTTTAGCTATTTCAGCTTCAGCTGTTTTCTGATAATCCTGCGGGTGAGGCTTCATACAGCTACACCCCCCTGCATATTGTCGGCCAGGAATGAAGCCAGATGCCTGACCTTCAGGTCTGGACGATGACGGTGCACATAACCGGTAATATTGAGTAGACATCCCGGATCCGAAACCACCAGAACATCAGCCCCGGAAGCTACAAAATTATTAACCTTGTCGGCTGCCATTACTTCAGAAATTAAAGGATACTTATAGGAAAACTGCCCTCCAAAACCACAGCATTCCTCGGCAAGATTCAAGGGAATGAGCGTGGCATTTTTCACTTTGGCCAACAGTTTTTCCGGCTGCTCATCAATGCCTAAAGCCCTTAAGATATGACAGCTTTTATGGTAGGCAACAGTTCCATGGTACTCTGCATTAACATCCTCGATACCAGCAATATCCACTAAAAACTCAGATAATTCATATACCTTTTGGGCCATTTTTACAGCCCGGTCATACCATGATGGTTCATCCTTTAATACCCGGCAGTACGAGTTTCTTATGGTATGTACGCAAGAGCCGGAAGGACTAACAATAAATTCATCATCCTCGAAAATCTCAATAAACCTCTTAGCTGCTTTAATTGCTATATCAGTATGCCCAGCGGTAAACGCAGGCTGACCGCAACAGGTCTGTTCTTGGTGATAATCCAGTTCAAAACCAAGGTTACTCAATAATTTTACGGTCGCTTCTCCTACATTGACCAGAATTGCGTCAATTGCGCAAGGAATAAAAAGTGATACCTTCTGCATTAAACCACTCCCTTTGTATAATTGAAACCCAATCCATCTTATCTACTCTAAACTCCCCCTTCACGTGGTTCAAAAGGCAGTATATGAATAATTATAGGTTTAATATATATTCGATAGAACCCTGGCCTAACCCTTTCATATTTCTATTTTTTAGTACTGTTTCCATAAAAGAGGAAGACCGCCACTCCCGCGGTTTTCCT
Organism: Syntrophomonadaceae bacterium; assembly: GCA_050949865.1. Taxonomy (GTDB): domain Bacteria; phylum Bacillota; class Syntrophomonadia; order Syntrophomonadales; family Syntrophomonadaceae; genus JBMNGN01. Next base: position 142,923 of record JBMNGN010000005.1, read on the forward strand.
CTCATCATCGCAGGCATACGGCTCAGCAACTGTGATTGGTCTGGTCAGCATGTGGTAGTGCTTTGAGCGTATGCCTTTTACTAATCAGGTCTTTAATCTGGCCTTTTTTTTCACCCCCTCGGTCTGCCAGGCTGTTTATGAACCGTCACAAAAAAAAAGAGGCTATCCTTTTGGGACAGCCTCTTGGAGAGCTATGTTTACCTGTGGGATTCAACCTCTTGGGCACCATGGCTTTTTAATAAATCGGCAACTTCTCCGGCTCTCTGCTCATCGGCTTCAATTACCGCCAGGATATTCCCTTCTCGTACCTTTTGCTCATAGTGTTTGCTGCGCTCTTCCGGTATGCCATAATCAATCAATCCTCCGGCAATTCCTCCGGTTAAAGCCCCGCTGATTATCCCGCTCAAGGGTCCAGCCACAACCAATGGCCCTATGCCGGGAATAAACAGGGCACCTGCGCCCAGCGCCAATCCAGCGATACCACCCAGGACCCCGCCAGTCAATACTCCATCGCTTATATCTTGATTTCCTCCTCCATTTCCCATATCCTCTTTAGCTATCAGGGATATTTTCCCCTCAAAACCCCTCTGCCTTAATTGTCTAACCGCTGTTTCCGCGGTTTCTCTCTGCTTGAAATAACCGATTACTTTACTCATTTTATACCTCCTTTCTCTATTCATACTTCCCCATAGGAGGGTTAATTATTTATCTCTCAAATCCGGTTTAATTAACTGGAAAAAAGCTCTCTAAGAAAGCAACAAATCACATAATCAACCGGTATAAATCAGCTATAAGGGAAACTAAGGCTTGTACTATTCCTGACAACCTTTTATCCCTAACCGTTTTTTTACGTAATTTCCCCAACTAGTACCATGCTGTGCCCTGCAATTTTCCGGAATGATGTATAACCGCTTAATTCCTGGAATCTAAGAATTAGAGGAATAACCTTACCAGGGAACAGGTACGATAGGTCCGCCAGGCAGACCGGCCCGCCTCGTCCAGCAGCTTGGACCGGTCCTTCTGAAACCCCTGCTCCTTTACCTTCTTATCCGACAAATACATAGCCAGGAGCCCGTTTATAACCAGTCCATCCAGGGGGGCAGATGGTAAACCCCTTATTCTTTGCCGGGCTTCCCGGGTAAACAACCTTATACGGTCTAAAAGCTGTAAATGGTTATCATAATAAAAAGTAAAATTGAGATCTCCCCCTTTCAGGTCTTCCTCCTGATCGATGAAATAGTCCAGGAGGATGTGCAAACCGCATATATATGGAAAATAGGCATTAATTATCTGATCGGCCAATTCCCCCCTGGCTTCATTGGCAGCAGCCAGACCCAAAAGAGCAAAAATGGCCAAGGTTGAGCCACTAGCCGCCGCAAACTCCTGCCACAATATATCAGGGTATTTACTTAAATGAGTAAATGCCCAGTCCTTCAGCTCCCTTTCCCTAATTGACCAATTAAGGTGTTTGATAACCTGCAGGTCTACATATAAGCCGATTAATTCCATTATCCTTCCACGTACCATACTGAACTGGGGCAGTTGTTCCGTACACCACTGGCATTCTTTAACCAGGCTATGCAAGTAGCCTGAATCATCTTTAAACGGGTACAACGCATAATAGTCTCGTAAACAGCTGCCTGGAGTAAGGGCATCAAAAAGAGAAGCATGGAGCAAACGGAAGGCTGGCTGGCTATCAACCCCCACCCGGTCACATAAATTGTCCAAATAATCGCAAAGAGTCTGGTAGCTGGTAATCAATCTTATTAATAACATTTCCTGCTCCGGGCAGAGGGCAGCATAAACCGCACCTCCCTGGCAGTGAAAGGCTTTAGATTTTAAACTGGCCAAGGCCTGTTTTCTAAGTTCTAAATCATAGCATTGGGCTGCTGTCTTTTCCCATTTTCTCAACAGTTTTTGGACCTGGGGCAAAATACCTGTTATATATTTCCACATAATGATATCAGAGGGCAGAATATCGGCTATTAGCCGGCAAAGTGAAATCCGAGCAGTATTTAATGATGGAGAAGCTGGCATTCGTTAGCCTCCTGCTGGATGGATGAAAAGTGGCTCACTTTCTGGTAATAGTTGCTTAATAAATAACTGCTGACAGACCTTAGAGCATTAATTCCCGGCCGAGATGACAGTCCATTCAGCAGTTTTAGCCCGGCTTCAATAAACGATTTGGAGCTCTCGACGGCTTTTTTCAAAGACCCGGAGTCTTTTAGTATTTGCAGTACCTTAGACATAACTACCGGGGTAATGCAGGGCCCGGATAAGCACTCCTTTAGCTGTGCCCCGTATACGGGATCATTAAGCGCAAAGATTATAGGAAGGGTAATGTTTCCTTCCGCCAGATCATTACCAACCGGCTTCCCGATTAAACTTACATCTGATTCAAAGTCCAGAACATCATCAATAATCTGGTAGGCATAACCAAGGTACAACCCATATTGCTCTAATATAGATACTTCTTCCCTGGGCATGGTGCTCACCAGGGCTCCGATTTTGCAGCTGGATGCAAACAGGCAAGCGGTTTTTTTATAAGTTTTCTCGAAATAATCCTCTTCACTGATATCAGTTTTAAAGGCCATGGATAATTGTTTAATCTCGCCAATGCACATTATCTTTATGGTCTGGGTAATGGTCTCCATAACCTGTTCCAATTGATGCTGATTAATAAGATTAAAAGCGGTTGCAAACAGGTAGTCGCCGCTCAACACACTAACCTTATTACCCCACCGGCTATTTATACTTTCCTTTCCCCTCCTTACCAGGGCATTGTCTATAACGTCATCATGAACCAGCGAGGCAAGGTGAATCAGTTCTACCGCTACTGCCATGTCTCTTACCACTTCCGGGTTGTGGGAATATAGGGAAGCAGTAAGGTATACTAACCTAGGCCTTATCATTTTACCGCTAGCCTCCAACATATAAACGAATAAATCGTCAATATCCCTGTTTTCGGTCTTTAACACCTGTCTCATTCTCATGGTAATCTTTTCAGCAGGGAAAGGGTAAATCATCATATCCTGATTGGGGATAATAGCAAACACTCCCTCGTAATAATTACAATTAGTAGTCTGCCCCCCTGCCAGCAAAATATGCTCGCCAGATAATCAATTACTTATTAATCTCCTCTTAATCTGTTCATGGGCAAAATATTCGATGGAATCATCAAGCTGCCCGGTGATTTTAACCTGTTTTCTTTTAGCCATCGCTTTTATAAAGAAATCAGAAATCTCCGGATTCTTAGGCAGAAGTGGACCATGTAGATAGGTAGCGATGAGTTTCTTGTATTTTATTCCTTCGGTTTTGTCTTCACCGTTATTGCCAAAACCCTTGATTACTTTGCCAAATGGCTGAATATTTTTATCCTGAAAGTAAGTCCTGCCCCCGTGGTTCTCGAAGCCTACTACACTGATGACTCTATTATTAATCGAACATTCAATCAGGATATTGCCGATAAACCTTTCTTTTTCACCCCGGGTATAAAAATCAAAAAAACCCAGTCCGTTTATTTGTTTTCCCTCAGGAGACTGGTAATAATTTCCCAATAGCTGGTAGGCACCACATATACAGAGAACCGGAAGACCTGATTCTATCTGCATCATCAGGGCATTACCTTTTAGTAAAAGATCCTTATATACCAGCTTTTGTTCTCGTTCTGATCCCCCGCCCATAAAAATCATGTCAACCGATTGGTAGTCTATCATATCCCCCAGGTTGATATCTTTAATGGTACATTGATGCCCATACCATTCAATCCGCTGTTTGAGGCAGATAAGATTTCCCCGATCCCCGTATAGGTTCATTAAATGTGGGTACATATGAGCAATTACAAACTCAGCCATTAACACCCCTCCGGTATCACGCAGTTTTATTCCCCCAAACCTGTCGAGTATGCCCTTCTCTCCTCATGAACCGGCTGTTTTTCCTGCTTTTGCAGCTTTTCTAATATTTTTCTCAAAGCAAACAATGCAGTGTAGGTACATAATATGTAGTTAACCTCGCTGGCCTGATTAATGGCCATTATAACCCCCTCTTTTAAATCGGGAATAATAATAATACTGCCTGGATTAAAACCTGAATATTTAAACCTGACTGCAATATCCCCGCTCCGCAACCCGGAACATACAATCTTGCTTACATTGGTTTCAGGAAGACTAGCCAATTCGAGATTGGAATCCCAAATCCAGGAGATATCCCGTCCATCAGCTGCATTGTCATTAAGGGCAAAAAATAGGTTTTTCCTGCGGTTATCAGTCAATAATGTAGCAATGGTCTGGTTTAAACCGGCAGGGTTTTTAACCAAAACCAGGATATTCGGTTTACCGTTAATTATAAAAGTCTCCATCCTTCCGGCTCGGGGCTTATACTTATAAATAGCCCTCTGGATAACATCGTCTTCAATACCTATTAACTTGGCCAAAGAACAGGCAGCAAGTATGTTGTAGGCATTAAAGAAGCCCTGGTACTGGCTTACTATGCTGATATCATTAACCCTGAATTTGATAGCTGGATTCATTACCAGGTTGCTTCCGGTAAAATTGCGTTTGGGGTTGCTGCTTCCGCACTGCGGACAATTAAACTTGCCCAGCTGAGCATAATGAAAGCGCCGGTAGGAAATTTCATGACCGCAATATATACAATACCTTCCTTCCCGGTTTTCCAAACTAAAGTCGGTGTCATAGGCGGTATCATCAAAACCATAATACCAGCAATGTAGCCCAGTCTCATTGTGGAAATGAACTACCAAGGGATCATCAGCATTTAGTACCAGTTCTATTGCCGTATGCCTGACTGAATCCTTGATTAGATTGATAGTATGGTCCAGTTCTCCATACCTGTCAAGTTGATCCCGGAAGAAATTAGTAATCAATAAAGCGTTTATCTTAATTTCCTTTAATAAAAGGGGCACATTAGCCTCGTCAGTTTCCAGCAAAGCGTATTCATGTTTTCGCGTTCCCAATAGGTTGGTAGCATCTATAAAAGCGGTTGTTATCCCTGATATCATATTAGCCCCGGCTCGATTATGAACAAACCGGTAGCCCTTTTCACTTAATATACCGGCCAGCATATTGGCCGTAGTAGTCTTCCCGTTAGTGCCGGTGACCACAAAGATCTCCTCAGTAATATTTTTAGCCAGTTCCTTTAATATTCCCGGATAAATCTTTCTGGCCAGTAACCCTGGAAAGTCAGTACCCTGGTTCCCCAGCAAACGGCTTAATAAAATCATCAGTTTGCCAACCAGAACGGCAGCTACTCTAAGCATTTAAGTCATTTCAACTCCGCCCCTGATAATATTTCAGTCTGTTTCAACATTACGTTAAATTTAACACAAGTATTGTCATAAATAAACCGTAGAAATGAGGCAATCACCTAGCTTTTAAAAGCTGGAGGGCAACCAGGGAATAAAAAGCAGCAAAGGTCAGATACGGTAAGGATTAATCCTTACGGTTTGATGCAGTCGTCAGGCCATATATACTATATTACAGTAACATCTTGGATGGCCCGGAAAAATCTCGATGACCTATCAGGTTTAGGATTGGGTTCTGAGGCTTTGGCCGGTTGGTAGTTGCCAACTTTATGTAGACTGATTCCAGTTTCTTGGCCGTATTGGATGATGAAAGCCGGCATGCTTTAATCAATGCATTATTCTTAAAGGTCTCATATAGATGGTTATCGGTCAAAACCCTGCAAACCGATTGGCTGAATTCGGACAGGTCATTACTGGTTAAGATACCTTCCTGGTTATCCTCAACCATATCCTCAACCCCGCAGGCCCTGATAGCAACTACCGGCAGTCCGGTAGCCATAGCCTCAATTAAAACTAATCCCTGGGTCTCGGTTAAAGAGGAAAAAACAAACAGATCGGCCGAATAATAGATATTTACCAGATTATCGAATGGAACAGCTCCAGTGAAGATCACATCTCTATCTAATGACAGGCCGAGATTAAAAACGAGTTTTTTTAATTCATTTTCCATAGGACCCTGAGCAGTTATCACCAGGGTGGTATTGGGTAAACTTAATTTTATAAGATGGAATGCCTTGATCAGAAACTCAAGGTTCTTTTCCTTGGTTAGCCGGCCCACAAAGAGCAGGATCTTATTGCTCCTTGGAATTTGGTAATGTTTACGGAGCCAGTCACTGTCACCCTGGTTAAATCTATGAATGGGAACTCCGGTGGGAATAACTGATATTGGAGAATTGATATCATAAGCCTTTAACAAGCGCTCAATATTAGAGCTGGGGACTATAATATGGTCACATGCATTACAAAATCGGGTACTGTACTTTATAGTTACGCCTTTTGCCAGGTCATGAGCTATAGGAACATAATGAACATATTGATCATAACGGGTATGGTAGGTAAAGACTAAAGGAATCTGATATTTTCTTGCGAATCTAAGCCCCACCCTCCCCATAGTAAAAGGGGAATGAACATGGATAATATCCAGGTTCAGTTTTTTAATAAGCGTACTAATCCCTGGATAAAGAGGTATTGCCAACGAAAAATCGGGATTAGTGGGAGCAGGCAGGGAATAAAAACGGTAAACATTTTCCTCTACTTCAAAATAGTTTTGGTAATTAGGAGCAAAAATATAGATCTCGTGCCCAAACTTGGTTAATTCCTCTTGGAAAGTCGTGATTGAGGTTACTACGCCACTGGTATAAGGTTTATAACTGTCAGTAAAGAATCCAATCCTCATTCCAAAGTACCCTCCCTTAACAAGACCCATTTATAAACATAATATAATTATTTTTCATTTATTGCCAACCATCTCATCTAAGGTGGAAGCACTGCCGTAGAAAACCATTTAGATTGGTAACCAGCCCCTTTACTCTTCATAAAATTCGTAGCCCGCTACCTGGAAGGCTTCTCCCCGATCCGACATATCTCCCGGATTTAAAACCCCTTCTTCCGCCGGGCGGGTAAATTTATCCTGTGCATGGCGGGCACAGCTGGAACACAAAGTGGTATTTACCAACCTTTCCAATCTTGCCTCTTCAATCGGTTGACTACATCTTTCACAGATTCCATATCTACCCAGGTTATATTGGTTAATCGCATCATTAACTTTTTCCATTTCTAATTCCAGGAGCTCCAGCAGCCCACTGTCTTTTTCTCTCTCATACAGCTCAGTTCCAATGTCGGCTGGATGCTGATCATATAGTGCCAGTTCATTAACCGATTCAGTCAAGGGCACTGCAAGATCCTCTTGTTTAGCCTTAATAACCTGTTCAATCTGCTCCTTTTTGGCCATTAGTCTCGCTAAATGATCCATTGCATACACCTCTATTAACTTACTCTCATCGGGTACTTAACTGGCTCTGTACAATCTGCACTATGTCTGCAATAAAGTCGCCTATGAGCGGAATATTTAATAGAATGATCCTCTGCAAAAAATAGATTAACACTGCTGCCAGCAGAGTAAATCCAATAGCCGTCCCAAGGCCTCTGGCCAATCCAGCCAGGAAGTTTAAGTATAACAGACGGTACGGATTCTCCAATAGTTGTATATATTCGGCAAAGCGCATTTTATCCATATTTATGGCCAGCTCTTCAACCTTTTTAGCCAGTCTTTCCCATCCAGTATTATCTTCTTGGCGGGGTGGTTCTTCCATCAGTTCCCCTCCAGTCAATAATAGTATTCCACGGGGCAAATTATTAATACACCTCAATTATTTATAGCTTGTATTGGAGCAGGTACAGGTTTTTACGATTAATAAAGCCCACCGAAGAACACCCATTAACCTTCATTAATCGGGGCTCTGCCCAGGAGTCCACATTATTCAGCCCAGTCTCCTCAACCTTGCCCGGTACAGGAATTATTCTTACCCCCGCAAGTTTTCCCTAGTTTAATTCTCCTGTGTTCCAAGACCGGTTACTACATTAGCACATCTCTGGCATAAGGTAGGGTGCAGGGGATCCATACCAGTAGTTGGGCTTATGATCCAGCAGCGTTCACATTTCTTTCCCGGGGCAGGTTCAACTGAAACATGAACGGCCTCAATCCCATCCGCTTTAAGTGCCTGTTGTGGCGCTTCATCTGTCCCTTTAACCTGCAGGTCTGAAACAATAAAAAACTTGTCTAAATTGTAGGTGCTGTTTAGGACCTGCGCCCGAACCGGATCAGCATAAATAATTACCCGGGCTCCGAGAGAATGCCCGATAATTTTTTCCCTGCGAGCCTCTTCTAAGGCTTTGGTGACTGCCTCCCGGATTTCAATTAATTTGGCATACTTGTCCTCGATTTCAGGGTTGCTGAAAACATCGTTGGGCTTTGGCCATTCTAAAAGCTGAACGCTAATCGGCTGGTTGTCTTTTCTCAGGTGCTGCCATATTTCTTCGCTGGTAAAGGCCAGTATTGGTGCCAGCATTACGACCAGGGTGTTGATTATTTGATACATTGCTGTTTGGGCAGCTTTCCTTGCCGGATCGTCCGGTTTGGAACAATAGAGATTGTCTTTTAAGATATCAAAATATATGTTGCTTAAATCTATAGTGCAAAAATTATGGATCGAGTGAAATACGACATGAAATTCATAATTCTCATAGGCATTGGTTACCCTTCTTACCAACCGGTCAAGCCTGGCTAATGCCCACTTATCAAGCTCTGCCAGCTGCTCATATTCCACTTTATCTTTATCAGGGTTAAAATCATATAGATTGCCCAGGATAAACCTGCAGGTGTTCCTGATCTTGCGATATGCTTCAGAACTCTGTTTTATAATATTCTCTGAAACTGAAACATCGGTACGGTAATCGGCTGATGATACCCAAAGCCTTAATATATCAGCTCCCAATTCCCGGATGAGTTTTAGTGGATCAACCACATTGCCGAGGGATTTTGACATTTTGCGTCCCTGTTCATCCACCACAAACCCGTGGGTCAACACTTTACGGTAAGGTGCTTGGGCCTTAACCGCAACCGCGGTTGAAAGTGAGGAGTTAAACCATCCCCGGTGTTGATCACTTCCCTCCAGATAAAGGTCAGCCGGCCATTGAAGATCCTTTCGCTGTTCGAGCACCGCCATATGGCTTGAACCCGAATCGAACCAAACATCCATTATATCAGTTTCTTTGGTAAACTCTTCTCCCCCGCACTCGCATTTATATCCCGGAGGAAGCAGTTCTGCAGCCTCCTTCATAAACCAGATATCAGAGCCATGCTCGGCAAAGAGCTGGGCAAGCCTGGCAATAGTAGTATCACTTATAATACTTTGGCCGCAGGATTGGCAATAAAATATAGGAATCGGCACTCCCCAGGTGCGCTGCCGGGAGATACACCAATCGCCTCTTTCCCTAACCATATTGTAGATCCTGTCCCGCCCCCAGGCCGGAATCCATTCAACCTTGTCAATTTCCGCTAAAGCAGTATCTCGAAAGCCGCTGATTGAGGCAAACCATTGTTGGGTAGCACGGTAAATAATAGGGTTCTTGCATCTCCAGCAATGAGGATACTGGTGTTTTATTTTGGAGGCATTAACCAGCATATTATTTTGCCGTAATTCAGTAATTATAGCCTGATTTGATTCATGCACAGGCTTCCCTGCAAATGGGGAAGCCTCGGAAGTGAATCTTCCTCTATCATCTACTGGTGATATCACCTCAAGTCCGTATGCCTTACCCACATAAAAATCGTCTTCCCCATGGCCAGGAGCAGTATGGACACAACCGGTTCCAGCTTCCAGGGTTACATGCTCCCCAAGTACAACTAGAGATTCACGTTCCATAAAGGGATGCCTGCAAGTGATAAACTCCAGCTGTTTTCCCTTAACTTCTTTTAGTACCGAAATTTGTCCCCAGCCGACCGTATCAGCAACTGTTTCCAGCAGTCCTTTGGCAACCAGATATTTTTCGTTTCCCGTTTCCAGCAATACATAATCATATTCAGGATGAACTGATATACCAGTATTAGCCGGGAGGGTCCAGGGGGTTGTAGTCCAGATAATAATATAACTATCCTCCGGCAGTATACCCCGGCCATCTTTAACCGGGAATTTGACATAGATAGATGGAGATATTTTGTCAGTATATTCCACCTCTGCTTCTGCCAGGGCGGTTTCACAATTACCACACCAGTAAACCGGTTTCAACCCTTTGTAGATATACCCTTTTTTAGCCATTTCTCCAAATACCTTGATCTGTACTCCTTCGAATTCCGGGAAAAGGGTAATATAGGGATGTTCCCAATCCCCACGCACTCCCAGCCTTTTGAACTGCTGGCGCTGGATATCCACGTATTTTAGGGCATATTCCCGGCAGTGGTTTCTAAACTTAATTATGTCGGTCTTATGGCGGTCAATCCCCAGGCTTTTAATGGCCTGTTGCTCGATAGGCAACCCATGGGTGTCCCACCCTGGTACATAAGGAGCATCACACCCCGTCATTGAACGATATTTTACTATAATATCTTTTAGTACCTTGTTTAAGGTATGGCCAAGATGGATATCACCATTGGCATAGGGAGGACCATCATGCAGAATAAACTTCTTATTTCCGGCATTCTTTTCTTGAACTGCAGTATATATGGCATTTTTCTCCCAGAAATCAAGAATATCGGGTTCCCTTTGAGGCAGGTTAGCTTTCATCGGAAATCCAGTTTGAGGTAAGTTTAAAGTCTCATCATATTTACCTTTGGCCATGTACAATCACCCATCTTATAAAAAAATTAGGATTAGTATTAATGATTACCATGATACGGGGTTTCGATACTCAGGTACCCCGAAGGGCAAAAACCGGTTCATTAGGTGGATTGGCTTTATAGAAGCCATCTTCAGTTAAAAAATACCTTTCACCCCGCAAGGGACGAAAGGCATCTTCCGCGTTACCACCCTAATAGCACTTATTAAAGTGCCGCTCATTTTTTTAACGCACCTGCAGCGTTTCAATCTACTTATCAATAGAATTTCGATTGAAAAGCTCCCGGGTGATCTTCGGAAGGATCATATGTCTGGCTTACACCCTTCCAGACTCGCTGGGAAATGAAGAACCTGCCTAATATCCCGTTCATTGCCATTAGCCTATTCTTTTCTAATCACTTATTTTATCATATAGGTACCGCGAGAACAACTAATCCCTATTTAAACCGTTAAGGTTACTTTTCTATCCTTATATCTCTAGCTAAAACCAGAACCCGGCCGTTATTTTCGGAGGCTAAAGCCGGCCATCTTCCTAATTGCCAGAATCCTGGGCCAAAAAGGTTTATATTATTTTCTTACGGTTGCCCTGGCTTACTCACGGCGGATAAATTTGTGGCAACCGGGCAGCTTCTTGCTGGTTATGCCTAGATCTTATTCATGCTGTTTTCCCACAGCCCATGGACCTAATCAAGGCTGTAATGCCTTTTGAGGCGATGCAGGACAATAATGGGTTAATACGCAACTGTCACATTTCGGTTTTCTGGCTTTACATACCTGCCGGCCATGAGCAATGAATAAATGATGGGCTTCACTCCACAATTTTTCCGGTAACAGGTTTTTTAACCGGACCTCAATCTTATCCGCTCTTTTTTCCTTGACCAAACCCAACCTGTTTACAACCCGGTTTACATGAGTGTCCACCCCCAGTCCGGGTTTATTAAACCCTACGGCCAAGACCACATTGGCCGTCTTTCTTCCCACTCCAGGCAGTTTTATCAACTGCCCGATGTCTGAAGGCACCTTGCTATTATACCTGTTGACCAATTCCTGGGAAAGAGCCTTAATAAACCTGGCTTTGTTTTTATATAAACCAACCCCTTTAATGAGCTCTTCCAGCAACTCAATATCCAAATCTGCCAAGTCTTCAGGCCGGTTATACTTGGAAAACAGGGTTCTGGTTACCTGGTTAACCTGGTTATCGGTACTCTGAGCTGATAGTACCACGGCAATAAGGAGTTCGAACTGACTGGCAAATTTAAGCCTGGTACCGGCATCCGGATACTGTTCTCTTAATAGATTAAGGATCTCAACGGCTTTTTTATCAGTCATGACTTCTCCTGTACAGCTCCTGAGCAAAAACGTATTGGGGCCTTTACCCTGATATAATCTTCACAAACTCTTCCGCGGTTATACCTTTAATCTCGATGATTTTATGTCGGGACAATTCGCCTTTAGCTAAAATAATATCCCTTTTCGCTACTCTAAACACGGCAGCCAGATAGGCAATTAGGGCCTGGTTCGCTTCACCTTCAACCGGGGGTGCGGTTAGCTTTACCTTTAAAGCACCTTCAGTATCCACAGCGATTTGGTTTTTCGAAGACCTGGGCTGAACCCGGACCTTAAATCTTATTCCATTATCTACTTCGGTTATATCAATCATCCGTGATCCTCTATTTTAATTTTTTCTATACCAGATATAATATTTTTAACATCCTCGCTATAGAAGAACCCCGCAAGATCGTCGACTTTAGTTTGATTTTTTTCCAGCATCTCCAATTCAGCCATTATCTGGCCTTTAAGTTCCATATTGTAAAGATTAATCCTCTTGATTACATCCTGATAGATCAGCAGGATTTCGCTGATTCTTTTTTTGGATTCAGCCAGAATAAGCTGGGCTTCTTTCCTTGCTCCCGCTTTCAGTTCTTCAGCAGTCTGCTGAGCCAATATGAGGCTGTTATTCATGGTTTCCTCTAATTTGCGGTATTTCTGCAGCTCATATTCAACTTTCTGCAACTCATCTTTCAGCCGGGAATTTTCACTGTACAGGGCTTCGTAATCCTGGGCTATCTGATTCAGACAATTCTTTACCTCATCCTGGTTATAACCGCGAAAGGATTTATTAAACCGCTGGTTTCTGATCTCTATTGAGGTAATCATATACCGTAGCCTCCCAATAGTAATACTAATTAAGCATCAGGGGTAACCGGGCCAATCCTTCTGGAAACATTTGCAGCAATTTAAGGTAATTCTCCTTCTGTTTCCACTGTCGCTGGTTTAAGGACTTAACCCCTTCCTTATACAAGCCAACTACCTGTCCCAGAATATTTGATTGGTAAAACTGGCCATCAATACGGATGCTCCTAACCCCTTGGCGGGAAAGTAAAGGCAACCAGGGGAACAGGCAAAGATGGCGGGGATAGTATATATAATTTCTACAAACATCATCAGTGTAAACCGGGAATTTATGCATCCTCTCATCCGTAAGACTGTACTCGCCATCAAGGCAGGGGGTATCACAACCCTCCGTACTGCCTATTGCACAGTAATCGGTAATTATCCCGCACAGGGGCCCGTGAACTAATATACTCAGATCATAGAGCTGGGACTGCAGCATTAATTTCAGGCTCTCCCAGTTTAATTCTAAGGAAGCCATCAAGCTTAACATCCCTTTTCCCTTTAGGTATTCAATGGCTTCGGTATTGGTAATATTCAGGCCACATCCCCCATGGACCGGGAATCCCATTTTTTGCGCCTGGTAAAGGCTGCCATAATCATTAACTATAAAGCCTTCAAAATTTTCCCCATATTTTAAGCTGTCCATCAGGTTTTTTAGCTTGATCATATCGGTTGGTTCAACAATCCGGGGAGTTTCAATGAGCACTTTAATCTTGCTCCCTGTTGTTGCTTCAAATACCCGCTGGATTGAATCCTTCTTCCACCCTGATTTATTTTGGCGTATCTGATCCAGGCCCAAAATTATTGAGTCTACCCCTGAGGATATTACCTTTTCCAGGCTTTCCAGGTTGCCAATTTTTACTTCAATCTTTTCTATGGTACCTTCTAGCTGTGAGTACTCAATATAATCTTCCGGTTCAAGAATCCGCAGCTGGGAAGAAAATGAAGGAAAAAAGGGCTCTCTTTCCCCGGTAATTCCAATACTGTCCTTTGTTCTTGGGCCTAACAGGTTGCCAATGGTAAAATCCCTAATCCTTATATTCTGGAGTTCAGCCAAACCCGAAGAATCAACAGCTTTATCCTGAAGAACCCTATCTAAAGCCTCACGGTAAACCCGGATAATATTGGCTATATAGTCTCCACTGCGCATGCGGCCTTCTATCTTAAAAGAAGAAACCCCGGCTTCAACAAGATCGGATAGATGATGGTAAAGGCATAAATCTTTACTGGCCAAATAATACTTGGCATCCGCTAACGGTTCTCTATTCAAACTGTACCGGTAGCGGCACGGTTTTATGCAGCATCCCCGGTTACTGCTTTTTCCAGCCAGGAAGCTGCTCAGGTAACACTGACCGGTATAGGATATGCATAAATCCCCGTGGGCGAAGAATTCTATTCCTATATTAGATGCTTTATTAATCGCCTTGATCTCATCCAGGCTGAGGTTTTTGGACAATATCACCCTTGAAAAACCTTGACTTTCCAAAAAACGCACTGCCTCTATGCTGGATATCCCCATCTGGACACTGGCATGTAAAGGGATGGTTAATCCAAGGTCCTGATGAAGCTTAACCACGCTTATATCCTGCACTATAATCGCATCTACCATTATCTTGTTCAGGTATTCTAAATAAGATGCCAGCTCCGACATTTCGCTATCGAAATACAGGTTATTGACCGTAACATATATTCTTTTATTCTTAGCATGAAGGTAATGGCAGGCATCAGCCAGTTCCCGATCAGAAAAATTTAAATCCGGCCTAAGCAGCCGCATATTAAAGCTTTTTCCCCCTAAATATACTGCATCTGCGCCAGCTGCTACTACCTTTTCCAGAGATTCACGATTGCCTGCCGGAGCTAAAAGTTCAATATCATGTCTATCCATATTTGCTACTCCATTACAAAACAGTATATAACAAGTCAACAATAAGCCTCTGTACCATTTTTATAACAAAAAAAGCCAGGAGCGGAGAAAAGTCAATACCTCCTGCACTTGGTATCAAGCGCCTGAAGGGCGCCATTATGGGTTCAGTAATATCATAAACAAACCTTATTGCAGGCTGGTAGGGGTTATGGTTAAAAAAAGAAAGCAAACACCTGATTATGATTAACCAGATTAGGACCTCAAAAGCCACATTAACTATATTAATTACCTGGTGAGCCAACATTCAAACAACTCCTCCCCGTCCCATCAGTTCTTACCCAGTTCCATTGATCTGCGAAACGCCTCCTCAATTGCCTGAAAGAAAGCTCCGCGAATACCAGCTTCCTCTAAACATTTGATCCCGGCAATGGTAGTACCTGCAGGTGAGCAAACCTCCTCCCTCAGAACGGCAGGATGTTTACCACTGTTCTCCAGTAATAATGCACTTCCCTTTAAGGTCTGCAATACCAGGCTGCGTGCAGTGCCTATATCAAGCCCCACATTTACTGCGGCATTAACCATTGACTCGGCAACCAGAAAAATGTAAGCCGGTCCGCTGCCAGACACAGCGGTAACCGCGTCCATTAGTTTCTCTTCAACCATCACTGTAAGGCCCACAGAGCCAAACAACTCCTTAACCAACAACACATCTTCATCCACAGCCATACTGCCCCTGGATATGGCGGTTATCCCTGAATTAACCAGGCATGGCGTATTAGGCATTACCCTTATGACCCGGGCGAAATTGCCGGTTAACCTTTCCAGGGTAGCTAGCTTAACCCCTGCCATAACTGATACCAGTAATTTATCCTGGTTCCATGTCCCTTGAGTTTGATTAAAAACCTCATTAGCCTGGTCCGGTTTTACCGCCAGAATAATAACATCTGATTCCCTTACCAAATCAGGGAGGGGTTTTTCGATGGCTAAAAATTCGGATTTGAAAATATTAACCCTTTCCTGATCTATATCATTGACAAAGATGGTTTTCCAGGGGTTGCTGTTTTGAACCATGCCTTTAGCCAAGGCGTACGCTATTTTGCCGCATCCGATTATTCCCAGATTACAGGGCATTTACTTTTCACCCCCGGGAGGGGTATTTATGCCGTGTTTACGCATTAGTGTCCGGTGGTCCTTGGCTACTTCTACATTACTGGGAGTAAACAAGAATATATTCCTGCCAATCTGTTGACTCTGCCCTTCCAGGGAATAAGTAGCTCCACTTAAGAAATCTACAATCCGTTGAGATATTTCCGGAGGAGTATTCTCCAAATTGGTAATAACCTGTTTTCTGTTTTTCAGATAATTGCATAATACTTGTACTTCATCGAAGCTCTCCGGATCACACACAATTACTTTCATAGACTTGTTGGTATGTATGCTGACAATATTGGAACCACTGCTATTGCCGGTATTACTGTTTCGGCTGCTCTTTTTTACTATCTCTGGTCTGTTAACTGGCGTTTCAACAATCTCTTCTTCTTCGATCTCCTCCTGGTTTTCAACTCCCAACCATAGCCAGAATTTGTCTATCAAACCCATATTATTACCTCCCTTAACCTGCAAATATTTATATCAACACTAGGCATTACTAAAGATAGCACTACCGATCCTTACAATATTTGCCCCCTCTTCAATAGCCACTTCAAAATCCCGGGACATACCCATCGACAGATATTTTAGTTCCACATTAGTAAATCTGCGGCCTTTTAGCTTTTCCCTCAATTCGAAAAGCTGTCGAAAAACGGGCCGGGCTTGTTCCGGGTCTTCCGACTGAGGTGCCATAGTCATAAAGCCGCAAACCTTAATTGATCTTAACTGCCCAATTGAATCAAGATATGATTCGACATCGCTGGGATCTACTCCTGTTTTTTGTACTTCACCAGAAATATTGACCTGCAGCAAAGTGGGAACGGTTATACCAAGATGTTGACCCCGGCTGTTAATAGTTTCGGCTAATTTCCACCTGTCTAATGAATGAATCAATACTACTTTCCCTACGATATCTTTAACCTTGTTGGATTGCAACCTTCCAATCATATGCCACCTGGCTTGAGGAATACACTTAATCTTCCGGATAAGATCTTGCACCCGGTTCTCACCAAAATCCAGTATTCCACAATTAATGGTGTCCTTTATCTCCGGAATGTAAACCGTCTTGCTTACCGCGACCAGGGTAACATCATCAGGGTGTCTGCCGCTTCGGTAAGCAGCTTCGGCCACCCTTTTCTCGATTCGCTGCAGATTAGCCTTAATATCTACAAAACTCATGGTGGAGAACTCCTTGTTTCTATGATGATAGTACGCCATTATCCAGTATTATTTCTGGTTAAACCCATAATTCCATTTAAACCACCAAAAAACTTACTCCGAAGGTAGAACCTTTTCCGATATCACTATCGACAAATACTTCACCGCCGTGTGATTCTACAATATGTTTGACAATAGATAAGCCTAACCCGGTTCCTCCCTGGTTTCTGCTCCTGGCCTTATCTACCCGGTAAAACCTCTCAAATACCCGGGGCAAGCTTTCCCGTGGTATACCAACCCCAGTGTCAGTAACAGTCATTACTATCCGGCTGTCTTTTTCTTTGCAGCGGATTACAATGGTTCCGTTTCTGGGAGTGTATTTAATGGCATTATCAATGAGGTTTATCAATACCTGCCCTAATAGGTCTTCATCAGCCTGAATTCGGGGAAGGTTAGAAGGATAGATGAATTCTACATGTAATGATTTTTCACTGATCTGGGGCCCCAGGATATTCATTACACTGCGTACTGAATGGGCCAGACAAACTGGTTTAAACCGTATGATCCTTTCCCGGGATTCAATTGAGGATAGGGTTAACAGATCTTCAATCAAACGGTTTAGCCTTTCCGTCTCCGCATCAATAATCGATAAAAACCTCCTGCAGATAAAACTGTTTTCCATGGCACCATCTAGGAGGGTTTCTACAAAACCTTTGATGGAAGTCAGGGGGGTTCTTAATTCATGGGAAACATTGCCAACAAATTCCGATCTCATATGATCGAAGTTCCTGGCATCGGTAACATCATGGAATACCGCTACCGCCCCTTCAATTTCGCCTGATTCTTCCTTTAACGGCACTACATGAACTCTATAAATCTGAGTATGAGGTCTTATAACCGTCTCGGTAAACACTTCTTTGCCGGTGGTGAGCACTTCGCGAATCATAGGAGTAATAACCCTTTCCGGAGATGAACAGACTTCTTCTAGGTGTCTGTTCAAGAGCACCCCATCACGGGCCAGCAAAAGGCTTTCAGCTGCCTTGTTGGCCAATGTTATCTGAGCGTTTAAATCAAATACTATTACTGCATCAATCATACTGGCCAGTATAGCTTTCATTTTTGCTTCCCCTAGGATAGCTTTGCTCAATTTGCAACACCTCTCTAGCGCTCTGACTCAATGGCCCTGTAACCTACACCTCTAACGGTCTCAATATATTGAGGATAAGTAAAATCGTCATGCAGCTTCTGCCGCAGATGTCTTATATGCACATCAACTGTTCGAGTATCCCCGGAAAATTCATATCCCCAAACTTTTTCCAGTAATATCTCCCGGGTATAAACCTTGCCAGGATTGGACACCAGCAAACTCAGTAACTCGAACTCCTTGGGAGTCAATTCGATTCTGTCTTCCCCCAAAAATGCCTCATGTTTTTCGGGAAGGATAGTCAAATCTTTAAACACCTGGGCCTTTTTCCCCAGGGCTTTCTCCGCTTCCAGTATTTTTAGGGCCCTTAAACGGGCTTTAACTCGGGCAATCATTTCCCTTGGGCTAAATGGTTTTTTAATATAATCATCCGCACCCATTTCGAGTCCTAATACCGTATCCACTTCCTCTCCTTTGGCAGTTAACATGATAATGGGAATGCTGCTGTATTTCGGGTTCTGCTTAAGGTATCTGCATACTTCCAGGCCATCCATCCTAGGCAGCATAATATCAAGAATAACCAGATCAGGACAATGTAATTCAACTGCTTCCAAAGCTGCAAGCCCATCATATGCTTCTATAACCTGGTAGTTTTCCTTTTCCAGGTTAAACTTAACCAGTTCAACAATATAAGTCTCATCATCAACCACCAGTATCTTAGGAGTCAACCGTAAATCACCTCAATATTTAAGTCCTATTATAGCAGCCATTCTTCCGGTAGCACCGCTCTCCCGCCGGTAGGAGAAAAAGCGTTCGGGATTGCAGGAAGTACATAAAGAACACCCCATGATATTATCCCTCAGGACACCGGATTCAAGTAGATCATTATAAATAGTCTTTGATAAATCCCAGAAATGGCCATTTTTGTTCATGCTTATAATATTATCGGCTCCCGGAAACTTTTTAATTACCTCACCGGCCAGACCCGGATCAATTCTATAACAGCACTTTTGGATTCCCGGGCCAATAAAGACTTTTACTTCCCGGGGACGGGACCCGTACCGGGCAGCCAATTCCTGCACAACTTTGCTCCCTATTTGGCTAAAGGTCCCTTTCCAGCCGCTATGGGCAAGACCTACGGCTCTTTTAACCGGATCAAAAAAGAAAACCGGGAGGCAATCAGCGTAAAAAGTAGTAATAACCAACCCGGGGACCGAACAGATCATGGCATCGGTTTCCGGTATAGAGCTATCGTATTGGAAAGCACCATATCCCGCCTGATCTTCAGTAACTGCAACCACTTGGTTTCCGTGTACCTGTTGACATCCAACCATTTGAGTCAATGATACACCGAGGATCTCGAAAAATTTTTCCCGGTTTCTTATCACCATCTCGTAATCATCACCGACATGCAAGCCCATATTCAACGAATTGTACGGGGTTATGCTAAAGCCTCCTTTTCTGGAGGAAAAAGCAATAATAACCCCTTTTTCTACCCAATCTGGAACTGTAATGTATTCAATACCATGTTTATAAATCCATGCCCATTTCTGCATTTGTTCAACCTTTCTTTTTAACATACAATAAGTTTGGAGGTGAATATTAATGCACTGTCCTAACTGTAAAGAAACAATAACCAGTCATTTATGCAGGAACTGTGGTTATGATCTGGCAAAATGCAACTGGATCATAGTTGCCAAATTGCATCCTCCTAATGATATTATAATTGAAAGCCTGTTGAAATCCTATCAGATCCCTTTCAGGCTCATCCGCCGGGAGGTTTCTCAGTTTCCTGTATCCATAGGCCCTCTGAGTGAAGTAGGTATTGCCGTTCCAGAAATTGTTGCCGATGAGATTAAGGAAGCACTGAGAACGGATACTGATTCCCTTTAATTATGCCTGAGGAGGAACTATGCTTACCATAAGCCAGATTTCGAAAATTTATAATATCAGCTATCTTCAGGTTCATGAATTGATTGATTACGGGTTTCTAACCGTAAGTGCGATAGAACGGAACAAAAATAAGGGGATAGTATACCTGTTTTCCGAACAGGAACTGGCCAAATTGGATATCCCCTCTTCATTGGCTGAAATTCAGGATATCAAATCTAAAAACTTCAGAAAGATCAGCAATTCATCAAGATACAGCCAAGTGATCAGAACCCTTAATCACTATGACAATTTTCTTACCCGGGTTGAAAACCTGCCGGAAGAAAAGTTGCTAAAAATCTGTTTTTACCTTTTTCACCTCAATCATTACGCTAAAAGCTACCCGGAAAAAAGCCGAATATTATATAACTTAAAAAACCAGACCCTGGAAAAAATGTATCACGATTACCCCGGTTTAATTATTGCAACCTATCTTGCTGGCCCTGACCGGTACAAGGTATGGTTATGCGAGGATTGCAGGTCATCTGCCAGTTCTTCGGGAATGTCTTTTCGCGCTTTTATTCAAAATGAGCATTACTGTTCCAAGTGCTATATTCAATCAATTGAAAGAGAATATTATTCACTGATCGAATTTGTCATAGAAGCTGCCGGTTACCGCTTTTGTTTTCATCTACCGCGATCATCAGCCGAGAAATGGTTTAAAGAAATGAATCGATTGCCCCAAGGTATAAGAAAATTGACCCGGTATTACGATACCATGTATTTATACGGAAGGCGGATCAGCAGGATTGAAAAACGGTTATTTCCTTTGGCATTTATTATAGAACAGATACATGAGTACCTAGGCATTGATACCCCGGGGTCAGACTAAATTATGGATCATTACTTTTTTTCATAAGTTCAATCGTTTTTATAAAGCTGTTTAAATCCGTGAATTGCCGATACACTGAGGCAAATCGAATGTAGGCAACTTCATCCACCTTTTGTAGTTTATCCATAACTTTCTCGCCAATATCCCTACTGCTTACTTCCCGATCGTACTTGTCCCTCAATTCCCGTTCGATTCCCGCAACCAGGTTTTCAATTATTTCCGGACTAACCGGTCTTTTCTCACAGGCACGATTAATTCCACTTAACAGTTTTTCCCGGTTGAACGGTTCGCGGGTTCCTCCCTTTTTAATTACCACAAAAGGCCTTTCTTCAATTCTTTCATAAGTAGTGAAACGCCTTTTGCATTTCTCGCATTCGCGGCGACGGCGGATTGAATTTCCTTCCTCACTGGATCTGGAATCAACTACCCGGCTTTCAAACTCCTGGCAATAAGGGCAGCGCATCGACATCACCCCTGATATGTATCTATTCTTACCTCATTATGACCAATCAGGGCTGGCCTTTCAACCCGGTTTAGTAAATTAATATTTTTCCTCACCTCTAAAGAAATCTTTTTTATATTCATCCATTTCCTTGGCCAGCGGGACCTCTACCAGAATGACATCCCTTCCTATTTTTACTATTTTATGCCAGGGAACAATTATTTCTTCCCGTTTGGAAAAGAAGCAGAAACCCTTGGCCCGACCTGGTAATACCAGAGCAGTTACCTTGGCTGTTTCCAGATCCAGATCTATGTCTATAATATTGCCCATTCGCTTTCCGTCAAGAACGTTTACCACATCCCGGGAACGCAAATCCGATATCTTAATCATGCTTTCACCCCTTTGCTTTAAAAATATGTGTACAAACCTATTTATATGAAAGCTTGAGGAGAAAGTATGAAATATATAATCAGTTTTTAATTGGCGTTATCGTTTCCAGGGAAATGGTATTTTGCTGCTATCCTTCCTCTCGCCATTCCCCTGGTCTTTGTCTTTTTTATCCTGGTTTTTGCCTTTATCCCGTTGGCCGGGCTGGTCCTTCTCTTTTTGTTTATCTTTATCTTTATCTTTTTGTTTGTCCTTGTTTTTTTGGTTATCCTTATTGCTCTTTTCTTTTTCCTGCTGTTTCTGGTCTTGGTTGTTTTCCCTTACTGTATCCCTTTCCTTGTCTTTTTGTTTATTCTTTAGATTAGTCCTTTGATTGTCGTCCGTTGGACCCAGTTCCCCTTCGGTTTTGGCCGGTTTAGCTCCAAGGTCAGGTGATATCTTGCCGGGGTTTGATTCCCGCTTAGAGGGTTTGGTCGGTTTTTCTGTTTTATTCTCTTTGTCAGGCCGGTCTTTTTCATCCTTTTGCCTGAATCCCGGCGGTTCCTCTTTGGGCGATTTTGCAACAGCATCCCTTTTTTCAGCCATAATTACCAGGTTGTTGTTTTCCCTTTGAATCCTATAATGTTTGCTATTTCTGGTTTTACGTTCAGCCGCCTTTTCCAAAGCAACATCAATCTTCTCTATCAGTTTTTCTTCCAATTTTTCCTCCACTTTTTCCCCTGTCTCTACTTTTGAGGAGGTTACCGACACGGTTAATCCCTGTTGCCAATCGGCTACCGCTGGTTCTTCTGAGGACAAAACCTCATCTACTATAGTCACCACCGCATCATCCAGGCTTTTTCCCTTTAGCTTGAGCTTATCCAGTTCATTCCAGGTAGGGTCTTTCTGCACCAAAACCACCTTCTCCCATCTATTGATCCCGATTTCAATACCTGGAGACAGCCTGGCATAAGCCACAACTGAAAAATAATCAACTATACCAACAGTAAGAAATACCAGCAATACCGCTGCTGCTATATATTGGGGAATATGCGAAGGAACATTATACAACTCTCCTACTGCCAGCATGCGATTGGTCCGTACTTTTTTGTATTGACCATCCGGCATGAGTATTATTGCCCAGCCTTTTCCAGTTTCTAACACAATTCCCTTTTTGTTTGACATCCTGTTACCTCCCATCAGGAATCACGTAAGGTTTAAGATAACTGTAGTCATTAATGAGTATAAGAACGTTGGCAACAATATATTTTCGATGGCGGTCTACAAATTTCCGATCCACCCCATATCGTTGCTCCATTACTTTTATAGACAGGGAATTTTTGCTTAAAAAATGGTTTTTTAAATCACTATCCTGAACAATAAGCCATGATATTTCTTTAGCCCTTTGCCGGCTTTTTTTTTGCCGGGGAGAGGCTTTTAGTACTTCGTTTAGGTTAATGTCATACCGCTCCAATTGCTTTTTAAACTCCTCCAATTCCTGTTTACGGGCAAAATCATCAATTATGTTCTCGATAAAATCGCTTTTATAAGCATTGGCAATACTTCGATCAAAAAAAGACAATGAAATATTAAGAAAATGCCGGCTTTCAGACCGTTTAAAATCGATAATCCGGTTTCTGACTACTCTACCCAGGAATAGAATAAAACTACCCCTGTCAGGCTGGTATTTTTCGAAAACTTCCAGTAATGCCAGGCGAATAATACTGCTCTCTTCATCGTCTTCATTTATAAATCGGCCACAAGTCTTGGAAGCCACCCTGAAACAAAAGGGCATAACTTGATCGTATATTATAGCAATGGCATTATTATCACCCTGCTGGTATTTTATCCAGGCATGGTTTAAATTGGCCTCCAGTTCCTCTGCCCAGGATGCTGACATGTAAAATGTCCTCCAGATTAATATCTATTATCTACAGTTTAACTTAGATAGCCCACTTTGTATTAACTTGATTTGGTGAAGGACATGATTATTATCTGTCTTATATAAAATATGCGGTGAATCCATAATAAAAAATGGGGTGGGAATAAGACGGTAGGATGAACCATTATTTATTCAATTCTTCAAAAATATAATCGTTTAAAACCTTTATATAGGTGCCTTTCATTCCTAATGATCGGGATTCAATCACCCGGGCGCTTTCAAATTTTCTCAAAGCGCTGACTATTACCGAACGGGTGATTCCATAATTATCAGCGATTCTGCTGGCTACCAAAAACCCTTCTTTCCCATTCAACTCGGCCATAATTCTTTCAATGGCCTCCCTTTCAGAATACGACAGAGTAGCTACCGCAATTTCAACTGCGGCCTTTTTGCGGGCTTCGCGTTCTATTCTGTCTGATCTCATTCTCATTATTTCATTAGCCACAACAATAGCTCCATATTCAGCCAACACGATATCCTCTTCAGTAAATCTTTCCTTGTCCCTTACCAGAACTAAGGTGCCAATACGTCTGGCTCCTCCAAATACCGGAGTTATTGACCAGATTCTTTTGGAACAGTCGCAATTAACATTATCAGGGTTAAAAATACATCTCCTGCCATCATCCAGAACAATATTGCTTTTTGTCTCATCCATGTATAACAGCTCCTGGTTGAAACCTTCCGGAAACCGTTCTGCGTGGCTTAATAATGATTCAAGTTCAGTACACTGGGCGTTTTCGTGGAACGAATAGCCGCTTATTTGACCTCTTCTGCCAATGATGAAAACAGTGCAGTTCATGGTTTTCGCAATTACATCAGCAATACCATGAAAATCAACTGGATTACCGCGGATTTTTTGAAGTATCTTATTTATAGACCTTGACCTTTGCAACAAAGATTCCTGCACTGTTAAACCCTCCTATAATATATATCTGCTTAAATCATCATCTTTAATTATTTTCTTAAGCCTGTTCTCTACATAATCTACGTCAATGGTTAAACTCTGGCCTTGCATATTGGGCGCTTCAAAAAGCAAATCCTCCAAAACCTTTTCCATTATTGTGTACAACCGCCTGGCTCCTATATTCTCGGTCCGGTTGTTTACATCATAGGCGATTTGGGCAATATATTCTATAGCTTTTTCGTCAAATTCTATATTCAAGTTTTCAGTAGCCAACAAAGCTTTATATTGCCGGATCAGGGAGTTATGCGGTTCGGTCAAAATCCTTTTCAAATCATCGACGGTCAGGTTTACCAGTTCAACCCGGATAGGAAACCTTCCCTGCAGCTCGGGTATA
Organism: Syntrophomonadaceae bacterium; assembly: GCA_050949865.1. Classification (GTDB taxonomy): domain Bacteria; phylum Bacillota; class Syntrophomonadia; order Syntrophomonadales; family Syntrophomonadaceae; genus JBMNGN01. Next base: position 167,875 of record JBMNGN010000005.1, read on the forward strand.
AGATCCGACGGTTTGGCTATATGAAAGGCACCGGCAGCAATGAATAATACATGGTCGGTTTTGACCGGCCCATATTTAGTTAATACTGTGGCTCCTTCAACTATAGGCAGTATATCCCTCTGCACTCCCCCACGGGAAACATCAGGTCCGTAAGTAGTATCCTTGCCTGCAATCTTATCTATTTCATCGAGAAATATTATACCATCCTCTTCAACCCGTTTAATAGCCTCTCTTTTTACCTCGTCCATATCAATTAGCCGCTGGGACTCCTCGAAGGTGAGAATTTTCCTGGCTTCTTCCACTTTCATCTTCCGTTTCTTTTTGTTCTTGGGCATCAAATTTCCGAACAAATCCTGGAGATTAATACCCATCTCCTCAATCCCAGTACCCGACAGGGATTCCAAGAATGCAGTATTCTTTTCCTCCACTTCAATTTCAATTATTTCATCATCAATCTCATGACGAGATACTTTTTGCTTGAGGATTTCCCGTCTTTTCCTTCTTTCAGCGGCATTAACCTCCTCTTGTTCATCCGATATGGATGAATCATAATTCTGTCCCAGCAGTAGCTCAAAAGGATTGCGGGGTTTAGATTTTTTGTAGCTTGCCGGCATAAAGTAATCAACGATTTTTTCTTCGGCCAAATCCCGGCCCTTATCCTGGACCTCTTCCAGTTTTTCTTGTCTTACCATATTCACCGATAGCTCAACCAGGTCCCTGACCATAGAATCTACATCCCGCCCTACATATCCTACTTCTGTGAATTTGGTAGCCTCAACTTTAATAAATGGTGCTCTAACCAGTTTGGCCAGTCTCCTGGCTATCTCGGTTTTTCCCACCCCGGTAGGCCCAATCATTATTATATTCTTGGGATATATTTCTTCCCGTAATTCAGGTGATAGTTTTTGACGCCGGTAACGGTTCCTAAGGGCAATGGCAACTGCCTTCTTGGCTTCTTTCTGGCCAACAATGTATTTATCTAATTCCTGAACAATCTCCAACGGAGTCAAGCTCTGCAAAAAGATCCCTCCTAGTTTTTGTTATTCCAGCACCTCTACCGATATGTTCTGGTTGGTATATATACATATCTCCGAGCTAATGCATAATGATTGGTATGCTATCTCTTTGGCTTTCATATCAGTAAATTTGCTTAATGCTCTGGCTGCTGCCAGGGCATAGCTTCCCCCAGAGCCAATAGACGCAATACCGTCATCCGGCTCTATCAAATCGCCATTTCCCGATATTATGAAAATTTTTTCTTTATCTGCTACGATCAGGAGGGCTTCAAGTCTTCTGAGCACCCGATCTGAACGCCATTCCCGGGCTAACTCTACCGCAGCTTTAGTTAGATTACCTCCAACCTGCTGTAATTTCTCCTCAAACTTGCTAAATAGGGTAAACGCGTCGGCAACCGCCCCGGCGAAGCCGGCAATTACTTTGCCATCATACAGCCGTCTGATTTTGTTGGCCTTGTGCTTCATTATCGTGTTCTGGGCAAAGGTTACCTGCCCATCTCCGGCGATGGCTACTTGGCTGCCTTTTTTTACGGCTACAATTGTAGTCCCTTGAAACACTTATATCACCTCCGTGGGTGGTTTTCACTGTGTACGGTTTTCAGCCTTTCCCTGGTCAGGTGGGTATAAATCTGGGTCGTAGACAGCTTAACATGTCCTAAAAGCTCCTGAACCGATCTTAAATCCGCCCCATTTTCCAGCATATGGGTAGCAAATGAATGCCGTATGGTATGGGGACTGATTTTATGCTCCAGGGCCAGATTATTAACGTATTTATTAAGTATATTTCTAACACTGCGTTCTGATAACCTGGTTCCGTATTTATTTAAAAACAATGCCTCAACCTTGCTATCCTTAACCAGTTGGTTGCGGCAGTGTTCAATATATTTGATAATCGCCTTATCAGCGTGGGTTCCAAACGGCACCAGTCTTTCTTTATTCCCTTTGCCTCTAACCCTAATAAACCCTTCATTGAAGTCTAAATCATTCAAATTTAAAGATACCAGTTCCCCAACCCGGATACCGGTTGCATATAAGGTTTCTAATATGGCTTTATCCCTGCGCCACAAATAATTGGATTCGTTGGGAGCATCCAGGAGCAGCTGTATTTCTACCGGGTACAGGAAATTCGGCAGACGCTTAACCTGCCGGGGAGTAGAAACAGCGGCTATTGGATTGCCTTCTAGGATGCTTTCCCGGCACAGGTACTTAATAAAGGACCTTAAAGCTGCCATTTTTCTGGCAATAGTAGCCCGGCTCAAACCCTGCTGCTGCATGTTAGTCAGGAATGCCCGGGCGGTTTTGTGGTTTAGTTCTTCTGGTGATACTTCCTCAATAGAAATCGAATAGTACTGTGATATGAAGGCGAAAAACTGGTAGAGATCAGTCCTGTAGCCAACCAGAGTCAGGTTAGCTGCAGTCTTCTCAACTTTCATATGATTGAGAAAACCATCAATATGTTGAAACAACATGCTATGCCTCAACTTTCTTAATATAATTAAAAATTAACATAGGAGTTTTTCAATTACAACTTGATACCAGGTTTTTAAATCTTGTTATTTCATGCATTGCCCTTTCAACATAGGCTTGATAGCGGCGCCTCTTGTCCCTGATCCTGGTTTCCATCGGAGGTAATATACCGAAATTAGCATTAATTGGCTGGAAGTTATTGCTGGCAGCAGAGGTTATAAACCCGATTAAGGCTCCGATCATAGTATACTGGCTCGGGACTAAGGGCTTTCGGTTTTGAATACACCTGACAGCATTTATGCCGGCTATAATTCCAGTTGCAGCTGATTCCATATAACCTTCCACCCCTGTAATTTGACCAGCGAAAAACCATCGAGGCAGGTTTTTAAACTGTAAAGTAGGCAGCAGTATTTTAGGGGAATTTAGATAAGTATTTCGGTGCATTACCCCGTATCTAACAAACTCAGCTTTTTCTAATCCCGGTATCATCCGAATAATTTTATCCTGTTCCCCCCATAAAAGACGGGTTTGGAATCCTACCAAGCCGAAGATATTCCCCCCTTGATCTTCCTGCCTGAGCTGAACCACAGCATACGGTCTCTCCCCCGACCCGGGTTCAGACAAGCCAACTGGGCGCATGGGCCCAAATCTCAGGGCATCTCTTCCTTTTCTGGCCATAACCTCTATGGGGATACAGGCCTGGAAAAACAAGCCTTTATCTACGCTATGCCCTTCTTTAATATCCGCATTCACCAGGCAATCCACAAAATTATCATATTGCTCCTTATTCAACGGGCAATTATAATAATCGGAAGTCCCTTTATTGTATCGCGAAGCTTTAAAAACTTTGGTCATATCAATACTATCCCGGGTAACTGAAGGAGCTACTGCATCATAAAAATACAGGTTGTCTTCCCCTGTCTCCTCCTGCAGGGTTTGTGCTAACCCAGGTGAGGTCAGGGGTCCGGAAGCAATTATGCAATATTCATCCCTGGGCAGGTTTACGACTTCTTCCCGTATTACTTCGATTCTGGGGTTCTCCAGGACGAGCTTGGTAACCAGGGAAGAAAACTTACCAGGGTCAACTGCCAACGCACTGCCTGCCGGAACCCTGGTGGATTCCGCGCAAGCCAGCAATAATGAATCAAGCTCGCGCATCTCCCTTTTTAATAATCCCTGGGCAGTAGCTTCTGATTCCGATTTTAGAGAATTGCTGCATACCAGTTCGGCCAGGTTCGAGCTTTTATGAACCGCAGTCTGGCGCTTGGGCCGCATTTCCCAAAGTTTTACATGGATCCCCTGGTTAGCAATTCTCACCGCTGCTTCGCATCCAGCCAATCCCCCGCCGATCACGTTGATTACCTGCTGCATTATTCCTCCATTTCCTTGGTGTATTTACACCGGGTATTTTTACAAATAATACTAATCTGATTATTCTTTAGGGGTTTTTCTACCATTGCATCACCACATTCCGGACACTTTTCTCCGGTGGGTTTATTCCAGGAGCTGAAATTGCATTCGGGGTAACGGCTACAGCCAAAAAACTTCCGGCCTTTTTTGCTTCTAAGGGCTAGGATCACCCCTCCGCACTGGGGGCAATTTACCCCGGCTTCTTCATTCATCGACTCAGTATAACGGCAATCAGGAAAACCTGAACAAGCCGTAAACTTGCCATACCGTCCGTATTTTATCAGCATTGGTTGGCCGCACCTAGGACAATCCTTCCCTGCTTTCTCTTCTTTAATCTCAATTTTTTTAATCAACTGATTGGCCCGATTTAAATCTTGCTCAAATGGCTGGTAAAAATCCTGTATAACTGTCTTCCAGTCCAGTTTGCCTTCTTCTATGGAATCCAGCTCTTCTTCCATTTTGGCTGTAAACTCCACATCGACTATGTTAGAAAAATTTTCCTTCAATAATTCAACTACTATGAATCCAAGCTCAGTTGGGACAAACTGCTTATTCTGCCTTTCCACATAGTTTCTTTTCAGGATTGTATCTATGATAGGGGCATAAGTACTGGGCCTTCCGATATTTTTTTCCTCCAAGAGCTTAACCAGACTGGCCTCGGTAAATCGTGGAGGAGGTTGGGTAAAATGCTGTTCGGGGGTGATTTCAATTACCTGGAGCTTCTGACCTATTTTCAAATCTGGGATTGGATTCTTTACTTCCTCTTCCATATCGTTATAAACCTTTTTATAGCCGGAAAATTTCAACTGGGAGGAATTGGCTCTAAAGGTATAGTCTCCGGCATTAATATCCACCTGTATAGTATCATATACTGCCGGGGTCATTTGGCTGGCAATAAATCTTTCCCAGATCAATTTATACAACCGGTATTGATCACGGCTAAGATAGGATTTAATGCTTTCGGGTGTACGATAAGCCGAAGTTGGCCTAATAGCCTCATGGGCATCCTGGGAATTCTTTTTAGTTTTATACTCATTGGCTGCAGCAGGTGCATAAGCATCTCCATACTGGCTCCTAATAAACTCCAAAGCCTCGGCTTGAGCCACCTGGGATACCCGGGTAGAATCGGTTCTCAAATAGGTTATTAAACCGACTGTCCCTTCTTCACCTATTTCTAAACCCTCATAAAGCTCCTGAGCAACTTTCATGGTTCTTTTAGAATAGAAATTCAACCTCTTGGAAGCTTCTTGCTGAAGAGAACTGGTAATAAACGGAGCACTGGGTTTCTTGCGCTTCTCTTTTATTTCTTGGCTGACTACCTGAAATACCGAGTCCCGTAACTCGCCCACAACCCGATCTTTTTCTTTTTCATTACTGATTACAATTTTTTCATTTTTGAAATTCAATAACCTGGCCTTAAAGGTTTGGTTTGTATTATTGGCTAGAACAGACTCGATGGTCCAATACTCTTCGGAAATAAAGTTACGTATTTCCTCTTCTCTTTCACAGATCAATCTTATCGCCACTGACTGAACCCGGCCGGCACTAAGACCCTTGCGTACTTTTGCCCATAAAAGTGGGCTTAAGTTATATCCAACTAAACGATCTAAAACCCGCCGGGCCTGCTGGGCATTTACTTTGTCCATATTTACTGGCCGCGAGTTTTTTATCGCATTTTTAACCGCTTCTTTGGTGATTTCATGAAATTCTATTCTACATTTGCTGCCTGGTGTAATTTTAATGGCATTTTGCAGATGCCATGCAATAGCTTCACCTTCACGATCCGGGTCTGTAGCCAGAAGTATGCGTTTGGCTTTTTGGGATTCCTCTTTAATATCCTTTAATATTTCCCCTTTTCCCCTGATAGTTATATACTCTGGCTGATAGTTGTTATTTATATCTATCCCTAGCTTGCTTTTCGGCAAATCCTTTACGTGACCGATTGACGCTTTGACCTTATATCCCTTGCCTAAAAACTTGCTTAAGGTTTTAGCCTTCGCTGCCGATTCTACAATTAGTAGCACATTGTCTGCCAATTAAATCACTCCTTCGGACTTTGAATGATTACACCTTTACATAGTAATTACCTGGAAGAGATTTTACTATGCCTTCAAACTCTAGTTGTAAAAGAGCCGTGCTTAATACCCCCGTATCCAGTTGCGTGTCTTTTAATAACTGGTCAAAATGGCAGGGTGAATACCCAATACAGTTTATTATTAAAGCTTCAAGATCATTCAGCACAGGTAAATTACAAACCTCCTGGCTTGGTTTCTCAAAAATTAGACTGTATTCCTCCATGATGTCTTCGGAACAGGTGATTAATTTGGCACCCTGTTTAATAAGGCTGTGGGGCCCTTCGCTGTTTCTGCTGTTAATTGGTCCCGGTACCGCAAAAACGTCTTTACCCTGCTCCAGGGCATAATCAACAGTTATTAAAGCCCCGCTCCTGATTTTCGCTTCAACCAAGACAACTCCCCTGCATAGACCGGCTATGATTCTGTTCCTCATAGGAAAATTACCGGCTTCAGGCGGGGTTCCCAGGGAATATTCGGTAAGAACCGCCCCGTTGTTTTCCATACTGTTCATCAACACCTTATTTTCCCGGGGGTATACGATATCCAATCCGCTGCCTAAAACGGCCACCGTTTTCCCCTGCCCCTCAATTGCCCCTAAATGGGCCTCAGTGTCGATCCCCCTCGCCATACCGCTAACAACCACTATACCATGGCCAACCAATTCCCGGGCTATTTTCCGGGCTACGTTTTTACCATAAACAGTTGCAGCTCTAGAACCCACTATGGCTATACACAATTGCCGGGTTACATCAATGGTGCCTTTGCTATAAAGAATAAAAGGAGGATCCGTAATGTTTAATAAACTGGCAGGATATCCTTCATCTTCAACGGTTGTAATTCTTATATCTCTGGTTTGAAGCTTCCTAAGATAGTTAAGGGGATCAACTTGATTCCTCTTAACTAAAATTTCATCAACTATTTCCGGAGATAAAAAGGAATTGTCCAGCTTTGCCCGATCCGCCAATAAACATGCAGAAAATAGGTTAAATGTGCTTTTTATTTTCCATAAGCTCCGGTTTCCTATCCCTTTTATGGAATGCAAAACACATAATGCGCCTTTTTCTAAATCGTTCATTATTATTTGCTCCAAAGATTAACACTATAAACAATTTCTATATTGATAGCACATAATATTCAGTTATGCAATAGCCATGAATAATAATTCCTATTGTGGATTATTTTGTATATCCGCCTGTATTAAGCATAGGGACCATAATTTGCTTTCTTTAAAAAACAATACTTAGGAGAAAATAAAAGCAAATCATATAGGTTAGGGGGTATATAATGTATTCTAAGATAATAAAAAACTCTTTAGTCCACCGAATAATGGGCAATGACCACCACTTTATGAAGAACTTGATAACCAAGCATTGGTGGGCTCTAATTATTGCTGTAATCATGGGAACTCTTATCTATCACAACAAGAAAACCAGGAATAAATTTGTTTAGTAACGGAACAGACTGGAGGTAAAAATGCGGATCTATAGTTCAGAGCCGATTAGCGATTATTATAAAAAAATGATATTTCCTTTAAGCTTGGAAGACCTTCTGGATGAAAATGTTTACGAAGACATGTGGTTACCTTTAGACGATAAATACACAGATATAAGAAACCTTATCGACCAAAACCGGATCGAAAAAGATTAAAACAACCGGTTAAACTTGTGCCGTTATTAGCTCTTTAAGATTAGACTCTTGAAGAGCTTTATCTATCTAAATACATACTTCATAGACCGCAAATGCTGAATCCCCAAAAATATCATAAACCTGCACGGCAATTGAATAGCTCTTTTTTCTCGGGACCAGAGCGGTTAACGAAATAATTGGATTATTGTGATCCTCATTAATGACCTGTAAATCAGAATGAAACTGACCATGGTAGTCAAAATCAATTTCCCAGTAGTCAATAAGAACCGTTCCGGTTTCATTCCCACCCAGCTCAACCTTCCTATCCCTTGACCAGCAATAATCTTCAATATGCAAAAATACCAGGTTAAATTCGTGGTTATAAGGATGGATCTCAGGTGGCTTAAGGACAACCCGGGATTTGTATGGTTCCCTATCACCTGCCCGATGGACTTGAAAAAAACAGTTATCGATTTTTAACAGCCTTTTTATAGTGGTCTGAATGGCAATTGGACTATTGTCGCACACCAGCCAGTTCCTGCCTAACTGCTGGCAAACATAGGCGGTAGTACCGGAACCAACAAAAAAATCCGCTACCGTATCACCGGGTAATGATGCGCATGATATAATGCGCTCCAGTAACCGGGCGGGTTTTTGGGTGGGATACTTAAGATTCTCCCTGGCAGTGGGGCTCAATATTTTATTTATATCCGTCCACCAATCGGGCATAATAGCTCCCTCCTGCCTTAGGCGGTACTTATTGCCTTTTACCCGGGTAAGCCCTCTATCGACTGTTCCTTGGGAATAGGGGCGATATTGGGGAATAAAGCAGTAATCCTGAGTCTTACCGTACCAGAGAATAATATCGTGTTTTCTTTGAAAGTGTCTTTTAGCATTACTCCCCCCCGTATAACACCAGACTATTTCATTTATAAAGTTTTTTTGACCGAATAGTTCGTCCAGCAAGAGTTTGACATAATGGCTTACATGCCAGTCAAGATGGACAAACATACTGCCGGTATGACTTAACAGTTCCTTAAAAATGCATAATCGGGGGTAAATCATTTCAAGGTATGAATCTATACCATGATTCCAGATATCATTAAATGCAGTTCTATTGATTGATAAACGAGAGTTGATTCCCTTTTTTGTAGAATAGCCTTTTTGGCTAAAATAGGGGGGATCGATGTATATAAGCTGAATTTTTTCTTTATATCCCTGGTTAATAAGGTTCGCAGCTGCCTGCAGGTTATCCCCCTGGATAATTCGGTTAAGAGGCTTTCCCCGTAATTCTGTCCTATCCATGGGGAGTTCCAGTTGTCCGTTTCCATAATAGGGTTTGGAGTGTACATATTGGGACTCAAAATTGCTGACTTTAAGACTGTCCGGGCAGGCTTTTTTACCCTCCCAAAACAATTGTGCCACTGTTATTTACCTCTAATAAACTGGTTTAGTTAATTCTAGCACAACAGAAACCTGTTATAAATTGAAACAGGGGAGAACTGTCCCTGCAAAATGCAGAAATGGATTACTTTGCAACCAGGTAAACCCTTATAAAATTATCAGCTGTAAATGCCTGTTCACTGTAGTAGTATTGATTAGTAAGAGGTACCAATAAACATAGAATAACTGCTACCAAAAAAACGATAATCAGTCTTTCAGCCAATAGTAGATCTCCTCCGTCCAAACAGGTTTTAAATGTATTTTTTTAACTGCTTTAATGCCGTTTTTTCTAAGCGGGACACCTGAGCTTGGGAAATTCCGATTTCTTCGGCAACTTCCATTTGGGTCCGGCCATAAAAGAAACGTAATGAGACAATGTGTTTTTCTCTGCTATTCAGCTTTTTCATAGCCTCTTTAATGGATATTTCTTCTAACCATTGGTCATCGGTGTTCTTGTCATCTCCTATCTGATCCATCACCAGTATCGGATCACCGCCATCGTTATAAATCGGTTCAAAAAGGGACACCGGCTCTTGAATGGCATCCAGAGCAAACACCACGTCTTCTCTCGGTATATCTAGCTCTTTAGCGATTTCGGCAATAGTTGGCTCAGCTGAATTATCTGATATGAGCTTTTCTCTTACCTGAAGTGCCTTATATGCAATGTCCCGGAGTGACCTGGACACCCTGACTGCATTGTTATCTCGCAGATATCTCCTTATTTCTCCGATTATCATCGGTACAGCATAAGTAGAAAACCTTACATTCTGACTTAAATCAAAGTTGTCTATGGCCTTTATCAAGCCAATACACCCAACCTGGAAGAGGTCATCCACATATTCTCCCCGGTTGCTAAATCTTTGGATTACGCTTAATACTAACCTTAAATTGCCCTGGATTAACCTGTCTCTGGCTTCAGGATTACCCGATTGCATACTGGCGAAAAGGGTCCTCATTTCTTCGTTTTTTAATACTGGCAGCTTTGATGTATTTACTCCGCATATCTCTACCTTGTTGATCAATTACCTCAACCCTTTCCCTGTAATCTTTATAGGGCGTCAATATGAATTTTTTTAATTATTTACTATTATGATGATTATTATTCCGGGGAGAGGGCTGAAAAATCTGACAAAATTATCCTCAGAACGCCCAAAAGAATCATTCTATTTTGTGGATTTCCCTTTGCAGCCTTTTTAAGATCCGCTTTTCCAGACGTGAAATATAGGATTGTGATATGCCAAGTATGTCAGCTACCTCTTTTTGGGTTTTCTCATCTCCGTTATCCAATCCAAAACGAAGCCTGACTATGGTTTTTTCCCGGAGGTTCAGCTTGTGCATAGCTTGCCAGAGCAGGTTTTTTTCAACCTCTTCTTCAATTTTCTTGTATATCATATCGGTGTCGGTTCCCAAAACATCTGATAGCAAGAGCTCATTTCCATCCCAGTCAATATTTAAAGGTTCATCAAGGGATACTTCAGCCCGGTTTTTTATATTCCTTCTTAGGTACATGAGGATCTCGTTTTCTATACAACGGGAAGCGTAAGTAGCAAGCTTAATATTTTTTTGGGGCTCAAAAGTGTTCACTGCTTTTATTAGGCCGATACTGCCGATAGAAATTAGGTCCTCAATATTAATTCCCGTGTTCTCAAACTTTTTAGCTATGTATACCACTAATCTTAGGTTGTGTTCAATTAGAGTAGTTTTGACTGCGGAATCACCGTCGTTCAAACGGCTGATCAAATCATATTCTTCTTGCTCCCGCAATGGGGGGGGTAAGACCTCGGTTGATCCAATATAATGTACAAAACTAGGACATTTGATCTTAAGGTATAGTTTAACTAAGAATAGTTTCCACTTTAGCAACAGACCCATCTTATTCATTTCTAACCTCCTTCATTCTGTACAATTTCCGATGGAATCAGTAACTGGTAGCTGTTTTGACTGCTTAACCGCTCCCGGTAAATGCCAACTACTACATTTTTTATAAAAGCTTGTTTCAGGTTGGAACCTAAAATTATCTCATCCGCCCGTATTCCAACTAAGATTCCGTTCTTTTTCCCAATGGATGTGAAAGGTATTAGCCTTAAACGGTGAGCCCAACTGGTCTTAGTCAGAGCCTCCAGCATATCGTTTTCATCAGCATTTGATTCAATGGCAGTTACAAAGTCCTCCGGCAGGCAGGACCTAATCAGGTTATATTCAGCAACGATTACCGGTTTATTGGTAAGGGGATCTCGCAGTCGGTTACCGGTATCAAGCAGCCCTTTTCCATTACATTTCATTTGATCGAAACGAAGCTCCACATGGTAATTTAATAGATGAGGAATCACTCTTTGTACCAGGTATTTTTCCCCATATATACCAATTCCTAAAGCACAAAAAATACCACCCAACAGCCAGAAGTAGGAGAATTTTACCTGGGCGTTGTCAGCGCTGAAAAGATAAGAAGCTGCTATTGATGCCCCCGCAACCATAAAATTAATTCCGTAAAAATAAAGAAAGATTTTTTTGAAGTCAGTCCAATTACTGGGCCATAATCCTATGATCACCATTACACACGAAAAAAACACTTTCATATACAGGGTATACCACTTGTGCAATTCAGGGAATAAATACCCAACCGCGTATATACCCCCTAAAGCAGCAGCTAACCCAATTCGGGAATATACGGGTTTAACACCCGAAATCTTGGCTGTAGCCCAAAGAATTATAAAATCCATAGTAAAGTTTACAATAAAGGTAATATCCGCAAATACTTTGGGTCCATCCATTTATTCCACCTGTTTCATTTTGTGAATCCACACTACTTAATAGATATTCACGTTTTCGCGAATAATGTATTCCAAATTATACCAGATGCAACCCTCATATTTTGTAAATTAAAGCTTGCTCCACGATACAAATACCCCGCCTAATAACAATAAAATCCTATCTTGATATATTTTCCAGCTATTGTGATCCGATTCCGACAATCCTACCGAAACAACCGGCAATAAAAAAGCAAATCATTGTTTAGCAATGGTGGTTTCGGCAATATGATTCGCCCGGGTTTGCTGACCTTTAATAGCCATTTGTAAATCAAAAACCGGGAATTCACATTCCCGGTTTTTTATAATATTCTTTTCTATTTACGCCTGAGAAACGGAGGGATTTCCAAATCGTTCTTATCCAGGAAGGTTGGATGAGGTTCTATCGACGACCTTCTAGTGGGTTCACTGACCTGAGGCCTGGGTGTGTTAAAGCCTGTAGCTATTACAGTTATTCTTACTTCATCTTCCAGGTTTTCATCAATGTTAGCGCCAAATATTATATTGGCATCCACGTCTGCTGCTTGATGGACTATCTCGGCGGCCTCGTTTATCTCAAAGAGGGTGAGGTTGCTTCCTCCGCTGATGTTGAAAAGAACCCCTTTAGCTCCCTCAATTGAGGTCTCTAGTAATGGACTGGAAATCGCCATCCGGGCTGCTTCCGCCGCCCGGTTGTCCCCACTTGCTCTTCCTATACCCATAAGTGCAGTTCCCGTATTTTGCATTACCGTTTGTACATCAGCAAAATCGCAATTAATAACACCCGGTACGGCAATTAAATCTGAAATACCTTGAACTCCCTGCCTGAGTATATCATCTGCTATTCTAAAGGCATCGTTGAAAGCAGTATTTTTATCAACAACTTGTAAAAGACGGTCATTAGGAATAGTGATCAAGCTGTCAACCTCTTCCCTGAGAGCCTGTATACCCCGTTCTGCCTGGCTATTACGTTTACGGCCTTCAAAAGTGAAGGGTTTGGTAACAACTCCTACCGTCAAAGCACCTATTTCCTTTGCTATTCTGGCAATAATAGGGGCTCCCCCAGTGCCTGTCCCCCCCCCCATTCCTGCTGTAACAAATACCATATCAGCTCCTTGCAGAGCCTTTTTAATTTCATCGGAACTCTCTTGAGCTGCTTTCATACCAATTTCAGGATCAGCACCTGCTCCTAAACCCTTGGTTAATTTCTCTCCTACTTGAATTTTGCGCTCTGCCTTGGAAAGATACAGGGCTTGAGCATCAGTATTGACCGCAATAAACTCAACCCCTTTTAAACCTGCTTCAATCATTCTGTTTATGGCATTGTTTCCACCGCCGCCTACACCTATTACTTTTATGTTGGCGAATTGTTGCATTTCCACATCAAAATCTAATGGCATTATTTACCCTCCTATTACCTAAATAACTCCTTAAACCAATCATTTACCTTATAATAAAACCCTGATATTCTTGGATAATTTTCCTGAAAAATGCCTGGTTGGTTAGAAGCGTACATAAGCCCCCCAATTACAACCGAATTTTGGGGTTGGTTTAATTCAGCTTGTAAACCACGCAAATTTTCCGGGGATCCGATTCTAGTCGGGATGCTGATGGTCTCTTCAAACGTTTCGGCTATACCCACAAGTCTGGCTTCCCCTCCGGTTAATACTAACCCCCCGGGTATTCTATCCAAACAATTAAACTGGCTAAGTTCGTTATCTATCATTTGAATAATCTCCATCACCCTGGCATTAATTATATCAGCAACCATATACTGGGAAACTTGCCTAACCTCTCTGCCTTGGATATTTCTAATGGTAATTACTACATCTTCCCGGCAAAAATTACGTTCAGCTGTCCCATCCTTTTCTTTGATGCGCGACGCTTCATCAATAGAGGTTTTTAATACCAGGGCCAAATCCTTAGTTATGTATTCTCCCCCTATAGGAAGCACAGAGGAATTAATCAAGCTGCCATTCTCAAAAAAAGCAATCTCCGTTGTACCTCCACCTATATCTATTAATACTACTCCCATCTCCTTTTCTGTCGGTAGCAGGGTGGATTCACCGGCCAGCAGCGGATTGAAGACAAATTGCTCTATGGGCAGATTAATCCTCTCAGTACTCCTCTGCAGATTCTGAATAGCAGCTATGGCTGCTATAATTGCGATTATTTCTACTTCAAGCCTATTACCCACCATACCAACCGGATCTTTGACTCCATCATAGCCATCAATAATATATTGTTTCTCAATAGTTTGAATTATGGCTTTATCAGGGGGCAACGCTATATTGCGGGCAGATTGGAGAACTCGTTCCCTGTCTTCCTGGGTTATTTCATAGTTGGTGTTTCCTGCTGATACGACCGCATGATTATCAATAGTCGAAATACTAGTCCCGGAAAAGCCAAGTACAGCTTTTTGGACTTCAATTCCCGTTATTCTTTCCAGTTCATTAAGGCAATTGTCTATAGATTTCGCAGTACTTTCTATATCAATTATATTTCCTTTTCTTAAACCGTAAGACGGCACTTCCGCCAAACCAAGGACGTGCAGCTCCCGGTTATAAGATACCTCCGCCATAGCAGCTTTTATAGTACTGGTGCCAATATCCAGACTTACAACCATATTTCTCTTTCTAATTTTAATGCACCCCTTCAAGAACTACATATTAACAAATACCACAAAAGCATATTTATTCCTTTAAAAATCCCCTGGTTTTATTTAGTATTTTTTCAATAGATATCGACGGATTATTCCTAGATTTTGGAATAATCGGACCCCAAAAACTATTACTGCTGCCAGAAACAGCTCAACCCCCAGGCGATCCCCAAGATAGGCCAGAACTGCTGCCAGCAAAGTATTTATTACAAAACCGCTTAAGAAAATCACATTATCGAAGCTATCTTCCATGTAGGCTCTAATACCTCCAAAAACGGAATCCAGGGCGGCTAGCACGGCTATTGACATATACTTGGTATATACGAGGGGAATAGTCACCGGCAGCTGAAACCCGATCAGCATCCCCAGCAGCAAGCAAAATATTACGACTAACCACATTATTGCTTCTCCTCTCCCCCATAAACTACCGGCTTAATAAACTGGTTTTTTATTCTCCCGGTATAAGCTGGAATCTCTAAATGGTCCACCTTTTGAACCAGGGTCTGGTAACCTACATATTTAAGGTACTCCAGGTATCCCCCTTTTATTAGCATACCGCTTTCCAGCAGATTAGGGTCCCCGATAGCTTCTATAACAAACGGCGGAGCAATCTGGTTCCAATTAACCAAGATTAAGGTTCCTGCGCACCTTATTTCCGACATGGCAGTAATTCTCTGTCCATTTATAGCAATAGCTTCAGCACCTGAAGCCCTTAGTTCATTAACCACCATTACTATATCGCTATCATGAATAATGGAGCGATTCGGGTTCTCCCCGGCTTGAAGGTTTCTTGGGTTATCGTCCAGGGTTATAACAACGCCCGGGCCTTCAACAGCTACAAGCCCAGCCACCATTTTCGCAATTTGCATTTCACCCTGCAAATCCTTCATTGCCCGGTCATTTTCTCTAATATTTTCTAACTTCTCCCGAAGTGAGACGACCTCTTCTGCCAGTGCAGCCCTTTCTTCAGAAATCGTTTTAATCTGCTGGGTTAATTCCTCTACCCTTTCGGGTACGAGATAAGGCTGGTAACTCTTGGCATTTTTAAACTGAATAGAAAGCATGATACCAAGTATTATACAGACCACAGCTATAGAAAACTGAGTAGCTTTACTGCGCATTTTTTCACCTCTATTTACTGCTATTCCCTGATCTTAATTACCGGTTGTCCCTTAAACCTCAAGTCAACATATTCCAACACTTCTGTACCCTTTTTTTCAATGTCTGTTTCAACCTGGAACACGGCTTGCATCAGGTTGGTTTTTTCCTCTAGTCTTTCTAAATTCCCAAATCTAACCTCGGTTCCTTTAATCGTATATAAGATTACTTCTTCACTGGAATTTAAATAGTGGTAATCAGATATCTGAGAATGAATCTCCGGTGTTAGCATATCCCATATTGCTCTAATCATCTTTATTCCCTCCGGACTAACCGCCTGTCCAATGTTTACTTTTTCCGGCATAATTTCCATGGTGATAATGGGGTATCCCGGCAGATATCGATTACTTAACTTATCCAGGCAAATACCTTCCTCATCTATGCATAAAACCATATCATGGTTGGGCATAAGAGCCCACATTTCGCGCTCGAGAATACTTATTTCAATCTCTCTGGGCAGATGTCTTTTAATATGTGCTTCTTTTACTAGGGGATGAACTTCAATTGATTTTGAGCAATAACCCGTATTTATCATAAAAATGTTTTTGCCGACATGCAGATTCGAAAGCTCCAGTATTTCACTTTCAGCTATGGTATTCAATCCTGTAACCCGGATTTTATCAACATAAAAGAAAGAACTATGTAAGAAAAGATAGGTGCAGGTTAGAACGATTAAGAGTACGATACAAATACTAAAAACTCTAATAAACAAGCTTTTCACCATTTAATTCACCTATCGTTTGGTTTACTCTCAAAATTATAACAAATAATTAAAATGAAATCATTAAGAATACAAAAAAGGACCAATGTTCTAGGTCCTTGAATTGTACTGTTTATTATAAACCGCTTTAGGTCTTAGCTGGTTCCCTGGATATATCAGCCCCCAGGCTTTTTAATTTCTCCTGAATCCTTTCATATCCCCGATCAATATGGGTCGTTTGTCCTATTATCGTCTCACCCTCAGCAAACAGTCCAGCCAGTATTAATGCAGCACCTGCCCGTAAATCAGTAGCTTCCACCGAAGCACCCTCCAACCGGGGTTTGCCCTTAACAATTGCTACCCGCCCCTCTACCCTTATATCACACCCCATTCTTCTTAATTCCTGAACATGCATATATCTATTCTCAAAGATAGTCTCAACTATCACACTAGTTCCGGCCACGGTTGAAAGAAAGCTCATCATCTGAGGCTGCATATCGGTTGGAAAGCCGGGATATGGCAGGGTTTTAATATCAACTGAACGGCACTTATTATTGCCCAACACTCTAATCCCTGCGGTTAACGGAATTACTTCAACCCCTGTCTCCCGCAGTTTGGCCACTAAGGGCTGAACATGTTCCAGGATTACGTTTTCTACCAGCACATTTCCCCTGCTTATGGCTGCCGCTACCATAAAGGTACCGGCTTCAATCCGGTCCGGTATTACAGTGTGTTCAACTCCGCCCAGCCTTTCAACTCCTTCAATACGGATGGTATCAAGTCCAGCTCCCCTAACCCGGGCGCCCATACGATTTAAAAAATTCTGCAAATCTACTATTTCGGGTTCTTTAGCCGCATTTCTCAGGATAGTATGTCCCGGTGCCATTACTGCGGCCATCATTATATTTTCGGTGGCTCCAACGCTTGGAAAATCTAAGTGAATATCAGCTCCTGCAACCTTTACCGCTTTTCCCTGCATATAACCATATTGCTCGGAAATCTCAAAACCTAGGGCCCTAAAACCCTTAACATGCAGGTCCATTGGCCTGGTTCCAATAGCGCAGCCTCCGGGATAAGCAACTCTAGCCTTTTTTAAACGGGACAGCAGAGCACCCATAACTAAATTAGAAGCCCTCATCCGCCGCGATATATGTTCAGGGACCTCGTATGAACTTATGGTCCTGCTATCAATTATTAATGTATCGTTCTCTCTTTTTACTTTAGCTCCAAGGATGGTCAAAGCCTCAGACATGACATTAATGTCTTCAAGTTCCGGAACCCCTGATAATACAATAGTCTCCGACGATAAAAGACTGGCAGCCATTATAGGTAAAATCGCATTCTTGGAACCACTTACTCTAACCTGCCCTTTGAGTGGCACACCACCCCTTAGAATAATTTTATCCAAGTAAACACCTCCGCAGATTATGCTTGGAGGGCAAGTTCTGAGAGTTTTCTTACCAAATTGGTACCTACTTTCCAGATATCACCTGCACCCATAGTTATAATCAAATCGCCGCTTCTATAATGATTAAAAAGGAATTCTTCAACATTGTGCAAACCGCTTATATAAATTGACTCTGTACCCGATCTTAACGAAGCTTTGTATACTTTTTCACCGCTTACCTCAGGAATAATTTTCTCACCAGCTGAATATATATCAGTAATAATAGCCAAATCAACCCCTGACAATGCTTCACCTAGCTGATCCCCAAGATTTTGGGTGCGAGAATATCTATGAGGCTGAAATACAACAATAACTCGACCTTTATGATATTGCTTGGCAGCATTTATGGTGGCTCTAATCTCAGTAGGATGGTGGGCATAGTCATCTACTACTGTAACATTCTTAACTTGCCCGATTATCTCAAAACGCCGTTTTGCTCCCCCAAACCTTTTCAATGCTTTCTTAACTAATTTGATATTTAGGTCTAATTCAAGTGCAACACATATAGCTGCTAATGCATTCAGGGCATTATGCTTTCCGGGAATGGATAGTTCAATTCTGGCTATGAACTGATTTTTTTTATATACCTCGAATTGGGAACCTATTCCCTTGGGCTTCCAGTTCTCAATATAGAAATCATTAGATTTATTTTCACCATAGAGTATGGTTCTGGTTGAACTGGATTCTCTTACTTTTTGGACAAAGCTGTCTTCCCCGTATAGTACCGCAAAACCTTCCGGCTTTACCCCATTAATGAAGTGTTGAAAAGCATTTTCAATGTTGGCTACCGACTTATAATAATCCAGATGATCATCTTCTACGTTGGTAACTACTGCCACATAAGGCTTTAATCCGAGGAAAGAAGCATCGCTTTCATCCGCCTCGACAACAAAATAGTCCCCCTTGCCGTTAGTAGCCCCCAGGTTGCTTCCCTGCAATTGACCTCCGACAATAAAAGCCGGTTCCAATCCGCATTGGTTCAGAACCATATAGATCATAGAGGTTGTAGTTGTCTTGCCGTGCGCTCCCGCTATTGCGATGCCTTTGCAGGGATTCACCAGACGGGCTAACATTTGTCCCCGTTTAAGCACCGGTATATTCAGTTCCTCAGCCCTTTTAACTTCGATGTTGTCATGGGGTATTGCTGAAGATACTACTAATAGATCAACTCCCTCCTTTAAATTAGATGAAGAATGACCCTTATAGATTTTTATTCCTATTTCCTCTAGTCTTTTTGTTATACTGTTTACCTGCAGATCAGAACCACTAACTTTGAATCCTTTTTCAACGAGTACCTGGGCTATTCCGCTCATTCCTGCTCCAGCTATTCCAACCATATGAATCCATTGGTGTGGCATAGTGATCATTTCCTCATCTCCTTCTCCTCTATCATTACCAGTACACCATATAGTATGCACAATTAACAGAAGTGGTTACATTTATTAATAGCCTGTCCTCAATAAATTGCTGATTACATTTCAATAATTGTATTAATAATGTCCCTCAATGCATCGGGCCTGGCTTCTTTTTGTAGATTAGTTTTCATCTCCGCTAATAATGAGGGATTATTGTAGTACTTACTAACCTTCTTATTTAAAGTATATCCATCAAGGAACTCATCAATAACCATGTCTACAGCCTTCTTGGCTACCAAAGCCCTGGCATTTTTTTCCTGGTGATTATCGGCTGCGTAAGGATAGGGAATAAGAATTGCAGGCAGCCCTAAAATGGCAAGTTCAGATATGGTACTTGCTCCGGCTCTGCATACTGCTAAATCAGCAATTGCCAGAGCTTCCTCAATATTGTATAAGTAGGGAGCCAAAAACAGTTTTATTCTATAATTCTTTTTGGCTTGACGTTCTGCGAGTTCCATTCTTATATCTTCATAACCGGCATCTCCGGTAATCCATATAATCTGAATATCTATATTTAAGTATTTATCAAGCATCTCAAGCATAGCCCGGTTTATACTCATAGCCCCCCGACTGCCTCCGAAGGCAATCAGGGTAAAAATTTGGGGACTGAAATCAAATTTTTTTCTAGCCTCTTCTCTATTGACCTGAAGGAGCTCTTGTCTCACCGGCAGCCCGGTAACCTTTATATTTTTCGCTGATAAGTGGTTCTTCGCCTCCGGAAAAGTTAACAATACCCAGTCAACCCTTTTAGCTAAATTCCGGTTGGCCAGACCAGGTACAGCGTTCTGCTCGTGAATTACGGTTTTACAGGTTTGAAAAGTGGCAGCCATTACCACCGGGAAGGAAACATACCCACCGGTTCCAACCACAACATCAGGTTGGAACGATTTTAACAAATTCCAGCTTTGAAATACACTTGAGGGGAATCGTATCAAAGCCCTGGACGCTTTTAGCATAGAGGAACGGTTTATACCGCTTATATCAATGGCCTTAAAATTAAAGCCAGCCCGTGGTACGATTTGGCTTTCCATTCCATTTTTGGAGCCAATATACAGTATTTTAGCCTCTGGGTTTACTTGCTTAATTCCATGTCCGATAGCCAAGGCCGGATATATATGTCCACCTGTTCCCCCTCCGGTCAATACTACTCTCATCTCATTAATCCTTCCTATCTATATGTACTATAACGGGAGATATTTAGCAGTAACCCTACCCCGATCATGGAAAACAGCAGTGAGGTTCCGCCATGGCTTATGAAGGGCAAGGTAATGCCTGTGACCGGAAGTGCCCCTGAGACAACCCCTATATTAATAGCGGCCTGAAATACAATCATTATGGTAACTCCAGCTGCCAGAAGACTCCCAAAGGTATCTGGGGCATTAATAGCAATTTTAAACCCTCTCCAGGCAAACAACAAGAACAGGGCAATAACCAAAAAAGCCCCGATAAATCCTAATTCCTCTCCGATAATTGCATAAATGAAATCGGTATGCTGCTCAGGTAAATAAAAGAACTTCTGCCGGCTTCTACCCAGTCCCATTCCGAACAATCCCCCGGACCCCAGGGCATAGAGGGATTGTATGGTCTGAAACCCCTCGTCGGTGGGATATTTCCATGGATCTAAAAAAGCCAGCCACCGTTCCATACGGTAAGGAGCTACGGCAATTGCAGCAACTATGGCTCCAACTCCTAGACTGGCAAGCAATATTAAATGAGACCATTTTGCCCCGGCAACCAGAAGCATAAAAAATACTGTTCCGGAAATAGCAAAAGCGGTGCCAAGATCCGGCTGCTTCATTATTAATGCGCTTACTAAGGCTAATAACCCTATATAAGGCAATATCCCGTGGGTAAAAGACCTGATGTTATCCAGGTTGGAGTCCAAAGCCTTGGCCAGGAACATTACCATACCTAATTTGGCCAATTCAGAAGGGCTAAAACTTGCAACCCCCAGGTTTAACCACCGGCTTGATCCTTTGGTTTCAATACCCAGAGGAGTGATTACAACTACCAGACACACCAGGGTGATTATTAGAGCTGGTAAGGCAAAGTCTCTCAGGCGCAAGTAATTAATCTTCATAACCACAATCATGGCGATTAAGCCTAAAAAGGCCCAAAGAAGCTGCCGCTTGAAGAAAAAATAGGCATCACCATAACGCACACTTGCAGTAACCGCACTGGAACTGAAAACCATTACTAAACCGATTCCTAAAAGGAAAAGAGTTACAATAAACAGGATAAAATCGGGTGGTCCCTTCTTAAGTCTCAATTATTATTCCCCCCGTAAAAACCTATTTCTAACCCCTAGCGGTTATATCCCGTATTATATGGCAAAAAGAATCGCCGCGATGCTCATAGCTCTCAAACATATCCCAGCTGGCACAGGCAGGAGATAATAGCACAATATCTCCATACCCCGCTAGTTTATGAGCTGTGATAATGGCTGCAGCAAAATCTTCTACCTCATATATATTCGCAAAGCCCGCATCGATGACTGCGCTTTTGATCTCTGCTTTAGCTTCCCCCACTAGAACCAGGGCTTTTACCCGTTCTCGTACCACCTGAGCAAATCCAGCAAAGCTGGATCCCTTGTTTCTGCCGCCTGCAATAAGGATTATGGGACGAGTAAAGGATTCCAAGGCCTTTACCGCTGATTCAGGGTTGGTAGCTTTGGAATCGTTTACATATAATACTCCCTTATAGGTTAAAACTTCTTCCATCCTATGCCTTACCCCGGGAAAAGCCATAAGGCTGCTGGCAATCGTATCAATACCAGTATCAGCCAGTATGGCCATGGTAACCGCACATAGCACATTTTCCAGGTTGTGTTTTCCCCTAAGCAGTACCCGATCAACCGCGCATATTTCGATGGTCTGGCCGTTATCGGCATATATAATCTTTCCGTTTTTTATAAAGGTTCCCTTTTCCAGGATTTTTTCCTGGGAAAAATATACCACTTGGGAGCGGCATCCTGCAGCCAAGCGGCAGACCGTTGGGTCATCATAGTTTAATACTGTGAAATCACTGCTGGTTTGATTAGCAAGTATTTTAGCTTTGGCCTGAACATAAGCTTCCATGGTATGATGGCGGTCAAGGTGATCGGGCGTAATATTCAGTAGCCCGGATATTTTGGGTTTGAAGGTTTGGGTAGTAGCCAATTGAAAACTTGACATTTCAATCGAAATATATCCCTGCTCTAACTCATTCATCAGAGAAGTCAAGGGGACACCAATATTTCCTGCCGATATTGATTTTTTACCATCATTGGCCAGGATAAACTGCAGCAAAGAAGTGGTAGTGGTTTTTCCGTTGGTTCCGGTGATGGCTAAAAAGGTAACCTTACTGGGCTTAATAAGATAAGCCAATTCTACCTCCCCTATAACCGGAATCCCCACTTGCTCTGCCTCTATAACTGGTCTAATTTCAAGAGGTACGCCGGGGCTTACCACCACTAAATCATAATTACCAGCCACCCTGGGGTAACCTCCAGTATGGACCTGCCGGCAAAATGGCCTTATGTCATGATATTTGGTCCCCAATTGGGACACAACCTTTTGATCACAAGCATCTACTATAGTTCCACGCTGGTGTAGAACTTTAGCTGCCGATATGCCACTGCGGGCAATACCTATAACTAGAACCTTTCTCCCTTTAAATTCCAATATAAAAACACTTCCTATCCCATAACCTTAATGCTGAAGAACCCCGCCACTGCAAACATAAAAGCCAAAACATAGAAAAGTTTCACTACCCTGGTTTCATGCATCCCCTTTAATTCATAATGGTGGTGAAGGGGGCTCATTAAAAAAACCCGTTTGCCAATGGTTTGATAAGTGATAACTTGTATAATCACCGATAAGGTTTCAATTACATAAACGCCTCCAATAATAACTAGCGCAATCTCAGTTTTAGTAAGAGCGGCTACTGCTGCTACCGCTCCGCCTAAAGCCATGGAGCCTGTATCACCCATGAATACTCTTGCTGGGTAATGGTTAAATACTAAAAACCCAACGCAGGCACCGGCTAAAGCACCACAAAATACGGTTAAATCATAATGGGAAGTAATAAAGCAAATGGCTGCAAAGGCAATGGCTGCAAAAAAAGTTACTCCTGCTGCCAATCCATCCAATCCATCAGTAAGATTAACTCCATTAGCTGCTGAAAGCATAACCAGAATCAGGAATGGAATATACAATATTCCAAGGTCAATAACCGCACCGGTAAACGGTATAATTATATCTGTCCCCCGGTCGAAATAAAAGACTAACAGCAGGCCAAAAAACAACCCAATCAGAAGCTGCAATCCCAGCTTTTCCCTGGCCCGCAGCCCCAGCGAGCGTTTCAAAACCACTTTAATATAATCATCCCAAAAACCAACTCCGCCAAGGGCCAGCATAATAAATACCGCGGTCAGAGCCTCAGTGCCTGTACCAACCATGATAAAACAAGAAGCGAAAATGGAAGTGATGATTATTATGCCGCCCATAGTTGGAGTACCAGCCTTGGCATAATGTCTAACCGGCCCTTCCTTTCGAATATTTTGGCCCATTTTAAGCTGGGACAGAAAAGGGATCATAAAAGGCCCTATCATTAAAGTTATGGCAATGGCTATACCGGCGGCTAGTAGAGTACTAATCAAAACTGCTTGCACCTTAGTACCTCCAACTATGAATAATCAATGCAACCAATCCTCCAGAAGAGTTTCCATCTGCATTCCTCTAGACGCTTTGAACAGTGTCACATCCTTTTTAGAACCAACCCTTCTGAGTATTTGCAAACCATCCTCTTTAGATAGGCAATGAAATATGTTTTCCGGCATCATGCCTGATTCTAAGGCCCCCTTGGCAATAGCCTCTGAACGCTTGCCAATTGCTATCAGGATGTTGAATCCCGCTTCTGCTGCTTTGCGGCCAACCTCTATATGTCCCTGTGTCTCATATTCACCCAGTTCAAACATATCACCAAGTACAGCTACCAGCTTACGCCCTCCTGCAATTTCCTTGGCAGTTTCGATAGCTAAAGCCATAGATAACGGGTTAGCATTATAGGTGTCGTTAATAACCAATCCACCCTCAGCCAAATTAGTAAGGTTAAGCCGGTTACCACTTGGCCGGTAATCCATTAAGGCTTTTTTGCTTGAGGATAAATCAAGGCCCAACAAATAACTTAATCCCATTGCCGCTACTACATTAGGAGCCAGCCTTTTACTGGGAATAGGAAAGCTGATCATATCTTCCTTACCCAACATCTCAGCTTTGATTATGAGGTTCTGGTCATCTATATCGGCTGTCTTTATTCGAAAATCACAGCCTTTATTATAACCGAAGGTATACTTTGTACAAGGATATTTATCAGCTTCCTCCAAGAGCACCCTATTATCACCGTTTATCAGCCCAAACCCTTCCGGGGGAATTGATTCTAAGACTTCACACTTGGCTCTGGCTATATTCTCTATATTACCCAGGGTTTCAAGGTGTACAGGGCCAACATTGGTTATTAATGCGATATTAGGCTTGGCAATGCTGGACAACTGGCTTATCTCCCCCCTGGCTCTCATAGCCAGCTCCAAGACTGCTGCCTTAAAATCGGAAGTCAAATTCAATACCGTTAGGGGTAAGCCAATTTCATTGTTTAAATTTCCTTCTGTCTTTAAGGTTTTATATTTAGTCTGCAGGCACAAAGCAACCAGATCTTTGGTAGTTGTTTTTCCTACACTCCCGGTAACCGCTACAACCGTTAGATTAAACTGGATACGATATTGGGCAGCCAAATCTTGCAATGCCTTTCGGGTATCTTTTACCAGTATTACCGCTTTTTCCCTTGAGGGGTAATCAGGAATCCTGGCAGGATCTGAAATGACTACGGCAGATGCCCCCTTGTTTAAGGCCTCTTCAGCAAAGTCGTGCCCATCGTGTCTTTGGCCTTTTAAGGCAAAAAAAACTGCCCCAGGTAAAACATGGTTGGAGTCAATGCAAACCCCGGATATTAGCATATTGGGGTCCCCATATATTAGTTTGCCACCGGTACTGGAGCATATAAATCTAACCCTAATCTGCATTGGAGACTTTCCCTTTCAAAAATTCAGCGGCAATTTTCCGATCATCAAATTCCAATACCTGGTCCTTCACTATTTGATAAGTCTCGTGTCCTTTTCCGGCTATGATAACCAGATCTTTCTCCTTGGCTAGGTAAACAGCATGTCTGATAGCTTCCCTTCGATCAACAATAATAGCATACCGGCAATTATCTACACTCTCTATCCCCGAACATATTTCCCGTATTATTGCTTCCGGTTCCTCACTCCTGGGGTTGTCAGAGGTAATAATACAAAAATCACTGTAACTAGCCGCAATCTTCCCCATTATGGGTCTCTTTGTCCTATCCCTATCCCCACCGCAACCGAAAACAGTAATTACCCGGTTTTCCGCTATTTGGCGGGCAGTTTTTAGAATGTTTTCCAAGCCGTCAGGAGTATGGGCGTAATCAACTAGCACGGTGAAATTCTGTCCGCAACTAACCGGTTCAAACCTGCCGGGAACCCCTTCTACCTTTTTGAGGGCTGCCTTTATGGTCTTTATGTCTATACCTTCCTGAAGGGCAAAAGCGATAGCCGCCAAGGCGTTATAAACACTAAAAAGACCGATTAATTTAGTCCTAATCAAGAATTTCTGGTCTTTGTATATTACCTGGAAACGGCTCCCCTCCAAACTGATTTCCAAATCCGCAGCCCTTATATCGGCAGGATTCTTTACCCCGTAGGTTAGATACAGAGGACCATCCTCTTTGATAAAATAATTTGCCGATTCATCATCGGCATTTACAATGCAAAAGTTGCCCTCGGCTTTAGGAATCATGGAAAAGAGCCTGATTTTTGCCCGGCGATAATTATCCATGTCTCCATGATAATCTAGATGATCCTGGGTTAAATTGGTCAGTATAGCCGTATTAAAATATATCTTATCCACCCTGCTTAACTCCAGGGCATGGGATGAAACTTCCATTATTATGTACTCCGCTTGCTGCTTATAACTGAAGTTCATAAAATCTTCAATTTCCAGGGCTTCTGGGGTGGTATGTCCTAAAACTCGCCTATCATCTCCAATTTCCGCATAAAGAGTACCGATAATACCGGTCTTTTTACCCGCCTCATCCAGTATAGCTTTAATTAAGTGAGCAGTTGTAGTCTTGCCATTGGTACCGGTAATTCCAACAACCCGCATAAACCGGGAACAATGTCCGTAATAGTGAGCCGCCACAATTGGCAGAGCTTTACGGGTGTCAGGAACCAGAATATAGGCAATATCGCCCTCGGTAGCAATTTCCCTTTCGGCTAGAATTGCTATTGCCCCATTATTAATGGCTTGTTTAATATACAAATGGCCGTCTGTCTTAAATCCGGTTATACACACGAACAATGAGCCAGGAGTAACCCTTCGCGAATCATAATAGACCCCATGAATTTCCACATCAAGTTTACCTTTAACCGGTAAATAATCTATACCTGCCAGTAATTGATCAAGATTCATTTCATCTCCCCTTTTCTTCAGGCTGACAAGGTTTTCCGCCAGACTTATTCCCCTACTGGCTGAAATTTGACTTTAATTGATGAACCTCTAGTCACAACTCTGCCCGGCTCAGGCGATTGCTGAAATGCAAGTCCGTATCCTTCTGGAAGCAGGTGTAATCCCAAGTCAGATAGTATCTTGGCAGCCTCCTTCATTGATTTGCCGGTTAGATCAGGAATAGTCACCTCTCCGTCCTCATCTCCTTGTTCAAAGGCAGACAAATGTATGGTTATCTCTGAACCGCTGTTTAACCTGGTTTGCGGTTTCGGAACCTGTTGCCAAACTATATTGCCATCCCCAATTACTTTGGCCTTAAATCCCCTTTGATTAATCATGGTGATGGCCTCGGAAAGGGGCAAATTAATTACATCCGGCACTACCATCTGCTTGGGCTGTGATTTTTCCGTCTCACTATCCTCAGGCATATATAAAGGCACTCCCAGGTATCTTAATGAATCCCTGAAGATTTCCCGTAAAGCTGGTGCTGCCACCCAACCTCCATAATAAGGGTATCCCTGGGGAGCATCTACTACTACTATTCCCAATAACCTTGGATTATCTGCAGGTGCAAAACCGATAAAAGATGCAACATATTCATTGGCCATATAGCCGCCGGTTGGCGACACCTTTTGAGCCGTGCCGGTTTTCCCTGCAACTCGATAGCCTTCAATATAGGCGTTCAATCCCGTACCCTGGGTTACTTCTCCCTCCAGGATCATACACAAATCATCGGCCACTTTTTCCGACAGGATTTCCCGGACTACTGTTGGTTGATTTTCTTTAACAATCTTCCCATCATTGTCAATAACCTGTTTTACTAAGTATGGTTTCATCAATTTGCCGTTATTAGCCACAGCCGAAACCGCTGTAAGCAATTGAATAGGGGTTACTGCATTAGCCTGACCCATGGACATAGTGGCTAAATCAATCTGTTTCGCCCGGCTTTTCGGCACTAGAATCCCGGCAGCTTCACCGGGCAAATCAATGCCAGTGGGCTGGCCAAAGCCAAAGGCATAAAGGTATTTATAGTAGGCTTCCAAACCTAAATCCAGTCCCACCTGGACAAAGCCTACATTGCAGGAGTTTTCGACTATCTCGGCAAAAGTTTGGTTTCCGTGGGCACGCCGATTAGCACAACCAATAGTTTCACGGCCTACTTTTATATATCCCGGACAAAAGAATTTGCTGTTTTCATCAACAACCTGCTCCTGCATGGCCATAGCTGAAGTGACAATTTTCATGGTGGATCCAGGCTCATACGAGTCATTTATGGCGAAATTCCTTCGATTAGCATCAGGATATTCAGAATAATTGTTGGGATCAAAATTCGGTCTGGAAGCCAAGGCCAATATTTCCCCGGTTGATGGGTCCATAATAATAGCGCAGGCTGATTTTGCTTTACGCTCTTTAAATACCTTTTCCAATTCCCTTTCTACAATATACTGTATAGTCTCATCTATGGTCAGGACCAGATTGGCTCCATCTACTGGCGGAATAAATTGGTGAACCGCTTCAGGAATAGGCCGGTTGGCCGCATCGTGTTCGATTATAATCCGGCCCGGAGTACCGCCAACCAAATCATTATAATAGAAATCAATTCCCTCTAGACCGGTGTTATCAACCCCCGAAATACCAAGAACATGGCATGCCAGTGTACCCTTAGGATAGTGGCGCCGGCTTTCTTCAGTTATACCGATACCAGGCAAATCCAGCTCCCTTATCTCTTTGGATTGTTCAGGCGTGACCTTTCTTTTCAGCCACTCGAAAGAACTGTGTTTAGTTAGGCGAGCCAGAAGAGCATCGGCATCCATTTCCAGTATTCTGGCCAGGTGAGAAGCGATTTCGCTTTCTCGGCCCGATTCTATAACTGCTGCCGGTATCGCATATATGGAATCAGCACTAATAGATATGGCCAGTTCTTTGCCATTACGATCATAAATAATCCCTCTTTTTGACTCTACGGGAACATTTCTCATCCGGTTTTGGATTGCTTTTTCAGATAGTTCTG
This sequence comes from Syntrophomonadaceae bacterium, assembly GCA_050949865.1. Lineage (GTDB taxonomy): Bacteria > Bacillota > Syntrophomonadia > Syntrophomonadales > Syntrophomonadaceae > JBMNGN01. The sequence continues at coordinate 196,650 of JBMNGN010000005.1, forward strand.
CCCCGCGAACAAACTGCACCCAGAATACCCTCCCCCCAAGGGAGAATAAGCCAAATGCAAATAAGAAAAAAAGCGTTGCTATACGCTTTCTTACGAGCAAACCGGTGGTCTGCATTATCCCCACCTCTTTGTTATTAGTTATTCCTGGCAGCTAAAACAACTAACCCTGCGTATAGTTTTTCCAATGGTTTTTGGTTGGAATCCTGGGCGGCAATTACAGGATGGTCTGTTCCAACAGGATGAACCGGAGTAACGTTCTCCTGGGCGATTGCCACATGGGTTTCAGCTTTATACATACCTAATTGTTGTACAGCGATTTGTTCTACCCGATCCAGAGAATACTTTTCCGCGATTTGATATTCAAGCCTGCCATTTGCTGCTTCCAAACTTTTAATATCGTTCTCCAGGGTAACAATTTGATAACCTAAGACTGCTCCTTTTATGCATAGATAAACCAACAGCACCGCATATATAAAGGCTAAAATACCGACTTTTATAAGAAAAACCTTCTTCTGATCCACACTCCTATAGGTTTTCCGCACGATCCTGGTTTTTTTTACAGGTTCGGCTTCCCATGCATAATCATAGCCCGCCTGTACCATACTATTCTTCCTCCTTATAAAATATAACTATATTCTGCTTGCCACCCTGAGTTTAGCACTTCGGGCCCGGTGATTTTCCGCACATTCTTGCTCCGTAGGAATCACCGGTTTTTTGGTTATAATCTTTAATTTTGCTTTATGGGCACAGGTGCATACTGGCGTTCCCGGTGAACATATACATTCTCTGGCCTGTTGGAGTAGAAACTTTTTCACTATTCTGTCTTCCAGGGAATGAAAAGTAATGATGCATAGTCTTCCCCCTGGTCGTAATAACCCAACTGCCTGAGGCAGTACCTCAATTAATGCTGCCAATTCATCATTTACCTCAATCCGCAAGGCTTGAAACGTTTTGCGGGCAGGATGTTTGTCCCTCCGATATTTTGCTGGTACAGAGGATTTTATAATGTCGGCCAATTCACCCGTGGTTTGAATACGTTTTTTTTGGCGGTACCTGACTATAGCCCGGGCTATGGTTCGGCTGTACCTTTCCTCTCCATACCTGGAAATCAAATCCCTTAATTCTTCTTCTGTATATAGGTTAACGATATCTTGGGCTGTGCCCACCTGGCTTTTATCCATTCTCATGTCTAAGTCGGCATCCGAATGGTAGCTGAAACCACGATTTTTATCGTCCAATTGAAATGAAGAAACCCCTAAATCAAGTATTATTCCATGAACCTCAGTAATGCCCAATTGCATTAGTATGGTTTGTAAGTTCCTAAAGTCAGCATGAATTAAGGTTAATCCAGGATGAGCTACAGTTTTACTCGTTTCTTCAAGTACCCATTGATCTTTATCTAAACCGATTACTTTGGCATCATCGGCGATTACTTGCAACAATTTCTTAAGGTGTCCCCCACCCCCTACAGTACAATCAATATAAATCCCATGCAAATCGGTAATCAGGTACTTAATCGTCTCTTCCAGCAATACCGGCTTATGCATAAGCCAGCCTCCCTACAAACCCAGTTCTACCAGGTTTTCAGCTATTTGTTCATAGGATAACTCGGCATTCTTAGTATATACTTCCCAGACAGCATTGGACCAAATTTCAACCCTTGTTCCTACTCCAATCACGGTCACATCCCGTTCTATTTTGGCATATTCCCTAAGATTAGAAGGCAGGACTATCCGGCCCTGCTTATCTGTTTCCACTTCCGAAGCTCCAGCAAAGAAAAATCTCATAAATGATCGGGCATCAGCCCTGGTAAAGGGAAGGGACTTGAGTTTCATCTCCAGCAAATTCCATTCTTCCATGGAATACAGAAATAGACAATTATCGAGACCTTTAGTAATTACAAACCTGTCCCCCAATTGCTCTCTGAATTTTGATGGTATGGTAACCCGTCCTTTTGGGTCCAATGAATGCTGGTACTCACCCAAGAACATATCTTTATCTCCCTGCGGGGTATTTGTGGGATTGGATACCACTCTCCCCCACTTATCACCACTTTAATTCTACCCACAGGCTTGGATATCCTTCTTTGTGAAAACATTTTTTATTATTTTCCTTGATCTTAAGGAAACATCCTTAAAAAAATAAAGAATAACCCAGTTTAAGGAACCATTACACAACCCATATAGGGTTGGTGATAATCCAGGTTCTGGGGGTAAACCTGGCAAGCAGCAAAGCTTCTACTCTATAGACACCGGGTTTAATTACACTGAAGCGGTGATCTGTCCCCCGCTTTCTAGTCCATTGAACCCCATCTTTATAAACCTTAACTTCGCAATAGACAGGAGTTCGAACTGCCATTATCATATCCGGTTCAAAAATAACCGTGTTCCCCATAATCCATGTACCCTTCCGGGACTCGATTTCAAACCTGAAACCTTTGCTGCTATGATAATAATCATTGGCAACCCAGAAATTTCCGTTCCTTAATGATTTATATATCTCTTCTTGATCCGGATTAAATTCAAACCGCCTTTTTTGTTCGGTAATAATATGCAGGTTAATGCAGCGAAAATAGAATTCATAAGATGATATTTTCAAGGGAAATGGCAGGATCCTGCCATGAGCATCCGAGCCCCCAAAAGCAAAAACTCTATAACCCATCTTGTGAAACCGGTCTAGCATTTTAATGCTTTCCCGGTTGGGTCCGATTAAGGCCCGAGCTGGATTGAATAGAAGGTACAGCCCTCTGAGTATACCGGTAAGCCCATCCCTCCAGCAGGAGAGGTGATTCCAGACCTCTATCCCCTGTATGCCTTTGACGGACCAATCCTTCCATTTATAAGTTTTGCCGTTTTCATAGTAAGGGGAACCGGTTTCAAAGGGATGAGCTATGATGCCAATACCCCCTTGGGCATTTACCTCGTCGATAACCAGCTGGGGATTATCATCATTATTTTCGATTACTTCCCTGATGTTTAAAGCCAAATAATGGTTATGCCGGGAATTTATTTCCATGCCTACCATTACCAGCACACCATCGCTATACCCGTAGTCTTTATGCCGAAGCCCATCCAGATTAAAGTGATCAGTAATAATAATAAAATCCAAGCCCGCCTTTTTGGCAGCTCGGGCTATATCCTTAATATTCCAAGTACCATCTGAATAGGCGGAATGTATGTGAATATTTCCTATATATTCGTACAATTGGCCCTCCTTATTTACCGTCTGCTTTTCAATTGGTTGAACGCAAAAAGGGAGGTTCCCCTCCCCTTTTTATTTATCAATCCTAATGTTTTATAACTCGTATAACTGGTTATCGTCTAAAAATCGTATGCCCTTTTCTTGAAAAGTAGCCTGGGCCTTTTCAATATTTTCAACTTTAAATATAACCAAGGCATCTTTTTCAGAAGTGCCTAAAAAGGCATACAGGTATTCAATATTAACTTCCGACATTTGTTCAAGAACCGCGGCTAACCCACCTGGTGAATCAGGCACTTTCACTGCAACAACATCGGTTACACTAACAGTAAAACCCGCTTCCTTCAAGATTTTGTAGGCCTTTTCAGGGTCATTAACTATCAGACGCAATATACCAAAATCCGAGGTATCAGCTATTGATAGGGCCCTGATGTTTATGTTGGCATCCCCTAGAACTTTGGTGACATGGGATAACCTACCGGCTTTGTTTTCTAGAAAAACCGATATTTGTTTGGCCATACTTAACCCTCCTTTATTGCTTTAGTTATATTTCCCTTTTATCAATTACCCTTTTGGATTTCCCTTCACTGCGCTCAATTGTTTTAGGTTCAACCAAACGAACCTTTACGGCTATTCCCAGGGCATTATCCAATTCCTTCGCAATAAGGGATTCTAGTTGTTCAAGTTTCCTTACTTCGTCGCTAAATACCTTTTCTGAAACCTCAACCTGAACCTCCAGTTGATCCAAGGTCCCTTTCCTTTCAGCAATCAACAGATAATGTGGTTCTACCCCGGGTATATTCAACAGCACACTCTCCACCATGGAAGGAAATACATTGACTCCTCTTATAATCACCATATCATCAGAGCGGCCAAGAACCTTTTTCATCCTAACGTGAGTCCTGCCGCATTCACACACTTCCGTCTGAAGCGAGGTTAAATCATGAGTCCGGTATCTTATTATCGGAAATGCTTCCTTAGTTAACGAAGTTATAACCAGTTCACCCTGGGAACCATCCTTAATAACCTCTCCTGTATCTGGGTTGATTATCTCCGGGATAAAATGGTCTTCAGCAATATGCAAACCGCATTTACACTGGCATTCAATGGCTACCCCCGGCCCTATTATCTCACTTAGACCATAAATATCATAAGCATCAATCTTTAGTTTGGATTCTATTTCCCTGCGCATACTCTCAGACCATGGTTCAGCTCCGAATACCCCTATTTTAAGCTTTAAATCCGAGGGCTTGACATTCATTTCTTCCATAATTTCGTACATGAACAATGCATATGAAGGGGTACAGGTTAAAACAGTAGTGCCAAAATCCTGCATAAGCATAATCTGTCTTTTCGTATTACCCCCAGAAGTAGGAATAACCGATGCTCCTAACCGTTCTGCCCCATAGTGGGCTCCTAACCCTCCGGTAAAGAGGCCATAACCATATGAAACCTGAATGACTGAATTCTTGGTGGCCCCACAGCTGTATAAAGCCCGGGCCATCAATTCAGACCACATATCTATGTCTTTTTTTGTATAGCCTACTACGGTAGGCTTACCAGTCGTTCCTGAAGAGGAGTGAATTCTTACCACTTCGCTCATGGGGACGGCAAAAAGATTAAAAGGATAATTATCTCTTAAATCCTGTTTGGTAGTAAAAGGCAACTTGGTTAAATCTTCGAGGCTGTTAATATCTTGAGGCTTGACTCCGGCTTTATCTAATTTATCCTTATAAGCAGGAACAAATGTATAGGCTCGAAAAATTGATTCCTTTAATCGTCTGAGTTTAAGCTTTTCTAACTCCTCACGGGGCATGCATTCTATCTCTTTATCCCAGTATAACATTTTTTACACCTCCTGTAATATATCCCCAGTCTTTTGATTGCCATATTTACAAAATTTTAGTACCGGGCAATCATGGCACAGCGGTTTTTGTTTTTTACAATATCTGGAACCTAACGCCACAAGCAGGGCATGATATTCATTATAAACCTGAACTCCAAAATCGGTGTTGTTGTGTATATAGGCCTGCATTTGATCATAGGTAATGTTTTCTGGCACCAGACCTATCCTGGAAAATATCCGGATGGTATACTGGTCAACCACAAATATCTTATGCCCTCCGGCATAAAGTAGAATTGAGTCAGCCGTTTCAGGGCCTATACCCCAAATCGACATCAGCTCTTTTCTTACCTCAAGGGTTGGCCGGTTTAACATGGCATCAATCTGTCCGTCATACTGATCCCATAAATAATGAATAAAGGCTTTTATCTTCTTAGATTTCTGCCGATGATAAAGTGCGGGGGTTATGACAGTAGCAAGTGTTTCAGGATCAAGGGCCTTAAGTTTGTATACATCGATTAGCTCGAGTTCTCTTAAATTCTTTATGGCCTTTTCCACATTGCTCCAGGAAACTGCCTGGGTCAAGATGGCGCCAAGTATTATTTCCAGTTTACTCTCTCCTGGCCACCATCCCCTGGGCCCTAGGTGATTAAGCAAACATTGATAAATGCTCTCTAAAATTCGGGCTTTATTCATAAGCTCTTCCTTGGTACGAATAGGATAGTCGACAAAAACAAAAACCCCACCAGGCCGTGACGCCTCAAGTTTTAACCTGCGCAGCAGGTGGGTGCCCTCCCATGTAGCTTTGTGTATCCCAGAAATGGGCCTCACACGCCCTTACACGGAGCCCAGGCTCCCTTATTAATGGTGTTGGCAAAAACTCAACGGCTGTTCACGCGCTCAGCAGGGATTCTAGATTAATATATCGTTGTCTCGATAAAATCATATCACAGAATACCCTTCTCTTTCAAGATAGACCAATTGGCATTAAACGCCATTTTTGCCAAATATTTATTGCTTAATGCCCGGTTTAAGCGATAGCTCCCTTAATTGTTTTATGCTGACGTCTGAAGGAGCTCCGGTCATTGGGCATGACGCACTCTGGGTTTTCGGAAAAGCAATAACATCCCTGATACTATTTCTCTTAGCCATCAACATAATCAAGCGATCAATGCCAAAGGCTATGCCACCATGGGGTGGAGTTCCATATTCAAAAGCATCTAGCAGGTATCCAAACTTCGAATAGACCTCTTCTTTTCCAAGACCCTGCAAGGAGAACATCTTTTCCTGCAATCCTCTTTTATGAATCCTTATACTTCCACCACCAAGCTCTGTACCGTTAAGCACCAGATCATAGCTTCTGGCCTTTGCCTTGCCCGGTTCAGTATCCAAGAGGCTAATATCCTGTTCCCGGGGGGATGTAAAAGGATGATGAACCGCTATAAACCGTTTTTCCTCCTCGTCATACTCTAACAACGGAAAGTCTGTTATCCAGACAAAAGCGAACAAGTCATGGTCTATAAGATTTAATCTTTTGGCCAGTTCCAGCCGTAAGGCGCCCATTACTCTAGCAACGGTTTCAGGTTCGCCTGCTCCAAAAAGCAACAGGTCACCTGGTTGGGCCTCAAGTTTGCTCGTAACCCTTGATATTTGTTCCTCGGTAAAGAACTTGGTTATAGGTGATTTTAGTTCATTTTCGGCAACTACGATCCAGGCCATTCCCTTGGCTCCGTTTTCTACTGCAATCCTGCCCAAATCATCAATTTCTTTCCGGCTGAACCTACCGCCCGATTTAGCATTAATACCCCTGACTACTCCCCCGGCTTCGATTTCCGAGGAGAAAACCTTAAACTGAACATCCCGCACCAAATCGGTGAGATCAACGATTTCCAGGTCAAAGCGCAGATCAGGTCTATCACTGCCAAATCTCGCCTGGGCTTCATCATAGGATAGCCTTGGAATCGGCAAATTTATTCTTTTTCCCAGGGCCTCTGCGAACACTTTAGCTATCATTTCTTCTGAAATGGTAAGTATGTCTTCCTCGTCAACAAATGACATTTCCATATCCAGCTGGGTAAATTCAGGCTGGCGATCAGCCCTTAAATCTTCATCCCTGAAACACCTGGCAATTTGAAAATACTTCTCCATTCCAGCTGCCATTAAAATCTGTTTGAATATTTGCGGGGATTGGGGCAGGGCATAAAACTCTCCTGGGTGCAAACGGCTGGGAACCAGGTAATCTCTCGCTCCTTCCGGACTGCTTTTGGTCAAAATGGGAGTTTCTATTTCCATGAATCCTTTTTGATCCAGGAAGTCGCGTATCAACTTGATTACCCGGTGCCTCAAGATTAAATTATCCCTCATTTCCGGGCGGCGTAAATCCAGGTAGCGGTATTTCAACCTCAAATTTTCGTCAGCCTCAAGGTTATTCTCTATATAAAATGGGGGGGTCTTGGCCGCACTAAGAACCTCTATATGCCTGGCATATATTTCAACCTTACCGGTTTTTAGATTGGGATTTTCCGTTTCTTTTGGTCTCAAACAGACTATACCGCTTATTAACACCACATACTCGCTTCTAATCTGTTCTGCCAGCTTAAAGGCTTGAAGATCTACATCGGGACTAAATACCACTTGGATTATTCCAGAACGATCTCTTAGATCAACGAAGATTAGTCCGCCATGATCCCTTCTGGTATTAACCCAGCCACACAAAACCACCTGCCGGCCTTCGTCTTCTACTCTGATATCTGTTGCATTGTGAGTTCTTTTCATCCTTTTCTTCCTCCCAATTATTCGGACAAAATCCCTTTAATCGTTTCGGTTAAGGCATCATATGGGACCTGCAATTGCTCTTTAGTATCCATGTTGCGGATGGTAAGAAAATGGTTTTTAACCTCCTCTTCCCCCACAATAACCGCGATCTTTACCCCTAACTTATCCGCATATTTCATCTGGGCTTTTCCACTACGGCCAATATAATCCTTGTCTGCGGATATATTCGCTCGCCGCAGCCGGTTCAATACCTGCATAGCTTCTGGTTCCAGCTCCTCATTCATTACCACTACCAAAACCTTAACTTTATTGTCTGCTGGCAGGTTGTTGGCTAACCGATCTATACCCAAGATTAACCGTTCTATTCCCAGGGCAAATCCTATCCCCGGCAAATCCGGACCTCCACAGGCTTTTACCAATCCGTTATACCTTCCTCCCCCCCCTACGGCGCTTTGTGCACCGATTCCGGGAAGATGAATTTCGAAAGCCGTATTGGTATAATAATCCAAACCACGCACCAGCTTATCATCACGTATATAGTTTATTCCACTCTGGTGTAATCCGGTTAAAACCTGGTTATAATGGTCTATACAATCCTGGCAAAGAAACTCCTCTATTCTAGGGATATTATTGAGCATCTTATGACAGGATTGATTTTTACAGTCTAAAACCCGCAGCGGGTTCTGGGCATACCTCATCCGGCAATCACTGCAGAGTCTGTCTCTAACCGGCTTTATGACCTCTACCAGCTTCTGGCGATAATCAGCCCGACAATGGTGACATCCAATGGAATTGATATGCAGTTCGTATTCAGTTAACCCTAGTTTTATTACTATTCGGGTCATCAGGATTATGACTTCCACATCCAAATAAGGACTGTTGCTGCCAAAAGCCTCAATTCCAAACTGGTGAAACTGCCTGTGTCTGCCCGCCTGCGGCCGATCATACCTGAACATGGGACCACTGTAAAACCACTTTACAGGCAGCAACCCGTTATGACAGTTGTGTTCCAAAAGGCAACGGACACAGGAAGCAGTAGCTTCAGGGCGCAAAGTCAGGCTCCTATCTGCCCTGTCCAGGAAGGTGTACATCTCTTTCATTACCACATCGGTAGTCTCCCCTACTCCACGCTTAAAAAGCTCGGTATGTTCAAAGATAGGGGTCCTAACCTCATGATAGCCAAATAATTCAGCGGTGTCTCGGGCTATCTTTTCTACCAGACGCCATTTAGCGATGTCATACGGCAATATGTCATATGTACCTCTGGGAGCCGTCAATTGCATAAATTCCCCTCCGCACTAATTTATTCCTTGGATAATTCTAATTTAAGGCACTTAGCTTGTCAACTTTGCATGATAACAGCCTTGCGATTGATTGGCTATAAGCTTTTGGGTCCTTGGGATTATAAACAGAAGAAAAGGTCCAGTCCATGGGATTAATAAACTTACTTCGGCAACCACCTCCCAATCCGATTATGGTTTGTCTTTCCTCAATCATCTGCATATTGTAAAGGCAAAAATGGTTGGGTATTGAGTAACCAGTATTCTCCATGTTTGCCTTCATATACTTTTGCCGGTATAAGTAGTAGGGTCGATACCCGGAATCTCTTAAAATCCGGTCAAGAAGGCTTACACCTTGTTTGACCTCACTAGCCCAGTCTTCGATATCCTTTCTGGCTTCCAGTTCAGCCATCTGCGAACCCCTCTTTAATGCAAGGGTATGGACAGTAATGTTTTCCGGTCTTAAACCCAGAATTGATTTTACAGTTTGATAGTTTTCCCGGGGCCCTTCCCCCGGCAGGCCTGCAATTATATCCATATTGATGCAGTTTATCCCTACCTTTCTCGCCAGCTGGAAAGCATTTATCACCTCTTTATAGTTGTGGTTTCTCCCTATGGTTTGTAAAGTATAATCATTCGTGGTTTGAGGGTTAATACAGACCCGATTGACTCCAGCCTCTTTAAGCAGCTTGAGCTTCGCCAGGGTTATGGTGTCAGGTCTGCCCGCCTCAACAGTAATCTCGGTTGTGGCAGAAGAAATGTAGTGCCGGTGAAGCAGTTGGAAAACTAGAGCCAGATCCTTTTCGCTAAGTACTGTAGGGGTTCCTCCCCCCAGGTAAATGGTCTGTACATTAAACCCGTGATGGTTTATATAATCCCCTACTACGGTCATTTCTTTAACCAGGGTTTCAACAAAAGGGGAAATCTGCTGGTCATAATCATTTAGCACCGCTCCCGGGAAGGAACAGTAATAACAACGGCTCAGGCAAAATGGTATTCCTATATATATACTTACACATTTTCGAGCCTTTTCTGGGGTTAGCAGGTAGGGGCGATTGTTGCCGGCTATTTCCATTAACAGCTCTGCTTTTTCCTGGCTGATAAGGTAATCCTTTTTCATTATCTCAATTATTTCAGGCTCGCTGTAACCCTGATCCCATAACCGGTGAACCAGTTTAACCGGTCTAACTCCGGTCAGGATTCCATAATTGCTTAGCCTCCGTTTAAGGTGCTTCGCCAGCAACAGATAGGTAAACCGGCGGGTCAACTTTTTAACTTCATTGTTCCTTGCCTGAGAACCGTTCAACTCCCACTCCTGGTTTAGCACCGTGGAATTCACCCCAATTTCGACTCTTCCATAGAGCCCAACCTTGTTCCCTTGCTCGGTAAGGCTAATGGTAATGCGGTTATCATCTCCACCCATAGGTTCACTGGTAAGGATTTTACATCCGGGAAAAGCAAGTCTTATTAATTCATGTACACTGGTATAGATTGAAAACGGGCTGAAGCTACCATAGACTAACATCTCTGTTCTTCTCTGCTCCTTTCTTGTAAGACCCCAGATTTTTTAATTGCAAACAATATGGCCTAAGGTTGTTTAATAATTGATCCATATCCTCAGCCGGAGTATCGAACTCGAGGTAAAAGGAGAAACTGCATTTCCGATTACGATTAGGCCGCGATTCTATTTTAATAAGGTTGATATCCCGGCGGGCAAAAACCTCCAAGGTGCGATACAAAGCACCGGGGGTATCCGGTAAGGATAAAATCAAACTGGTTTTTTCCCCGGCATTGTTGAGTTTTTCTTCCCTGGTTATGTGAATAAACCTGGTGACATTGCAGTTATCTGTAATGTTAAAATGCAGGATCTGCAAGCCATAGTATTGAGCTAGATTTGAGCTGCCGATACAGGCAGCTTTTCTGCTTTCCTGGCTGGTTATTTGAGCTGCCCGAGCAGTGCTGTCAGTTATCTCTCTTCTGGCTTTATACATCCGGTTTCTGATAAATTCAGTACACTGAGCCATGGCAGTTGGCTGGGAGATTAACAATTCAATCTCCTCAGGTTTACAAGAATGATTAGCCAATAGATGCTGCTTAATAACCAGGAAAATCTCTCCTTGAATACTTACCCGGTTGGTTTCCAAACCATCCAGGGTGACAGTAATTGAACCGACCAGCGAGTTGTCAATCGGAACGACTGCTCCCTCCACCGAGTTGTTTACAACCAGAGAAAAGGTCTCACTTATGTTGTCTGTGGCTATTAAATCCGCATCAGGTCCCAGGTAAAAACGAGCAGCCTGCTCAGTAAAAGTACCACTCGGCCCAAGCACCGCATAAGCCATTATCTCACCCTCCTGTTCACTGCCCTGGCTATAGGCTCGATTTCGCGCATGAATTTGCTGAACCCCCCGGGAGTAAGGGATTGTTCACCATCGGACAAGGCTTTTTCCGGGTTGGGATGAACCTCTACCATTACTCCATCTGCTCCTACAGCAATGGCTGCTCTAGCCATAGGCATTACCAGGCTTCTGATCCCAGTACCGTGACTGGGATCTACCAGTACCGGATAATGGGTCAGCTGTTTTACCAGTGCTACAGCTGAAAGATCCAAAGTATTTCTCATCCAAGGTTCTGCAGTGCGAATACCCCTTTCACAGAGGATCAATTTGTCATTCCCTCCGGCAAGCACATACTCGGCAGCCAGCAGCCATTCTTCAATGGTGGCAGAGAGCCCCCGTTTTAACAGGACCGGTTTATCTATCTTGCCCAACTTTCTTAGTAATGCAAAGTTATGCATGTTTCTCGCCCCTACTTGAAGAACATCCGCATATTCACAAACCAGTCCAATATCTTCACTATCCATAACCTCAGTAACTACAGGCATGTTCATTTCTTCCCCTACTTTGGCCAGCATCTTCAACCCCTGCTCCCCCAGCCCCTGAAAACTGTAAGGCGAAGTTCTAGGTTTGAAAGCCCCACCCCTGAGCATTACCGCCCCACACCCCCTGACCTTGAAAGCGGTTTCTTTTAAAACCTCTTCGCTTTCTATGGCACAGGGCCCGGCAATAACCACCAGCTGTTCCCCACCTATTACGCAATTCTTCACGGTAACCCGGATGGTTTCTGATGAATCCCGGCTTACCAGCAAATCTTGCTCCTTTTTGTTTAAAAACTGTCTCATAGTGTTCATCCCCCTTCATATAAATCACCTTACGCAGCTTTAAAATCTTATTTCAACTGCCTCAATCGGCCTCTGATAAAAAAACCTCTCATCCCCAAGGGACGAGAGGTAAGAAACTTCCCGCGGTACCACCCTGATCAGCCGCTATTATTAGGAATACGGGATAATAATTGCTCTCCTTCCTTAAAAAAGATTCCCAGTACTTCGGATGTTCATCAAAACGATTCCATAAAGTAAAAAACTTCTCATCCTCAATGGGACGAGAAGCTGAAAATCTTCCCGCGGTACCACCCAATTTGCCTAGGCCCGCTCTTATATAAGGATACAGGTTACTATCCGATATCCCCTCCCTTTTAACGGTGGGAGTTCCGCCTCGATCTACTTATTTCTGTTCAACCGGGTACTCCAAAGTGAACTTCAGTTTGCTTTCATATGGAGATGCTTGCAGCCCATGACATCTCTTCTCTGTATACTTCCACAAACCTACTTTACTTTTTCATCGTATTTCAATATAGATTAGTATGCATCATATCATGAATCGTAATTAATATCAAGAGAAAAAACTCATAAATTCATTTTATAAAAACGGGTTGTGTTTTCTTTCAAATCCGATGGTAGTTGCTGGTCCGTGTCCTGGATAAACTATAGTATCATCATCATAGCATAAAAGTTTTTCTTTTATACTGGATACCAGCTCCTGGTATGAGCCTCCAGGAAAATCAGTTCTGCCAATGGAACCTTGGAACAGGGCATCTCCTGAAAAAATAATCCCGTCGGTAACCAGGCATATCCCTCCCGGAGTATGACCCGGGGTATGAATAACTTTTAGTTCTACCGTATTTCCCAGCTTTATGATATCTCCTTCATCAATAAATTTGTCTGCAGGAGGGCTAGTCACCTTATTCCCCATTAAAAATGAGAAATTGGAAACCTCATTGCCCAGCATTTTAGCATCATTTCTATGAATAAGCAATTGAGCACCGGTGGCTTCTTTTACCCCCCGGTTGCCGCCTATGTGGTCAATATGTCCATGGGTATTTATTATATAAAGCGCCTTTAAATTGTCCTGCTCCAGCAACCTTATAATGGCTTTCGGGTTTCCTCCCGGATCTATTACCGCAACCTCTCTAGTCTCTTCACACCCAACTATGTAGCAATTAACTGCCATCGTGCTGACTACCAATCCCTTAAGTATCATAACTGTCCTCCTTAAAAATTTCTTTCACTATCTAGTAAAATAGTACAGGGCCCATCATTTTCCAGGGTTAATCGCATCCGGGCTCCAAATACGCCGGTTTCCACCCTTAACCCTAAAGCCTGTAAATATTCCACGCAATAGGAGAATAAACGCTCTGCCGCCTCCGGTGCTTCAGCATCTGTAAAACTGGGTCTTCTTCCCTTGCGGGCATCACCATATAGGGTGAACTGGCTTACCAAAAGTATTTCACCTTTTATATCGGATACCGAGAGGTTCATCTTGCCATCTTGATCCTCAAATATCCTTAAATTGGCTATTTTATCCATCATATAAAGAGCCTCTTTTTCAGTATCACCTTTCTTAATACCTAATAAGACTGTGAGGCCTTTACCGATTGTTCTTGATTCCTGGGCTTCAATTGTTACTTCGCTGGCATTGCTCCTTTGGATAACCGCTCGCAACCTTAAACACTCCTAATTTCCCCCGGTATAACCCTTTGAACTTCCAGTACATCTTTCACCGTTTGAATGCGCTGGATAATGGCCTGCAAATGGTTAATATCCCTAATCTCCAATTTCAGATTTATAACGGCCAGATTGTTCTTGGTTACCCGGGAAAAAACCGAATTAATCTGAACTTTCGCATCGGCAATTATATTCATCACATCCGTAGTCAATCGTGCCCGATCATAAGCCTTCACTTCTAATTCAACGTAGTAATTGCCTTGTTTATCTGACCATTCCACATCCAAAATCCGGTCTTTTTCCACCTTCAAATAATTGATCAGGTTAGGGCAATCATGGCGATGTACCGATACTCCTCTACCCCGGGTGATATATCCAAACACCTTGTCACCTGGTAAAGGATTGCAGCACCTGGCTAACCGAATTACAACATCGTCCACCCCTTTTATTTTTAAAGCATTCGTTTCCCTTTCAAGACTCGCTTTGCTTTTGGTACTAGCAGGAATATTTATAATATCGTCAACCTGAGTATCTTGAAAGAACAGCTCCTTTTGCCGTGTAATTACTGAAGCCGGCGATAGTGCCCCCTCTCCCAGAGAAGCAAATAAATCATCAACCGTGTTCAGTCCGATCTTTTTTATCACTTCCTGCAATTTATCTTCCTTAAGCAACTCCTTAGGGTTTAGATGCTTTTTCTTTAGCTCCCTTTCCAGCAGGTCATGCCCTTTAATTATATTGGCCTGCCTTTCCTCACGTTTGAACCACTGCTTTATTCGGCTCTTGGCTGAAGAGGTTTTAACAAAAGTTAACCAGTCCCGGGTAGGTCCCAGGGAATTTTTTGAGGTGATTATTTCTACTATATCTCCATTATCCAGGATATGATCAAGGGGTACTATTCGGCCGTTAACCCGGGCCCCTGTACACTGGTGTCCGACCTCGGTATGCACCCGGTAGGCGAAATCTACCGGACAGGCACCTTTAGGAAGTTCAATAATAGCTCCTTTAGGAGTAAAAACAAACACCGTATCATCGAATAAATCTATTTTAAGCGATTCCATAAATTCTCTGGTATCTTTAATCTCCTGTTGCCATTCAAGAATTTGCCGCAGCCATGCCAGTTTTTCATCATACTTCTTATCCTTGGAGTTTACCCCTTCTTTGTACCTCCAATGAGCCGCAATGCCGTATTCTGCAGTGCGGTGCATATCCCAGGTACGGATTTGCACTTCAAAGGGTTCTCCTCCCCTGCCAATTAAGGTGGTATGCAGTGACTGATACATATTAGGCTTGGGAGTAGCAATATAATCTTTGAACCGACCGGGAAGAGGCTTCCACATGGTATGAATAATACCCAAAGCCCCATAGCATTCTCTCACATCATTAACCAATACCCTGATGGCAATTTTGTCATATATCTCATCAATGTTTTTCATTTGCTTAATCATTTTTTTATATATGCCATAGATATTTTTAGGTCTTCCTTCAATATCCGCCTCCAGCCCGATCTGTTGAAGACCCGAACGTATATGTTCAATTAATTCCTTAACATAGTCTTCCCGCTCCTTGCGTTTCTTCTTTAACCGCTTGGCAATGGCATAATACATATCAGGATCAAGGTAATAAAATGCAAGGTCTTCCAGTTCCCATTTAAACTTAAATATACCGAGACGGTGAGCTAAAGGCGCAAAAATATCCAGTGTTTCCTGGGCTATTTCCTTTTGTTTACGTTCAGTCTGATAATTCAGGGTCCTCATATTATGCAATCTGTCTGCCAGCTTAATAATAATGACCCTAATATCCTTGGCCATAGCCAGGAACATTTTTCTCAGGTTCTCTGCCTGGGCATCTTCATTAGATTTTATACCTAACTTATTGAGCTTGGTTACTCCGTCAACCAATAAAGCAATTTCTTCCCCAAACTCAGCACTGATGTTGGAAGTCTTTATATCTGTATCCTCAACTACATCATGCAATAATGCAGCGCATATGGAAGCAGTATCCATTTCAATGCTGGTCAATATGTTGCCGACTTCAACAGGATGAATGATAAATGGTTCGCCTGATATCCTCTTTTGCCCGTTATGAGCCATCTGGGCATACTTGTAAGCCTTTTCAATAATCATCCTGTCGGCATTGGGGTCATATTTTAGTACTTTTTCAATTATGGCTTCATGTCCCATATAATCACCATCATTCATGGTCACCCAGGAGTTCCCTTAACTCCTTCTCCCATCTGTTAAAGGCTTCGATTTCAGCTTTTCCCTCCAAATAATAAGGAGAATTACGAAGATTAATGGTATGGCTCTTTGGATAAATAAACTTTATTGAAATTATACTACCCTTTTTCTTAACCTCACACAAGCCTAGATCAGTAAGTATATGAAAAAACGGACCCAAGTCCAAAGAATTTTGCCGAAGTTGTAAAGCTTTTTCAATTATGCTGGCTAATTTGCGAATATCTTCGGTTATCGGGTTTACTTTAAAGCTGATTAAACAAGACCAAACCTGTTTAAAGAATTTTAAGTCTGGATATTGTCGTTTAAGATAGTTTCGATTTACAATCAAATCCTCATCGTTAAACAGAGCAACAGCTTTAGTATCTTTGCTAGCAGCTATCTGGCTTATCATTGAAAAAGCTTCAAACCGGCTGTACGGGATATCAGCAAAGAAAATCGTTTCAATATTATGCCCGTTATCCAATACATCAGTATAGTTACCGTCAGTCAACAAGATAGTTGAATCTGCTTCCCGGAATCTTTGCCGGACGATTCGCCGTTGGCGAACATTGGTTAATCCAGCCTCAACCATAACCCGGGGATGGGCAGAAAACTCAGTTATCGTCTGGCTTCGATTAGCATACACAAAAGCAGGTTTAGTATTAAAGCATATATCCTTACGCTCCCAAATCACTCTTTTACTATTATCGGTCAATGCGGTTACTTTAATCGGACCCAATCCCTTGAGTTTTTCGTAACCATCGTGGTCTCCGACGTATATGATCCGCTCCAGATTGCCCGGCAAATGACTATCCTGGCAATAATACTGAAGATACGGGTAGGTAGTGAGAAATACCCGGACAGCTCCTTTTTTGAATTCTGTTTCCACCGCAATTCGTTGAGGTTGTATCAGTTTGCCATGCAGAGGCTTTAGTACTGAAGGGCTAAAAAAGGTTTTCAACAGGATACTGTGTTTGCTTAAAACCCTGTGTGTGGGGTAGGCTACTAACACTGGTTTTCCATTATCTAGCTCCTGTAATATTTGCCGCAGCATTAGACTGAAAAATCTGGGATCCCGGATGTCATTGGACAGAATGCTGTTTTTAATGTCCTTAATTTTTAGTCTTATTGTATTCTTACCCCTGAATTGATTTCTTTCCAACTCAAACAGTATATCAAATAAACACTTGTCAAAGGGTAAGTTAACCAGATCCGAACCGCCAAAAGCAATACCCTCAATCCGATTGGGGCCAATTAACGCCTTAAAATGCTCCTTATTCTTACCAAACCTTTCCGCCTGCCGGACCTCTACCCCCCTTAGCAAAAAACATGGAATCGGATTACCCTCACCAAACGGCTGTAATTGTTCTACTAAATCGTACAAACCTTGGTTAATATCTTCCGGCTCCACTTCAGCATCGATATATATGCATCCTTGAGCATCTTTCTCTGGTTCCAAACTCCATTCTGAAAGGGTGGCTTCAAACTGCCGGTAATGCTGTTTTTCAATTACCAATCCGGCTGCCATACTGTGCCCGCCATACTTGACCAATAAATCCCGGCAGCCATCAAGAATATTGTATATATTTATCCCTTCAGGACTTCGGCAGGAGCCCCGGCCTATATCTCCTTCCCAGGCAATCATTATAACGGGTCGGTTATACCGGTTACATAACCGGGATGCCACAATTCCAATGACTCCCTGGTGCCAGTCATCGCCACTAACCACCAAAACCGGCAGTTGACTGGCATACTCGGAGGTTTCAATCTGCAGCACCGCCTCTTTGTAGATCTTTTCCTCCAGCATTCTTCGCTCATTGTTTATACCGGTTAATCTGGCAGCTAGGTCCTGTGCAATTACCTCATTTTCAGCCAATAATAATTCTATACTGGTACTGGCATTTTGTAATCTGCCGGCTGAGTTTAATCTGGGAGCAATTAAAAACCCGATATGCCATGGCAGCAAACTCTTATCTTCCAGTCCTGCTTCCTTTATCAAGGCTTTAAGTCCCAGTTTTTTAGTTTTGGCCAAGGCATTAAGCCCGTGGTATACAATTATCCGGTTATCACCCAGTAAAGGCACCATGTCAGCAATAGTTGCCAGAGCAACCAGGTCCAGATAACCCATTGCCAGTTCATCATTCCTGTATCGTGATAAAGCCCTTATCAATTGGAAAGCCACTCCGGCACCAGCCAAATATTTGCTGGCTTCCACCTGGTCAATCCAGGGATTAATGACCGCCAGGGCTTGAGGCAGATTGTCAGACGGGGGGGTATGATGATCGGTGATTATAACTTCCATACCTAGGGATTTGGCCAGCTCCGTCTCCTGAAAAGAAGATATCCCGCAGTCCACAGTGATTATCAGTTGATATCCTGCTGCAGCCAGGTTCTCAACCGCTTGCTGATTTAGTCCGTAACCTTCGGTAAACCGGTCAGGAACATAATAATCTACCTTTAGGCCAGCTGCCTTAAAATAATCTACTAGTAATGCTATGCTGCATATACCATCTGCATCATAGTCGCCAAATATTACTACCTTCTCCCGGGATTCTATCGCCTGGATTATTCTATTTACTGCTTGCTGCATTCCTTTTAAAGCCAGGGGATCGCTAAGGACATCAAGATTCTTATTAAAAAAGCTATATGTATCCTCCCCGCTCTTTATTCCCCGCTGAACCAGCAGTTTAGCAAGTATAGACGATATATTCACTTGTTTTTGCAATTTATCGGCATCTAATACACAGTATTCCTTAAACTTCCAAATGAGGTCCCGGATTCATTTCTCCTCCCAACGCTATTCTACAACCGCTTTTTGCTATGACCTAGCTTTGAGAATATAAGCCCTTGAATCGTACTCTAAACTCGGTACCGGAAGGGCTGGTTTGGATCTCAATAGCAGCTTTATGCCTGGCAGCAATACTATAACAAACCGATAAACCCAGTCCAGTTCCCTGCTCCTTAGTACTGAAAAAGGGGGTTCCGATCCTTTCCAGATGATCAGCCGGTATACCGTTTCCCTCATCCTTAACTGACATGATAACGTGGTTACCTTCGCACCAAGTACTTAACACCAGTTTACCTCCTGCTGACATGGCCTCTAGCCCATTTCTGACCAAATTTAAAATCAGCTGGCGGATTTCCTCTTGATCTAAAACTAGGTCAGGTATCGATTGCAACTCCAGGCTGATATACTTGTCCTGGGCCATGGCATCTGCGAATATTAAAGGAGACAAGGTCTCAATAATTTGGTTAAGATTATGGGATTGCAGGTCCAGGGGCTTATTCTTGGCCAGAGACAAAAACTCAGTAATTATCGAGTTAGCCCGATCGATTTCTTCTATCATTATATCAAAATACTCTGCATCAGCAGAATACTCTGGCTTAGCAGCCAGGATCTGAAGGAATCCCCTAATACTAGTCATTGGATTCCGAGTTTCATGAGCTATACTGGCGGCTATTTCCCCAATAAGGTTCAGTTTATCCAGCCTCATCATTTCTCTTTCCAACCTTTTCCGCTCAGTTATATCGGTCATATTAAAAATCATGCATTTCTCACCATGGATATCGATGGCTTCTGCTGATACCAATCCTATGGTTTTGCCAAAACTTACTTCCAGATTGCGTACCCCGCCATATTCCTTGACCATTTGCTTTAAACGGTCACGGGCTTCAGGAGTTGGCCACAGATTGAGCTCGGTAGCCGTACGGCCAATTATATCCTCTCTTTCCCGCCTGGTTATACGACATAGTTTTTCATTTACATCTATATACCTGCCATCTTCTATAGTAGTAATGCTCATGATAGTGGGGCTGGAATTGAAAGCCTTGGAAAACTTTTCTTCAGATAAGCGTAAGGCATCCTCAGTACGCTTCCGTTCGGTTATATCGGTTATCATCCTTAAGGAACCGGTGTATTTGCCATCCTGATCATAAAGAGGGGTGGCAGAAACCAGGCCCCAGAGGCTACTTCCATCCTTTCTCCGAAATTTAAACTCCAGCTGTTCAACAGAACTCCGATTATTCTGTTGGAGATGTAATTCCTCAACTTCTCTCCATTCCGGGTCAATGTACCCCAAAAGCCCTTTCTCCATTATCTCATCCATGGTACAACCCAGCATTTGACATATCTTATTATTGGCGAAAACAGTGCGGTTTTCTTCGTCCAGTATCCAGATCCCTTCATTGGCAATCTCAACTATCTTACGAAATCTTTCTTCACTTTTCTCCTGGTAAGCACCTGAGGCTTTTAATACAATAGCTACCAAGCCCGGTTGGGGTTGAAATATACTTACTTCGGCACAGCTGTTTTGCCCTGGCAGGCATTCCATCTTTTGGCTAAGTTCCCCAGTGTTTGCCACTTGCATTACAGAATCAAAACCCATAAAGCTAAATTCCGGTCCCAGAATACTAGCTCTTTTTCCCAGCAAGTCATCGGGTTTTATGCGTGCCATATTGGCAAATACAGGATTAAGATATACAATCTCAGCGTCTACAGGATTCTGGTTATGGTCGTATATAATCTCCAGCAAAACAAGGCCGTCATTTTTGAATATCTTTTTATAATCGTCACTTATTGAGGTGTAATTCCTGTATGGACAATTATTTTGACCGTTACCGCATAAAGCCCTAGCACATTCCGTTTCCCTTTTTTTTAATTCCGAAATCTGCTGCCGGAGCTCGCTCAATTCGTTTTTGAAATACAAGATTTTGTCAGCCATTTATTACCTGCACCTCAATTGCTGGAGATAGTTTTGTTTGCTAATATTGTATCATTTTGTCGCAATAAGTCTATAAGGTACTTTGCTGGTCTGGCAATAATTACTATTGGCTTTTCTAAAGTAAAAAACCGGATACTTACATATATTTAGAATATGGATAGTGGAGGTGATATGTTGGGTATCGAAAGGCATTTGTTCCCAGGCGGGAATACCTGTTACGGGTTTTATTCATTTTATGAATACATGGTCACACCGGAAGTAGAGAGAAAAATCATCCTAAAGGGAGGGCCAGGAGTAGGGAAGTCCACGTTTATGGCCGAAATAGCCCGCAAATTTGCAGCCAGGGGAGTTGATATCGAGTACCACTGGTGTTCATCTGATAACTTATCCCTGGATGGTATTGTAGTAGGTAATAACCGGATTTGCTTGGTTGATGGTACCCACCCCCACATAGTTGATCCCCGTTATCCGGGAGCAGTGGACGAAATTATAAACCTTGGGGATTATTGGAACCGGGACCTCTTGAAAAAGTCACGAAAATTCATTATTCAACTTACCCAGGAGATATCCAAATGCTTTGGCCGGGCTTACAGCAAACTAAAACAGGCCAAGGTATCGTTAGAAGAGTTAAAATCCTATTACTGGGAATACACTGACTGCTGGGCAGTCAACCGGAATATTTTGGCCTTGGGGGCTGACTTTGTTAACGGGTTTAAACCATCCAGCAGAAAACCCCGCCATCTGTTCGCGGGTGCTATTACTCCCCAGGGAACAGTCACCAAAATAGATTCCACTATAGATAAAGACTTCGAACTTGTATTAGTCCAAGGCAATCCCGGAACTGGTACCAAGCAGCTATTCAAACATGTTTCAGGTCTTTTGGAACTAAATAATAGCTATGCTGAAGTACTGCACAACCCGTTTGATCCTGAAGACATAGATGCCATAGTAGTTTTCGAGCCGAAAGTCGCTTTGATCGATATAACCCCTGTACTGATTAATTACCGGGATTATATTAAATCCAACCGGATTAAGCGCTTTTTGGATTTTGATCAGTTTATAACCAGTGACCGCAATCAGCAGTTGATTACATCCGCTAAAAACCAATTCCTATCTGGTATCAGTGAAGCAATTTCCTTAATACAAGCAGCCAAAAGCCTGCATGATGAATTGGAAGGCTATTACCTTCCCGCTATGGATTTTGCCCGTATAAATGAGGTACGGGAAGGCTTGTTTGCTGAATTAAACCGACTGATATAGCATCAGCAATTAAACCCATGTAACCAATGCTTTAACCATATCATCTTTATTTGTCCCAGGTTTTAGGTCCAAGATAGCATCTCCGATCACCAGGGGATTCTGGACCGGTCTTTTTATCCCCTGAAGGGCTATTAATTGCCCGTTATTCTCAAAAATATCTGCCCGGCATAAAAGCCGTTCATTTATTAGGGCTAAATCCTGCCCCAGCCTGACATTAATCCAACGGTTTTCATATTGGTTTAGCCCTCTCGTTTTCATTAGAACCGGATTAATTAAAACGTCAAATATTATCTCACCTGCACCTGGGTTTCCAGGAATGTTTACTATTAATTTACTGCGTGTGACAGCAGCTGCAGTACTCCTACCCGGTTTAACCTTTAATCCCGTAAATAAAATTTCGACGTTAAATGATTTTATTGCAGACAAAACCAGGTCGTATTTTCCGCCGCCGCTTCCACCGGTTACTATAATGAGATCGGACAACTCCAGACCTTTTTCAATTTCTTTAATAATAAGGGCTTTGTTATCGCTGACCAATCCGGTACCAACTACCGGAATACACCTAGCTTCCCGAACCTTATTGATAAAAAATGCCAGGTTACTATTATATATCTGTCCGCTCTCCAACAACTCACCAGGCAGCCTTAATTCACTACCACTGTTGATAATATATACCCTTGGTTTCCTAAATACCTTAATGCTTGTAACCCCTGAAGACGCTACCTTTTCGATAGTACGCAATTTTATGTCCTGCCCGCGGGAAACGATTAACTGGGCTTCTTGGATTATATCCCCTCGGGATTGAATATTCTTTTTATGGTCTATTTTGCTTTCTATCCTTACCCTGTTTCCTTCTATGCAGCCATCTTCCTGCCTAATAACAGCCGCCGCACCATAGGGAACCGGAGCGCCGGTCATAACCCACCAACACTTACCCGGAAACGGAACGGGCTGGGCAATGGTTCCAGCTGGCACAACTCCCATTATCTCCAGTTCTATTGTCCTACCCTTTTGCAGGTTATTCCAGTCTTCAGCTCTAATTGCGTATCCATCCACCAGAGAACGGTTAAATCCGGGAATAGAAAATGGCGAATAGACGCTTTCTGCACATACTCGGTATAGACACTCCTGAACCGGAATATTTTCATGTTCATTAACCGGGTTTATATCCAGGCATTTTTGCAAAGCCTGTTCCAAATCCACCTTATCAGTCATCCGCTAACCCCGCTAAAATAAGTGTACTATAACTTTTTCCCCGGCCAAAATCCCTTGCTTTTCATAATTTATATGTATATACCCATCAGCAAAAGACATAATACTCATTAACCCGGATTTGCCCAGGATAGGCTGGACAAATCTATTCCCCTGTTCTTCAACCAGTTTTACTGGAATAAAATCATCCCTCCCGGCTTGCGAGGCAATGTTCAAGGAACTAATGGCTTCCAGGCTGGCACCAGAAATGGGTCCCAGTAATGGCAGGCACAAAATATAAAATACCATTAAAGCAGATACTGGATGTCCGGGAAGTCCAATTACCAGTTTATCTCCTATTTTTACCGCCAGGGTAGGCTTTCCAGGTTTTACTGAAATTCCATGGAACAGCATTTCTGAATCGGTAAAGGATATTAAAACATCCAGGGTAATATCCATAACCCCCACCGAACTCCCCCCGGAAATCAGGACCAAATCATTGTCATTCAGTGCTTTTGCAACCGCCTCTTTAAGTTCTGCATAATTGTCTCCGATTATCGGGTAAGTAACCGCTCTATTTCCGCACATCCTTACCGCAGAAGCTATGGAATATGTATTTACATCCCTTATTTGGCCGGCAATTGGTTTCTGTTGTATCGGCACTACCTCATTGCCGGTAGACAGAATGCCTACGTTATACGGCTTATAGACTTCAATCTCCACTATCCCTAAAGATGCTAATAAACCTATATCCTGCGGCCTTAATACACTGCCTGGCCTGAACAGGCTTCTTCCGGTCTTAATATCTTCTCCCTTTTGCATTATGTTTTCCCAGGGACTAACCGGCCGATAAACCAAAACTGTTTGATCTAACATTTCCGTATACTCAACCATTACTACTGCATTGGCACCGGAAGGCAGCATTCCACCAGTTGGAATCCAGCAACACTGACCCCTCTTTAGTTCAAAATCAGGTTCAAACCCCATCCTGACCTCCCCGGTAAGTTCTAGGTAAGCAGGAAGGGAGTCGCTGCTGCCAAAAGTATCCTCGCAGAATAAAGCAAACCCGTCTACCGTAGACCGGGAAAAAGAAGGCAGATCTTCCGGGCTGGTTATCTCCTGCGCTACCATTCGATTATATGAATCAATCAGAGGAATTATTTCAGTCGGCCTAACCCTGGTAACTGCCTGTAACTTTTGAAGGGCGGCCCGATAATCCATTACTTTTAAAAACTCTGCCATTTTGATACCAGCCTTAATCCACAATTTATATAATTATACTTTAAGTATCGCCCAAATCAAGCCTAGCTATGTCCTTCCTAACTTTTTGGGGATATTTTGAATACTAAGGGACAATCTAGTAAAATAAAAGCAGTTTAATCATAGGGAGAAATCTAATGAACAGAAATGTTTATATTGACAATATGCCCCTGGAGAAAGCGTTAGAACTGTTTATTAACCGGCTAAATGAGTGTAACTACTTTAATCTGCAGAGTGAGCAAATTGATGTCTTGCAATCCCGGGGGAGAATAACCGCCAGCCCGGTATTTGCTGTAAGATCTTCCCCTCATTATACTGCCTCCGCCATGGATGGGATAGCAGTAGAATCATCAAAAACCTTTCTGGCCAGTGAGTTTAATCCGGTTAGACTTATAAGAGGCCAAGATTATATCGAGGTTGATACCGGTGATTTTGTTCCCAGACAATATGATGCAGTTATAATGATAGAAGAAGTAAATTTTATTGATAACTATGCTCAAATAATCAAACCGGCAGTTCCCTGGCAGAATATCCGCTCGGTTGGAGAAGACCTGGTCGCCCGGGATATGATAATACCCAGCTTGTATAAAATAGGTCCGTATGAAATAGCTTCCTTCCTTACAGGCGCTATAAAGACGGTAAATGTTATAAAACAGCCGGTAGTCTCCATAATACCAACCGGAACAGAGTTAGTTGACCAGGGGAGTGAAAACATGGCACCCGGGGAAATAGTAGAATCAAACAGCCGGATGCTGGAGGGTTTATGTATAGAATGGGGAGCTATACCACTCAGGCATGACATTATTATCGATGATAAGCAATTAATCAAAAAATCGATCATAACCGCCAGCCAGAATTCAGATATGATTGTTGTATGCTCAGGTTCATCAGCAGGAAGAGAGGACTACACTGCCAGCATTATCAGCGAACTGGGAGAACTGTTAGTCCATGGCTTGGCAACCAAACCCGGGAAACCTGCTATACTCGGTATAATTGATAATAAGCCGGTAATCGGTGTTCCCGGATACCCATTGTCAGCTCAATTAATATTTGAACTTTTTGGCAAACCGATTTTATTTAAAAAACAGGGGCTTAATATGCCCCAGCCGGTTGAACTTCAGTGCTGTGTTTCCAGAAAAATCTCATCATCCATGGGTGTAGATGAATTTATTCAGGCCAATGCAGCTAGGATTAATAAACAGTACATTGCCTACCCATTAAGCAGGGGAGCTGGAATTACCACCAGTTTAGTTAAGTCTGACGGTTTTATCCATATACCCAGAGGCTATGAGGGCTTACAGGCAGGAGAAACTTGCCTGCTCAAACTAACCCGACCACTGGAGATAATCAACCAAAGCCTGGTCACCATTGGCAGCCATGATTTATCCATAGACCTCTTAACCGATATCCTGATTCGCAAGCACGGAATCAGGCTTATTTCCTCCAATGCAGGAAGTATGGGAGGAATAATGGCTTTACGGCGTAATGAAGCTCATTTGGCTGGAATACACCTGCTGGACACTAATACCGGCGATTACAATACCAGTTATTTAAACCGCTACTTGCCAGATCGCCGATTCATACTTATTAACCTGGTCATTCGGGAACAAGGTCTGTTAGTTAAACCTGGTAACCCTTTGAAAATTAAGGAGCTATCCGATTTAACCAGGGAGGAAGTTAGGTTTATTAACCGGCAAAAAGGCTCTGGAACCAGGGTATTGCTGGATTATCTCCTGACCAAAGCCGGTATTGAACCATCAAGGATTAATGGCTATAATCGTGAAGAGTTTACCCATCTGGCCGTGGGGGCAGCGGTTAAGAGCGGCGGTTGTGATGTGGGCCTGGGAATATACACCATATCAAAAGCTCTGGATATTGATTTTGTTCCTATAAGCCAGGAAAGATATGATGTATGTATATTAACCGACTTGGTTTCTGAAAAGAATCTGCAGATCTTGATTAATGCGATAAGATCCGCGGAATTCAAGCAGGGGGTTGCGAAATTAGGGGGGTATAATACTAAATTAACCGGGGAGATCCTGTTACAAAAGTAATATTATATATAGTTATATATTGTATAACCTTTTTTTATATTTTCCTTGCTATTCGGAAGAATGCAAGGATTTTATGCTTTTATGTCGAAATTTCTTCCGTAAGGGGGATTATACAGAATTAGTTCTGAAGGGAGGTAGCGCCTTGTAAAGGCATTTTTACAGCCCAACCTGATTGCATGTAATGATTGCTGCCTACATTTTTTTATTTTACGATATTTCATGCATTAGTTTTGGCTGTTTGTATTTATATTAAAATGCTATAATCTATAGAAGTTGACAAGGATTCGTGCGGAAAGGAGAGTGTTGTGTATTATGAAGGTTACCCGTAGGGATTTTATCAAGGTAACCGGTGTGACTGTAGCTAGTTTTGCGGTAGTCGATCTCGGATTTGATATGACTGCTACGGCTAATGAAGTCAAAGGTTTACGCACCAAAGGTGTAACACCAGTACCTACAATATGCCCTTACTGTGGTGCTGGATGCGGTTTGATCGTATACGCTAAAGAAGGAGCACCTGCTGATGGACCCCAGCTGCTTAGTGTCCAGGGGGACCCAGACAACCCGATTAATAGAGGGGGAGCATGCAGTAAAGGTTCGGCGTTAATGAATCTTCGTGAAATCTATGACCCTGAGACCGGACGTCAGATAATTAATCCCCAGAGAGTTCAAAAACCTCTTTACAGAGCACCTTACAGCGACAAATGGGAAGAAAAAGAATGGGAATGGGTATTACAACGAATAGCAGAGAAGATTAAAGAAACCAGGGATCAGAATTTTGAACACAAGGATGAAAACGGGATCATTGTGAACCGTTGTGAAGCAATTGCCCACCTTGGCGGTGCCGCACTGGACAATGAGGAGCTTCATCTTCTGGCTAAAATGAATCGAGCCCTGGGGCTGACCTGGATAGAACACCAGGCCCGTATCTGACACTCCGCAACGGTTGCCGGTCTGGCACCTACATTTGGTCGCGGAGCAATGACAAATCACTGGGTTGATTTAAAGAATACCGATTGCGCTTTGATAATGGGAAGCAATGCGGCGGAAAACCACCCCATCTCTTTTAAATGGTTAACTGAAGCTAAAATTAACCGGGGCGCTAAAATCATCAGTGTTGATCCTAGATTTACCCGGACATCTGCCCGTTCAGATATCTATGCCCCGCTTCGTTCAGGCACAGACATTGCCTTTGTTGGTGGCATGATAAAATACCTGCTCGATAATAAGCTCTATCATGAAGAATATGTCCGCTACTACACCAATGCTACATTTATTGTTAAGGACAGCTTCAGTTTTAATGATGGGTTGTTCTCAGGCTATGATCCTGAAACCCGGAAGTATAATACCAGCCTCTGGGCTTTTGAAACAGATGAGGCAGGCAATTATGTAAAAGATATGACTATGGAACATCCACGCTGTGTCTTGCAGCTTTTGAAAAAGCATTATGAACGTTATGACATTGACACAGTATGTAGTATTACCGGTACTCCCAAACACAAATATATGCAGGTGGTAGAAGCTTATTGCGCTAC
Organism: Syntrophomonadaceae bacterium; assembly: GCA_050949865.1. Taxonomy (GTDB): domain Bacteria; phylum Bacillota; class Syntrophomonadia; order Syntrophomonadales; family Syntrophomonadaceae; genus JBMNGN01. Next base: position 224,823 of record JBMNGN010000005.1, read on the forward strand.
CGGAGCTCCAGACAAAGCCGGTACTATATTATATGCCATGGGGACAACCCAGCATACAGTTGGTACCGAAAATGTTCGCGCCTTCGCCATACTGCAGCTATTACTTGGCAATATCGGACGCCCCGGGGGCGGAGTTAATGCCCTTCGCGGCGAGTCAAACGTACAGGGTTCTACCGACTGGGCCCTCCTGTACCACATACTGCCCGGTTACCTTAATTCAGTTGAGGCCAAGAAGCACCCAACTTATGAAGATTACCTGAGAGTTGAAACCCCGAAATCAGGCTACTGGGTAAACAAACCTAAATTCATGGCCAGTCTTCTGAAAAGCTACTGGATAGAGGATGACCCGGCTGTTTCATATAATTATATCCCCAAGCGTATCGATGGAAAGCCTTACGCCCATATTGCCCTTTTCGAAGCGATGTACAAAGGTGAAATCAAAGGGCTTATGATCTGGGGCTCTAATCCGATCGTCGGCGGTCCCAATGCCAATAAGGAACAAGCAGCTTTGGCCAATCTTGATTGGATGGTAGCAGTAGATTTATGGCAGACTGAAACCTCTGAATTTTGGTCTTATAAAGCCTTGGAAAGGGCTACCGACAAAGACGTATACGGGCTAAAGGGTCCGAGAGAGATTAAAACTGAAGTATTTTTCCTGCCGGCATGCAGCTCCTATGAAAAAGAAGGAACCGTATCCAACAGCGGACGCTGGATGCAGTTTCGCTGGAAAGCAGCAGATCCGGTTGGAGAGTCCCGTAGTGACCTGGAAATAGTCAATGACCTTATGATCAGGATTAAGAAGCTTTATGAGGGCAGCACCCGGGAGGAAGATAAACCTATTACCCGCTTGTTCTGGGATTTCGGCGGGGAGGGCCATCCAGATATTGATAAAATAGCCCGGGAGATAAATGGTTTCGAGGTCGTTAACGGTAAACCAGGTGCCCAGGTAGCTAACTTTACCGCATTAAAAGATGACGGGACTACAGCCTGTGGGAACTGGGTATATTCAGGGTGTTTCCCTGGTGACGAATACCTGGCCAAGAGAAGAGATAATAATGATAAACCTTATCCTGGAACCAAGCCTATTGGAAGCTATTTGAACTGGGCCTGGTGCTGGCCGCTAAATAGAAGGATTATTTACAACCGTTGTAATTCAACCCCGGATGGCAAGCCCTGGGTACCCGATTTAACTTCAATATTCTGGAACGGCAGTGAATGGGTTGGCAATGATGTACCTGATTTCGGGAAGACGACCGATCCCAACGGTCCTGGGGGCACAGATGCTTTCATTATGAGGCCTGAAGGCGTTGGATGTATTTTCAGTACCGTTAATGAAGGTCCTTTGCCCGAACATTATGAACCTTGGGAAAGCCCGGTTAAGAATATTCTTAATAGCCAGGATTTCAACCCGATTGTAGTTGAATGGGAACCCGATAAACGAGGTACTACAGAACAATATCCAATTATCGGTACTACCTATAGGGTTACAGAACACTGGCAAGCCGGTGCCATGACTAGGACTCTGCCATGGTTAGCAGAACTCGTGCCCAATGTCTTTGTGGAGTTGAGTGAAGAACTAGCCAAAGAAAAAGGAATCAAGAACGGTAAAGAAGTTATTATAACGACTACTCGGGGAGATATTAAAGCGATTGCCTGTGTAACTAAGCGATTTAAGCCTTTTAAGGTTCAAGGTAAAATCCTGCACCAGATTGGAGTACTGTGGCACTTTGGTTTCAACGGCTATGCCAAAGGAGACCCAGCCAATCGCTTGACTCCTCACATTGGTGACGGCAATACTATGATACCTGAATACAAAGCATGGCTGTGCGATATAAGGAGGGCTTAATTATGAAAAATATGACAAACCTTTATGACACAAGTAAATGTACAGCCTGCCGTGGTTGCATGATAGCCTGTAAAGATTGGAATCAGTTGCCTGCAGTAATTGAACCATTTAAAGGCAATTATTCAACTCATGAGGATACCAATGGTGATACTTTTACCTATATTCGCTTTATTGAGGGTGAAGATCCGGTTGACGGTTTTTACTGGAACTTCTTAAAATACCAATGTATGCACTGTTTTGAACCTGCATGCATGGAAGTTTGCCCGCGCAGCGCATACTCAAAAACCGAGTGGGGTGCAACGTATCACGACCCTGAAAAATGTATTGGATGTCAATATTGCACTTATGCATGTCCATTCCATATTCCTAAATATCGCAAGAGAGAAGATAAGATTACCAAATGCAATCTTTGCTATGAACGGGTAGAAGAAGGTTTAACTCCAGCTTGTGCGAGAACCTGCCCTCCCGGAGCATTAAAATTCGGTGACCGGGATGAACTTCTGGTTGAAGCTGAACAAAGGGTTAAATACCTCAGAGCCAATGGTTTTCCTAGAGCTACTATTTACGGCAGGACTGAATTGGGAGGTCTGAACAAATTATACGTTTTGACCGATACCCCGGATAAATTTGGATTACCGGTTAATCCAACTGTATCAGGAACGATATCGTTCTGGCAGAATTGGGTACAACCGTATTTCGGCTGGTTAATTCCGTTAGCATTAGCCGGTTCAGCAGCCAGTTTCGTAACAACCAGGCTTCTAGCCAATAAAAATGGTGGCCATGGGAAAGGGGGCCATGAATAATGCAATTGATTCCTGAATATCGTGATGACGTTGAAAGAGTCCAAAGATTTAATTTTACCCAGCGTTTGACTCATTGGGGACATACAGTAACCTTTTTGCTCTGTTTGTTTACCGGTTTGGTATTATTCCTGGATGGAGTTGATTGGTTAGCATTTATCTTTGGAGGTTACGGAGGAGCCGGCTTGGTTCATAGAATCTCCGCCGTATTCATGACCTTATTTATAGTAATTTTTGTAGTATTCGATTTCAAAGGTATTATCGGCTGGATTAAAGATATCTTCCGTTTTGGAGTCAATGATATCAAGTTCCTTCTGGTATTCCCCTTCGAGTTTTTGGGATTCAAGGTTAAAATTCCACCCCAGACCAAGTTTAACGGTGGTGAAAAAGGTAACTCAATTGTTACCCCGACTATGGTTATCTTGCTGGTTCTCAGCGGATATATAATGTGGTTTCCTGCCATATTCCCGGCCTGGCTGGTAAGATTAGCTTACCCGACTCATGATTTGGCTATGATATTCTCTACCCTGATGGTATGTATGCATGGTTATCTGGGTTCACTCCATCCCGGTTCCGGCGAATCCTTCTGGGGTATGTGGAAAGGAACAGTTAGAGCAGATTGGGCAAAGCACCATCATACTATATGGTATGAAGAGAAGTACGGCAGTAAGGCCGAGGCGGAAGCAGAATAATAAATTAAGAGAAATTGTTATTATATTCTAAAGCAATTAGGGGGAAGAAAATTCCCCCTAATTGCTTTACACACAACCCCGATTTTGAGATACTGTTAGAGAGCTTTATGCAATCGGGGCATTTAACTGTAATCAGTAAAGTGGAAATAACGAATATTATCAGTTCCCTTATATCCGTTATTTCCAGTACTTTTAACCTCAGCCCTTGCCACAAATGTGGCAAGAATATCATGGAAAAAAGTGCAAGGAAATAACCAATATTATCAGTTCCCTTATATCCGTTATTTCCAGTACTTTTAACCTCAGCCCTTGCCACAAATGTGGCAAGAATATCATGGAAAAAAGTGCAAGGAAATAACCAATATTATCAGTTCCCTTATATCCGTTATTTCCAGTACTTTTAACCTCAGCCCTTGCCACAAATGTGGCAAGAATATCATGGAAAAAAGTAAGGAGTGTTAGCAGTGGACAGAAAGACACCGGTCACTCTCCCAGAAGGATATCTGGATTTTTACAAAAGTTTGGAACATTGGCAAAATGAGCAGGAAATCGTTTTAAAAGGGGCTTGTTCTTTTAAGCCTGTTGATTCACTGCCGCTGGTACTATCCGAAAACAAACCATTAGTTCAGGTAAAAGGTTTTAAGCTCGATCCCCAGCTATATCAGGATAATTATTCCGAATTCCTCAACTTTTTATATAAAACCCGGCCGGAACTTGTTTCAACCTTGGACAAGATTAAAGACTCAATCCCAAAATTTAATTTTCAGATAATAACTAGTGAAATAATTAATGGAACTAACAAATACCTTGCGGAACTTGCAGCTGATATTGGGGTACCGGTAGAGTTGTTTATTTTCACTTTTGATCATGCTTTAAGACCATTCCTAAGGATTTATGCCAATCCTTATAAGGAAGAGTTAGTTAAGGATTCTTTTCCCCGATGGGAAACTCCGACCATATGTCCTATTTGCAATGCTCGATCTAATTTCAGCCGTTTAAGACAAAATGATGGTCGAAGAATGATGTATTGCGACCGCTGTTTTTCTGAATGGGAAGCTAAATACCTGCAATGTGTATATTGCGGCAATGACGAGCCTGGTACGATCAGGTATATTTCGGTTGAAAATGATGATCCCTACCAGTTATATATCTGCGATAAATGCAAAGGTTATTTAAAAACCCTGGATGAAAGACAATCAGGCAGTAATACTGATATGTTCATTGCCAATATTGAAACCGTATATCTGGACATGTTAGCCAAGGATAAAGGTTTTATAAACCCGCAAGGGCATTAAGATGCGGTTAAAGCTAATCTTCCAGCCGATAATGTCGTTTATTTACTTTATTAAAGAAGGAAATATAGTTACTATACCGAATAAATATTATTGGTTATTTTTTATTTAGAATCCTACAATTTTATAATCTAAACTCCGAGCCTTTGAACCTAAAGTTTAAAACCATGGTTCACTGGCCGTTAGGGTAAACCTGCAAACGGGTTTGCCTCCCATGCTTGGAAAGGAGTTTGTTTTGGCTATATTATGTTCAAGATGGTTGTCTTGGGCGAAGATAGTTTTACGTCTCCTGTCATGCTGGAGACGTTTTTTTATCTATTAGATTAGAAAGCATTCCTGTAAACAAACAAAAATGGACTTTGGCAAAAAAAGAATACTCCCCTACAATGACACACAGGGTCGATCGATGAACGCCCTAATTAAAAAAAGTCATTGAGAGGAAGTATTCGAATGAATTGTACACAAAATGAAAAGTTAAATCAAGTATCTGAACAAAGTATCGTAATCGGGGTAGATATTGCTAGCGAAACACATTATGCTAGAGCATTTGATTGGCGTGGTGTAGAACTTGGCAAAGTCTTTAAGTTCGAAAACAACATGGAAGGCTTCCAGAGCTTTAGTAAATGGGTTGATATCCTTCAGAAAAAGACAAACAAAAATGCGGTGCTAGTAGGTGCAGAGCCGACAGGCCATTACTGGTTTGGATTGGCATCATACCTTAAAGAACAAGAAATGAAGCTTGTCTTAGTCAACCCATTCCACGTAAAACGGAGCAAGGAACTTGATGACAACCATCCCAGCAAAACAGATCTAAAAGACCCGAAAACAATCGCAAAGCTAGTGATTGAGGGCAGGTACAACGAGCCATACATTCCTGAGGGAGTATATGCAGATTTGAGGATAGCAACCGCTTGCCGGCTGCGAATTCTCAAAGAATTAAACAGTGTAAAAAACCGTATTCAAAGATGGCTAAAAATCTACTTTCCAGAATATTGCAAAGTATATGCAAGTTTTGAAGCCGTCAGCAGTATGCTCGTACTTCGGTCAGCGCCATTGCCAGTAGATATTATAGCTCTTGGCGTGGAGGGAATCAACAAGCTATGGCGGGATGCCAAGATAAGGTCTGTGGGAATGAAGAGGGCTAAAAGCCTGTATGAAGCAGCCCAAAACACCATTGGATGTACGAATGGAAGCGCAGCCGCAAAGCTTGAAATCAATTTGCTGATCGAGGATTACCAAAACAAAAAGAACCAATATGAATCAGTAATGGTTGTCATAGAGGAACTTTGCCTGCAAATACCCGAGGTGAAAAAACTCCTGGCAATCAAAGGTGTAGGAATTGTAACTGTTGCAGGATTTGTTTCTGAGGTTGGGGATATTAGACGCTTTCAGTCTCCTAAACAGATACAAAAACTTGCGGGCCTGGCTTTAAAAGAAAACAGCTCAGGTAAATGTAAAGGGCAAACAACTATTAGTAAACGAGGCAGAAGCCGCCTCAGGGCAGTGTTGTTCCAAGCAGTCATGCCATTGGTTTCTAAAAATGCTGAATTTGCTGAAATACACAAGTATTACACAACCAGAGCGAAAAATCCGCTAAAGAAAAAGCAGTCACTAATCGCGTTAAGCTGCAAACTAATTCGGGTATTTTACGTGATTCTCTCAAAAGGGATCACATACGATCCAATAAAGCTGATCAGCGACATCAAGCGGCCCCAAGAACTGCTGGCAGCATAACGAGAAAAAGTAAGCTTTTGCCGGAAAGCGTCCCGGCGAAGTAGCTGTAATTCATAGAAATGATCAAGTACAAAAAGAGCAGGTAGTCAGAGGAGTGTTTTAGTTGGAAATGGTCAAACTAATTATTAATGGAAAGGAGGTTGAAACTCCGTCAGGAAGTACGGTCCTTGAAGCTGCAGAGGTAGCCGGTGTGGATATTCCCAGACTATGCTACCTTCCTGACTTAAGCCCCATGGGTTCATGCCGTATGTGCGTGGTTGAAATCAAAGGCAACAAGCTTTTGTCTGCAGCTTGTGTTACGCCAGTAAGTCCAGGAATGGTAGTTGAGACAGAGTCTCCCGCAGTTGTTGAAGCTCGCAAAACCATATTGGAATTACTGGTTGCTAATCATCCCCTGGACTGTATGACCTGTGATAAGATGGGTGACTGCAAACTGGCCGAGTATTGTTACCGGTACGGAGTTAAGGAAAGCAGCTTTACAGGGGAAAAACATCATTATTCTATTGATGATAGCAATCCATTTATTATCAGGGACCTCAATAAGTGCATTTTATGTGGAGCCTGTGTAAGAGCTTGCAAAGAAATGACTGGCCAGGATAATCTGTCTTATCTTTATCGGGGTTTCTACCGAAAGGCTACTACTGCTGCTGATGTTCCTTATATCGAATCTGACTGTGTTTTCTGCGGGCAGTGTGTTGCTGTCTGTCCGACCGGAGCCCTAACGGAAAAGAGTATGACCGGGAGAGGCAGGAGATGGGAATTTGAGAGAATAACTACTACTTGCCCATTTTGCGGCACAGGATGTAATTTAGATCTATGTGTAAAAGACGGTAAAATAATAGGAGTGTTGTCTAACCCGGAAAGCCCTGTAAATGGCCGCATGCTCTGTGTAAAAGGACGATTCGGTTGGGATTTTATCTACAATGAGAAGCGCTTAACTACTCCGCTGATTAAGAAAGATGGGGTCTTTACACCTGCTAGCTGGGATGAGGCTTATGATTTAATAGGTAGCCGCTTAACAGCTATAAAAAACCAATATGGTCCTGATGCTTTTGCAGCTTTGAGTTCAGCACGTTGTACCAATGAAGAAAACTACCTGGTACAAAAATTGGCCAGAGCAGTAATGGGAACTAACAATGTTGACCATTGCGCTCGCACTTGACATGCTCCGACTGTAGCCGGTCTGGCTACTACATTTGGCAGTGGAGCTATGACTAATCCTATTAATGAAATACTTGATGAGGCAGAATTGCTTTTCCTAATAGGAACCAATGCCACTGAAGCACATCCAGTGATAGGTTATAAGATGCGCCAAGCAGCTCGTAAAGGAGCCAAGCTGGTAGTGTGCGATCCCCGACATATTGACCTAGTCGATGAAGCCGATTATTGGCTACGACTCAAGCCAGGTACTGATATCCCCCTCATTAATGGCCTTATGCATATTATTATCAAAGAAGGTCTAGAAGATAAGAACTTCATTGCCGAACGTACAGAAAACTATGAGGAACTCAAGGAAATTGTAGAAAGATATAATCCCGAATATGTTTCCGAATTAACCGGCATTGCAGTAGAAGACCTTTACGGTGTAGCCCGCCTTTATGCGACTACTGATAAGGCTATGATTTTCTATACCCTAGGAGTTACTGAGCATATATGCGGGACCCGCAATGTTATGAGTATTGCTAACTTGGCTATGTTAACCGGCCACGTAGGCAGACCAGGAACTGGTGTATGCCCTATGCGGGGACAAAATAATGTTCAAGGGGCATGCGACATGGGGGCATTACCCAATGTATACCCTGGATATCAATCTGTAACTGATGATGCCATTCGGGAAAAGTTTGAGAAAGCCTGGAATGTGTCATTACCTAATAGAGTTGGACTGAAGATCCCAGAAATGTTTGAAGCAGCCTATGAAGGCAAGGTTAAAGCTATGTATATATTGGGTGAAAACCCGGTTCTTACAGATCCAAATGCTAATCATATTAAAAAAGCACTAAGTAACTTGGAATTTCTAGTAGTACAAGAGCTGTTTCTTACTGAAACAGCAGAATTTGCCGATGTAGTACTGCCAGCAGCCAGTTTTGCTGAGTGTGACGGAACCTTTACCAACACTGAACGGCGGGTACAAAGGGTCCGTAAAGCTATTGAACCTATCCCAGGACAGGCAAACTGGCAAACAATTTGCCAAATGGCTTCCCGTCTGGGATTTCTTATGGATTACCAGCATCCCCAGGAAATCTGGAACGAAATGGCAATGCTTACCCCGTCTATGGCTGGTATAAATTATAAACGTCTGGAGGATAAAAAGAGCCTGCAGTGGCCTTGTCCCAACGATAATCATCCTGGGACTCCTTTCTTGCATGCCGGTAAGTTTACCCGTGGTTTAGGATTATTCCAACCATCTGATCATATTCCCCCAGGCGAAATGCCAGATCAGGAGTATCCATTCCTGCTCTCCACAGGAAGAATTCTATACCATTACAATGTCACCACCCCTTATTCAACTGGTATTAGCAGTGTTTGGGACAAGGAAATGGCAGAAATCAATCCGGCTGATGCTGAAAAACTAGGGCTCAAGACCGGCAGCCAAGCAAGAGTGATTTCACGCAGGGGGCAGGTTATTACAACCGTTAAAGTGACTGACAGGGTGCTTCCAGGAGTGATCTGGATGTCATTCCATTACGCCAATACACCAACTAATGAACTTACCAGTCATTTTCTGGATCCCGTAACCGGAACTGGTGAATATAAAGTATGTGCGGTTAGAATCGAAAAGATATAACCCGAAAACTATCGCCATGTTGGTGAAAGATGGACGTTATCGGGAAGTGTACATACCCGACGACATCTATCAAGAACTAAGAGAGGCGGTATCAGAACGGGAACGGCTGCAGGAGCAATTGACTTCTATCTACAATAGGGTCGTTAGGTGGCTTGACATCCGGTTTCCAGAGTTCACAACAGTCTTCAAGGACTGGAGAAGAAACGCGGCATTGATAACCCTGAGAAGCTTTCCAACACCAGAGAAGATCATGGAAATGGGTGTTGATAAGATTGTAGAGACGTGGAGAAAGCAGATGAAGCGCGCCAGTCTAAAACGTGCAGAAAGACTGGTAAAAGCGGCAAGCAGAAGCGTAGGCCGAACCAGCGGTAAAGTGGCCTCCGAGGCCAGTTTGCAAAACCTGCTAGCAGAATATGACCTGTACTGTCAGCAATACGACAAGCAAGAACAGCTCATGCAAGAACTGCTGATGCAAGTACCTAATGCTGACAAACTCCTGGATATCAAAGGGGTCGGCCTAATCACAGCAGCCACCTTTGTCGGCGAAGTAGGCGATATCAGTAGGTTCCAAGATCCTAGACAAATACAGAAGCTGGCTGGACTCAATCTGGTAGAGAACAGTTCCGGCAAACACAAGGGAAAGACCACTATCAGCCGTAGGGGTAGAAGACGACTGAGGCACAGCTTATTCTTTTCCATGATTGCCATGCTGGGAAAAAACCAAGAGTTTCGGCTACTTCACCAAAGAAACCTGATGCGGGAGAATAACCCGCTTAACAAGATGCAGTCCATCATCGCACTCTGCGGCAAGCTGATCCGAGTCTTCTTTGCAATACTAACCAAAGGCGTTGATTACAGCCCGGAGAAGATGCTGGGGGACATGGAGCAGTCAGCTAGAGTAGCTGCCTAGAAGGCAATGAAGTCTTTACCATAGCGATTGTTATTACGTCATTGCCAGCATAAGATGGCTACCCGCAGTCACTTAAAAGCAGCGATGGACGAAAGGGAGGTATTATGCGCAAGATACCTATCGAGCAATCTATAGGCATGGCTCTAGGACATGACATTACTAAAATTGTACCCGGACAAAGAAAGTACTGTGCCTTCAGCCGGGGACACATAATATCCCCTGAAGACATACCTTTCCTGAGAGATATGGGCAAGGAACACATTTGGGTTGGGAAATTGTCAGATAATCTGGTTCACGAAGATGAAGCGGCATTACGTCTCGCGCAAAGTTCTGCTGGCCCAGGAGTAACCTGGACAACCCCTAATCAAGGTAGAGTAAACCTGGTGGCTAAACACGATGGTTTATTACAAGTACAGGTATCTCAATTAATGTGGCTAAACAACCTGGACAATATAGTTTTTGCCACCCTGCATAACAACAGTCCTGTAGTAAAGGGACAGATTATTGCTGGAACCAGAATTGTTCCACTGGCAGTCGAGAGTTGTCTGATTGAAGAAGCAGAGAAACTATGTAGTAACCCATTATCCCTGCTAAGTGTAAAACGCAGCCGGCCACTATGGGTTGCAGTCATAATTACCGGAAGTGAAGTTAACAGTGGTCAGATCCGGGATGGATTTGGGAAAATCATAAGGCAAAAAATCGCCCCCTTTGGGGGACGGTGGATGAGTCAGGTTATTATTCCTGATGACTACCAGATTATTGCCAATGAAATCCGGAATTTTATAGCAGAAGGGGCTCAACTTATTCTAGTTACCGGTGGCATGTCAGTGGACGCCGATGACGCAACGCCCCGGGGCATCAGGGAATCAGGAGCAGAAGTAGTATTTTACGGGGCTCCTGTTTTACCAGGTTCACAGTTTATGCTGGCTTATCAAGGGCCTGTAGCAATATGTGGCGTACCTGGAGGGGCTCTTTTCAGCCGCAAAACTACTCTTGATCTTATTCTTCCTCGTATCTTCGCGGAAGATAAGATTCAAAAATCAGATATTATAGCTTTAGGACATGGTGGTCTGTGTCAAGAATGCCGGATTTGCCATTTCCCCCTCTGCCCTTTTGGTAAGACCAGCCTTTTATAGAGGAGGATATACTTGTTGAATAATTCTATTACCCTGGAACAAGCCCAGCTAATGCTGCAAAGCCTGCTCCCACCGAGGCAGGTTGAGGAAGTTTCGTTAGCTAAAGCTTATAAGCGGGTACTCGCTAAAGATGTATTCGCAGTTGATAATCTTCCAATTGGCTATCAATCTGCGGTAGACGGATATGCATTGGGTGATGGCAATGTACTGCAATATAGTCTATTTAAGCTTAAAGGGTATTTACGACTTGATGAAGTTAGTAAATATAGCCTAAAGTCCGGAGAAGCAGTGGGGGTTTTGACCGGAGGCCTCTTACCACCCGGATGCAAGGCAGTTGTTAATCATGAGAAAGTAGTAGTTGACGGCATTAACTTAAAAGTCCTTGAGGAGGTTAAAAGGGGACAAAATATCAGAATAAAAGGTGAAGATTACAAACAAGGAGAATTGATATTACCCACTGGGCAAGCTCTTGATCCCGGTGCCATCGGATTGCTAGCAGCTTTCGGGGTTGGCAAAATAACAGTCTTCAAACAACCACGGGTCTCCGTACTCAGTCTCGGGGACAATGTGGTTCCGTGGCATCAAACCCCAGTACAAGGGCAGATAAGGGATAGCAACAGCCAGATGTTGAAAGTTCTGATTGAGCAAGATGGAGGTCTGGTTAAGGACATATTCATTGTTGCCAGTTCAAGTATCGAGGAGCAATGTACCATAATACAAGATATGCTTGAGCAGAATGACATCCTGATTTGCACCGGAAGATCATATTTGGCCGATGGTTTCGATACCCAGCAGGTGTTTGCAGCTGTGGGGGGCAAAATTATTTTCTGTAATATACCCATACAACCGGGTAGCCATACGGTTGCAGCACATCATCGAAATACCTTTCTATTCTCTTTGTCTGGAAATCCAGCAGCCTGTTTTGTTAATTATCAACTATTTGTAGCCCCGGTCATTAGAGCTATGCAAGGCAAGAAGGCTGTCTTACAAAAGCTGAATGCCAGATGTACCAACAGCTATTTAAAACAAATTACAACACGTCGCCTAGTTAGAGGTCATGCGGAGTATACGCCAAGGGGCTGGGAAGTAAGCGTTCTTCCCGGGCAAAAGCCCAGCATGTTAAAATCGCTGGTACAGTGTAATGCCTTAATCGATTTACCCGCAGGACATCCTCCGGTGGAAGTGAATATGCAAGTACCAGTTATATTGCTATATGCGTAAGACTAATTATCCATCTTTAAAGATGTTTAGATGACAAAAAGTATAGGGGAATGAGGAATGAGGTGAATTTAAATGCATGACTACCAGGGAATTATCAGTCCTTATAAAGATATTCCTGGGGGTATTATTGAAGCGTACCATGCTTTACAGCGTATATACAACTATATACCTGAAGAAGCAATAACTGAAGCCGCCCGGCTTTTCAATCTTTCCAAAGCTGATGCCTACGGGATTGCTACTTTCTATTCATATTTCAAAATAAAAAAGAGAGGACGTTATATAATCAGAATTTGCCGGAGTGCCCCATGTCACATAGCAGGAGCCAGTGAAGTAATAGCTGCACTCGAAAACACCCTGGGTATTAAAATGGGCGATACCACAAAAGATGGCAGGTTTACTTTAGAGTATACGGAGTGTGTTGGGCAATGCCAGGCTACTCCAGTTATAACCATTAATAGTCAACCCTATTTTGATGTCAATGCGGAAAAGATTCCTGCTATACTAGCCGAGTATAAGTAAAAAATACGCTAAAAGGAGGGAAATAAATGGCTGAGGAAATGCGCATTGTATTGCGTAATTTAAATAAAATTGATCCGGGTAAGATAGAAGACTATATTGATAACGGCGGATACCAGGCCTTGGAAAAAGCCCGGAGTATGACCCAAATCCAGGTAATAGAAGAAGTTAAACAATCAGGGTTGCGTGGAAGAGGAGGCGCCGGCTTTAACACTGGTATGAAGTGGAATTTCTCCTATAATACTTATTCAGATCAAAAATACGTGATATGCAATGCGGACGAGGGAGAACCCGGAACTTATAAAGATCGTATCATAATGGAAAACGATCCGCATAGCGTTCTGGAAGGCATGGCAATATGCGGGTATGCCATTGGTTCTAACAAGGGATATATATACTGCCGGGGAGAATACCCCTATGTGGTTGAAAAACTGAATAAGGCTATTGATCAAGCTAAGAAAAAAGGAGTTCTTGGAGACTTCGACATTGAAGTGCGCATGGGTGCCGGTGCTTATGTGTGTGGTGAGGAAAGTGCCCTGATTGAATCTATAGAAGGTCATCGGGGAGAACCCCGCTTTAAACCACCTTTCCCACCGGTTATTGGACTATGGGGTAAACCAACCATAGTCAATAATGTAGAAACCTTCGCCAATATTCCGGTAATTTTAGAAAAAGGGAGCAACTGGTTCAGGGGCATTGGAGCCGAAGGTTATCCGGGAACTAAAGTATTGACCTTAACTGGAGATGTAGTGAACCGGACAGTTTTTGAAGTACCTACTAATACAAGCATTCGCGAAGTGATATTTGGTTTGGGTGGCGGAATTGCACAGGGTAAAAAGTTTAAAGCGGTCCAAATAGGCGGTACCTCCGGAGCATTTATACCTGCTGACAACCTGGACACCCAAATAGACTTTGATTCTATGGCTGGCATAGGAGCAACATTAGGATCAGGAGCAGTTTTTGTCATGGATGAAACTCGTGATATTTCAAATATAGTTGAACAGATCACCGAGTTTTTTGAGCATGAATCTTGTGGTAAGTGTGTCCCCTGTCGTGAAGGAAGCAAACGGATGCATGAGTTAATAAAGAAGATCAACCGAGGCCAGGCTTCAATGGAAGATTTGCAAAGTTTGGAAAGGCTGGGAAACATCATGTCTAAGACCTGCTTATGCGGTCTGGGGCAAGCCGCTCCATCTCCAGTTCTTTCTACTATTAAGCATTTCAAGAGTGAATATATGGATAAATAGTAACAGATTAGTAGTCTAAAGTCCTGTAGGATGCACAGGGCCAACCGCTTTAGAGATGCGATTGGCCCAAAGTTCCATAATTTTTAGTTTGTTAGCTTAAATTTTCTCTAGTCTAGCTGCTGCAACTTTATATTCAGGTATTCCAGCTACCGGGTCCAGGGATGCTGGATCAGCATTAGTCAAAACATTGGCTGCCGCTTCACTGAAATGGAAGTAGGTAAATATTACTCCCTCATCAATAGTATTAGTCAGCCTGGCTTTTAGAGTAATGCTGCCTCGTCTGGTGGTGATCTTTACTAATTCACCGTCAGCAATCTTTAACCTAGCAGCTAACAGAGGATTTATCTGCACTTCATTGCTGGGTTGGTGGGCATGAAGTGCAGATGCTTTTCTGGTCATAGTACCGGTATGATAGTGGTACAAACTCCTTCCTGTTGTGAGTATCAACGGATACTCTTCATCGGGAAGCTCAGCTGCTTCCTTGTATTCTATAGGATGGAATAATCCCAATCCCCGGGAAAACTGAGCCGTATGCAAAATTGGTGTCCCCGGGTGATCCTCATTCGGGCACGGCCAATGGATACCGGTCTTATCAATTCGTTCATAGGATATTCCTGCATATGATGGAGTTAAGCTTCTTATTTCTTCAAAAATCTCTTCGGGTGATTCGTAGTTCATGGGGTACCCTAACCTACTGGACAGTTCACAGAGTATTTTCCAATCAGGCATAGTATTTTTCAATGGCTCTATTGCCTTCCTAACCCGTTGGACTCTTCTCTCGGTATTGGTAAAAGTACCGTCTTTTTCCGCAAAAGTAACCCCCGGTAATACAACATCCGCTTTTTGGGCGGTTTCAGTAAGGAATATATCCTGAACCATTAGAAATTCCAGGTTATCCAGGGCTTCCTCCACGTGATTAAGGTCAGGATCACTCATCATAGGATTCTCCCCTATAACTATTAGACCTTTTATTTCACCATGATGGGCCTTATTAATGGTTGCGGTTACAGTCAGGCCGTTTTGGCCGGACAGTTTTACCCCCCAGGCCTTTTCAAACTTTTCTTGTACAGCTTCATTGGTTACTGCTTGGTAAGCAGTATATACTACCGGCAGTGCACCCATATCACAGGCACCCTGAACATTATTCTGGCCCCGCAAAGGATTTACCCCTGTTCCTGGTCTTCCCAGGTTTCCAGTGAGCATTGCCAGGTTACAAACCGATTTGACATTATCAGTCCCGGTACTATGCTGGGTAAGTCCCATTGCATAACATATAGAGCCAGCCTCTGCTTCACCATATATTTTAGCCGCTTTTATAATGTCTTCAGCTGGTACTCCGGTAATTCTGGACACATATTCCGGTGTATATTTTTCCACTACCTTAACCAAGGCATCAAAGCCTTCAGTTCTGGTTTCAATAAATTCCTTATCAGCTAATCCTTCATTCAATATTACGTTCATCATACCATTAAGCAGAGCTACGTCTGTTCCTGGCTTGAATTGCATATACACATCTGCCATTTCAGCTAGATCAATACGGCGCGGATCAGCTACAATTAGTTTTGCTCCATTCTTACGAACATTACTTTTTATCTTATAGCCAATGATCGGATGATTTTCCGTGGTATTAGTTCCAATCAAAAATATGGCAGTTGCATCCTTGCCTAGCTCCCCAATGCTGTTAGTCATTGCACCACTACCAAATGCTGCCCCCAGACCGGCGACAGTAACGGAGTGTCAGAGACGGGCACAGTGATCAACATTATTGGTTCCAATAGCTGCCCTCATTAGTTTTTGGGCCAGATAATTCTCCTCATTGGTTATTCTGGCTGATGAGAACATGGAAATACTATCCGGGCCATATTTATCCTTCAAGCCTTTAAGTTTTTCAGCTGTATAATCAAGGGCTTCTTCCCAGGTTGCCGGACGTAATTCTCCGTTTTCCCTAATCAACGGGGTCGTTAACCTTTCCCCGGAATTAATAAAATCCCAGCCAAAGCGCCCTTTAACGCACAATGCCCCCTGGTTAACTGGGCTGTATTCCGGATCCCGGTTGGAAGTAACTCCAACCACTTTATTGTCTCTCACATTTAATTCCAAGGTACAGCCTGTCCCACAATAGGTACAGGTAGTCAGAACCTTTTTATTTTGGGCAGGTTTCCCTCTTCCAGCCGCAACCTTGCTGGTTAGGGCTCCAACCGGACATACCATTATACATTGACCGCAGAAGACACAGGGTGAATCATTGAGCATACCATCAAAAGCAGTAGATATCTTGGCGTGGTGCCCCCGATTTTTAACATTTATGGCCTTGGCTCCGGTAATCTCTTCACAGGCTCGTACACATTTGGTACACATTATGCATTTATCATAATCCCGATTAATAAAAGGATTGGAATCGACTGTATAAAAATGGGGCCCTTCTCCATAAAACCTTGATTCTGTAACTCCGTAACGGTAACAGTAGTCCTGAAGCTTGCAATCGCCATCGCTTTCACAAGTATGACACTGCAACTTATGCCTGGATAACAATAATTCTAAGATTACTTTCCTGGCTTCCACAACATCCGGGCTTTCAGTTTCAATCACCATACCATTATCTGCCGGAGTTACACAGGCAGCTAACAGATTCGGCCTTCCTTTACATTCCACAACACACATACGACATGAGCCGGCCAGTCTTAAACTTTCATCATAGCAAAGAGTTGGCAAATCAGCACCGGCAATGCGACATGCTTCCAAAAGCATAGTTCCCCGCGGAACTTGTATTTGTTGATCATTTATGGTCAAGCTTATCATTGCTTATCCTCCTTTCCTGGAAACTAACTCAATTTCCGCATGTACTCATGCCGAAAATGTTCTATTGTCGATACAATCGGAATAGGTGCTGCTTGTCCCAGGCCACATAGAGCAGCCTTTCTCATTACCCTGGTTAAAGTCAACAGGTTATCGATATCTTTGATACCGGCTTTTCCAGCATTAATCCTTTCCATTATCTCTCGACACCGAAAAGTTCCTTCTCTACAAGGATTACATTTACCACAGGATTCATGTTCAAAAAATTTGGAAATTCTGGTTACTACATCTACAATATCTCTGGTTTCATCCATTACGAATACTGCTCCAGAGCCCAAAGCCGCTCCGATAGAACTCATAGAATCAAAATCTATTTGGGTATCCAGATTGCTCTCGGGTATAAAAGCTCCGGAAGTACCACCCACCTGTACAGCCTTTAGTTTTTTGCCGTTTTTCACTCCCCCACCGAGCTTATATATCACATCGCGCAGAATATAATCGGTAGGCACTTCAAAATAGGTAGGATTCTCAATATCTCCCGTCAGGGTTAGGATTTTTGTCCCAGGATATTTGGGAGCTCCTATTGCGGCAAACCACTCAGCACCATTAGTTACAATATAAGGTAGACAAGCAAATGTCTCTACATTATTTACCACCGTAGGTACATTCCATAAACCGGCTACCCCAGGAAACGGTGGTTTAAACCGCGGTTCACCTCTATGGCCTTCAATAGATTCTATCAAGGCTGTCTCCTCACCGCAGACATAAGCTCCTGCTCCCATTCTTACCTCAATATCAAAATCCCCCAAAGCTCCCACTGCCTTAGCATTGGCTATGGCATTCTTCAATAACTCAACAATGAATGGGTACTCTCCCCGGCAATATATATAGCCTTGGTTGGTGTTGATGGCTGCTCCGCATATGGCCATTCCTTCCAATAATGCCTGGGCATTCTTTTCGCATATGATTCTATCTTTATACGTTCCTGGTTCACCTTCATCCAGGTTACAAACAACGTATTTAACCGGAGCCTCTGGTACAAAACTCCATTTCATCCCCGCATTGAAGCCGGCACCTCCGCGTCCTCTCAGACCAGACCTTTTAACTTCTTCTATCAGGGATTTCCGGTCCATGCTACGAGCTTTTTCCAGACCTTGATAACCACCGACCTTGATATAGTCCTCAGCACTTTCAGGATTTATCTGATCAGCATATTTTAATAGCACCCGCATTTCCTCAGCCATTTACAAAACCTCCCTTCTATACGTACTTGGCTAATATATCCGGTATATTTTCGGGCTTTACATTAAAAATCGGTTCACTGTTAATAGTAATCACCGGCGTTGCTTGGCATTGGCCTACACACTCAGCTAGCTCCAGGGTAAACCTGCCGTCGTCTGTAGTTTCACCAACCTTTATCCCAAGGTAGTTTTCGATGGCCTTGATAACCTCATCCGCACCGGCAACATGGCAAGGAGCACTTTCACACATGCGAATAATATACTTTCCTCTTTTTTCAACAGATAGATAAGAGTAAAATGTTGCTACCCCATAAGCTTCGGATTCAGATAGCCCAAAAGCCCTGGCACCTGCCACTAACGCCTCTTTTGGAATGTAATTCATTTCCTTCTGTACTGCGTGAAAAAATTCAATTATACCGCCTTTTTTATCCTTGCAAACCTCAAGAATATCCATATAATTGGCCATTTTGTTTTCACCTCCTTCACTCCGATATTTGTATCCCTCCTACCAGGAAGTATTAAAATTTGGAGCTTATGGTTCCAGGCTATACGTTCTCTTTTGTGGGGACCCCAAACCATTGCATCAGGCAATCATCCCCTAAAATCCTACATAATCCGCCAAAATACTTATTCAATATTGGTCTAAAGCCTTCCTTCATGTTTTTCGCACTATTACTTACGGTTATTATTCATATAACCAATCCTCAGGGCAAAAAAATAATATTACTTAAATTCATTTGGGAGGATTGTTTAATTCGGGCCTCACTTTAAGTCTTTGCAGCAAAAATGCTGCGATCTCCTCGCCCTGAGTAAAGTCAAAAACCGGAACTTCGCTGTTCAAATTGAAATCTGCTACCCGAGCAATAACATTATTTAATTCTAATGGTATGGTACTGATCTCTTTTCTCAAAACCTCTATCTTAGGAATATCTTCGTTCTTATACCCTTCTGTGATTACTAAATGAACACCGCCGCCAATCTCCCTGCGCATTTCCTCTAAAGTTTTTTCGTTTCCCGTTCTCTGGTATAAAATGGTTATATCCGGTGAAGCAGTATATACCATCTTTGCTCCAGCTGTAAAAAGGAGTTCTGAATCCTTATTTCCGGTTATATTTACTTTATGATGAGCATGTTTTATTACCGCGGTTGTAATTCCCCTTTTTGACAACTCAGGTATTATTCTGGTTAATAAATGAGTTTTCCCTGAATTGTGCCTACCCACAAATGATATGATAGGAACCATCATTACACCTACTTATCTAGCCCTTTACCAAAGTTTCGGCCACAGACTTGGCCTTATCAAGTATTTCCTTCTCGTTAATTGTGGTAATTTTTCGATCCTCCATGACTATTTTCCCATCGATTATTACTGTGTTTACATCACCTGCCTGGGCTGAGTAGACAATATTGGCAATCAGATCATATCGAGGTATCATATGGGCCTGGGATAAATCCAGGATAATCATATCCGCTCTAAGCCCCGGCTGCAATTTTCCTATCTGTTGATCTAGCCCTAAGACCTTGGCTCCATTGACCGTTGCCATTTCTAGTGCCTCATAAGCTGGTAATACCACCGGATCCATAGTCTTTACCTTATGAAGCAGAGCACAGGTCCTCATTTCCTGTAACATGTCCAGGTTATTATTGCTCGAAGCCCCATCTGTTCCTAATGCTACCGGGATCCCTGCCCTTAGCATATCAGGTACCCGGGCAATCCCACTGGCTAGTTTCATATTGCTTTCCGGATTATGAACAACTCCGGTATTGGATTCCTGCAGTATTTTAATATCCTGGTCATCCAGGTGAACACAATGAGCAGCAACTACTTGGTGGCTTAAAACCCCCAGGTCTTGAAGGTAAACCACCGGAGACTTTCCATACAAGTTCTGAATATTTTGAATTTCATCCTTGGTTTCAGCCAAGTGAATATGTATACCGACCTTCAGATCAGCGGCTAACTTTATAACCCTAGTCAAATAATCAGGGGGACAGGTATATGGCGCATGGGGTCCCAATAAGCAGCTGATCCTGCCGCCAGCCTTCTGGTGCCACTTACCGACCAGATCCCGGCTTTCATTCAAGGCCTTTTCTGCCCCAGGCCCTGTACCTACCATGCCTCGGGCGATAACGGCTCTAATACCCGAAACATCAACTGCCTGAGCTACTTCATCCATAAAAAAGTACATATCGGCAAAGGTTGTGGTGCCGGATTTTATCATTTCAACAATAGCCAGCATAGTCCCCCAATACACATCTTCTGGCGACAGTTTTGCTTCCAGAGGCCATATTTTGGTGGTTAGCCAATCCATTAAAGGCAGGTCATCAGCATAACCCCGCAGCAAAGTCATAGCTGCATGGGTATGGGCATTGACAAATCCGGGCAAAACCACCCGGTTACGACCATCAATTATCTTATAATAATTATCTTTGGGAGCATCCCCTTCTCCCAATTCTTTAATTATTTGGTTCTCAATAACCACAAACCCCTTTTCAATAAGGTAATTGTGCCTGGTCATAGGAATTATGCTAATATTGTCTATTAATATCTTCATGATTTCCTCCTAGCCTTCTTTTTCCGGTCCATAGTGCTGGTAATCCCTCTTTATAATATTAACCTGGTCTAGAGTAAGGCAGTTGGTTCTGCCTAAAACGGCTGAAAATATGGCTATCATAGCCGTCCTCTCCGCAACATCACATACCTTTAATGCGTCCTCTGCAGTTTCCCCCAGTGCTACTAAGCCATGGTTAGATAAAAGTACCGCCCGGTCCCCATCAGTTAACGTGCTGACCGCGTTCCTGGCCAGTTCCCACGTGCCGCAGGGAGCATAAGAAGCAACTTTTATATCATGGCCTATAACCTGCGCTGCTTCTTCAATAACCATAGGTATTCTTTTCCCTGCAACCGCAAATGCTGTAGCATAGGGGCTATGAACGTGAACTATAGCATTAATATGGGAAAATCGATTATATATCTGCATATGCATCTGGGTCTCTATCGAAGGTTTATGATCCCCTTCAACGATCACCCCATCCCATCCTACTACTACCATGTCCTTAAGTCCCAGGGCCTTATAAGCCAAACCGCTGGGCGTAATTACCATCGCAGCCTCCCCTTTGACCCGTACACTGACATTGCCCCAGGTTCCAGATACCAGATTATGATTGACCATTTGCTTGGCGGTTGATAATACATCCTGGCGTTCTTTCAAATACTGCATCCCAATCAATCCTTTCTCCTTATCACCTCTAACCCTTGTGCGAAAGGGGGTCTTACTATGCCCTTCTCTGTTATTATACAGGTGATCAGGTTATGACTGGTTATATCGAAGGCTGGATTGAAAACCTGGACGTGGGGCACGGTCAGGTATACCCCTCCAAGCCGGCGAACCTCATCATGATCGCGTTCCTCAATAGGTATCTCTTTTCCCGAAGCCAAATTATAATCAATAGTCGATACCGGGGCTGCAACATAGAACGGAATCTGGTGTTCCTTAGCCAGTACTGCCAGGGAATAGGTCCCGATTTTATTCGCCGTATCCCCATTAGCAGCTATTCTATCCGCCCCCACAATTACTGCATCAACCTCTCGCAAACTCATTACATACCCTGCCATACTGTCGGTTATGAGGGTAACCGGTATATTATCCTCTAAAAGCTCCCAAACCGTTAGCCTGGCTCCCTGTAAAACCGGTCTGGTTTCACAAGCCCATACCATTTTAATCTTTTGCTGGCTGGCCGCAGCCCTAATCACTCCCAGGGCTGTACCATAACCACAGGTGGCAAGGGATCCTGCATTGCAGATAGTCATTATCCGGGCCCTATCACCGATCAATTTATTGCCATATTCGCCTATACTCTTATTGTTACATAAATCTTCCCCGGCTATTATATTCGCTTCTTCAACCAGTTTCAAGGCCAGGGAATTCTTATCCAGGTGTTTAAAGTTATCATAGGTTTTTTGCATACGTTCAAGAGCCCAGAAAAGGTTTACTGCTGTTGGGCGAGTGGAGGCCATCAGATTTTTTATCTTATGAAAATAATCATCTAAATCTTCGGGAAACCCTTTAAAATTCTGAATGGCCATGGCCAAACCAAACGCAGCAGCTATCCCGATTAATGGGGCTCCCCTAACCTTAAGCTTTTTGATCGCATCCGCCACCTGGTACGGGGTATGACACTTTTCATATACAACCTGTCCGGGTAACCGGGTTTGATCCAGAATCATTACCGTATTATCCTGAAAAAATATATTCCTAATCATTTAAGAATCCCGTTCTCTTCCAGTATATTGGAGCAGGTGCATTCTTTTTCCGATTTTATATATTTCAAGCTGTTCATTATTAACTGCCTTAACTGGTCAGTCCGCTTTTGCATATTAGCAACCACTTCACTGTGGGTTAATATATTAGGAGATATGCCAGCCGCGAAATTGGTTACAATTGAGATATTAGCGTAGCAGATACCCAGCTCCCTGGCCAAACATACCTCAGGAACGCTCGTCATCCCTATAATCTGTCCGCCAAGTTGTTTAAACATTGCTATTTCAGCAGCGGTCTCAAAACGAGGGCCTTCTGTACAAACATAAACACCCCCATTGTGTATGGAAACCCCCATTTCTGAAGCCGAATGCATTAAGGTTTTTCTGAGCTCGGGACAGTAAGGTACAGTCATATCACAATGGACCACTCCGTTTTGGCCGCCCTCATAAAAGGTAGCAGGCCGGTTTTTGGTAAAGTCCAAAAACTGGTCGGCCAGCACATAGTTACCGGGTTTAAACTCATAAAACAATGAGCCTACCGCTGCTGTCGCTATTATGTTGGTGATTCCGATTTGTTTTAAAGCCATTATGTTAGCCCGGTAATTAATTAGATGGGGAGGTACACTGTGTTTAGATCCGTGTCTGGGAATAAAAGCAACCTCAATACCCTGGTAAAATCCGGTAATTATCTTTGCCTCCCCGTAAGGGGTTCTTTCGACAACCTCACTTGCACCATCAAAAAGCTTAGGGTCATATACGCCAGTCCCACCGATAATTGCTGTCTTTATCATAAATATCCCCCCTGGATTACATATTTTCGTATCTTTATCTTTATATCAAACCAACCTACTCATCAAATAGCGCCTGGGCAAATATCCCCGGTGAAAAATCCCGTAGATCGTCCAGCTTTTCCCCTATTCCAACTAACTTGACCGGTAGGTTCAGCTCCTTAGCTATGGCTAAAACAATACCCCCTTTAGCTGTACCATCTAGTTTAGTAAGTATAATCCCGCTTATCCCGGTTGCTTCTTGAAAGACCTTGGCCTGGCTAATAGCGTTTTGGCCGGTTGTGGCATCTAAAACCAGCAGGACTTCCAAATGAGATTCCGGCATTTCATTTTCTATTATTTTCTTAACCTTGCTGATTTCTTTCATAAGATTAGTTTTATTTTGAAGCCGGCCAGCAGTGTCAATGATGAGTACATCTGCCTTTCTGGCTTTGGAAGCATTAATGGCATCATATACTACTGCTCCCGGATCAGAGCCCTCCTGGTGTTTAATTAAATCAACCCCAACTCTATCTGCCCAAATCTGTATTTGGTCAATAGCCGCTGCCCTGAATGTATCTGCCGCTACCAACAATACCTTTTGGTTTTGCCTCTTGAACCGGTAGGCCATTTTAGCTATAGATGTAGTCTTTCCTGCCCCATTCACTCCTACTACCAGGATGATATTGGTCTTCCCACCTGGGAGCATTAAGCCTGGGTCTTGGCAGGCTAACAGTTGCTGAATCTCCTGCTTTAACAACTCTACCGCCTGATCGGCTTCATTGATCTTTTTGGCTTTAGCCGTTTTTTTGATCCTTTCTACCAACTCCAAAGAAGTTGTAACCCCCACATCAGCCTGGATCAGGATCTCCTCCAATTCTTCAAAAAAGTCATCATCCAGTTTCCTGGTTCTTTTCACCAGGGTACTGATTTTATCATTAAGGTTTTTTCTGGTCTTGCTTAAACCCAATTTGAATTTATCCAAAATTCCAACGGCAGTTTTAGGCTCATTCAGACTGGCCTCCCCTGTTGAACCCTGGTTTATGTTATCGGCGTTAGCTTTTCTTTGAAATCTTTTAAATATTTCCATAAAACTCACTCCAAATGCTTTATTATCCTGCCAGGTATTTTTCCTCAGGCAAATCAATTGCTATTACAGATGATACTCCTTGTTCAGGCATAGAAACACCATATATGGCATCTCCTGATTTTATAGTAGCTTGTCTGTGAGTAATTACTATAAATTGCATAGCCTTCGAAAGTTCTTTAATAAACTGAGCAAATCTAGCCAAGTTAATCTCGTCTAACGAAGCATCAATTTCATCAAGCAAACAAAAAGGGGTCGGTTTGAGCCTTAATAATGAAAATATAAAGGAAATACAAGTTAATGCCCTTTCTCCGCCAGATAACAGATTTAAGGCTTGAACTCTCTTCCCGGGTAATTTTACCTCAATGTTGACTCCAGCATCAAAAGGATCCTTTTCTTCTTCCAGCTTAAGATAGGCTTCTCCCCCTGAAAAAACTTCGATAAAGGTATTTTTAAAGCTCTGGTTAGCCAAGATTAAAAATTCTTCAAATTCTTTTATCATTATTTTTTCAGTCCTTTTCAACAATTCATTTAGCGAATCCCTAGCTTTAACCAGGTCTTCGTACTGGTTAAGCATAAAACCGTATCTTTCCTGGGAAGCTTCGTATTCCTCAATGGAGCCTAGGTCAACCGTGCCTATCTCTTCAATTTCTCTATGTACCAGTTCAATGGTTTTTTTAAATTCCTTTACTTGATATGCTGGGATTACACAAGAATCCAGATCAGGAGTTTTAGCAGGAAAAGTTTCTTTCCACCGGTCTTCAAGCCCCCGAATATGGTTTTCCACTCTCAAGCATATCAATTCCAGGTTCCTCTCGCGGACCTCCACCTCATTCAGTCTATCCTGCAAAGGGTTTATCTCCCTTTTTAAATTTTCGACTTTGCTAGTAAAGAGCTTAATATCTTTTTCCAGGTTTATACCTAGATCCCCTGTTGCGGCTAACTCTTGGTTCTTCTGGGTAATACTCCTGGTCAAATCCTCTATCCTACTCAATTCGCCGGTTATCTCGTTCTGAAGCTGTTGTTTGGTTTTCACCGCCGTATCCCAACTTTGCCGGTAAGAAGCCAGTACTTTTTGAAAATTATCTAGGTTGGTTTTTTGCCGGTTTAGTTCTATTTCGGCTATCTTTAGCTGGTCCTGGTTCGCCTTGAGCCTTTCTTTTAATATCTCAAGCTCCCTTTTACTGACTTCAACTTCGTCCCGACATTTTTCCACTTCAGTAGCTTTTTCTGCATTACTGTTCTTCATCTCTTCGTTAGTTTGTTTTATTTCGGCAATTCTTTGCTCTAACTGAATGATTTCCCGGTCTAACTCCTTGGCCTGTTCTAAACCGATCTTATAGTCGCTTTCCTTATGCTTAATCCGGTTTTCAACTATACTTATCTGTTGATTGAGGGCATCACAGGACAACTGATATTGAACTAAATCGTTATTGGCGGCCCTTATCCGGTCCTCTAGTTGTTCCCTTTGTTGGCTGACTCCAACCGCCTGTTGGCGATTATCTTCTTTTAGAATCAGGTTTTGCTTGCTCAGTTGAAGCAACCTTCTCTCTTCACCCTTGCGCTTTAAAACCGAGGTATGATTGGATGTTTGCCAGTATCCTCCAGTAATAGCTCCACTGGGATTAATAATATCCCCATCAAGACACACTACAAGGTAAGGATACCGTTCATCTTTACAATATCTTAGTGCCCTGCTTAAATCAGTAAAAACCAGAGTTTTACCTAAAAGATATTCAATAGCCTTTTTATACCTAGGTTCGAAATCCACCAGTTTTGAGGCTATTCCCAGGTACCCGTCTTTTCTTTGTAACTCCCTTTCGATCCTGGGCGGGATTTCCTGTACTCTTAAAGTATCCAGCGGTAAAAAGGTAACCCGCCCAGTACCTTGTTTTTTTAGTCTTTCTATGAGTTGCCTGGCATTATCAGCAGTTTCTACTACAATATTTTCATATCTTCTCGCGATAGCTACCTCTATAGCCTTTTCTATATTTTCCGGCACCTTGATTATCTCGCCAACCGTACCTATAATGCCATGAGCTTTCCCGGTTTGCTTAAGCTCTAAAATGTATTTAACACCTTTTGAATAACCGGCCATATGTTTGTCCAGATCAACCAGTCCCGCCAACCGGTTATTTATCTCTATTTCCTCTTTACTAAGCTGCTGGTACTGCCGGTCAAGTTGTTTAATGGTGTTTATAACCTGTTGAAGTTGCATCTTAAAGTTATCAAATTCTCTTTGGGCAACTTCCTTATACTTGCGGGCACCAGCCAGTTGTTCTTCTTGCTCGCTATGTATTTGTCTATCGTTAGCCAATCCCTCTTTAAGTTGTTCGATTTTAAGGGTTAAGCGATATCTTTTCTCCTTTAGCTTTTTTAAGTTTTCATCTAATCGTATATACTCATTATATAGCATACTTTCTTGTTGGGTCATTTCAAAAACCGCAGATTTCTTGGTTTCCAGGATTTTCAGCTTTGTCTTAAGCTGCTGATTTGCCAATAGAATCTCCTCTTGAAGGCCATTAATAGCTTGCTGTTTTTTTTCCAGCACCTTTAATTCATCAAAGTATAGCTGGAGATTCTTATCAATCTCCTTTTTCAGGTTTATAAACATGGCCTGGTATTTTTTCTCCTCTGCCTCAGCATCCTCGATGCGTTCCCTGGCATGAAGAACTCTTTGCTGGCTTATGGCTAACTCATGGTTGAAATTATTAACTACCTTTTCCAGCCTATGTTTATCTTCCTTTAGCCTGGCGTATTCTTCCCTGGTGTTGTCCAATTGAGTTTCCTGTTC
The DNA here is from genome assembly GCA_050949865.1 of Syntrophomonadaceae bacterium. Taxonomy (GTDB): domain Bacteria; phylum Bacillota; class Syntrophomonadia; order Syntrophomonadales; family Syntrophomonadaceae; genus JBMNGN01. Next base: position 251,945 of record JBMNGN010000005.1, read on the forward strand.
CCTTAATTGTTGTTGGGTAACCGCCAGCTGGCCTTTAATAAATTTAATCTCGTCCTTTAGAGCTTCTAATGAGTCTTTTTTACCCGAATAATCATCCTGGGCTTTTTTTAATTCAAAACGCAATACCTCCTGCTCCATATACCTGCATTCCGATTGTTTTTCCATAAATACTTTGGCCTTCTCGGCTTTGGCTGACAACTGGGCATTGCGCTGGGCCAATTCAGACAATAAATCCCTTATCCTTATCATGTCACTGCTACATATGGCAATCCGGCGGACTATTTCATCCCGCTGCTGGCGATATTTAATTATACCGGAAGCTTCTTCCAGAACCAGGCGCCGATCAATAGGCTGTCCTGAAAGTATTTGTTCCAGCTCTCCTTGTCCGATAATTGAACAGCTATTTTTGCCCAGCCCAGTTCCCACTAGAATATTAGCAATATCTTTCATGCGAACACTGGTTTTATTAATAAAAAACTCGCTTTCCGCATTTCGGTAGGCTTTGCGCTCAATACTTAATTCCCTAAATTCAACGGGAAGCGCGTTATCCTGATTGTCTATGGTGATCTCAACCCAGGCCATCCCCTGGGCCTTTTTCTTTTCTGAGCCGTTAAATATTATATCCTCGCTTTTCTGGGCTCTTAAACCTCTTATTCCTGTCTCTCCTAAAACCCACCTAACCGCATCAACCAGGTTGCTTTTCCCACACCCGTTTGGTCCTACAATAATATTTAATCCAGGCTTAAGAATTATCCTGGTCTGATCAGCAAAGGATTTGAAACCCTTTATCTCCAGGCATTTAAGGTGCAATATTAACCCTCCTTAACAACATTTACGTCGCCTGTATTGATGTGGATAAGCCGCTCTCCGGTATTGATTATTAAAGCGCCCGTGTCATCAATATCTATATTGATACCCTGCAATTTCTCTTTTTCAACCGGTACTTCCACCAAGCTGCCCATGTGGAAACATAAATCTTTGAACTTTTTGCGAATCGGTTGGAAACCTTGCAGGAGAAACTCTCTATAATAGATTTCCAGGTGTTTTAGTAGCTGTTCAAGTATCTCGGCATTTAAACCCTTTAATCCATAGTTGGATAACGATCCGGCAACCTCCCTCAAGGATTCTGAAAACCGGCTCTTATCAACAGCTGTATTTACCCCAATGCCAACCACCAGGTATTTAGTGCCGTGTATTTCACCTATTAGCTCAAGCAATATACCGGCAACTTTTTTACCACTAACATAGATATCATTAGGCCACTTGACAAGACACTTTTCAGATATCAACCCATTTAAACAATCTGCAACCGCTACTGCGAAAACCAGAGAAAGCAAAGCCAGTTGCGCAATGGGTAAATCCGGTTGAAGAACAAATGAAAACCATAGCCCCCCACTTGGCGCTTCCCAATGCCTTCCCATTCTTCCTCTGGCATTACGCTGTTCTCTGGCTACAACAACGGTTCCTTCATCTATGCTTCCCTCTGCCAGCAATCGCTTACAGTGCTCATTGGTAGAATCCAAAACCGAAAATGAAATAACCCGGCGGCCAATTATACTATTTTTTTGTTCGATTAACTCAGGAATTATCACCTCACCGGCATTAACCAAACGGTATCCCTTGCTGCGAGTACTAATTATGTCATATCCCTCTTTTTTTAAAGACTCAATCTGCTTCCAAATGGCAACCCTGCTGACGCCGAATTCTTGGGCAATTTGAGCTCCCGAAATATACCGGTCTCGGTTGGTCCATAATTCCTTTAATATTTCGTTCCTCACTGTACTACCTAACCCTTATGCCGTTTATTCATCCATCCATAATGCTATTTAGACATAATCATTTTAAACCCTCTTTAAATTATAACAGCAGGCTTTCGCCTGCCGAGTTGATAATTACTCTGAGTCACAATCCGGTTAATCCCAAAAATGTTTCCATTTATACCCTGCCATTAATATAATCATTCCTGGACAGGGAAAAGGGTTCATTAATTCCTAGCCTAATCGTATCCAAGCCTATCCCTGGATCGGCCTTAACTTTCACTTGGTGCAGATTAAACCTTTTCTTAAGATAGGTTATATTTTGTCTATGGGACCCGATCATTTTGGAAACATCCCTGGGATTAACCAGCAATACCAGCTCGATAATATCCTGCTTCCCCGCAAGAAACCGTTTAATGAGTTCCTCAGCTTGCCTTTTAAAGATTTCTTGTTCTACCAGTTCTCCGAAGCTGGGATGAAAGGGGCCAGCAATAATCCCACCTGGTTTCAATAACTCATCACTTGGCTGTAACCCTATCCTGATAACCTTTATCCCCTGCTTCTGAAATTGTAAAAGCATGTCCGCGGATATTTTTATGGCATCCTCCAAGCTTAATGGAATATAATCACCTTTGATATACATTTCCTCCAGAGCAGTCCCGCTTATTATAACCGCCGGATAAATCCTTACCAGATCCGGTTTAACCTCGATGGCTTTCCTGGTGCTATAAATATCCAATTCATAAGAATCACCTGGCAGTCCTATCATCAATTGAATCCCTAGTTTAAACCCTTTTTGCCTAATAAGCAAACAGGCTTTTTCTGCCTCCTCTGATTGGTATCCCCGCCGGGATGCTCTGAGCACGGAATTGGCAAAAGACTGCACTCCCAATTCTATTGTGCCAACGCCCCAGTCTTTGAGGAAATCCAACCCCTCCGGATCTATATAATCTGGCCTGGTAGACACCCTGATACTATCTATCCTGCCCTCCCGAATAAATGAGCTTACTGCTTGTAAGTATTTTTTCTGCTCTTCTCTCGGAAGGGCGGTAAAGTTGCCGCCAAAAAAAGCTGCTTCCACTATAGCGGAGCTGGCAGGAATAGTATGCAAATGCGAAACAAGGATTTCCTGGATCTCCAAGTTACTCGTTGGTTGGCTTTGAGAGGTGATTTTTTCCTGATTGCAGAATATGCAGTTGTAAGGACAGCCTAAATGAGGAATGAAGATCGGTATATTATAATGCTTCATCTGAGCTTTATACTTTCATTATAACCTATAGAGCTTAAAAATGCGGGATCCCGTAGTACCTTGCCTGCTGCATTCTGTTCTGCCTCTTTTTTACTGGTACCTTTCCCGGTAGCTAATATTTTTCCTTCGTATACTAATCCTACAACAAACATTTTACAGTGCGGTGGCCCACTTTCCTCTATTATTGTATAGCTAACATTCTCCCGGTTTTTACCCTGTACTATTTCTTGCAACCTAGATTTATAATCCTGGTAATCACCCTGAGCAACCAGGTTAATAAATGACTCCAGGTGGGTGTAGATAAAAGCGGCCGCACTATTAAGCCCCTGATCCAGATAAATAGCCCCTATAATCGCTTCAACTGCATCAGCTAAAATGGACTTCCTGGTCCTGCCCCCGGACATTTCCTCTCCTTTGCCCAGAAGTATGTATTTACCCAGGTTAAGTTTATTAGCCAGAGCAAACAGAGATTTTTCTGATACTACCTTGGCTCTGATCTTCGTCAATTCGCCCTCGGGTTTATCTCCGTAGTTGCGGTAAAGAAATTCTGCAATCGCCAGGTTAAGCACCGCATCACCTAAAAACTCCAAACGCTGATTATTACCAGGATAGTTGCTCTCCTGGCCATATGAAGGATGGGTTAGAGCCATAACCATTAAATCTGGATTATCAAATTGCAGGTTATTATCGGTTAAGAAATCCAAGGGTGAAGATGGTAGCAAACCAGGCATTTATTATCCCTTCACTTTTTGCAGATAATCGTACAGGGCGCTTAACAGCGAACCTACTGTGGGGTAATTCTCCAGGTCTTCCTCAGGAAATTCTATATCATAAGTATCCTCTAATACCATTATCATCTCCACAATGTCTATGGAATCAGCTTCAATGTCTTCAAAAAGGGTGTCCATTCGAATATCTTCAGGCCTTAAATCCATTTGTTCAGCCAGGGTTTTTTTTGCCAGGGCAAAAAACTCCTGCATACTAATCCCTCCAATTTATTTTAAACATTCAATAGTTTGGCCAATTCTAATTTCTGTAATTTTACAAAATTATTCACAACACAGCTATGAGCCGTTTTGATCCCGTTAAACACCGCATCCCTTTTAGAACTGCCATGGCATACAACGCTTACACCATTCACCCCCAGCAAGGGTGCTCCTCCAACTTGAGTATAATCGATTTTGGCAAACATGCCCGGAAGATAACCCAGCTCTTCTCTAATTAACTTCCCCATAAAAACCGCCATACCTTCCATGGTTTTCAGCAGAACATTACCAAGGAAACCATCACATATTATCACATCGCTTTTATGGCTGAAAAGATCCCGGCCTTCAATATTCCCTATAAAATTTAAATTAGGTTGTTGCTTTAAAAGGGAAAATGCTTCCGCATATAGGGTGCTTCCTTTAGTTTCTTCCTCGCCATTATTTAAAAGGGCTACCCGGGGATTAGGTTCTCCTAGGAACATAGTTGCATAAGCTTTGCCAAGATAGGCGAACTGTAGCAATTGCTTGGGTTTACAATCCACATTGGCTCCAACGTCTAAAAGCAAGGTTTTGGTTCCAACCAGGTTGGGAATGGCGGCCGCGATTGGCGGTCTTTCTATGTTCTCCATTCTACCCAGAATAAACAAGGCAGCAGCCATTTGAGCACCGGTGCTGCCACACGACACTACCGCATCAGCCTGTTTTTCTTTCACCATTGATGTGGCGATTACAATCGATGAATTCTTTTTCTTGCGGATTGCGGTTACCGGTGATTCATCCATACCAATTACTTCTTCAGCGTTTACCACCTTAATATTGGGTAACCTTTGGTCTTCCTTCAGCTTGTCTTCGATTAAGGATTGGTTTCCCACCAGTATGATTTGGGAATCATTCTGTTTAGCCCAGGTTAAAGCCCCGGCCAGTATTTCATCAGGGGCATAATCTCCTCCCATAAGATCTACGGCTATTCTCATTATTGGCCTCCTTATAAAAACAAAAAGCAAGCTAATTAATACCTTACTTTTTGCAATAAAGCTCTTGATGTAGGCGACTATAGAACGTTCTTGCCTTTATAATAACCACAACTCAGGCATGCCCTGTGAGGCATTTTATATTCATGACACTGGGGACACTCAACCAGCCCCGGTTTATCTATTTTCCTCCATTGCGAACGCCGCATGTTTTTCCTGGCATGTGATTGTCTTCTTTTAGGTACTCCCACCTCTAGACACCTCCTTCTGCTTGATTTCTTTTAGTTTATCCCATCTAGGATCAAGAACCATCTGGCTGCAATTACAATTAGACGTGTTTCTATTTTGACCACACTCAGGACAGAGCCCTTCACACTCGTTTTTACAAAGAGGGGCTAGAGGGATTTCACTAATAATAATTTCCTCAACGTACTCTCTCAAATTAACCTTAGTACCCTTGATTAAGATTAAATCTTCATCTCTGTCCTTTTCATCTTTAACACTTGATTCGGCTATGGTTAAAAACAAATCGGCATTCACCGGATAGGTGAACTCAGATAAGCAGCGTGAACATAACAGCTGCAGACAAGTCGTAACCTTACCCCGGCCTATATATGTTCTTCCGGTATTTTCAACCGTAAGGGCTACCCTTATCGGCTCAACAAATCTCCCGCCGATATCAGCCAGCAAATCGTCTCTTCCAGGCCCTTCAACGTAAAACTCCTCAGTAGCCCTGGGATGTAATTTCAGCCATTTAAGGTCAATGAGCATAGGTAACACCCCATAAAAATACAGATTAATTATAGTATCCATTGACTAGTATTGTCAATAAAGCATTAGTAAAATTCACGTTTGGTTGGATTTTAAAGACAAACCCAATAAAAAAAGAGAGCGGGCACCCGCTCCCTTCCATATCAGGTTATATACTTTTGGCCAGATTGTAGGTGTCTCTAGCTATGACTAATTCCTCATTGGTTGGTATAACTAAAATTCTAACTCTGGAATCCTCGGCAGCTACATCAACTTCTTTACCTCTAACCTTGTTCTTTTCCACATCCATCTTGATTCCTAGGTAGTCCAGGTCTTTGCATATATTTTCCCGCACATCATAACCGTTTTCGCCAACCCCTGCAGTGAATACCAGGCAATCACAGCCGTTTAACTTGGCCATATAATTACCAATATAGCCCTTTACCTTATTATAGTATACATCCAGAGCAGTCTGGGCCCTGGCATTGCCAGATACAGCAGCTTCGAGAATATCTCTAAGGTCGTTTGATACTCCAGAAAGGCCTAACATCCCGGATTTCTTATTAAAGTAGTTGTTGGCCTCCTGAGAATTCATGCCTAACTTCTCCATCAGGAAGAAGACTATAGCCGGGTCAATATCTCCCGACCTGGTTCCCATTACCAGACCTTCCAGCGGTGTAAAGCCCATTGAAGTGTCAATAACCTTTCCATTCTTAATTGCCGCCATACTGGCCCCGTTCCCCAAATGGAGAGTAATGATCTTGCATTCTGCATAAGGTTTGCCCAGCATTTCTGCCGCCCGATGGGATACATAATAATGCGAGGTCCCATGGAAACCGTATCTTCTTACCCGGTACTTTTCATAAACATCATAAGGCAGGGCATACATGAAGTTGGCTGGCTCCATAGTCTGATGAAATGCTGTGTCAAAGGCTGCTACATGCGGAACATTTGGCATCAGTGCCTGACATGCTTCGATACCCATTAAATTCGGCGGGTTATGTAGCGGAGCAATATCAAAGCACTCCCTTATTACCTTCTTAACCCGGTCATTAATAACAACTGATTGAGCAAATTCTTCTCCCCCATGAACTACCCGGTGGCCGACCGCCCCTATTTCATCCATGCTCTTAATACATCCATACTCTTCATTTACCAGAACATCCAGAACCAGTTTCATTCCTGCGGTGTGATCGGGCATATCCTTTTTAATTACAACCTCATCTTTGCCTACTGGTTTATGCTCCAGGGTTGTACCAGGGATCCCTACCCGATCCACCAATCCCTTTGCCAGAACTGATTCATCGGTCATATCAAATACCTGGTATTTTATGGAGGAACTACCAGCATTGACTACCAATACTTTCATTAATTACTACCTCCTAAAATCTTTATTTTTATTTAATCTGGTACCAGCTACGCCTTTAAAGCAGTCATTGCTACTACATTGATAATATCTTCAACGCTGCATCCGCGGGACAGGTCATTAACTGGCTTGTCAATACCTTGTAATACCGGTCCTATAGCTTCTGCCTTAGCCAGCCTTTGAACCAGTTTGTAACCACTGTTGCCTGCTTGGAGATCAGGGAAAATCAAAACATTGCATTGTCCTGCAACAGGACTGCCAGGAGCCTTGGAAGCACCCACACTAGGTACCAGAGCAGCATCTGCCTGGAATTCGCCATCTACTTTTAGTTCAGGAAATCTCTGTTTAGCTATCGTTGTTGCTTGCTGTACCTTATCCACCAACTCATGGCTGGCACTGCCCTTGGTGGAGAACGATAACATACCTACCTTCGGCTCTTTAAAACCGCACAATTCAACCGCGGTCTGGGCTGAAACCTTGGCAAATTCAGCGAGTTGTTCTGCAGTGGGCAATGGAGTAACCGCACAATCAGCAAAAACGAGGATGCCATTTTCCCCCAATTCACAGTTAGGTACAATCATAATAAACGACCCAGATACAGACGATATTCCCGGAGCAGTCTTAATTATCTGCAAAGCAGGCTTTAAAACGTTCCCGGTAGTATTTTGTGCGCCGGCTACTTCTCCGTCAGCTTTGCCTAATTTTACCATCATTGAAGCAAAATAGAGCGGATCCAGCATACTGCTTCTGGCCTTATCCAGATCCACCCCCTTATCCTTGCGCATTTCATAAAAAGCCTGTACAAAATCATCAAAAAAAGCAGCCTTAGCAGGATCGATGATCTGGGCCCCGGAGATATCCGCGCCGATTTTGCTTGCAACTCCTCTAATTTCGCTTTCGTTTCCCAGAAGAACCGGTTGGGCGATCTTCTGTTTTACTATTTCTGCAATCGCCTTAATGGTTCTTTCTTCGGTTCCCTCAGGGAGAACAATGGTTTTGGTTTTTTGCGATGCCTTTTCCCTTATTTCTGCCAATAAACTCATTTTTTTACCTCCTCAATATCACGTTCAAGATTCTAGAGTTGATTCTAGCATAATTCCAAACGATAGTGGTAAAATTTATGGTATTACCAAGTAGTAAAGGGGCATGGCAATGGCCGTCCTTGGAATTATTGCCGAATTCAATCCTTTCCATAATGGACATCTTCACTTAATCCGAGAGATGTCCAAATATGGAAGTTTTTCTGCAGTTATTTGCGTCATGTCTGGTGATTTTCTGCAGAGAGGCGAACCGGCAATCTGTAGCAAATGGGCCAGAGCTGAAATGGCTCTACATTCTGGAGCAGATATGGTAATAGAACTCCCCTGTTGTTTTGCTATTAGAAGTGCTTACTATTTTGCCCGGGGGGCTATTGAACTGTTATCCAGAACCGGTGTTGTAACTCACCTGGGTTTTGGTACTGAGAATGGTGATTTACAACTGCTTAATGAAATTGCTTTCATACTCGCCAGGGAGCCGGAAACCTATAAATACGAACTGAAGAAGCATCTTGCCCAAGGATTAAGCTTCCCAGCAGCCCGTGCCCGTTCTCTACAGAACCAGCTTAATGTACCCCGTGAAACACTGCATAATACCATGCTTCAGCCAAATAACATTTTGGCAATTGAATACCTCCGCGTTATAACAGAGAAAGGTATTCCAATAACCCCTCTCACTATCGCCCGTATCGGATCTTATCACAGTATGGATATTTCCGAAATTGCTAGTGCATCTGCCATTAGAAGACTTCTATTAAGCATAGATAATAACTATAACCAGATAAAGTCCACCATGCCGCCGGCTTGTCTAAAGATTTTGGAAAAGGAAATAAAACTGGGACGTTCTCCGGTCTCTTCAGAGTCTCTGGAACAAAGCCTCCTGATAAAGCTGCGAACCATGTCTATCGAGCAATTAGAACAGATATATGAAATATCAGAAGGATTGGAATATAGAATCCAATCAGCTGCTAATAATAGTCGTACCTTGGGTGAATTTAAGCAGCTGGTGAAAACTAAACGCTACAATGCAACCCGTATTAATCGAACACTGCTTTATATATTATTAGCCATAACTAAAAAACAAATGCTTTTATTTGATCAAGCCGGTCCTCAATACCTGCATATCTTAGGTTTTTCGACAAAAGGCCAAAAAATCCTTCAAGAAATAAAATTAAAATCTTCCCTTAAAATACTGAACCGGGGCAGCGATGTTCGAGAAACAATAGAGCAAAAAGATAATCCAGTCGCTTCTCAAATGATGCAACTGGACGTTAACGCCTCCAATGTATATAGCTTGTTATTTCCCAACCCGGCTGCCCGCAAAGGAGGTACTGATTTTAGAATGTCCCCATTCAGACCTTAAAACCGATTACTAAAATCGGTGATTATTCCTTTTATTTCATCTAATCGGTCCAAAGCAGCTATTCTGCCCAATTCAATTAACTCCGCAGCTTTATTAAAATCCTTGGGGGAAAAATTACTGACTGCCGGTTGGATGATAATGTCAGCAAGATCCCGAGAGGAATCAAATTGGCTTTTTTGCATAATATCAAGAGACGCCAAAATAACATCGATGGTGTTTTTAATATTAACCTGTTTACCCTGCCCAAAGGTAACATCAACGGCAATAACAATATCTGCACCTTTAATCCTTGCCACTTCAACCGGCAAACGCTGCCGAACCGCCCCATCAACTAATACCTTGCCCTCGCGAATAATGGGGCGGAATATCCCTGGTATAGAAATACTAGCCCTAATTGCATCTGTTATTTTGCCTTCCTCCAGGATCACCATTTCACCCGACAAAAGATCGGTTGCAACTATATATAGAGGATTAGGTAAGTCCTCGAATCGTTTCTTTTTAGTTAGTAAATCCAGAAAGGATTCAATTCTTTTTCCAGATATGAAACCCATGTGAGGTACGCGAATATCGAATAGCAGGTTTAGATTCATATTTTCTACCATTTTTTCCAGCAGGTTTAAATTGGTCCCGGATGCGTAGATTCCAGCTACCATAGCCCCCATGCTGCATCCGACCATAAAATTAATCGGTATCTTATACTTCTCCAAAACCTGAAGTATCCCTATATGGGCTAACCCCCTGGCACTTCCGGCACCTAAAACTAATGCTACAACCGGATCTTTATTTATCAATGAAAGTCCCTCCAGCATTAGCAATTTTTGTTTAAGCCCTTCTAACATTAAGGTTTCCTATCATATAAATAGTCTATACCTAAAGGAGAACCATGCCATGAATATGTTTTTTATTATCTTCGTGTTATTGACCACGTTATTTATGGTCATTAATCCCCAGGAAACAGTTAATGCCGCCTCCGCTGGAATCCAGCTGTGGTATATGGTAGTTCTGCCAGCCCTCTTGCCCTTTTTTATCATGTCTGAACTCCTGATTAATCTTGGGGTGATACACTTGTTGGGCGTTATGCTGGAGCCTATTATGCGTCCCCTGTTTAAACTGCCAGGCAGCAGCTCGCTAGTTATTGCCATGGGTTTTACCTCTGGTTTTCCAATTGGGGCGGTGCTTACCAAGAAGCTGTACGAGCAAAAACTGCTCACCGCTGATGAAGCTGAACGCCTGGTTTCCTTTACCAACAATTCCAGTCCGTTATTCATCCTGGGAGCGGTAGGAGTAGGTATGTTTGGTTATGCTCCGTTTGGGTACCTGTTAGCCGCCTCCCATTATATCTCCAACCTTATAGTGGGAATAATCTGGGGACTGAAGTCAGGTCATACCTCCAAGATAAGTAAACAGCAGAGTTCCCTGGCCATAGCCGCCAAACAAGTGTTCCGAAACCATATAAGCATAGGCAAGCTGTTGGGCGATTCCATCAGAAACAGTATCAATAATATTATTGCTATCGCCGGTTTTATCCTTTTATTCTGCGTTGTCACCCGCATGCTCGCCATCTGGGGAATAATGGACCAAATAGCCCTGGTAATAATGAAAACAACTTCCTTTTTAGGAATAACCTATCCCCAGGCTTACGGATTGGGTATGGGAATATTTGAAATGACTATCGGTCTAAAAACCTTAATCAGTTCCCAGGGAAACCTCCTTACTACCTTGATAGCTGCCAGCATGTTAATGGGATTTAGCGGCTTCTCAATCATAGCCCAGGTAATGAGCTTTATGACAGGAACACCTGTCCGCCTATCCTTTTACCTGCTATCGAGGCTGGTGCAAATAGCCTTATCTGCCTCAATTACTATGGCCGGCTACTATCTATTCTTTGCCAAGAAAACTGTCCAATCGTGGTCAGGCCTAAGCCATCCGGCTTTTTATTCCTTCGATGCCTGGAGTATTTCTGTGTATTGTTTAATATTGGGACTGGGAATTATTGCGGTTATGATTTTAATTAGTCAATTTATTAAAGACTAAAGGCTTTCCTTAAATATTGAATCCCGAAGCTCTTCTCGGCCTTGGCTTATGGCTTCAAGTCCTTTTTTGAGGATTATCTCCATATGGCTTAAAACCCCATCTGCGTACTCATCTGCGTCTCGCCGTATTTCCTGGGCGGTACGCTCTGCTTTGGCAATAATCTCTTCTGCCATCTTAATTGATTTTTGGGTTATCTCATTATTATCAATTAGCCGCGCTACTTTGTTACGGGACTGTTCCAAATAGAGATCCGCTTCGTCATAAGCCTCACGCAATATCCTTTCCTTTTCAGCGGTTATTAGGCGGGCATTTTCCAACTCTTCAGGAAGAATAGCCCGCAACCGATCCAAACAATCAAAAAACCTGTGGCTTTCAATCATGGTCTTGCCACCGGAAAGCGGCAATTTTTTGCTCTCTTTCAAAATGAGTTCCATTTCGTCCAGCAAGTGAAATATTTCCATCAATTCTTCTCCCCCCCTATTATTTGATAGTAATGCAAAGTCGATAATCCATAATCTTTAGTCCTAAATTTATAAAACTCACCATTTTCAACTGGTAACAGGGTTTTCCGGTTAGCTCGAATAATAAAAATCCCCTCTTCCTTAAGTATTCGGGCTTCTTCAACCTTTTCAATTACCCTTATAAAAATCGTCTCCTCAGTGAAGGGCGGATCGGCGTATATATAATCAAACTTAAGACCTCTTCTTCTAAGCATTGGCAGAGCTGCAAACACATCTTTGCGATAAATCTCAAACCCACCTTCAAAACGGCAAATCGCCAGGTTCTCTTTAATAGTTTTGATGGCATTCGCATCCTGATCAATAAACACAACTAAAGATGCCCCCCGGCTCTTAGCTTCGATTCCTACGCTGCCGCTGCCCGAAAACAGGTCAAGGAATGCAGAATTATCTATATCAGGACCCAGGGTATTAAACAAGGCTTCTTTAATGAAATCAGTTATCGGTCTGGTGTTAGTTCCCTTAGGGCCTTTTAAGCGCCTCCCCCGGGCAGAACCTGCAATAACTCTCAAACTATTCACCTTCTGAACCTGAAAAATTTCCCTCTTTAGTTAATACCTATTATCTCATATTAATTATAAAAAATATTTTAGAATATTGTATATATTATCTAATTCTAGGCAATGATATTATTACCAGAGGAAATCTGGTAAACAAACCCTCCCCAACAACTTTACAAAATTCTCCTCTCCCCAAATGGCGACTTTTCAGTCGCCATTTTTATAATTGCTGGTTTTTTACCGTCTTACAATTATTTCCGGTGAAGGCTGGGCATAAAATGATTGCATTTTACGGATATTATATCCAAAGGAGGCAATCAGATTGAATGAGTTGATAAGAGAATTAAGCTTGAACGTAGATATGGCTATAGAGGCCTGTGATCTAGTCAGGGGAATTACTGGCAAAGAAATACCAGGGGTTGAAGAACAGGTAGAAACCATGGAATTCATTAAGACCACTACCATTACCATCATGAACAACCAAGGCGCACAACAGCTGGGACGTCCGGTAGGGATTTACGTAACCATTGATTCCCCCCCATTAAAAATTAATGATCCTTATGTTAAAAATGAAATAATTACCGCCATGGAAAAAAATCTTCATTTGCTTTTTGGAAAGCGGCTCAAACCTGATGATACCGTCCTGTTGGTGGGACTGGGCAACTGGAGAGCAACTGCAGACTCTTTGGGACCCAAGTTTATAGAATACAGCCCAATTACCAGGCATTACCACACTTATGCTCCTGAAGCATTGGTTGAAGGAATGCGCCCAACCTGTGGTATTTCTCCAGGGGTACTGGGGATCACCGGTTTGGAAACCTTTGAAGTTGTGAAAGGAATCGTAGACAGTGTAAAACCATCGCTGATGGTAGTGGTTGATGCTCTAGCCGCCCAAAATGTAGACCGTATTGGAACCAGTATTCAGATGTCCGATACCGGTATACAACCTGGAGCAGGGATAGGCAATGCCAGACATGCACTCACAGAAGCCGATTTGGGTATCCCGGTTATAGCTATTGGAGCTCCCACTATTGTTAATGCTGGTATAATCGCCGACCAGGCTATTAGAAAGTATTGCGCTAACACAGGCGCTTTCTACAATGATAATAAGGCAATTAGTTCTATTAAGGAAATATTATCGTTTTTCCAGGGCGGTTTGGCAGTTACCCCCAAAGAAATTGATGAAATTATAGAAAACACCTCCAAAATTATTTCCATGGGAGTTGCTAAAGCCCTATTTCCCGGTATATCCCAAGAACAGTTGGAGCTATATGCAACTTAGGATTGATAATGGAAACAAGCGGATATATATAATCCGCTTGTTTGGATATAGTATAATTAGTCAATATTTATACTAAAACTACCTACTGTTTTGGTTCTGCTGCTTAATTGCATTTAGATCCTGAACCATCTGACCGGCTTGACCTCCCGCCAGATTGTTTTGCTCATAAGCATAGATCATTTTCTTAACCATCTGTCCGCCTATGCTTCCGGCTTGGCGGGCAGTTAAATCACCATTGTAACCATCCTTTAAAGTAACCCCAACTTCCTGAGCAGCTTCAAATTTGAATTTGTCCATAGCGGCCCTTGCTTGAGGAACCATTATTCTATTATTTGAATTAGCCATTTATATTCACCTCCTTTTTTAGTGTAATCTTATTCTTTCCCGACACCGTACTAATATGCTAGAAGTATTTTGAAGCATTTTAATTTTTTTTCTCTTTATTATCTTTCCGCTTAAAGAGTCCCATTTCTTGGGACACTTCATATTTTAGCCTTTTTGTTTCTTCACGCTTCTTGTTGTCCATTGAATCACCTCCAAAAAGCCTAAAACTGAAAGCTGCAGCCTTCAGTTTTAGGTTTTACATTGGCCGTATTATTATTTAGTTTTATTGCTCTAATTTTGGGCTATAAAGCTATTGTTGGGAAATTTTTGGTTAATATATGGCTGGAAGGTTTCAAAAACCCTCAATATATCCAACTCTCCGGCTAAACTCTGGGTGATTTTGAACACCTCAGGATCGCTTATGAGATTCGCCATCTTAAATTGATTCAGCCCATGCTGCTTCATGCCTAACATTTCTCCGGGACCCCGGATTTTCAAGTCTTCTTCAGCTAATCTAAAACCGTCATGGGATTCTTGCAAAATTCTTAAGCGTTTATGCGCTTCTTCAGTTTTTGGATCACATACCAGAAAACAGTACGCCTGCTTACTACCTCTACCCACTCGCCCGCGCAGCTGGTGAAGCTGGGATAATCCAAACCGTTCAGCTTGTTCGACTACCATTATCGAGGCACTGGGAACATCGATACCTACTTCAATAACCGTAGTAGCTACCAGTATCCTAATCACACCGGACTTGAATTGTCTCATGACCCTATCTTTATCCCGGGCATTCATTTTTCCATGAATAAGTCCAATTTCAATCCCGGGAAAAATATGATTGGTCAGTTCATTATGCAGGCTTACTGCATCTTTAATATCCTGATTTTCGGTTTCCTCTATTAAAGGGGTTACATAATAAGCCTGTTCGCCAGAGGCAAGTTGCTTACGAATAAAATTATACAGCCGGCTTCTTTCAGAAGTTTTTACCCATACAGTTTTCACCGGTTTTCTACCCGGTGGCAGCTCATCAATGGTAGAGACATTCAGTTCCCCGTAAAAGGTTAATGCCAGGGTTCTGGGTATCGGAGTTGCAGTCATCACCATTACATCCGGGTTGTCACCTTTTGATTCAAGTAGGGAACGCTGCCTTACCCCAAACCGGTGCTGCTCATCTATTACCACCAAACCCAGGCGTTTAAAGACTACTTTATCCTGAATAACGGAATGAGTTCCAACTAGTATATCTATATCACCCGAGGCCACCTTATCCAAAATATCCTTTTTTTCTTTGACTGAACAGCTTTTCGTAAGACAGGCCACTCGCATATTATTTTTGGCCAGCAGGCCGTTAACCGATTTGTAGTGCTGTTCGGCCAGTATTTCTGTAGGGGCCATAAGGGAGGCTTGAAATCCACTGGCAACCGCTTTTGCTAGGGCCAGAATGGCTATTACGGTTTTACCTGAACCTACATCTCCCTGCACTAAACGGTTCATGTGCCGGGGAGATTCCATATCCCGGAAAATCTCTTGTAGAACCCTTTTTTGGCTCCTGGTCAATTTAAAGGGTAATTGACTGATCAACCCGGTTATTACATCATTTGCCGGCTTATGCTGTACAAAACCAAGGCCCTGCTCCAATCGGTTTTTAAGAACATTAACCAAAAGAAGCATAATTTCCTCTACGGCTAACCTTAGATTTGCCTGGCGAAGTGCCTCCTTGTCCTGCGGAAAATGTATGTTTTCTAAAGCAAAATGAATATCACACAATTGGTATCTTTCTCTCTGGGCCTGGTCAATAATCTCGGGATAATATCTTAAATACTCGTCGAGAACATTACGCACCAATTTGCGGATAAACTTCTGGTTAATTCCCTCAACCAGGGGATATACCGGCAGGTAACCATGCTTTAGGGAGCTGTTCGGCAGTAACTCATATTCTATTACATGGAGCTCCAAACCGCGGTATCCTTCCTTAAGCCTTCCCACAATCATTATTTCCATACCTGGGGAAATAAGATTAGAAATATACGGTTGGTTGAACCAGATCGCCGGAAGGATCAATGTATTATCCTTAACCATTGCGGTACAAATAACCATGCCGTTTTTACTTTTCCGGCAATGTACATCTTGTACTACTCCTATTACACTTGCTATCCCTCCATCGTTCAGCTTTTGCAGGTGGCTTGTTGATAGGCCACAGGCTATATAACGACGGGGTATAAGCCAGAGTAAATCAAATATTATTTCGATCCCTAAACTTTTTAACCTCTTTTTCCGCTGGGGTCCTACCCCTTTTAAAAACTGAATACTTTGCAACAACCTATCCGTAGGTAACACTCCTTATTAACAAGTGGCCATTAAAACCATAGGGGCTATTATTCTACGGAAACAAAAAAGCTGTAATGAGGTTGACCCCCGTAGTGAATTTCTACTTCAAAGTCGGGGAAAATGCTCTTTATCCGGTCTTTAATAATATCAGCCTTTTCCTGCTCAATATCTTTTCCATAAAAGAGGGTAATCAATTCACTCTCTTCATTAGCCATAACCCCCAGCAGTTTTTCCAATGCGTCTTCTACTGTTTCGCTGGTTACAACGATCTCATCCTTTAAAATACCAATAATAGAACCTTCTTTTATACCCAGACCATTAATTGCGGAATCCCTGACTGCATAGGTAATTTCACCGTATTGTACATGTTTCATCTCATTGTGCATAGCCTGGCTAACTTCAGCCAGCTCACCATCCGGATCATAAGCAATCAGTGCAGTGACGGCCTGCATCACCGATCGGGTTGGAACTACCTCAACCTTTTTCTCGGTTAAATGATCTACTTGTTGGGCAGCCATGATTATGTTGCTGTTATTGGGCAATATTATAATAGACTCAGCATTTACCTGATTGCACGCATTCACCAGTTCCTCGGTACTAGGATTCATGGTCTGCCCACCTTCGACCACCATGTCCACCCCGAGGCTTTTAAGAATACTGACTATACCTTCTCCAGCTCCGACTGCAACCAAGCCGATTTTTTTCTTGTCCGAAGGTTGGTTGGTTTCCTGCCAGTTGTTTAAGTGCTCATGCGCTTCCTCAACCATATTATTTATCTTTATATCGCTCAATCTTCCCCATTTTAAACAGGTCTCCAATACTCTTCCCGGACTGTTGGAATGAAGATGGACTTTAACCAGTTCACTATCCCCTACAACCAGCAAAGAATCTCCCAGAGGGGTTAATTGCTTCTGAAGGCTGTTGATATTAATGCTGGTGCCCTTAATAAGGACCTCAGTGCAGTATTCAAATTCGAGGTCAACCTCTCCTTGATGACCGGTTTCTTCCTTCCTGGGCAACATGATTTCACGGTATGTATCAATTTCCAGCCGATTGTCCCCAGCTAATCCCTCGATTACCCCTTCTAAAAAGAACAGTAAACCCTGGCCTCCGGCATCTACCACTCCTGCTTCCTTTAAAATCGGAAGCAGGTTGGGGGTCTTCTGTAAAACCTTATAGCCGGTTTCAACCCCTACCAGAAGGGTGGCCACAATATCATTATTCTTTTTGGCTTCGATTTCACAGGATTTTGCTATCTCCCTGATTACGGTCAATATGGTGCCTTCTACCGGTTTCATTACCGCTTCATACGCAGTCTGTGAACCTTTTTTTAAAGCTTGGGCCAGATCCCTGGCATCCGCCTTTTCCTTGCCTTCAAAAACCCTGGCCATACCCCGGAATACCTGGGAAAGGATAACCCCAGAGTTTCCCCTGGCTCCCATTAAAGAACCCATAGATATAGCCTTAGCTACTTTACCCAGGCTGGCATCTGCTACTTTTTCCCCCTCCTTTACTGCCGAATAAAGGGTTAGATACATATTGGTACCGGTGTCTCCATCCGGGACAGGAAAAACGTTTAATAAATCCACCTGATCTCGGTTTTGCTCAAGCTTTATACATCCAGCCCTGACACATCTTACCCAATCGTTTCCGCTTATACAATCAACCAAGCTCAACTTGTAAATCCTCCCCTACTTTTCTCTTATTACTTTGACGCCGCGGATGTTAACATTTACACCGGCAACCGGCAAACCAACATATTTATTGACCACATAGGCTACCTTTTGCATAACATTGTGCGCTACCTCATTAATCTTTATGCCATATCCTACGATCACATTGACATCAATTACCAAACCGTTTTCACTTAATTCGACAGTAACTCCTTTGCGAATAGACTCCATCCCTAGAATACTAGTAATCCCTGATTGAATGTTCTGGGGTGCCATTCCTACCAGACCATAGCAATCTATGGCAGCCATGCCTGCTATTGTTTCCACTACCTCTTCAGAAACATCAATGGTTCCTAAATCAGTACTTTTGATTCTATACATAAATATATCCTCCAATCTATCTATTATAAGTAATTTTATTCCATCTTCTTGCCCTTTACTACCGATTTTGGTACAATATTTAAGTGCATTTGAAAGGAAGGGGGCAATAGAATGGCCAAGTGTGATATTTGCGGAAAAGGTATTAGTTTTGGAAAAAAGTTTAGCCATTCCCACATTAGAACTAATCGTCAATGGAAACCAAATGTTCAAAGAGTAAAGGTGCTTATTAACGGAACTCCCAAGAAATTGTACGTCTGTACCCGTTGTCTAAGATCCGGCAAAATCCAACGAGCAATCTAGAGAAACAAGCCTTAGAAAATAAGTTCTAAGGCTTATTGTTTTTATTCCCAAAGACTTCCTCCCGCTGGTACCTGTATATCTGATTGCAGAAATTACAACAAACTTCAATACAGCCTCTTTCCTCATTAATACTATCCAGCTCTTCATCAGGTAATCCAGCTAATATCCTGGCTATTCTTTCATATGAACAATTACATTTAAAAGCCAAGGGTTTTTGATCTATTACAGTATAATCAATCCTCCTTAATGCCATGGTCAGCAGACTTTCCAATGATTCACTATTATTAATAGAATTGCTTATGGGTCCCATTTCCAATATGTTATCTTCTACCAGCTTGATTATATCTTCAGAAGCCCCAGGTAATGCCTGAACAATCAGGCCTCCAGCCGCCGCTATGCTTAGATCGGTTGCTACCAGTACACCTAATGATACCAGGGAAGGTACCTGCTCTGATCCCAGTAAATACTGGGCCAGATCCTCAGCGATTTCCCCGGATACTAATGGAACCATACCCCTGAAGGGCTGATTAAAACCTATATCTTTAACTACTTCCAGGAAACCTTCCTTCCCCACCAGTTTTCCTACCGCTAATTTGCCCGGGTAAACCGAAGGGAGATCTGCCAGCGGGTTGGACACATATCCTCGTACATGTCCGGTGGAATTGGCTGTTGCTATAATTGGCCCTGATATTCCATAACCATTTACCCTAATTGTAAGGGAATCCCCATCATTTTTAAGGTCACTGCCCAGCATAACTGCAGCAGTTAAAACCCTGCCTAGAGCAGCTGAAGCAGTTGCAGAAGTGCCATGTCTGCGACGGGCCTCTTCCACTATATTGGTAGTTCTTGAAATAATAACCCGAATCTGCTTCTGGTTATCTACAGCTTTGACTAAATAATCATTTTTCATAACCGGGCCTTTCTATCTATCTGTTTCTCTTGTAATTATACCCATAACCAGGTAAATTTCAAAATTCTTATTTACAGGAAAAATTGGTTATCATGTTGAAAAAATAAGTTATAGATAAACCTATTTGCCTAATGAAGGGATTGAATTTGATGCCTATCTATGAATTTGAGGGAAAAAGGCCGGTAATTGGAGATGGGTGCTTTATCCATCCCCAGGCAGTTCTAATCGGGTCAGTTGAAATCGGTAATAATTGTTATATTGGTGCTGGTTCGGTTATCAGGGGCGATGTAGGGAAAATAATCATAGGAGCAGGCTGTAGTATTCAAGATAATAGTGTCATCCATGTGGATCCTGATACCCTGGTAATAATCGAGGATTTTGTCCTTATAGGACATTCAGCAATTGTTCACGGTCCCTGCCTTATTAAACAACATGCCGTTATAGGAATGGGAGCAATAGTGTCCATCAACTGTGAAATAGAAGCGGAAAGCCTACTTGGAGCGGGCAGTCTGCTTCCTCCCGGCCAGGTGATCAACTATCGTAAAATGGCTTTGGGTAACCCGGCCAAAACGGTGAGGGAACTCAGTAACGAACAAGTATTGGCCTTTCAATCCGGTATCCGGGAATACGGCCAATTGGTTAACCGTTCGATCAGCACTATGAAACTAATCGATACTAAATAATAGGCTCTTCTTTATTTGTGCTGAATTTTTTAATTTTAGCCTGGAGTTGGTGCAACACAACGGACGGTACCATGGTACTAACATCGCCCCCCACCAGGGCTGCTTCTTTTACCCCACTGGAACTCACATATATATACCGGGGATCGGAAACGACGAATATGGTTTCAATTTGGGGGGCCAGGTTCTTATTCATCATAGACATATGCGATTCATATTGAAAATCATTTACCGACCTTAATCCCCTGATTATTACTGTGGCCTCTTTTTCTTTAAGATAGTCAACCAGTAACCCGCTAAAGCATTCTACCTCAATATTCTTCAGGTGCTTAGTACACTGCTGAATTAGTTCCTGGCGCTCACTCAGGGTAAAAAGGCTTTTCTTTTTAACATTATGTATTACTGCCACTATAATTTTGTCAAATATACGGCTCGTTCTGTTAAGAATATCAATATGCCCGTTGGTTACTGGATCAAAACTACCTGGGTAAACTGCGGTTTTCAATGGATTCTCTCCTTTCCTACCATGAAAAAATACAGAAGATTTCTCTTCTGTATTTTAACATTTTATATTCATGGTTTAAAATTTAATTTGGCTATTGGCTATAATCTATCTTTCAACTATTAATGCGGCTCCCATGCCACCGCCAATACACAAGGTAGCCAACCCGCGTTTGGCATCCCTTTTCTGCATTTCATACAATAAGGTAACCAGAATTCTGCATCCGGACGAGCCAATTGGATGGCCTAAAGCAATTGCCCCGCCATTGACATTGACTTTATCCATTTTATCTTCAAATCCCAGATCGCGAGCCACAGCAATAGATTGGGCAGCAAATGCTTCATTAGCCTCAATCAAATCAATATCATCAATAGTAAATCCTGCTTTGGCCAATGCCTTTCTGGTTGCGGGTATGGGCCCCAATCCCATAACCTTAGGATCAACTCCCCCTGAAGCATAGCTGACAATCCTGGCCATGGGCTTAATCCCTAGTTCATCAGCCTTCTCTTTGGACATAACAATAACTGCTGCAGCACTGTCATTTATTCCAGAAGCATTTCCGGCTGTAACACTGCCATCTTTCTTAAACGCTGGTCTAAGGGTTGCCATTTTTTCCAAGGTAGTCTGTCTCGGATGTTCATCGGTATCAAAAACTATATCTCCTTTTTTGCCCTTCAATACTACCGGCACGATCTCATCCTTAAATCTTCCCGAAGCAATAGCAGCTGCCGCTCTTTGCTGGCTTCGATAGCCGAAGGCATCCTGCTCTTCCCGGGTTATTCCATACTGTTCGTTGATGTTTTCAGCAGTAATTCCCATGTGATACCCGTTAAATATCTCCCATAGGCCGTCCTTAATCATAATATCTACTAAAACCCCATCGTTCATGCGATATCCATAGCGGGCATTCTCCAAGGCAAAAGGCGCTCTGCTCATGTTCTCCATTCCACCGGCCAATACCACATCAGCATCCCCGGCTTTTATAATCTGGGCTGCCAGACTAACGGCTCTCAGACCGGAAGCACAGACTTTGTTAATGGTAAATGCAGTAACTTCTTTCGGAACACCAGCATGGATCATAGCTTGACGAGCTACATTCTGTCCTTGAGCGGCCTGGAGAACACATCCAAATATAACTTCATCCAGCTGTTCACCTGTTAAACCAGCTCTTTTGAGGGCTTCTTTTATTACCAGCGAACCCAATTCCACAACTGGCACGTCCTTCAGTGCACCACCAAAGGTGCCAATCGGTGTACGGCAAGCACTGACAATAACTACTTCTCTCGACATTATAAAACCTCCTTATTTCCAACTAATTAACCTGGTTGATTATCTATTTGGCATAAATCATACCACAATAGCTTCGAGTATTTAATCCCGTTTTAAAAACTGATTGTAATCACTCATTCCGCACTTTAGTTAATTAAGTTGAACTCCCCCTGCCTGCCTCCGTGCATCTCCATTCTGCTCTTTTGCCTAATTCCATCTATCGTGCAAAAAGACCCCGAAAAGGGGTCCTTTATTCCGCTTATGCCATTGTTTTCCAAAGTACTTCGGCTACATCAAATACCTTGGTTTTCTCTTCAGCTTCTGCTCCTTTAACCCCGTCCGCTATCATGGTTAAACAGAAAGGACAATTGGTAACAATCATTTCCGGTTCAGGTACCAGCAGTTGATCTGTCCTGGTATCATTAATCCGTTTATAACCTTCCACAGCGTGCTCTTCCAGCCACATTCTACCTCCACCGGCGCCGCAGCAGAACCCGAACTGTTTGCCATTTTCTATTTCACTAATATTGGCACCTGTTGCTTTGATTACTGCTCTGGGTTCATCATAAATACCGTTATGCCGGCCGAGGAAGCATGAATCATGATAAGTCACCTTAGCCGAATTTTTGCCAGGTTTCAACTTGCCGTCAGCAATTAGTTTAGCCAGTATTTCTGTATAATGGTATACTTCATAATTCCCGCCCATTTGTGGATACTCTTTCTTCAGGGTATTATAACCATGAGGACATACAACAATTATCTTTTTTACCCCATAGTTATTGAAACTATCGATGTTTTGTTGGGCCAGGGTCTGATACAAATACTCATTCCCTAGACGTCTAGCCGAATCTCCGCAACAATACTCTTCAGTTCCAAGATAACCAAAACTTACACCTGCTTTGTCAAGCAGTCTCACCAGGGCCTCCCCAACCCTCTTGTACCGATCATCAAAAGAGACTGCACAGCCGGCATACAGTAAATACTCGAATTCCTTCCCATCTTCCGGCAACAGGTTAACTATTTCTCTTACATTTCTTTCTTTTAGCCACTCGGCACGGTCTGCCCAGCCAACACCCCAGGGATTATAGTTTCTTTCCATGTTAGTGAAAGCCATTTGTGCCTCACTAGGCATATCGCCCTGCCACATAACCAGGTTACGGCGCATTTCAACAATCTTGGGAATATGCTCAATAAACATAGGACAGTGTTCCATGCAAGCGCGGCAGTTAGTGCAATCCCATATTACATCAGTCGTAACCACGTCATAGAGAAGGCTTTGTTCCATAGGATTGACTGCTTCTTCAGCTTCAGCAGTCATCGCTACCATTTCGGCCTCTTCACTATGCTCATCCTGATTAATAAGATACGGAGCTTTTAGATCCAGATGTTGTTTCATGGCCTGTATAAGAGTAATTTTCGGATTTAAGTGCTTACCGGTGTTAAAAGCCGGACAATTTTCCTGGCACCTTCCACACCTGATACAAGCATCAAGATCTAACAGATCCTTAAAGCCAAACTCTTCGATATTTTCCACACCAAAAGTTTCCGCTTCTTCAATGTTTTCCACCAAACGCAGTTCGGAGGGCTGCAGGTCACGAAATACATAATTAAGCATGCTGGCAAATATATGCCATAGTTTGGTAAACGGAACCAATCCGATAAACAAGAAGGCCAATGCCATATGGAACCACCACATAATGCGATGGTATAGAAGTACGGATTCAAGTTTAACCGCAACAAATGGTGCTGCAAATACCCACCCAATTGGTGATGCAGCTTTTTCATAGGCAATCTGGGTCATAGTGGTTGACATTTGAATCTGAGCTGCAATTCTTAATCCTTCGATTACATAACCGGTCAGTAAGATGACAAATATCAAAAGAATCATCCAACCATCAGAGGATTTGGTATCGCTTAAACGCTGAGGTTTTTGAATATAACGTACTACAGCCAAAACAACGATGCCGATCAAAGCTAAAAATCCAATAACATCAACTACCCAGGAAAACACAATATAGGATGTGCCTTCAATAGGGGGAAATCCTAACCAGTGATGGGAAGCATCAACACCAGCGGCAATAAACAGGACTAAAAAACCCCAGAATAAAAACAGGTGCATCCAGCCAGCTAATGGCTTTTTAATAACCTTAGCCTGGGCAAATGTGTACAGAAACCAAGATAAGGCCCGTTTTACCGGTTGATCTAATCTGTCGAACTTGCCTTTAGCCAGCATCCATACCTGTATCCTTCTATAACAACCAAACAAAAATACTCCAATGGGGATAAACATTATTATATAAATAAGCCATTCGTAGGGAATATTTGCCCCAACTACACGCATTGGGACATCGTAACCGCCTTCTAGGGGATGAAATCCAAAAATCATTTATCTAATTCCCTCCTTACCCAACAACGAGGTTATACTGGATATACGAGAACCTCGTATATCCAGTAATCCTATTCCCCTTTTTGAGTAACTATTTCTTTAGTTCATCAATTAATAGAGGAACTACTTTGAACATATCTCCTACTACACCCATGTCAGATACTCCGAATATTGGTGCTTCAGTATCTGTATTAATGGCAGAAATAAATTTGGAAGAAGCCATACCTGCCAAGTGCTGAATGGCTCCTGAAATACCACATGCAATGTACAGATTGGGATTGACCACTTTACCAGTCTGGCCCACCTGTAATTCATGTCCCAGCCATCCAGAGTCAACCGAAGCGCGGGAGGCACCGACTGCCGCCCCCAGGAGATCAGCCAGCTGTTCGACCAGCTTAATCCCATCCGGGCCTTTACATCCGCGGCCACCGGAAACAACCACATCAGCCTCAGTAAGTTCCGGTCTGGCTGATACTGTGGGAACAAAATCCTTGACTGTTTGATAGACATCAGCAGCAGTAGCCGCAACAGCCGGTTTAACTACCTGGCCTGCCCCAGCTTTTTCCTCAAGGTTCCAAACCCCTGCCCGGATAGTAGCCAAAATCGGGCTGGTAGTAATTTCAACCTTAGCCAATGCTTTACCGGCATAAATAGCGCGGGTGAAAACGCCTTTACCTGCGGTAATCTCTGCAGCAATAGCATCGGTTGCCAGACCTGCTTCAAGCTTTTGAGCCAATCGGGATGCAAAATCTCTGCCATTAAATGTATGGGCGAACAGGATCGCATTGGGGCTGAATTCCTTAATCATAGCCGCCATTTGAGCTACAAAAGCACCGGTATTGTAATTGGCAAAAAGGTCATCTTCCACCACATATACTTTATCAGCACCGTATTTGGCATATTCTGCAGCCTGAGCCTCGACTCCCTTGCCAAATACTACTGCACATACTTCATCACCAAATTTCTTGGCTTCTGATAACATTTCAAAAGTAACTTTACGAATATTACCGTCTCTTTGTTCAACAAATACCCATGTTCCTGCCATCATTTACCCTCCTTACTGTTTAATTTCGATCTTTACTGTATTCTTTATCCAGTCTGCCAATTTAGCAGCAGCTACTTCTGGCTCTTCTTCAATCTTAACCCCTGCGGTTTTTGCCGGCGGCATGCTGAATTCAATTATTTTAGCCTTATTTTCGGCTGCTACAGCATCTTTAGTGGCCACAGGTTTTTTCTTAGCCTGCATAATACCTTTCATGGATGGGTAACGAGGCTCATTCCAGCTAACCTGGCTGGATATAACTGCTGGTAGGATTACTTCTGTTACCTGGGTTCCGCCATCAGCCTCACTGGTGCAGGTAGCTTTTCCGTCTGCAATTTCCAAGTTGGTTATGACATTTACGTGCGGTAAACCAAGAATTTCAGCAATTCTGGTAGGAACTTGTGAAGAACCATCATCAGCAGCTACATGGCCTGCCAATATTAAATCAGGATTCTCTTCTTTAATTGCTGCGGCAAGGGCAACTGCTCTTGCATACTCATCAGCTGCGGTATCTTGTTTTACGAGTATACCTCTGTCCGCCCCCATAGCCAGAGCCGTCCGAATAGCATCCATAGCTTTATCAGATCCTGCTGAAAGAACAACTACTTCCTTGGCTATTTTCTTTTCTTTTAATTGGATAGCTCCTTCTACAGCTACTTCGTCATAAGGATTAATAATTAGGTTTATACCCGCATCAGATATCTTACCATCTTTTAACTCGATTTTGGCCTCTGTGTCAAAGGTCTGCTTAACACATACTAGAACCTTCAAGTTCATTCCTCCTTTTCATTAATAATTTAAACTTAGGTTATCATAATATCATATCGGTCAACTATTGTGAATTCACCACCCCCAGCAATAAATATCTATGTTTTGCCTACGGCAAGTTTACCGCCAAAAGCATCCCTCACCTACTCATAATAGGGCTACCCACAGGATAAGTAAATACACTTTTTTCCTTGGCCAACCTGCTGAGATCAACAACCTAGTAAAAAACTCATCCAATAACTTTTCTATATTTTCGTTATATTTCCTTCTTTTCAGAAACAATTGACAAAATATTTCATCATAAACGTCATTTTTCTATCTTTTTGGAAAATTCAGTCATATCACCTGCAGAGCTCGTTCCACTGCATTCAAGGTTACTTCAATGTCATACAGCTCGTGAGCACTAGATATAAAACAAACCTCAAATTGTGATGGAGGGAAATAAACTCCCTCATTCAACAACTCACGGTAAAACCTGGCATACTGACCAGTATCACAGGTCATAACCGATTCATAGTCTACTACGTCTCGATCGGTAAAAAATAAGGAAAACATCGAGCCGATTTGATTAATTTTACATTTTTTACCCGCATTTTCCAACAAATCTTTCAGTCTGGAAACCAGCAATTTGGTCATTATCTCCAATCGGTCGTACCATTCATTGCTTCGCAGTATATTCAGGGTTGCTACCCCGGCTGCCATAGCCAGGGGATTACCCGAAAGGGTTCCTGCCTGATAAACATCGCCCATCGGAGCGACCTTTGACATAATCTCCAGCTTTCCTCCATACGCTCCTACAGGCAAGCCACCACCGATAATCTTGCCTAGAGTTGTCAAATCCGGTTCTATATTTACCCGGTTTTGAAAACCCCCATAACCTAATCTAAAACCGGTAATAACCTCATCAAAGATTAAAAGACTGCGATACTGGTTGGTAATTTCCCTAAGGCCTTGCAGAAACTCCAGATTCGGCAATACTAGACCCATATTTCCCGCAACCGGTTCCACAATCACTGCTGCTATGTCTGAACCTGATTCTTCAAATAATTTCTCGACTGAATCCAGGTGATTGTAACGCGCTACCAGGGTATGGCTGGCAAAGGCTTCTGGCACCCCGGGGCTGTTAGGCACTCCTGCGGTCAGGAGTCCGGAACCAGCCCTAATTAAAAAGGAATCGGCATGTCCATGATAACAGCCCTCAAACTTTACTATCTTATTCTTTCCGGTATAAGCCCTGGCCAGGCGGACTGCGCTCATAGTCGCCTCAGTGCCGGAATTAACCATACGAACCATTTCTATAGCCGGAAATGCTTCGCAGATCATTTTGGCCAGTTCCAGTTCCGGCTCACAGGAAGCACCGTAACTGGTACCTTTAGCTGCCGCATCACAAATAGCCTTTATAACCTCTGGATGACTATGCCCCAGAATCAAAGGACCCCAGGAGCACACATAATCTATGTATTCATTATTATCAACATCTATAATTTTGGAACCCTTGGCGCTTTTAATAAATACAGGGGTTAACCCAACTGACTTAAAAGCCCGGACCGGGCTATTCACACCACCAGGTATATATTTTTTGGCCTCTTCGAATAGTCTTTCGGATTCGGTTTTTTTCAACATGGTTATTCCCCCTAATCAAGTAAAATAAACCATACTCTCCTTCTTTAATTCCCTGACACTTTTCAACACCTTATAATCCGTTAAACCGGTTTGCATGGATACCTTATCTATTATCCGGTTAAGTTCGTCCGCCGTCCGAGCATGAATCATGGTAAAAAGGTTATAATCAAAATCCGGAGGAACCTCTCGCAAATAACAATGACTAATTTCGTCAAACTGAGCCATAATTCCTCCTATTTCATCACACTGTTCACTGCCGACTTTCCATGCCACCATGGCATTTTCAGTAAATCCGGCTTTTTGATGGCGCAATACCGCACCAAACCTTCTTAAGACTCCTTTACTTTTGAGGGTCTTTATACGCAACACGATATCTTCTTCGCTGAGGCCAATCCTATCAGCCAGGGTTTTAAAAGGGTTAGATTCCAAAGAAAGGTCAGTTTGAATATACTTCAGGATTTCAATATCTTTATGATCTAATCTCACTGTTACCCACCCATCTCAAAGGACACTTTTATTTTATACATTTTCACCGCCGGCATACTGTGTATAATTACCCCGGACTCAGCTTCAATTTTCTGAATGAGCTCCAGGCATTTAGCTTTTGATGGAGCAGTCAGGGTAAACCACAGATTATAGTTATGATCGCGAATATAATTATGAGTTACCTCAGGTAGACGGTTTATAACCGCAGAGACCCTTTCAATCTGATCCTCTGCTACGGTACAAGCACACAGGGTCGAGTAAAAGCCCAAGGCTCTCGAGTCTATTATACCGCCTATCCTTCGAATAATTCCTCGATTTTTAAGTTCCTTAATCTTTTCCAGCAATTCCCCCTCAGTCATCTTCAATTTGGCAGCCAGCTTCGTGTATGGCTGACTGCAAAGGGGAAAATCGTTTTGTAATAGGTTTAGTAATTCTTTGTCCAAATCATTCATTGCTTTCACCTGGTTGATAAAGGCACCAGTCATCCTTGGCCATATAATCTCCGCCGCTATAATAATAAGCCCGTGCCCTGCAGCCACCGCACCTTTCTTTATAATCACATATTCCGCACTTGCCCTGGTAATCCATGCTCCTCAACTGGTTTAAAACAGCGTTGTTTGCCCATATTTGTTCAAACGGCTCTTCTTTTACATTTCCCAATGGAATGTTTAAGTATGCACACGGTTGGACATCCCCTTTGGGACTGATTATGCAGTAGCTAATGCCGGCCAAACATCCTTTAGTAAACCTTATAGGTATACCTTTTTGGTCTGCAATCCTAATGAATTGCGGAGCGCAGGTAGGTTTAATTTCAATATCAACGGTTTTTTGTTTCTCCATTAAACGGGCAATGGTTTTTTCGTATCGGGCTACTCTTAATGCTTCTTCTTCTATATTAACCGCCCTACCGGTTGGAACCAGAAAAAATACGTGATGCCCTACAGCACCAAGACTAACCGCAAAATCAGTTATATCTTCCAGTTCATTAACATTCCAATCCATTACCGTAGTATGGATTTGAAACGGGACCCCGGCCTCTTTGAGATTATTTATACCTTCCAGAGTAAGGCTTAAGGCATCCTCCAATTTCCGAAAATGATTGTTCTTTTCCGGAATCATACTGTCAATACTGACTCCCGCGGCCATAAAGCCGGCCTTTTTCAAGTTTGATGCTGCTCCAGGGGTAATCAGGGTTCCATTGGTTCCCAACACTACCCTCAAGCCAGCATTGGCAGCAAACGCACCCAGCTCGAAAATGTCCGGTCGCATAAGAGGCTCACCGCCACTGAAGATCATTATTTTAAACCCGGCCCGCTGAATACCGAGAATTAGCTCCTTACCCTGAGAAGTAGTAAGTTCATCACTGAGTTTTGCTCCAGCATCACGGTAACAGTGTTCACAAAACATATTACACTGGTTCGTACAATTCCAGGACACTAGCATAATTTAAAAGCAATAGCAGCCGGTCTTAGGACCTGCTATCGCTTTTCACCTCCATTTCCGTTCTCTCCCGCCTTAGTGTTATGCTTCCAGGCATACTGCTAGCTCTTTAGCAGCATAGGTTATTATCATGTCTGCCCCAGCTCGTTTTATAGCGATTGCGGTCTCCAGCAAGACCTTGGATTCATCAAGCCAACCGTTGGCTCCAGCCGCTTTTATCATAGCATACTCCCCGCTTACACTATAGGCTGCAGTTGGCATACCAAACCTTTCTTTTACCTCTTTGATGACGTCCAGATAGGCCAAAGCAGGTTTAACCATTATAATATCCGCGCCCTCTTCTATGTCCAGGGCCACCTCTCTTAGGGCTTCCAACCGATTGCCCGGGTCCATTTGATATGTCTTACGGTCCCCAAACTGGGGGGCAGATTCGGCGGCCTCACGAAAAGGGCCATAGAAAGCCGAGCAATATTTTGCCGCATAGGACATTATCGGCAGGTTTTTAAAACCAGATTGATCCAACTTGTCCCTTATATACCCTATGCGCCCATCCATCATATCAGAAGGAGCTATCATGTCACATCCTGCCTGAGCGTGAGATAATGCTTCTTTGGCTAACAACTCCAGGGTAGCATCATTATCAACCCATCCGTTTTGATCTAAAACTCCGCAATGACCATGATCGGTATACTCGCACAAACAGACATCGGTTATTACTACCAGTTCCGGGTAAATATCCTTTACTAATTTTATTGCATTTTGCACTATCCCATTGGGATCATAGGACGAACTGCCGCAAAAATCCTTGGATTCAGGGATTCCAAACAACAATATGGCGGGAATCCCCAGTTGTTTAATGGTCTTTATTTCCTCTGGCAGTTTGTCGACCGAAAACTGGAAAATACCTGGCATGGAACCTATTTCGTTCTGCTTATTGCTTCCATGCACAACAAAAATGGGATAAATTAAATCCTTTATTGATAGTCTTGTTTCTCGTACCATGCCTCTAATAGCTTCAGTTTGGCGCAGCCTTCTCATCCTGTTAACCGGAAAACCCATCAAAATCACTCCTCCCCAAGCCTTAATTTGATCAATCAGTTTTTCGACTGATCTCCTCTAAACTCAGATAACAGGCCGGATCCTCAGCCCATATATCGCCATTAACCGCTCTGGCCCTTATTCTGCATCCACAACACAAGAAATTGTAGGCACAATTAGCACATTTACCTTTAATATGCTTATGCTTTTCCCTCAATTTTACCATCAGGGCGTCCTGAGAATTCCATATCTGGCTAAAAGGCGTTTCCCGAATATTTCCCACCGTATAGTCCTGCCAGAACTGACAGGGGTGCACATTTCCCTTAGGGTCTACATTGGCAAATTTAGTACCGGCCGAACATCCGCCATGCATTTCTAACAATTTTATAATTTCTTCCGCTCTAGAGGGTTCCTTTTCCCGCATGTAGTTTAACAATAACAGGCCATCGGCATGATTATCGGTGGTTAAAATCTCAACTTCGACCCCTTTTTCCTTTAAATCAACCGCTTTTTTACCTAAGAATTCTATTATCGCTCGCTTTTCTTTAAGGCTTGTATCCATATCTATCAGTTCCTGACCCCTACCGGAATATACTAAATGGTACATACAAAACCTGGGAATCTGATTCTGCTCAACAATATCAATAATCTCCGGCAAATCACCTTGGTTAAACCGGTTTACGGTAAAGCGAATACCCGTTTTTAAACCAATATTGAGACAGTTCCTTATACCCTGAAGAGCGGCATCAAATGCTCCATCAAACCCCCGAAAAGCATCGTGGGTTTTTTTCGCTCCATCTATGCTTATCCCCACATATTGAAATCCGGCTTCTTTAATTTTGAGGGCTTTATCCTCATCAATCAGGGTCCCATTGCTGGATAATACTGGTCTTAACCCTAAATCAGCCGCCATTTTACCTAGCTCGAAGATATCCTTCCTCACCAGGGGTTCTCCACCTGAAAACAGCAACACCGGAACCTTCATAGCTGCCAAATCCTGAATAAATATCTTTGCTTCATCAGTAGTTAATTCCCCGTCATAGCTACGATCTTCAGCGTTTATATAACAATGCCTGCATTTCAGATTACAACGATTGGTGGTATTCCACACTACCAACGGCCGATTTATTTCAGAAAACTGCAATAAATTCGGTGGTATTTTTCCCTCTTGTCCACTGTATTTAATCACTTCGGATACCGTAGCTGTATTGCAAAGCAGTTTGGTTATTCCGATCATCAGTATCCCCCCAACCCTTTTATTTCCCTATATATGTTAACCAGCCTCATAAATTTTTTCTACCATCAGATTATACCATCCAAATCATTAATATCTGGATTGCTCCTACTCATCTTTACTCTCATCATCTCTTTCTTCAGACTGGATAATGCTTCTACTCATTTTTATTTACATCTTCTATAATGGCATCTAAAAGACCATCCAGTGTATATCGCGGAGCTATTATCCTTACCCTGAATCCGTATTCGTCAGCTGTTTTGGCAGTGACCGGGCCAATACAGGCAATCCGGTTATTCCCTAATTTAGCTACGTTCTGAACTCCAATCAAGTTTGCAAAATTTCTAACGGTTGAAGAACTAGCAAAGGTTAAATAGTCAAACTCACCATTAAGTATACGGTCAATATTCAGCGGGTTAATCCCCGTAGCAGCAATAGCCTGATACAGGCAAACCTCGTCTACCTTAATCCCCCATTTTTTCAAGGTTTCCGGCAATACTTCCCGTGCTCCTTTAGCCCTGGGCAACAGCACCCAATCCCCCGGTCTTAACCGCTGGTGCAATGTACTAATAACCCCTTCAGCTATAAACTCATCGGGAACAATATCTACCCGTAAACCTCTCCCCTCTATTCTCCCGCGGGTTGCAGGCCCAATTGCGCAGATTTTAATCCCCGCTAAATCTCTAATATCGATTCCCCTTAACCTTAATTCTTCAAAGAAAATATCTACTCCGTTAACACTAGTAAATATTATCCATTTATATTTTTTTAGATCCCTAAGGGCATTATCTAGAGCACTTAAATCGGCCTCCTTTTTTATTTTGATGGCCGGAAATTCAATTGCTTCTCCGCCCAGATCTCTGATCTTATCCGCTAATACACTGGCCTGGGAACGAGCCCTGGTTACCACAATCCGTTTACCCCAGAGGGGTTTATCCTCCAGCCATTTAAGCTTGGCATGCAAGCTGACAACATCGCCAATAATGGTAATCGCTGGCGGTTTGAACGAAACAGATTTAGCTTTTTGGGCAATGGTTCCCAAGGTACCGATCAATGCTTCCTGATCCGAAAATGTTCCTCTGCGGATTAGGGCTACCGGAGTATCCTTATCCCTACCATTGGCCATTAGTTGGGTACATATATATTCCAGGTTTTCGATTCCCATTAGGAACACCAGGGTTCCAACTCCCTGGGCAATCTCATGCCATTTAATGGAGCTTTCATGTTTCCCTGGTTTTTCATGACCGGTAATAACCGCAAAACTTGAAGTTAAATCCCTATGAGTAACTGGAATGCCGGCATAAGCAGGAACAGCAATAGCAGAAGTAACACCTGGCACCACTTCGTACTTATAGCCTCTTTCTTTCAAGTACAGGGCTTCCTCACCCCCGCGGCCAAAAAGGAAAGGATCTCCCCCTTTTAGCCGGGCTACTGTCTTCCCTTCTGCAGCTTTACTTTCCAGTAATTTATTTATTTCTTCCTGGGGAAGAGCATGCTGGCCTGAGGCCTTTCCCACATAAATGAATTCAGCCTCAGGATTGGCCAGGGATAGTATTTCACCGCTAATTAACCGATCATAAATTACCACATCACACTTTTCCAGCAGTCTCTTACCCTTCAGGGTAAGTAAACCAGGATCCCCTGGGCCTGCCCCGATAAGGTAAACCGTACCTTTTTCCATTTAATCATTCCCCTGTTAAATAATGAGCTATTTCCTGA
This sequence comes from Syntrophomonadaceae bacterium, assembly GCA_050949865.1. Lineage (GTDB taxonomy): Bacteria > Bacillota > Syntrophomonadia > Syntrophomonadales > Syntrophomonadaceae > JBMNGN01. Next base: position 285,861 of record JBMNGN010000005.1, read on the forward strand.
ATTGGTTCAGAATATCATAAGCCCCCAGATTAAGCAGATCAAGAGCCAGCCGTCTTCCAGCCTCTGAGGCATCGTTTTCAGCGCTTTCCCTGGCGGACCTAAACACTGTTTTGCCATCAAGAGAGGCAACTAAGCCGCTCACAACCAGTTTACCGGCTTTTAACTCTGCCAAACAGGCCATAGGAACCTGACAGCCGCCCTCCAGTTGGAACAAAAAAGAACGCTCTGCCTGAGCCGCTAAAAACGTGGCCTGGTTATTAATCAGGCTTAAAATGTCCCTGATATTGCTATCTGCTTCCCGTGCTTCGACTGCAATTATACCTTGTCCAGCTGCCGGCAGCATTATATCTACAGGCAGGATCTCACCAATATACCTATCCAACCTTAGCCTTTTAATTCCCGCATAGGCCAGTATTATTCCATCCAGGTTTTGTTGTTTCATTTTATTTATCCTGGTTTCAATGTTGCCTCGAATATCCTCTATCCTGAGATCGGGTCTGGCCGCTTTTAGCTGGGCTGCCCTCCGAAGGCTGGATGTCCCAATAATGGCGCCATAGGGCAAACCGGAAAACTCATACTTTGAAATTAATGCATCCTGGGGGTTTTCCCGTTCTAAAACTGCCCCTATATAAAGGCCTTTTCCCAGTTGCGAAGGCATATCCTTTAAACTGTGTACCGCAATATCGATACCACCATTGACCAGTTCCCTTTCGAGCTCTTTGGTAAAAAGGCCCTTGTCTCCTATTTTTGATAGGGCTCTATCCAATATCCTGTCTCCGGTGGTTCTAATCACTTTAATATCTACTGTCACCTGGGGTACCGCTTTTCTTATGGCTTCTGCAACATACGCAGCCTGCCACAGCGCAAGTTTGCTACCCCTAGTTCCCAGTTTTATACTGTTCATATTCTTGAAGCTCCTCTTTGGATTGAAGGGCAAAAAGCTTTTTAACTACCTCTGCGTACAGGTGGCCTTGATTACTGGCCGCCATTCCTTTCAGATTAACAATAGGGTAATGCAAAAGTTGGTTTACTATAGAATGAGCCATTGAACTGATGATTTTTTTGTCCCGGTCCGATATCTTTCCTAAACGGTTAAAAGCCCTTTTTAACTCATTATCCTTTATAGTCTCTCCCCTGTTTTTCAGAGAAGTGATCACCGGGACTACATAAAGAGTAGCCAGCCAGGAGTTAAATTCATTAATCTCCTCTTCGATTATTTTCTGGGCTTCCAGGGCTGCTTTTTGTCTCTCCCCATAATTTGTCTCCACTACATTCTGGAGATCGTCTATATCATAAACAAATACCCCGGGAATACTCCTTAATTCTGGCTCAATATCCCTCGGCACTGCAATATCTATCAGGATGATCTCTTTGGCATTTCTCGCTTCAAGCGGTTTACGGCAGTTGTCCTGCCTGATAACATAATGATTGGCTGCGGTACAGCTAATAACAATATCTGCTTGTTGAAGAACATCAGCCATTTGATCAAATCGGACCGCTTTTCCATTAAAGCCTTCTGCCATACGCAGGGCCTTCTCATAGGAACGATTGGAAACGATAACCGAGTTGACTCCATTAAGCATTAAATAACGGGTTGTCAGTTCGCTCATTTCCCCGGCGCCAACTACCATAACGGTCCTTCCCTTAAGGTCACCCAGTATTTGTCGTGCCAGCTCAACTGCTATAGAACTGACCGATAACGAATGCTTGTCAATAGTTGTTTCAGTCCTTACCCTCTTCCCTACATATATCGCCTTTTGAAACAAGGAATTCAAGACTCCATCGGAAGCCCCCGCGTTAATTGCAGATTGATACGCCTCTTTTACCTGGCTGATAATTTGGGCTTCTCCAAGAACCATAGAATCTAAACCCGAGGTAACATTAAACAAATGCCTTATGGTATCGTAACAGCTCGGCTTGTAAAGATACTTTTGCAGAATATCATGTTCAAACCCGGAATATTTTGCGAGAAAACCCTCCAAGGCTTTACTCCCTTTAGCAACATCCCTGGTTGTGGCATAAATCTCAGTACGATTACAGGTTGCCAGTATTACCACCCCTTCCAGGTTTTCGTTGTTCATTAAAACCTGGTAAGCGGAATCAAGATCAGAACCGCATATGGATAGTTTTTCCCGGATTTCAACTGGAGCTGTTTTGTGATTTAACCCCACCAGGAGGATATACATTTCTTTATCCGCTCCCTTGCCTTATCTTTTTCCCCTGCCTTTAATAATTCCAGAGCATCTGAGTATACCATTTCTTCAAATAGCTTAGCACGTTCAGATATATTGTGTATGTTCTTTTTTACAAAATCCCGCTGCTCTCCCAGCAATTCCACTAACTCTCCATAAGCAGGAGTAATTATCTTTTCTAACTCCTTCCTTAGTCTTTTGGCGAACATAGGACTTTTTCCCTCGGTAGAGATAGCAATTACCAACGATTGTTGCCGCAAAATCGACGGTACAAAAAAATCGCAGCTAGGCGGATCATCTACCGCATTAACCAATATTCCGCGACTACGGCACAATTGAACCACAGATTCGGTTATTTTCTGATCATCTGTTGCTACAAATGCCATAAAAATGTCTTTTAGATCGCTTTCCTGAAATTCTCCTTGGCGCCAGGATAAACGGTGTTCCTGGCTCCATTTATCTATGGTATCTTCTACTTGCGGGCTGACTATCCGGATATTAGCCTTGTAATCCAGCAAGGTTGCGGCTTTCCGTTCTGCAACCTTTCCCCCGCCAATAATCAAGCAGTTTTTGCCTTCCAGGTTAATGAAAATCGGGTAATAGGCCATTTACCACTCTTCCCACCTTATAGAAAAAGGTCTGAATTCAGACCTTATTTCTTTTCCTCTTTTTCTTCCAGCTCTTCCGATTCTTCCTCTCTAGCTTTTCTGAAGTTCTGCAGTGCCTTACCCATCGACTGCCCTACTTGCGGGAGCTTTCCAGGTCCTACTACAATAAGAACTATTACTAGAATCAAGACTAATTCCCAAGGTCCAACGTTTCCAATTAAACCAAACAAAAAAACAACCCCCTTATACCAAATACCGAAGCAGAAAATCTATGTTAAACAGCTTAATTCAATATTTCTACCTGCTATTATGACAAAATCCTCGAAATTTGTAAAGTTAGTGTCCCAGGCTTGTCTATATCGTATATTATTCCAGCAAAGCATCTTTATGCTTCTTTTGTTTTTCTTTCCCTTCCGGGACCAGAAAATTTTGACACCCATATACTAATCTCGTATAGCAAATAAACCGGACCAGCCATCAGAAACTGTGAAAAAGGATCCGGTCCGGGTGTCAGGGCAGCAGCAAGGATTACAATTACTAAAAGAGCATATTTCCTGTTCCTGGATAACTTGGCATAATTAATTACCCCCATTTTGGTTAAAAAGAAAACCGCTACCGGCAGTTGGAAAACTATGCCAAAGGGTAGGGTAAAGGCGGTAACAAATGATACATACTGGTCTACTTTAAACATAGTTTCCAGATTCTCACCGGCTATGAAGATGAAAAACCTTAAGACTATTTGTAGTATTCCATAATAGGCAAATATGACTCCAGCCGAAAATAAAAATATAGAGGTCGGCAACAATATATAAACGTACTTTCTTTCGTGCGGATACAAGGCTGGTTTCACAAATCTCCAGATCGCCCATGTTACAACCGGAAAGGCTAAAACAAAACCGGCGAATATGGATAGCTTCAGCTTCACAAAGAAGGCTTCAGTTACCCCAGTCACGATCAGATTCTCGTTTAACTGGGTAAGGGGGAGGATAATAAAAGCCAGGATCTGTTCATTAAAATAAAAGCAAAAGACCGAAGCAATTATTATAGCTATTATAGCAATGATTAGCGATTTCCTTAATTCCTCAAGATGCTCAATAATAGTTTGTTTTTGCTCTTTCGTTAAATCGCTAAAAGCCACTCCTATTCTCCTATCCTTAAAAATCACGCGTCAGTATTGTCTCGGTAATATCAAATAAATTCGCTATTATCTGGGAATCGGGCATCTTGTTTAACTGGGATTGAGCCTTGTTTATGAAATGCCGGGAAACCTCATAAGCATATTCAGTACCTCCAGATTCCACTATTATATCAATAATCTGCTCAGCCTTATTAATACATGATTCCCGGCTTGACAATAACCGGGCCAGCTCTTCCCGGTTCCGGCAATATTTTAGAGCATATAGAGCAGGCAAGGTTATAACTCCCTGCTTGATATCACTGCCAACCGGTTTTCCCAATACTTTTTCATCGGCAACCAGGTCCAAAATATCATCTGTAATCTGGAAAGCCATCCCCAGGTAATAACCATACAATCTAAGGGCCTCGACCTCTCTCGGGGGCGCATTAACAACCATCGCCCCCAACTGGCAACTCACTGCAATAAGCAAGGCAGTTTTTCTTTCAATTCTCCTCAAGTAATTCTTTAAACCAAGATTGGTATTATAGCAACTGAGCATTTGCAATATCTCACCTTCGGAGATTTTGATGCTGGCATCAGCCAATACCTCTAAAATATCACTCCTTTTGTATGATGCCATCAATTTCAAAGCCCGGGCAAAAATATAATTGCCACTATAAATAGAAATACGGTTTCCATATTCTTTTTTAACCGTGCTGGTCCCGCGCCGGATATCCGAATTGTCGATAACGTCATCATGGACCAGAGTTGCCAGGTGAACCAGTTCTAAAGCCACTGCCAGGGGATATACTTCTTCCAGGTCATCCCGGTACATTTTGGCTGTCAGTAAAGCAAATGCAGGGCGCAACCTTTTGCCCCCAGCCAGAAGCAAATGTTTCGCCGCTCTTTCAATCAAATCTAAATTACTGTCTATATTATCGGACAGCCGGGCTTCAACCAGGGTTAATTCTTTTTCTATCGGGCTTAAATCAATTAACTGAGACATAACCTTCCCCTTAATTAAAATCGAAATCTATGATTTATGCCACTATAGGCATTATTGAATGCTTTTGTAACGACAGTATAAATCATGGTCAATACCCATAACATCCAGCACTTTGCCCACAATGAACAACACCATATCATCAATGGTTTTAGGCTGGTGGTAAAAAGCCGGCATAGCTGGTATTATATGTACACCCATTTCCGACAGTGACAGCATATTGCGCAAATGTATGGAGTTTAAGGGCGTTTCCCTGGGTACGAGGATTAATGGTCTTCTCTCCTTGAGCTGGACATCTGCTGCCCGGGTGATTAGATCCCTGGATATTCCATGAGCTATATTGGCAACGGTGGACATGGTACAGGGAATAACTATCATCCCGTCGGTCCGAAATGAACCACTGGCAATTGAGGCACTGATATCCGAATTATTATAGCAGCAAATGTTCCCTGACAAATGCTTTTTTAAGGTTTGGGCCAGGTTTTCATTCCATTCCCATATTAGCTCCTGTTTCATTACTATACACGCCGGTTCACTCACTATCAGATGAACCTCAAACCCTCTACTTAATAGCTCTTTTGCCAGCCGTATGCCATATATAATGCCACTAGCCCCGGTAAGGGCAATAATATACTTCTTCAAGCCGAACCTCCTGTATTCGGAATTAATAACTTACTGGTTCCCCTTAAAAATATCAGCCAAAGCAGTCAGAAATACTATCAACCCCACATAATGGTTGATCTTAAAAGATGCCTGGTTTACTCTTGAAAGGTCCCCCGGACGAACAATGTAATGTTCATAAACCAGCAGTATTGTTACAAATAGTATACCCAGATAGTATACCATTCCCAGCCCGTGGATTACCCCATTTAGTATCAAAAATACCACTACCAGCAGGTGAGAAACAGCTGAGAAAACCAGGGCTCCAACCTCACCGAAGCGGGCGGGAATAGAGTATAACCTGTTTTCCCGATCAAACTGTATGTCCTGACACGCATACATTATATCAAACCCGGCCACCCAAAATCCTACTATAGCTGCCAAAATAAACGGCTGCCAGTCCATGGTACCTGTGACTGCAATCCAGGCACCAACCGGACCAATGCCTATAGCCCCTCCCAGAAAATAATGACACAACCAGGTAAAACGCTTGGTATAGGAATACAACCATAGAATTGCTATAGCCAGGGGAGCTAACTTAAAACACAGATCATTTAATTGAGCTGCAGAATAGGCCAATAATAGCAATAGAAAAACCGCAATTATCCATATAGGTAATATCGGCAGCCTTCCTTCCGCTAACACCCAATTAGAGGTACGGGGATTCTGTCGGTCGATTTTGCGATCAATTAGCCGGTTTAGACATAGAGCTGCGGTCCTGGCACTAATCATGGCAATGGTTATCCACAATAATTGGTGCCAAGAGGGAAGTCCCCGCGCAGCTAAAAAACATCCTAAATAAGCAAAGGGCAACCCGAATAGGGTATGCTCAAAATCAATCATTATCAGGAAATCCTTGACTCTAGTCAATACCATAGTCTTTCCACCTGTTGTTAACCAGTTCGATAATATCCTGACTCATAACAATGTCCTTGGGCCATTCCCGGGTATGTCCCTCACTTAACAGTTTCTTGGTAGCATCAATACCCATTTTGGAACCATACAACGGTAAGGGTGCCGAGTGATCGAGAACCTCCAGAGGACCATCAACTATAAGGATATCTCGCCTGGGGTCAACATTGTTAAAGACCTTCCACAACACCTCTGAAATGTTTTGGACATTTACATCCTCATCCACTACGATTATGAATTTGGCAAACATCATTTGCCCCATTCCCCACAAAGCGTTCATAACTTTCCTGGCGTGCCCGGGATACCTTTTTCTTATTGACACTAGAACACAGTTGTGGAATACCCCTTCCATAGGCAGATGCAAGTCCACTATTTCCGGCAACTGGAACTTAATTAAAGGAAGAAATATCCTCTCGGTGGCTAAAGCCATATAACAGTCTTCCTGAGGTGGCTTGCCAACAATAGTGGTAGGATATATGGCATCTTTCCTGTAGGTCATGCAGGTGAGATGAAATACCGGATATTCACTAGCCAAAGAATAATACCCGGTATGGTCACCAAAAGGTCCTTCTGTTCTCCGCTCAAAGGGATCAACATATCCTTCCAGTATTATTTCAGCATCCGCAGGTACTTCCATATCTATAGACTTGCATTTTACCAGTTCTACGGGTTCTTTTCTCAGAAAACCAGCAAATATCAATTCATCTATACCCGGTGGTAAAGGAGCAGTTGCAGAATAAGTTATAGCGGGATCACCGCCCAAGGCTACTGCTGCTTCAGTAACCTTTCCCAGACGGCAATTTTTATGATAAATCTGCGCCCCGTCATGATGGGTATGCCAATGCATTCCCGTAGTTGTATCATCAAACACCTGGAGCCGGTACATACCAACATTTCTTTTTCCCGTTTCCGGATCTTTGGTATATACCTGAGGCAGGGTAATAAATTTTCCCGCATCCTCCGGCCAACATTTTAATATAGGCAGTCTGAACAGTGATGGCTGGTAATCAACTACTTCCTGACAAGGTCCTTGTTTTACCAGTTTAGGAGTATATGAAGCCAGTTTGGACAAATGAGGAAGGACCTTAATCTTATCGAAGATAGACACCGGAATATTATCGGCTATCCCTAAAAGCTCCATAATTTCTTCGGCAATATCATCGAGTTTGTTCACCTTTAGGCTCATAGCCATCCTCCTGGGTGAGCCAAAAGCGTTAATCAGCAGCGGCAGGTTTGAACCTTTAACATTTTCAAATAATAGGGCCGGGCCCAGCTTCTTACTAACCCGGTCGGTTATTTCAGTTATTTCTAGCTCTGGATTAACCAAGGTCTTAATCCTTACTAATTCCCCTGCTTTTTCCAAGGCCTGGATAAATTCTCTTAAGTCCTTATAAGCCATTATTAAATCCCCCATACTATGTGCTCTGATTAAAGGAAAAATAACTATAGCAATATAACTCCATACTCCTACATTACGGCTGCTTCTTGATCTTCTTTGAATAATAAGTTATAGAGCTCGGTTATGCCTTTTTCCAGGGTGCTATTTACTATATTATTTTCATGGTTCAGTCTTCTGAGCAGGTTTTTACTCCTTTGAATGCACAATTGAGCCTCAATTACAGATTCTTCCTCATTAATTAATTCCAGACACATACCCAGGCTGTACCCCAACTGCCTGTACACATTAATAAGGTCGTCTTTCTTTCCAGCCATATGGGCCCCGGTTTCAAAGGCTGCTGCATAAAGTGAACCCCGGGTTTTTTCAATATAGAGAATATGCTTATCTTTAAGGGTGCATTTTAATGCCATACCTTCATTAACTTCACAGATAGTCTCGGCCAAAATATCCAGTAAATCCCCTGCTCCAGTCTCAAGCAACAACTGAAGTATCCTGCCAAACAAGTAATCCCCTAGCAGAATATTAAACTGCAGCTCCTGATCATACCTCTGTCCTTCTTCATCATTTTTAACCAAGGAGTGAATAGTATTGGCCAGATAGACCAGTTTAAAAATGCTAGCCATAGCCAGGGATAGTTTTTTTCCCATACCTAGATAATTGTAAATACTTAAAATGGTGGCAGGAAGATTTAACCAGGTCTGATCTTTATCCATCAGGTTTAAATACGGGCTAAACTCATGCCGCCAGGCTTTAAGATTGGACAGGACCAGGTGATCAACTTCCTTCATTTCCGCTTTTAAATCCCTGGTAAATGCACTGGTCATATTTTTTAGCCTCCTTGATTTTCAGTACAGCAGCCTATGGTGAATCCTATGTAATTAAAATTCTGTTTTCATTCATTATTTCCTTTTTGCAACTCAGGCATTTTGTCGAAAAGTATCACCTGAATCACTTTTATAATTATATATAAACTTATGGTTTTGCAAAATATCTTCGCCATTATAATTGAATAACATAAAAAACAAGCCTTACTAGACATTTCATTCAGTAAGGCTTATAGCTAAGAACCATTATATAAATTTTGTAAACTACATCGGTCTACTAAAATAGTATCCCTCCTAAATACTTGCTACTAAGCGTTTTTCCTTACCCATTATCCCCCGCTGCACCTCTGATGCATCCACATAATCAGCACCGAACATCTTAGCCAGGTAATTACATGCAATCCAGGGATTAACTTTCTCACCACAGGTAAAAACATCTACAGCAGCATATCCTAACTCGGGCCAAGTGTGAATTGCCAGGTGAGATTCAGCAATAACAACTACTCCACTGACCCCTTGGGGACTAAACTTGTGAAATACAAACTCTCTAATTTCGGCGCCAGCCTCCAAAGCAGCGTTGACCATGATATTTTCAACCAACTTAATATCATTCAACACCTCAAATCGACACCCGCTCATCTCAGCAAGAACATGTCGCCCTAAAGACTGCAATAATGTCGCCTCCCTTCAAAAATTGTTTAGCTATTACCTCCTTATTCAGAGCAAAGATACATGTAGAATTTTAGCATATTGTCATGGCATGTCAATAAAAACTGCAAACTTTTTTTATCAAAAATAATGCCCAAAATCCCAAGCTTTCGCAGGAGTAATTTTTAGCCAACTACAATGTTTGCTCTAATTGCTCTAATAGTAATTATAATATGTTGAAAGTCAGTTTTTATCTACTATCATTTTTCATTTTCTGATCGTTAAGCATCATTAGCAACATCGGAACCACCAGGTAGATACTGGCTGTGGAGGCTGCAACAATCCCCGAGTCGTTAACTGCCAATAGTACCAAAGCAGCAATTATTATACCAGCCAGGCCTTTTATCCAACATGGATGCTCCCATAAAAGCCTGTTTATTGCTCCCGCCGGCCGGTAGAAAAATAAGGAAATGGCTGCCAAAATAACCATGAATACCCGGCTCCATATGGTGGATTTTATCAGTTTTAGGTTCATGGCTATTTTCCGGTTCATAATAACCAATAGTTCCCCCCAGCCTCCATCCATAACCCTAACAGATGCCCTTCCAATATGGGATTGCATCTCCATAGGCTTACCCATGTCGTAAATAAATACCCCTAATAATATAAGTATAACCCCTGTTAATATACTTATGATTAAGCGTGGGGATAAAGGAATATTAGCTAGAAGAAGTATGGTTGCCAAATAAGCAATAGGTGAGGTTATTAAGCCGCCGGTATTAGCCCCCAACCCAGGTGACCCAATTAACAGGGTCTGTAAAATAAAGAAGGCAGCTATTCCCCAGAATACAGCCCTGGTTGGCCATTTTTCAAAAATAGCTGCCGCACAGATAATGGAGCTCCCCATCAATATACCCAGGTATTCATTACCTATTCCATAATAGCGGGCACCGGCTACAGGGTCATAACCAAGAATTGAGTTTTTAATCATCCTGGCTTGGGATAATAGATCAAGGTCAAGTGCTAGTGCTGTTAAAAGGGCTATGGCAAAAAACGCTTTCAGGCTCTGGCCTTGGAAAAGGAACCAAAACAAAGAAGCTATTATAACCGGAGTCAGGCAAATCATGAAGATATACAGCCAATCACTGGCAAAGCTCAGGTTACCGAGAAGTAAAAAAACCAAAGGCACAGCAGACAGAACAACAAAGACGTATTCCACTATTCTGGCCACATCTAATAAAAAGAAGAGTACCAGTATAGCCAGAACAATCGCAATAATCTCAATAGTTACAAAGTATTTAATAACCATAGGCCTAAGCCGGTTTATCATACTGGTTGAGTCTACCAGTTTATTAGCGGCATGTAATTCATCCCCGGTACTGAAAGGCTGAGAAATTACTTTTCTGCCAATCATGGTTCCTTCTCTGTCGGTTAATCCAAAGAAATCCAAAATGGTCGGGGCTATATCTGTGTTAGCAACAATCCATTCCCGCCTGGTAGTGGGCGAAGTTAATCCCCCTTGCTGGTAGTCTTTCCCATATACTATTACCGGAGTAAAATAATTATTCCTAGCCGCCTCTTCCTTGGAGGCTGATGGTGATATGACCATCAAAAGATCCTTTTCGGGATCCATTTTTGACCTGATAAAACCTGCAAAGTCATCAATATTATTTAGTATTTCAGCCCTTTTGGCCTCAAATATTTCCGGAAAAGCTATATCAGCCTTTTCCAGACGGGCCAAATCAGATAGTTCGATTATAATTAAACCAGCTTGGTCGCTGTAAAACTCAACCTTCTGTTTTAAATAATCATAGTTGGTTTCTATTTCAAGATAGCCATTTTCGGTCTTACAGTATGTATTGGGTCCTATATCTCCTAAAGGTACCTGCCCCTTGCTGTCAATGGCCAAAGCAATGGCATTTCTTGATTTTTCATTCATAGTATCCCCATTACCCAGTATACATATCTTGATATTGTTTTCCCCTAATTGATCCCCTAAGGTTCCAATTTTAGTAGTCACATTTTGGCCTTCCATCCCGGCTAATATCTCTGGAAGATTGATCAAAAGGCACTGGCTTTCTCCGGGTTCTATTCCTGTCAAGCTCTTGTATATGCTTTTGGCATCCTGCTGCTTATTAGGGGGAAGTTCATCGCGGTTGAACCCCTTCAGTCCAGTTCCAAATGCCCGGGCTAAATTGCCGGCACCCATAGTAAGGCTATTGTCCAGGGCGTTTTTGCCTCTCAATGTACGGCTGCTGGCTAACCCAAGCGCTCCTTCGTCAACTATAGCCGCTAAATTATTGGTTGTATCGGGGTGGATATCGTTGATAAACAGTTTATCAATTACTAACAGATAAAGATTCCCATTGGGCTTTAAAGCCCCGGCTTCAGCTTTATCTCCCGGAATAGTTAAGCAGATAAGGGCCATAACTACTGCCAGGGCGGTTTTCCTGGTTAGGGACATGCCGATCTCCTTCCGATTTTTATAGACCTAGTATATACCGATTGGTGTAAATTTTTCAAATTTGGGCGTAATCGTATGATGTTGAAGGACTATGGTTATGAAAAAAGCCCTGAGTTAGTTCAGGGCTTTATAACTCTTTATTGAGTGAGGACCTATATTGACCTTAGTCCTTTTACCTGGTTCAAAACCGTTAGCGTTCTATCTTCTCAGGCAATTCTTCTAAGCCCTTTTTTCCCATAATCTTAGTCGATGAACAGTAATTAAGGCTATAAGTATTAATGAAACAACTATCAGCATCACCGGATGGCAAATGAGATATACCGCTACGATAATCGGGGCTAATACTACCCTGGTCAATATTTTTAACGAATCATGGGAAGAAATTATAGCCGTAATAGATGGTGATTTTTGATAGTAGAAATCAACAAAAGCCGTACCCCAGGAATTGGTCAAGAGATATTGGTCACGGAAATGTCTTAAGAGGGCTACCGGCCCGTCAAATTTAGAACCGAAGGCAGCTGTTGCAATGAAGCATTCATCTATTATTTCTTCTTCCTGTACCATAACCAACACCTCTGCCATTAAGTTTTCGCTATTGGTAAACCGGGGGTCTTCGGTAATACTGCCTTTATTTATGTAATTGCCGGCAGTATTAGCATCATAACCATCTTCCAGCCAATTCACTCCTACCTCAAATTCATGATCATCATCGGTTAAAACAAAAACTGAAGGTGGAAACTCTATCTCGTTAAATGGAGTTCCGTAGGGCACAATAATCTGAGGGGAGTCATAAACGGCGATAAGGTTGGAGGGCTGACCCACCACCGTTACCATCACCCGGGCTTTAAGGTTCTGGAGGTTGTTTATGCCCTCTTTAAGAGTTATTGTTCCATCTAAATAATACTCTCCCGGGGTAGAACTATCATAGCCGGCATCAGACCAGGCTACCTCCATTTCTGCTTCTATATTTTCATTCAAAATCACCAATACTTTTGGGGGAAAAAAGTTATACTTCAAATCCCAAAAACTGGTCCCCAGTGGTACGGTAATGTTTTCGGTATCTGCCACTCCGGTAATATCATAGCTGAGTCCGGGTTGTGCCTCATATGCACCCATGTCAACTATATCACCTAGAATTCGCGGGTTTCCATCCTTATCAGAGTTCACATACCAGGCAACCCCTTCAGGTAAAAAAGGTTCATTATCTCCATGATCAATAGCTGGAGAAAATCCAAATAACCTTAAATCCCCATAGTAATCATCACTGCTGCCCCAAATGCCGTCAGGTCCGGGAGAAGGACTGCTCATGAATCCGGGGTCTGCATCCAGGTTGTTGCCCCCATCTATCCCCAGATCCGAACGCCAAGAGGATCCGCTGCCATTTGACTCCTCGATAATGCTATTGCTGATGGTACACAAGGAATTGTACTGGCTCTTTATCTGATCAAAGGCATCTGAGTTATCCCATACAATGCTGTTAATTAACAAGGGATTGCTTTGAGCGTAATTGAACATTACACTGCTATAACCGTAAGGGCTTTGGTTGGCAACCAAATCCATATTGATGAGGCTGGGACTACTCTGGTAATTATGTATTCCCGCTGTACCCCGATCAGCCATATTGCCAACGAATAACACGTTAATAAGCAGAGGGCTGTTAATTAAGTCCACCAGTTCTCCAGATTCATTTAATTTGGCAATAGGGCTATCATTGCAGTTAAAATTGTAAATCCCGCCACCTGAGTCCGAAGCTATATTGGCAATAAAACTCGAATTGCTCAGCATTGTACTGCTGGAATCAGTGTACATTCCTCCCCCGTAGGAGCCAGCGTAGTTATTAACTATTTCCACCTTTTCTCCTATGAACTTACTCTGGGAAGTAAAAACTGCTCCCCCATGGTTGCCGGCCTGGTTTCGCTGGAAATCGACCTGGTTTAATGATATGAGATTTACAAAGCAGAGGGAGTCCTCTTCCTGGGAATAGCTGTATATACCTCCGCCATTACTTTGGGCATGGTTCCCCTCAAAGGTGACCCTGACGAGTTCAAGGATTCCATTCCCCTCATTATAAATCGCTGCCCCGTCATATCCTGATTGATTGTTGATCAAATCGCTATCGCTAAGCTTTATTCGGCCATTGTTGTTATAGATAGCCCCCCCTGCGTACTGCGCCTGGTTATTGTCAAATCTGGCTCCGGTAATGACGGGACTGCTATTGTGGTTGTACATTCCCCCACCCCAGTTGGCAGTATTTTGACTGAATATGACATTGTTCAAAATGGGGCTGCTATCCTCATTATAGAGGGCGCCTCCGTAATAGGCATGATTAAAACTAAAAGTAATGTTATTAAGGGTAGGACTGCAGTTTTCATTAAACATCCCACCGCCTTTAATAAAAGTATCATTAGCTGGTATAGAGATATCATCAGCACATCCCCGGGATATGGTGAAACCATCCAGAATGGCGCTATTATCCAGGCCCAACTCTTCCGGATGATAAAAAACGTGATAGCAAAAAACCTCATTAATATTGCTTGTACCATCAAGTATAGTAAGATTATTCACCCAATCCCGTTCCTCGCGAGTGTTCTCCCCACCGGCAAATCCACCCCAAATGCTCACCCCATTTTTCAAGCGGAAATGCTTGCGTCTATCCGGATCACCCTCTGTCATACCATAATCATAGGTCGGATAGTAGGTTCCTGCAGCCACCCATATCTCATCCCCGGCCCGAGCAGCATCTAAGGCCTCCTGCAGAGTCGTAAAGGCATTTTCCCAGGAGGAGCCATCATTAGCCCCTCTGGCATCACAATCCACGTAAATGATTTTGCCCAGGTACACTGCTTCCGGTATAACGTTTATAACCCAATTCTTTACTGTGTCCCCGGCGCTGACAGTATAGGTCACCGGTTCATTAAAATCCTGAGCTATCCCGCTGGCGGGATAAATCCCGGCACCTGGCGACACAGTTATAGTAGGAGTAAGGCTGGATAAATCTGTCTCAGGGTTTACCTTTACCAGTACTGTGCAATTTTCATAATCTATCACTGCCGGGCGGATCTGCTCGGTCAGTTGGAAAGAAAGAATCTTGACCGTACTGCTCTGGGGTGCCATTACCGCCATGGAAAAATTTTCTCCCGCTGCAATGGCTCTGGCACTTTCGATATCTTCAATTTTGGCTGGTATAGCTTGCAGACCCTCACGCCCTAATTGCCCAAACTCATTACAGCCGAAGGAATAAACTTCAGCCGTATCCAAAATCAAAGCCAGGGAATGGCTTCCCCCGGCCGCAATGGCCTGAACCCCGCTAGTATTCTCAATTCTGGTTGGGCTCTTCCGATCCTCGGTATCTCCCAAGCCCAGCTGACCATCCGCGTTTAATCCGCAGGAATACAACTGACCATTTTCCAAAAGGATTAGAGAATGCCAATTTCCAGCAGCTATAGCTTTGGCCGGGCTGATGTTCTTTATCTTTATAGGAAAGCTTTTGTCTTCCATATTGCCCAGGCCCAACTGGCCATGCCAATTGTTGCCAAATGAATAAACATCACCGTTCTCCAGTAAAACCAGTGAGTGGTAAAAGCCGGCAGCTATAGACCGGGCACCTTTGATGGATTTAATCTTTTCAGGAACAAATCTGTTTTGGCGATCGCCATGCCCCAGTTGTCCGCAGTCATTTAAGCCAAATGAGTATGCCTCGCCGTTTTCCATTAATAACAGGGAATGAAAAGCACCCGCGGCTATGGCCTTTACCTTGCCGATATCTGGTATTTTGTGGGGAGTTAGCTTCGTTCCTGTAGGGCCATGCCCTAGCTGGCCATAAGAATTCTCCCCGAAAGAATAAACATCACCATTCTCCAGCAATACTAAAGAATGGTATTCTCCCGCAGCTACGGCCCGGGCAGCGCTGATGCCAGTTATTTTCGTGGGAGTATCTGCCGGAGAAATGTTGCCCTGCCCTAATTGCCCATGGTCATTGGCTCCAAAAGAGTATACCTCCCCATTCTCCAGCACTACCAAAGAATGCCTGGCTCCGGCAGCTATGGCTTTAACGTCCTCCACCCCGGCCACCAGTTGGGGTAACTTTTCGAAATAGGGATCACCCAATCCCAATTGCCCAAACTCATTGTATCCACAAGAATAAACCCTGCCATTCTCTAACAGAATCAAGGCATGACTTTCTCCTGCGGCTGCCGCTTGAACTCAGGTTATTGACGATATCCGGGTAGGAAGGTTGAGGTCAACTGTATCGCCCTGGCCCAATTGTCCAAATCCGTTATAACCGCACGAATAAATGCCGCCGTCTTGTAGTATGATAAAAGAAATACCATGGCCCAGGGCCATGGCTCTAGCTCCTGCTATATCACTTATTAACCTGGGGGTAGTTTGGCTGTCAATATTCTCACCATGCCCCAGCTGCCCGCAAACGTTATTGCCGAAAGAATAAACATCGCCGTTTTTAGTCAATAACAATGAATGACCAGCCCCGGCCGCTACCGCCGTAACTCCTTCGATTGTGTCAATTGCTTTAGGGCTAAGCTCGATAAGCGGGTCACCTAAACCCAGCTGCCGATTCAGGTTGTTTCCAAAAGAAACCAAATCGCCCTCTGCCGGGTTTTGAATGCTTTTTGCCGCCGCCAGGTTAGAAGTAGAAATCATTATTATTACCGTAATGAAAACCACCAACCAATAAGGCAGATAACCTTTTTGCATCGTTAAATTTAGACCCATGATTTCCTCCTTTTACACAATATAATAACTATACATAATAATAACACTGTACTGGTCAGCTCGATATATATTTCCATTTTATACCGTCCTGTCAGTATTTAAATAAATGCATCTAGATATTGGATTTTAGTTTATTTTGTCTAAAAATACCCCGAATTGTAATCAGGGTTAAAAATTATGCTTTAATGATTTAGGGGGTGTGGTCTTATGAGTATAATTAGTCCTAGGCTTGAACTTACGACCAGGAGATGCTATTTTAAGATATGTTATATTATAATAGTTGGGTAACGACCTTTTTTTAGGGGGAAAACTATATATGGCAAAAGAAAAGAAAAGGATCCTTACTGGAGACCGGCCAACCGGGAGCCTGCATCTCGGTCATTATGTGGGTAGTCTGGCTAATAGAGTTAAACTCCAGGAAGAATACGACAGCTATATTATTATAGCTGATGTCCAGGCCTTAACTACTCATTGGGATAAGAATACAACTCTGGCCCAAGATGTTTTCCAGATCACCGCCGACTATCTGGCTGCCGGTCTTGACCCGCAGATGTCCACTATCTTTATTCAAAGTATGATACCTGAAATCCACGAATTAACCATGTATTTCTCCATGTATACATCAGTGAACGTTTTAAGGCATAATCCTACTATCAAAACTGAAGCCGCACAGCACGGGTTTAAGGACCTCACTTACGGTTTCTTGGGTTATCCGGTTAGCCAGGCAGCTGATATTGCAGTATTTAAGGCTGATTTAGTGCCGGTTGGCGATGATCAGATCCCCCATATTGAACTGGCCAGAAAAATCGTAAGGCGATTTAATGAATTATACCGCCCGGTGCTGGTTGAGCCGCAAGCACTGGTGGGAGATGTTCCAAGGCTGGTAGGTATTGATGGCAAGGCCAAAATGAGCAAAAGCCTTGGCAATGCGGTTTTTTTGGCAGACAGTCCGGAACAGGTAAATGAAAAGATATATAACGCCATTACCGATCCAGCCAGAATAAGGAAAACCGACCCCGGCCATCCTGAGATCTGTACTGTTTATGGTTATCATACTGTATTTAATGCTGACGAATCAGCTGATATAGAAGTATCCTGCCGTAAAGGTCAGACCGGCTGCGTTGGATGCAAAAAGCGGTTAGCGGCTAAGATTAATGAACTGCTGGCCCCTATGCATGAAAGACGGAGTAAATATTTAAATAAACCCGGTTTAATTGAGGACATCCTGATGGAAGGAACTGCCCGTGCCCGTTCAGTAGCTAGAGAGACCATGAAGGAAGTACGGGAGGCCATAGGAATAAGCTATTTTGCGTAAAACGCCAGTACTCAATGGCTGCCATTGAAGAAACACCTCAAATCCGGACTAACCGGATTTGAGGTGTTTTAACCAGGCAAGAAACCTTTTATTTGTTTTTATATGCTTCAGGCAACCAGCTGTTCACCAGTTCCAGGTTTTCTTCCACCCATTGCTTTGCAGCAGCTACTGGATCGCCCAAGTCCTCGGCCAACACCATAGCTCTGCTCAAATCTTCCGGAGACCAGGCAAAGTTGTCAAATAGCTCGTAAACCTCAGGCATTTCTTCTTTGAGACCATTTCTTACCACCGTGTTGATAGTTTCTGCTTCCCCATAAACTCCTTTCGGATCATCGAGGTATTTAAGATCCCAGCGGCCAAATTTCCAGTGAGGTGTCCAACCTGTAACTGCCACCCACTCGTTATTATCTATGGCTTCCTTGAGGGACATGATCATAGTGCCTTCACTTCCCTCAATCAGTTCGTATTCCAAGTTATAACCCTCTATGGCCTGGTTAGTGGCCTTCATAATCCCTGCTCCGGAATCAATTCCGATAATCCGTCCACTAAACTTATCCTTAACCTCATTAAGCTGCTCAATAGAGTCAATAGTAACATAATCAGGAACCACCAGGCCAATCTTTGCGCCTTCCATGTGGGGCCCCAGGTCTTCCACCTTACCTTCTACTTGTTCCATGTACTCACCGTGGGTTAATGGAAGCCAGGCGGTGAATATTGCATCTCCCTCGCTGTTAGCTAATCCCTGGTACATAGCGGCAGCTGCCACATCCATGAGTTCAACTTCATAGCCCATAATATCCTGCAGAATATGAGCCATAATATGGGTTTCAGCTGAGGCACAAGCCCATTGAACGTATAAAAGCCTTAAGGGGCGTTTTTGGGTATCTTGCTCCCCATTTGTGCTGTCAGCCGAATTATTTCCGCTGCCACACCCAAATAAAACCATACTGGAAAACAAAATTAGCATAACAATTAAAATGCTTTTTCTAATCTTTCTCACTGCATAACCTCTCCTTATTCATATTCTTTTTTACCTAGGTTTTGGGTTATTCGATCAAGGATGATTGCCAGTATTACAATAGCAACTCCACCTTCAAATCCCATTCCTATCTTAAGTGTCTGGATAGCAGTCCATACAACACCTCCCAAACCTTTAGCTCCTATCATGGCTGCAATAACCACCATGGATAATGCCAGCATTATACACTGGTTTATACCGGCAAAAATGGTTGCCCTGGCTAAAGGCAATTCTATTTTAAAAAGCATTTGGAAAAAAGTTGAACCAAAGGCTTTTCCCAATTCCACTAATTCCTCCGGAACCTGGGTAATACCCAGATTGGTTAACCTTATAACCGGGGGCATGGCAAATATCAGGGTAGTTATTACCGCAGGAACAACTCCTAATCCAAAAAAGGGAATTGCCGGCAAAAGGTATACAAAAGCCGGCAAAGTCTGCATAAAATCCAATATGGGAGTAATAATCCGATTGGCGGTTTTGTTTTTAGCGGCCAGTATTCCGGTAGGTATGCCAATAACTATGCAAAGAAACACAGCAGCTATTACCAAGGCAAGGGTTTGCATGGTCGCGTTCCACAGTTGGATATTCCAGATAAATATCAAACCTGCTATCGTAAAAATGGCCACCTTTTTCCCGGCTAATTTCCAGGCTATAATGGCAATTATGGCAATAAAAAGAGCTGGAGGTATGCTAATCAGCCCATCCTGCAACCCTCGGATATAATCTTCTAAAATCCTGGATATAGTCTTGGTTACATCCCTAAAATGCAAGGTAAGAAAATCTATGCTCTGGTTTGTCCAGTCGTCTAACGGAATTCTTGGAATTCCCATACTATTCATCCAATCCCCTCCTGTTTCCTGCCAAACCGGCAATAACTGCTCCCCTGATTAAAACACCTTTTAGGATATTATCACTATCAAGTACGGCTATCGGAACCTTGGTATGGGCTAATACTTCAAGCAAATTACACAATGGGGTTTCCAGGCTGGTAGTTGGGGCATCGGTTTGTATAATGGCATCCAGATTTCTATCCCCCTGTTCTACACTCTCTGATGCATCTTCCGGCCTGATATAACCTATATAATGGCCGCTCCTATCTGTAACAAAAAGACAAGAACTGCCGTGTTTCTCCATAAGGTGCAGGGCAGTTCTCGGTCCATCTTTGGGATGTACAATAACCCGGGGTTTAACCATCACTGAAGAAGCTGTAAGCGCCTTGGTACGGTTAATGTTCTCAACAAAGCGGGCAACATAATGGGTAGCAGGAGATAGAAGGATATCCTCAGGCTGTCCCATCTGTACTACTTCCCCATCTTTCATTAGAGCAATCCGATCTCCGATTTTTAGGGCCTCATCAAGATCATGGGTAATAAATACAATGGTCTTGTGCAGTTTACTCTGGATCTCTATTAGCTCGTCCTGCATCTCCTGCCTGATTAAGGGATCAAGAGCACTGAACGGCTCGTCCATTAACAGTATGTCCGGATCGGTAGCCAAGGCTCTTGCTATTCCTACCCTTTGCTGCATACCACCGCTTAGGCTCTTCGGATAATCTTCTTCCCAGCCTTCCAAACCTACCAAGGCTAGAGCCTCCCGGGCCTTTTTATACCGTTCCAGTTTAGGAATATCTTGGATTTCCAAGCCAAAAGCCACATTGTCCAAAATGCTGCGGTTCGGTAACAAAGCAAACCTTTGAAAGATCATCCCCGTCTTTTTTCTTCTTAAATCTCTTAGTTGCTTGGGGCTCATATCACCGACTTCTTGCCCATCAATGATTATTTCTCCATAGCTGGGCTTTATCAAGTGGTTTAGGCATCTGAGAAGGGTTGATTTACCGCTTCCAGACAGGCCCATTATTACAAAACTTTCCCCCCTCCGGACGGTAAGATTAATGTTTCTAACCCCTACTACCTGTTTAGTCATGCTGCGTATCTCATGGTTATTATAGCCGGCATTAATCATTTCCAAGGCCTTTTCAGGATTATTGCCATATACCTTGGTCAGATTCTTCACCTTAATCTTTTCCAATTGGCATCACCCTCTGGTTATATTTGGAATACCAGATATTGTTCCAGATACCATCATTGATAGGGTTATTACTCCGGCTGAAATACCGATTAATCAAGTAATATATGAATAATTAAACAGCAGGAATAGAAAACAAGGAAGGCCTTTGATAAATATGCAGGTTATTCTAAGGCTCTGATAATCCTCATTCTCCCCTTAAAATGCTTGCGAAGTTAGCTGCCGGGTTTGGGCCGGGAAGCCCTACCATACATTATCTGGATTCACCCCATTTATTTGGTTCCCCCGCTCCTGGAATCCATCCAGGATTAAGCATATGAGAAATATCCTTAGTATTTAGCTTTTTACATTATACACATTAGTAATCCGATCGTCAAACCATAGAAGCCTAGTTATACCAGGGTAGTGTCCATTGGGCAGCCTTTCTGCCGTTCAAACACCCTATCGGGCAACCTGCCTCTTCTGAAGACCTGGGGCTGATTGAACAGCCCTTCTAATCCCTTTGCTTCCTTTTGGAATATAATAAGTTAGCTCATTGACTATAACCTTTAATGGACGGTAACAGTCAATGAGCATAAATTAAATAATATCCTATTAATATTAATATGTTTCTGCGAATAACTCAAAAAAGGACTGGGGATGGATGCAGGCCGGGCAGGTATCCGGAGCCGCGGTTCCTGCGTGAATATAACCGCAATTCCCGCATTTCCATAAGACTTCAGTCTCTCTTTGGAAAACCCGGTCCTTTTTAATATTTTCTAATAGTTTTTTAAACCTTATTTCATGCCTTTCTTCTGCTAAGGCAATCCTTCTAAAAGCTTCAGCTATTACTGGAAATCCTTCTTCTTCAGCGGTTTTAGCAAAAGCCGGGTACAAAACTTTCCATTCCTCGTTTTCACCCTCAGCAGCAGCCTTCAGGTTATCTCTGGTTTTGCCCTGAGCTACCGGGAAATCAGCAGTTATTTCAATCTGAGCCGGCAGGCTGCCCTGGAATCCTTCCAAGAGAAATTTGTAAAACCGTTTAGCGTGTTCTTTTTCATTGTCAGCTGTCTCAAGGAAGATGTTTTTAATCTGCTTAAAGCCCTCTTTATCAGCCACTGATGCATAAAACGTATACCGGTTGCGCGCCTGAGATTCTCCAGCAAATGCTTTCATTAGATTAATAGCCGTCTTGGTTCCCTTCAATTCTTTCATGCAAAGCCCTCCTCAGTCCAATATTTTATCTTTAAGGCATTCGTTGCAAACACCTTTAAAATAAACATCTTTTTCCAGAACCTCGAACCCTTCTAAACCATCGGTATACATTTGGGTAATATCTACCACAAAATCATAAATCTTTTGGCACCTTTGACATTTAAAATGGCCATGATTATAAACGTCTGCGTCATACCTGGTTTCATTATCTTCAATACCTATCAGGCGTACCAGACCGGCACTGATAAAGGTATTTAATGTGTTGTAAACCGTGGTTTTGGATAAAGTGGGAATCTCATCTTTCAATCCGGTGTATATTTCATCCACGGTAGGGTGGTTCCGCTTGGTAAGCAAATATTGCAATATCTTAATTCGGGGATATGATGGCCTAACCTTTTTCTTTGTTAGCCGCTTTATTGCCGCCTGGTTTAAATCTTCCATAAGCTCCTCTTGTAATGATTTTAATTTTGTAATTTATTCACTTTATATAATATTATAAGTTGCTATGTCAGTCAAGGTCTTGGATACCATAAAAAATAATTAATTTGGCCTATGCTTGTTCTAGAATTATTTATCAATTAAAATCAATAATATCAATGTTAAAGCAAGGAGTTGAAAATGGATATGCAGGAAATAATGCCTTTTAGCCTTAGATTTGTTAAACTGGAAAAACACCTGCTGCTTCCCACGGTTACATCAATTGTATTGACTCAGAACCTTTATGATATTCTATTTCAATATTTAATCACCCAGGAGCAAGAAGAAAAACTTAAATACTTTATTAACCTGTTGGAAAAACATATTAAGAGTAAATCCTTAGCTCCTTTTTCTATGCCCCTTTCAGAATTGGAGTTTTTGGGAGAGGGCGTCAATGAACTCAGGTTTTTATACTGGATGGAAGCATTGGTAGCAGTATTTGAGGTGGAGACTGAAGGCCAAAACGAAAATGAAATGGAATCCGTTTACAACATAATAAGCAATATGTGCACCTACAACCGGGTGGAAAATACCAACCTTATATATGTATACCCGCTCAGCCTGACTAAATATTAGGTTGGGGTCTATTTCTAAGGATACTATATTTAAAAGGCTAATAACGCCTCCCTTAATATTTTAGCCCCTAAAATAGAAGTATTATCACCCTTTTCATATACGGGAGAGATTTCCACTAGATCAAATCCTACAACGTTCAGGGGTTTTAATTTTAACAAAAAGGCCAGCAATTCCCGGGAAGAAAAACCACCTGGTTCCGGCGTGCCTGTGCCTGGAGCATAGGCAGGATCTAAAATATCGATATCCAGGGTTATGTATACTGGCCGCCGATCAACTTTTTCAATTAGATCATCAGCCCCGGACAAAAGCTGATTTAAATATAGGTTGGTATTCTGGCTAGCGTATTGAATCTCTTCCCGGGTACCAGATCTGATGCCAAGCTGATATAGGTTTTTACCTTCTATATATTTTAAAACCTGCCTCATAACCGTAGCGTGAGACATACTCTCACCCAGGTATTCTTCCCTTAAATCTGCATGAGCATCTAGCTGGATAACTACCAGATCTGAGTAATACCGGCTGTATGCTTTTATGAGGGGTAAAGACACCAGGTGTTCTCCGCCGATAGACAGTATCCTTTTACCGCTGGCCAGTATTCCAAGGGCAACGGTTTCAATTCTTATCAAGCTCTCAAGAACATTGCCAAAGGGGATTATTACATCCCCGGCATCATAAAAAAATACTTCTTCCAAAGATTTATCCTGGTAAATACTGTATTCTTCTATTCCTTCAGATACCTCTCGCACTCTATAAGGTCCCAGGCGGGTTCCAGGCCTGAAGCTGGTAGTAGCATCCATGGGTAAGCCAATGATTACTTTATCCGCCAATGCCATTTTATCAGTGCTGCCCATGAACACCGCTTTTCTCTCTAAAAGATTTTTCCAGTCCTGCATAGATTAAACCTGTTCTAACATCTTTTTTACGTATGAAGGCAGCTTAAATGCCGCCCCATGCAGATCGGGATTGTAATACCTGCCTATGGTTGGCTCGGGGTTCCTAATTACCTCCGGATCATAGATCTTGGAACCAATGGAAAAACTCCATAACCCGCTTGGGTAGGTTGGCACATTAGCCAGGTAAAGCTTAGTTATCGGAAACGACTTTTTTATACCCCCATAAGCTTGCTTAACTATAGCTCCATCAATAAATGGTGATTCACTTTGAACTACCAGCATCCCATCCTCTTTTAACGCTTCATAACAGTCAGCATAAAACCCGGCGGAAAACAACTCAACCGCTGGTCCAACCGGATCAGTTGAATCTACTATTATTACATTGAAGGTGTCTTTATGTTCCTTTATATATTTAATTCCATCATTTATCACTACTTTAGCCTTGGGATGGTCAAAGGAACTGCTAAAACTGGGGAAATAATCTTTAGATGCAATTATTACCCGCTCATCAATTTCTACCAGGGTACATTCCTTAACCAGCGGATGGTTAACTGCCTCCCTAAGTGTACCTCCATCCCCTCCCCCAATAATCAACACCTTGGAAGGACTGGGATGGGAATTAAGAGCTACCTGGCTTAACATTTCATGGTAACCGAACTCATCAGCCTCAGTGGTCATTATTATGCCGTCTAGAAGCAGCATTTTCCCGAATTGCTCGGTAACAACTACTGCCAGGTGCTGGTACGGGGTCTGCTCAGTCCGGAGGGTATGTAAAACCTTGCAGGTTATACCCAGAGAAGGGGTTTGAAACTCAGTAATCCACAAATCCAAAGCAAAATCCTCCTTATACTTTAACTAAAAGGGCAATCCTTGGGTTATCCTTAAATTGCCCTTGTTTTCTAATACCAAAGCGGGACAGCGGCAAAAGCACACCCTATCTTTTCCACCCGGTGTTCTGCCGAAGCAGTTTTTACCTCATCTAATGCCAGGCCTCGTTTGCGAAATGCTTCTTCAACCATTCTGGTTACCTGGGTTTCCGCTTCTTCTTTGCTGCATACTCCGGAATATTCCATAATAACTCCAAAACTATTATTTTTAACTCCAACTGCAACTGCAGCTGCTATTAATTGACCCGGGCAGGTACTGGTAATTGCTCCATAAGCAATTGGCAGCAATGCCCCGGGGGGGATATTCAAATCCGGCTCATATTCACAACCAGGTGGTAGTATGCTGCTAACTCTTAACAGGTTTGTATTTCCTACTCTGGCATTTAATAAGGCCCCATCAAACGCCGTTAACTCACTTTCTCCTTCTGCTGAGCCAGCGGTGACGAAATATTTTTTCGGCAAAGGTAACATGGCAACACCTCCAAGGCTATTTAATAAGACAACAGATTTATTATATACAAAGGTGTTCTAAATTAAAATATGATTTATAAAACAAAACTAATAGCCAGTTAAAGGCTAAGAATCGTCGCTGGAATTCTTAATAAACTCAATAAATCTTGTAACTGATTTTCTCCTTGATTTTTGTCTAGGGTAGATTATATAAAAAAACCTGTTACCTACTGGATCGGCAATAGGTATAGGGTTTATTTTCCTTTCCTGGTTTCTTTCTACAGCAAATCTGGATACAATTGATATCCCCATCCCCGATTCAACCCCGGCCAGTACAGCCTCTGTACTGCCAGCCTCCATGTAGATGTTAAGATCATCTTTTTTAATTCCGTTAAGACTAAGCATCTCTTCTACCGCTTTTCGCGTACCTGAGCCCTTTTCTCTGAAAATCCATCTCTCATTTTGAACCATGTCCATCTTTATGGCAGAATACCCGGCTAATCTGTGTTTTTCCGGCACGATAAAAACCAGTTCATCTTCTAGCCACTGAAATCCATCAACCTTTCGGTTATTAATCCATCCTCCAACAACCCCAATATCAATTTCTCTTTCTGCGACCCCGGCAAACACCTTCTCGGTATCTGCAATCTCCAGGCTAATGGTAATATTAGGATATCGATCTTTAAACCTCTTTATGATGGGGGGCAGAATATACTGCCCGGGAATGGTGCTTGCCCCTAGATTAAGGCTTCCCTTACGGCTTTCTGATACTTCTTCCATTGCCTTTTCGGATTTCATAACCGACTTGATAATATCTTTGGCACAGTAATACAAAGTTTCACCGGCTTCTGTAGTTTTGAGCTTTCGACCAGATCTCTCCAGGAGCAATACCCCATAAATGTCCTCTAAGGCCTGAATCTGTTTAGTCACTGCGGGTTGGGATACCCCAAATTCCTCAGCCGTTTTTGATAGGTTCTGGGTTTCAACTACTCTGACATAGGTTTTAAAAAGATTTAGATTCATAAGTAATCCACCAACCTAAATATTGTTAAAAAGCTATTTTAAAAAACCATTTAGTATGGTATCCATCGCTTCTTGCTCAGTTAACCCCAGGGACATCAATTTTATCAGCTGTTCGCCTGCTATTTTGCCAATAGCTGCTTCGTGGGTTAGAACTGCTTCAGAATTCTGGGCTATCAACTCCGGTATGGACTTAATTTTAGCCCTGTCCATAATAATAGAATCACATTCCACATGTCCAAAGCATTCTGTTTCACCCATTATGGACGCTTTAAAAACCTGGGTGGAATTGTCTTTGGCTACTGTTCTTGAAAAAACTTGAGCAGTCCCTTTATTGCCCTGGATAAATATCTTAATGTCGGATTCAGCATTTTGGTTGTCATGAGTTAATAGCCTTTCAATGATCTTAATATTGGCCCGCCTGTGCAAATAAACAACCGTTGTTCTATTAGTGTCATCAACCCCCTTAATTTGGTGTAATTCAAGTTCGGCTGCTCCATCATCATGGACTATTATTTCAGTAACTGGATTTAGTATCCTTTTGCCTTTACCCTGTCCTTCTCCATAATGCTTCTCCTGATATTTCAGATGAGCACCTTTCTCGACTACTATCTTATGAATTCCATCGTGACGGGAATCAGAGTGACTACTATTATGAATCCCACAACCGGCAATGATAGTAACCCTAGAGCCTTCGCCGATTATGAACGTATTGAAAACCTGGTCCCGAAACCCTGCCGCCGTCAAAATCACCGGCACATGAATGACTTCATCCACCGTACCCGGCTTAACCTCTACCATGATGCCAGGCTTTTCAGAATCGGCATCAATCTTTATATTTGAAGATGATCTTCTAATAATCGCCTGCCCGTCACGCCTTATATTAATAGCCCCGGAAGGAAGCTCCTTAATATCAGCAATTGCATCGAGCAATTGCCTGTCCAACTGATTAAGCTCCATAATATACCTCGCCCCCACATTGTTCCTTCATTTTACATTCCACATCTTCTCTTATTAAAGGCCAGATATTCTCTGGGGTCCCACGGGCCTTTATCATTCCTTCCTCAACTACAATTACTTCGTCGCAGGTTTTTATTACTCTTTCATTATGGGTTATTATTATAGTGGTAGCTTGACGGTTTTTGTACCGCATGGTGATTATACTGATTAATTTTTGAATAGTCCAAAGATCAACTCCGGCTTCCGGTTCATCAAAAATACTAACCACTGCGTCCCTAGCTAATACCTGGGCTATTTCAATCCGCTTCATCTCACCGCCGCTTAATCCCGGGCCTACATCCCTATCAAGATAATCCTCCGGGCATAATCCTACATCCCGCAAGCTGCTTCTTAAACTGAGATTGTCGATCCCTGGCCGGGCGATTTTAATTAAATCACTTACACTAAGCCCTTTAAACCGGGGAGGTTGCTGGAAGGCGTACACTATGCCCCTTCGAGCTCTCTCACTGACATTGAGCCCGCTTATCTCTTCCCCGTTCAGGTAAATATATCCCTGATTTTGTTTATATATGCCCATAATTACCTTGGCTATTGATGTCTTCCCTCCACCATTAGGTCCGGTTATGGCATAGATTTTTCCCCGTTCAAACTTAATGCTGAGGTTACGAATTATCTCCTTATTGTCGCCATTAACATCATTAACTACCAAACTGATATCTTCAAGAATTAACATATTTAAATCACCTCTAACTAGATTATAACCAATAGCCAGTAATTATTTTATCATAACCAGTTGTTATAAGGAGTAATTTCCTTTATAGTGTAATTTTTATCCATTATTTTTAATTTTTTCTATTTTAAGCAGGGATTACTATTTTTGCCCCAGAATAATATGGGGTAAAACCACTGGCTTTTATACCTATCAGTGGAATAAAAAGGGGGATTTATATGACTGTAGCTGTTATAGGTGGTACAGGGTTTATTGGTGCAATAGTATGTAAACAATTAGTAGAATCTGGCCAAAAGGTTATCTGCATTGATTATAACCCTTTTATGGACCGGATTAAATCAATCAGGGACAAAGTGACCATAATCAATGCCAACATTACCCAATTTGAAGAATTGTTAGAAATCTTTGTGGAAAATAAAATCACTGCCATAATCGATTTTGCCTACCTTCTGGATGCAGAAAGTACCCGTAAACCACATCAGGCCTTAAAAGTAAATGTTATGGGCACCAACAATGTGTTTGAAGCTGCCCGATTAGCTGGTATCAAACGGGTTATATGGTCAAGTTCTGTAGCCATATATGGGCGAAAGGATCCCGGCCTCCCGTTAACCGAAGACGATCCTTGTCAGCCGCTTACGATTTACGGGGCCTGCAAACAATTAGGAGAGTTTATGAGCCAGGTTTACAACCAGAAGTATGGTATGGAAGTGGCTGCAATTAGACCATCAGCTGTATTTGGGCCGGGGCGGATTACCGGGTTGAGTTCCTTCATCAGCGATATAGTTACTCTTCCCGCCTTAGGTTTGGAGGCCGTAATACCTTCCAGTCCCGACAAGAGATCTACTTTCACCTTTGTTGATGACATGGCGGCTGATTTTGTTTCACTGGCATTAGCCCCTAAATTGGAGCATGCTGTGTACAATGCCCGGGGCTGGGTTAGATCTTATGGGGATGTAGCTGATACAGTACGAAAGTATATTCCCGATGCCAAGATAACATTCACCGGCTCACCCACTTATTATGCATCATGGCTCGACGGGAGCCGTTTGGAAGCTGCAATACAAAGACCACTAAAATACACTTTTGAAGAGGGTATCAGGGAACAAATTAACCGGGTCCGGCAATTTGGGGCTCTCGGAATATAGACTCTAACTATGTTAAGAAAAGGAGTTGAGGTAGATTGCAAAATGATTGGAATATTACAGTTGTGGGTGCAGGCACCATGGGCCATTCCATTGCCCAGGTGTTTGCTGTAAACGGTTTCTGTACGACTCTGGTAGACAACAACCCGGAACAATTAAGGAAAGCTGAGCAATCAATAAAAAACAACCTTGATACCCTCTTGGAGGCAGGTGAGATTACTGAAGAACAGGCAAATTTGGCACCCAGTTTAATCAAATATTCAGAAGATCTTAACAGTGCCGCGGAATCAAATTATATCGTAGAAACAGTATTTGAAAACCCGGAAATAAAACGGGATATTTTCTCCAAACTTGATGCTGTTTCCTCACCAGATGCTATTTTTACCAGTAATACCTCAGCCATGAATGTTTTTGAAATTGCCGATGTCTCTAACCCGGAAAGGCTGGTAATTGCCCACTGGTTTAACCCCCCTCACCTGATTCCACTGGTTGAAATAGTTAAAGGACCACAAACATCGGAAAAAACAGTAGAAACAGTAAAAATGCTTATGGTTCAGTTAGGTAAAAGACCTGCAGTAATTAACCAGTATATCCCTGGTTTTATTGTCAACCGTATTTCAGCTACTATTGCTCGTGAGGCAGGCTATATAATCGCTCAAGGCTGGGCCACACCCGAAGATATCGATGCGGCAATAGTCCAGACCTACGGTCCTCGGTTTGCTTTCGAAGGTCCTCTTGAATTGCGCGACTATTTAGGGTGGGATATAAGTACCAAAGTAAGCGCCTTTCTCCTTCCCCACCTATGCAGCAATTCAGACCCTGTACCTTTAATTGTTGATCTATGTAACAAGGGATGGTATGGAGTCAAAGCCGGCCGAGGATTAAAGGATTACAGCCAAACCAACATTTCCCAGCTGCAAAAAGAAAGAACCCAAAAAATACTTAAAATGCTCAAGGCCATTAAAGAGCTTTAATAACAACTGAGGGAGGTGAGTTTATGGATAACAATTTAAATATTATGGTGGTGGGAGCAGGTACCATGGGCCATTCAATTGCTCAGGTTTTTGCCATGCATGGCTTTCCTACCACCTTGGTTGATCAAAACCGGGATCAGTTAGAGAAAGCAAAAAAGCTTATTACGAGTAATCTGCAAACCCTATATGCGTTTGGAGCCATTTCAGACCAAGGCCTTATTGAAAAAACCCAAGATTATTTAAATTATACCGATGATCTGGAAGCAGCCGCTCCTCAATCCAATCTGGTGGTTGAAACCATTTATGAAAATGCCGAGGCAAAACGGGCCTTATTTAGTATTTTAGACCAGGTATGTCCGGCTGACACCATATTGACCAGCAATACCTCAGCATTAAACATTTTTGAAATCGCCCAGGTTTCACATCCTGAAAGACTGATTATAGCCCATTGGTGCACACCTCCCCACATAATGCCCCTGGTGGAGATTGTTTTAGGTCCCCAAACTTCAGTTCAAACCCTGGAGACCGTAAAAAACCTTTTAATATTGGTTGAAAAAAAGCCGGTGGTATTAAACCAATATGCACCGGGGTTCCTATTTAATCGAATTGGGCAGGCCATCTTCAGAGAAGCAAGCTATATAGTGTCTCAGGGTTGGGCAACCGCAGAAGATGTAGATGAGGCTATAAAATCAACTTATGGTATCCGTTGGCCTTTTGAGGGACCTCTTGAAGCCCGTGATTTTATTGGTTGGGATGTCAGTTTAAGGGTTACATCTTTTGTAATACCACATCTCTGCAAAGATACGGAGCCATCAAAACTGGCAACTGATTTGTGTTCCAAAGGCTTTTTTGGGGTCAAAGCCGGCAGGGGATTGAAAGACTATAGCCATATATCTATCGAAGAGGCTCAGAAGCTAAGACAAACAAAAATCCTTAAAATGATGAAGGCTATAAAGGATCTGTAACCCGTAACCAGTTGAAGGCTCTCTTTGTTTACATCCCCTGGTTACACTGTATAGAATAAGTTGTCACATTATACTGAGGATAACAATATACTATAGTATTTAGTATTTGTGGCCGGTTTAAGCTATTACCGGTCTATCTAGGGTGGGGGATTTATGAAGAGAGCCTTGATTAGATTAGAGGATATTGCTCCTGGTGGTATATACAGCAGCAAGGAAAATCTGAGAAAACTCAGAATAATTGCTGATTACTTGCAATCCGAAGAAATCCCTTATCATGTCTCTATAATACCGAGATATATAGATCCTTTTATAAACTACGATAAATCTATTGCTGACACCAATGATCCGTATATTAGGTTGTTCAATGAGACCATGCAGTATTTGAATGACCATGGCGGCGGACATTCCCTGGGAATGCACGGATACACCCACCAGTTCCATAAATCAGTAAGCGGGGAAGGAACAGAGTTTTATCATTCACAGTGCACCAGTAATTGCCCGCCGGATGACTCACAGCTAGCATGTTTTGATAGGAATGCATTCGCCAAATCCTATACTTCAACCAGGATGCGTTCGGCTTATAAAGCCTTTGCCAAGGCTAAGCTATATCCCGACTGGGGTTTTTCAACTCCTCATTACATCGCTTCCGCAAATCAGCGCCATATATTGGAGTCTTGGTCGGGGATTTTTTTCGAGAACGATCCTACGGATTTTAATAAGCGCAGTGTTTCAATTAGGGATTCCGACTCCGCCTTTTATCGGGGAGTAATTTATGTTCCAACTCCCTTAGATTATGTTTCAGCTGCGGATCCAGAAAAAGATATCAACCGCATATGTCAAGAATTAACTTCGTATAATCCATCCGAGATCGCCGCCTTTTTTTATCATCCATTTCTGGAATTCAAATTTATAGAGATTTACCCTTCCAGGGTTACTTACCATAGAAATTCATACTTAAAACGGCTTGTCCGGTGCTTTAAAGCCCAGGGGTTTAGTTTTGTATCATTGTTAAGCCTGGTTAATTTTGTTCCCTCTTCGCGCCAGACCGGTATCTTCCCGGGCCAGGAAAATCACTTCTTTAGTGCGGATATAAACGGCGATGGTAAAACCGATCTGGTCATCTGGCAGCCTAAAACAGGGACCTGGTACTTTGGAAAGTGCAATCTGCTAAACTTCCCTAGCCGCCAGAGTGATGTAAATACTTTCTCCTTTAGCCAGGCCCTAAGTAATTGGGGAGTTGGAGAATACTGGACGCCGCTTATAGGCGATTTTAACGGTGATGGATTAGATGATGTAGCCATATGGAACTCCCAATATGGGGAATGGCAGGTTGCTTTAAGTAATGGCCAGCGGTTAGTCCCTCACCAAAGCAAAGGTGATTATACCTGGCTAAGAACCTGGGCTGCCGGTACATCCTGCAGTCCTTTAGTTGGCGATTTCAATGGTGATGGTCTAAACGACATTATGGTGTGGAATGCTGGTACAAGAGACTGGCAAGTGGCATTAAGCACGGGAAACGGCTTTGTCCCCGATACCGGCCGGAGCGATTTTTGCTGGTTGAAGGGATGGCCGGATGATCACCAAGGTTGGAAGCCATTGATCGGTGACTTTGATGGTGATGGAAAAGATGATATAGCAGTCTGGTTGCCGCTAAAGGGTGAATGGCGGGTTGCCCTAAGCACAGAAAAACATTTTCTACCCATTCCAGGCCCCTGGTTGCAAACATGGGCTGCAGGTTCCGGTTGGAATTGCCTTGTTGGGGACTTCAATGGCGATGGAAAATCTGATGTCTTAGCTGTCGATGTTGTTAAGGGTGACTGGCAAATTGCCCTCAGTAATGGCAAGGAATTCAAACCATATGGAGCCGCCTTTATGCCCTGGGCAGCAGGTACAGATGTTATAGCAATGGTGGGCGATTTCAATGGGGATGGTAGAACCGATATAGCAGCTCGCCATCCCTCTCTGAGGGAGGGCACAATTGATATTGGGGTATCTGTTATAACTTAAACCGCCTAGTTTTTGAGTTCAACTTCAACCGAATCTGCTATACCCCTGCCCAGAGCTATTTTGCTATTTCCAATCTGAAGAATAATCGGACCCCGGAAAGGATGCCGCGTAATCATGGTAAATTCCACACCCGGCGCCAGTCCTATGTCAAACAAACGCCTTTCCAGTTTAGACCCTTTTACTATTGTTTTCACCCGTCCCCTTTGTCCAGGACTCATGCTACTCAAAACCGCCATTTTAGCACTTCCAATCAAATTATTATATTTAACGCCATCCCTACCCCGACGGAGGTGACCAAGCCTAGGCCGATTATCTTGGCTAGGTTTTTCCAACCCATTTCCTTAATAGTTACAACCATTACAGGTAAGCACGGTAAAGATAATGCAATCATGGCCAGAGAAATAGTGGCTTCCCGGGGTGTTAACGGAAGGTTTAACAAAACCAGTGGGGCTAGATAGCGTTGGAAAATAGTAATTAGTACCGCAATAAAAGCCTCAGCTGGAATACCAAATAAAGAACGGGTTACACCTTCCATCCCGTTAAACAGTTCAAAAAAGCCTGATTCTATTAAGGTCCTAATAGCAATGCTCATTACCAGTAACAAAGGCAGTACTTCGGTAAAAAAACCCGAAAAACGCAAATTAACCTTATAAATGATGTTCCTAACCGTAGGCAATCTTAGCGGGGGTAACTCATAAATAAAGCTATCCTCCTGCGGCATTAAGCGGCTCAGCAAAAAACCCATTAAAACCAGCACTGCCAAAATAGTTAACACTATTACCAGTAAAGAGACTTTAAAAGCTGCAATAACAGTAGCAAATATACCAAGAGTTGCAGCACAAGGGATTATTATGCTTAAAACCGTGATCGTAATAAACCGCTCAGTTTCCGATTTCATTATCCTGGTAGCTAAAACTGCCGGGGTTCTGCATCCAAAACCGAGTGCCAGGGGGATTATGGCTTCTCCTGATACGCCTATAAGGCCGCCTATTCTTCCTAATGCCACGGAGTATCGCGGTAAAACACCGGTATCTTCTATTATCGACATCAGTATACTCACCATAAGCATGGCAGGCATTATTATGGTAAAAGGTATAATAATGCCTTCAGGTATCGCTTTCGACAGAACGTTGGCTAAAAGACCCGGAGGCAAAATCTGCAAAATAATCTGGGAAATCAGGTTTACCAATGGTTCAAGTAACTCAAATAGCGATCCTTCGGTTATTTCTATAAATGCTAACAACCATTTAAACATCAGGTAGGCGAAGGCAAGTAAAATAATAGTCCCGGCAATCGGTCGTTCTAATAGGAGCTGAATCTTTTGCAGCCACCGTTCTTCCTGAGGCCTAATCTTCCTGTATGCACTCCTGGCTGTGCTGCGAGCCTTCTCAAGTCTCTCGATATCTGAATCACTAATTGAGGCATCACACCCGGCAAAGCATCCCGAGCAATTTCTACAGCTTTTACTTGATAAGTCCTTTAAGGCAGATGATGATGGCTCAAGATTTTCTATAATATTTTTCAATTCCAGCCATCCTTCCCCGTTAGTAGCAGAAAAGACGATAACCGGACAATTAAAAACCCGACTTAGGCAATGCCCGTTAACTGACCATCCAATTTGTCTGGCTCGATCTATTTGATTGACTATAATAACTATCGGCAAACCTCTTTCAACAAGCTCATAAGTTAAAACCAGGCTTCTCTCCAAGCTGGTTGCATCAACCACATTCAATACCAGATCAATATCCTCAGTAGCCAACAATTGGTTTACCGCGTTTTGTTCATTTCCGGAAGACAGAAGGGAATATACCCCCGGGGTATCGTAGACCTTAATTGGGCCTTTGAGGGATTCTACCTGGGATGCAGTCAATTCGACCGATGTTCCCGGAAAATTTGAAATAAGGGTCATATCACCTGTAAGGAAAGTAAAAACTGAACTCTTACCAGAATTGGGATTGCCAATAATTACGATAGCCATAGTTATTCTCCATCTCGATTTTAATAATCATTATCAACTAAATATTATTTAATAGTTCATAACCGTTAAGAAGGTTTACCGGTTGCAATCTGGGCAATAGCCGTAAAATTTTAAATCATGATCAAGAATTTTGTATCCTTGACGTTCAATCAAGTTTTCCAGGTTGTTTAGCAAGTCTTCCTCAAACTCAATAATTGCTCCACATTTTAAGCAGATAATGTGATGATGATGGTGGTCGACGTCGGATAGTTCATAGCGCGACTTATCCGTATCAAACATGGATTTGTACAATATATCCATGCTGGCCAGTTTATCCAAAGTTCGGTATACAGTAGCGATACCGATACCCGGCAGTTTACGTTTTGCCCTCTCCAATACCTCTTCTGCACTGAGGTGATTTCCTTTGTTTTCCATCATTACTTCTAAAACCGCCAAACGCTGATGGGTAAGCTTATAATTATTCTTTTTAAGCTTTTCTTTAATGTTAGTCATTTTATCCTACCATAATTGATATTGATTATCATTTACTTATCTAAGTATAAGCTAGAATAATTAATTAAACAAGTTTTAACCAATTAAATATTCCCCTCATTTAATTGAGTATTGAGAGAAAGGTCCCTGACCGTCAGGTGGCTTTTACTGTAATACAAGGCCAGGAAAAGCAGTCCAACTACCGCTGATAGTATTGAGCCAGAAAAAATAGCTATTTTAGCCTTTTCCATCAAGGCTGAGTCAACAAAGGCCAGGTTAGCAATAAACAATGACATGGTAAAACCTATTCCACCCAAAATACCCATGCCATACATGTGCATCCAATTCACTCCTGCCGGTAGCCGGGCTATGCCTATTTTGACCGCTAACCAGGAGGCAAGGGTAATACCGACCTGCTTTCCCAGGAATAATCCTAATGCGATGCCGAAAAAAACCGGGTTAAAAACATGCTCAGTTAAGCTTAGGTTTCGTAGATCTACCCCGGCATTAGCCAGAGCAAACAGAGGAATAATAAAAAAGCTTACCGTAGGATGAATAGCGTCCACCAACTTTTGCAGGGGAGTATTTATATTACCCAATGCATATTCCAACTTCTTTATATCGTCAATCTGCTCGGGATCGGTGCACATAACAGAAAATTCTTTGTGAGGGAAGCTTTGAATTATTGAACCGGTTGTACTGATAAAGCTATAAGCATTATATGTAGCCCTAGCTGGAATAGTCATGGCAAGAAGTACCCCGGCGATCGTAGCATGAATCCCGGAGTGAAGTACCGTCAGCCATAGAAAAAACCCGAAAAACAGATAGGGAGCCAAGGCCCGTACTCCCCGAAGGTTCATTAATACAAGTAATAATATGATAAATAAGGCCAAACCTAAACTTATAAAATTAAGATCCGAGGTGTAAAAAATAGCGATAACCAGTATCGCTCCCAAATCATCCACGATGGCCAAAGCCATCAAACATACTTTCAGACCGGATGGAATCCGATGCCCCAACACCATTATACAGCCTAAAGCAAATGCTATGTCGGTTGCTACAGGGATTCCCCATCCTCTAAATGCCGCATCATTATTAAAATTAAACGTCAAAAAGATTATGGCCGGGACCACCATCCCGCCGAGAGCGGCAATCATGGGTAATACGGCTTTCTGGCGGGTACTCAATTCTCCAACCAGTAGTTCCCTCTTTATTTCCAGGCCAACTACCAAAAAGAAAATAACCATCAAGCCATCATTAATCCATTCCCCCAGGGAATGTGCCAGGACATAACTTCCAATGGAAATACTCAAAGTAGTTTCCCACAGATGGAAATACTGATCACTAAACAGGGAATTGGCCCAGACCAACGCTATTATGGTACTGATTAATAAAAGCTTGCTCCCTGCGGTCTCATTGGAAATAAATCTCCTTAAAGGTTGCATAACTGCCGTAATTATCGAATTAACATAAGATGAATTACCCTCCATAAGCTCCCCCTCCGTCCCTCTATATTTATAGGCTATTAACATATTATGATTATATCATGTTATATGATTTAGATTACTAAACTCCTACTAATTGCCTCCATCCAGGAATGCTATCAATGAGAGTAGGATATCCGTTAATAACCGGTAC
This sequence comes from Syntrophomonadaceae bacterium, assembly GCA_050949865.1. Lineage (GTDB taxonomy): Bacteria > Bacillota > Syntrophomonadia > Syntrophomonadales > Syntrophomonadaceae > JBMNGN01. Next base: position 323,139 of record JBMNGN010000005.1, read on the forward strand.
TTCGGTAACTGTTATATGAACTTATGGTTTTCATTCTATAAATAAAGTGTATGGTATTATATACACTTATTATACAGCATGTATTCTATTCCGGACACCTATTTCCTCCCGCCATGTAATATTTTTTTGCATTTAGCTGAAATATTAACTTAACATATATGAAATAGTAAGAAATGCAAGAATTTGTCCTTTTATATTTCGGTTTCCTGCCGGTATTCTTGGGCTATACTGGCTGGTTTTAACAAGTATCCCGAAATTATAGCAGTGATGGGAATTGTGAAGACTAATCCGATACTTCCTCCCAGGGAACGTACGATTTCAGTAGCGATCAATTCGGAGTTGAAAATCCTGATACCAGGCATCTGGTAAGCCATAAATAATAAGAAAAAAGGGAGCGCCCCACCTGTATAGGCAAGGATCAATGTATTGGCCATGGTTCCCATGATATCTCTCCCTACGTTGATTCCCGCCCCTATTAACTGCCACTTAGTAAGCCTTGGATTGGCTTTTCTTACTTCATCAATAGCAGAAGCAATAGACATGGCTACATCCATAATAGCTCCCAGGGCTCCGATAATGATCCCTGAAAACAGCAAGCCCTGCATATCAAACTGCAGGTTTTCAATATACAAAAGCATTCTGCTTTCTTCATCAGCCAACCCGCTTAGTGATGCATGATGACCCATAAGCAAAGCTATAAGCCCGGCAATGAGTACACCCCCCAGAGTTCCAGCAGTGGCCGCCAGAGATTTGCGATTTACCCCTCCAACCAGAAATAAGGTCACCGGGGTGATAATAATCAGGATCAATATAGTAACCGGTAGTGGGGAAAAACCTTTTAAGAGGGCTGGCAACAGTATCTGATAAATTGATATCATTGCCAGGCCCAGGGCAATAACCGATTTAATCCCTTTCAATCCCCCCACTAAAACCAATACAAATACAAAACTGATAAACAAATACTTTAACTGATCTGAACGAGCCATATCACAGATATAGGCCTCACTTATTTCGCTGTTTTGTTCCATGAGACAAACAATCACCTTGTCTCCAGGTTCTACTATAATATCCCATCCGGGACTATTGGATAATGTATTATTGGCGGTGATGGTTTTACCCTTAAGTGTGCCGGTAAGCATCTTGACAGTTACAATTTGGTTCTGAAACTGTCCATCAACCTCTCCATTTTCATCAAGGTTCTCTACGGTTATGACCTGGCCTTTTTCATACTCTTCTCCTGCCTGTAGGGTATCTAAACTTCGCTGCTCCGGATTAATAAAGGAATTGATAAAATAAAGCACAATCAAAAACATGAGAAAAACCAGGACTATTTTAATGGGCTTCCGCACGTTTACCACCATCCATTGATGTTTTGCCAAAAAGAAAAAAACGGGAAACAGCCAGTTATTCCTTACGATTATCTACAATAGTTGCTGCTCCCTTAACCTCCTGGATATACTGCAGAAATACCTGAGTTTCTTTCTCCTTTTGCAGCTCAGTAATGATTTGGTCTTTTACCTCTTCAAAACTTAAGGAACGGGCGGGTTCTTTTTGACCGGCCTTAATAATATGGTATCCAAACTCGGTTTTAACTGGCTGTTGAGTAGTTTCCCCGGCCTTCAGCAACAAGGCTGCATTTTTAAACTCTGGTACGTAACTGCTCTTATCATTTAATAAACCCAGGTTTCCTCCCTCGCTGGCACTGGGACAAAGCGAATGTTCCCTGGCTAATTCGGCAAAATCTTCCCCCTCCTTCAACTGCTTTAGCAAATCTTGGGCTTCCTCTTCTGTCTTCACCACTATGTGGGATATCTGTATACTTTCAGGTCGAACAAATTTGTCAGCATTTTTATCGTAAAATTCTTTAGCTTGTGATTCATCTACAATAATCCCAGAAGTAACCTGCTGATACAACCTAGAGAATAATTGCTCGTTTTTCAGTTCTTCCCTTAAACTTTTTTCATCGTAGCCGGTCTTCCTTAAAAAGTTCTCAAATCCATCCTTGTCCTGTTTTTCATAATACTCCTTTAAATTGCTAACCCCCGTATCCACTTCTGATTCGCTTACCGTTATACCATTCTTTTCAGTTTCCTGTACAATCAAGTACTGTAAAACCAGCTCATCAAAGGTTTGATCCTGGAGGGATTTAATAACTTCGCTGTCCTTCTTCTTGTCCAAAGTAACTTGGTGTTTTGATTCATAACTGGTCTTAACAATATTGTAACGCTCCTCAAACTGCTTCTTGGTTATCTTTTCCCCGTTTACCTCTCCAATTACAGTATTCTCTGCTGATTGACATCCCGATAGCAATAAGGCCAGTATAACCATTATCGGTAAGAATCTGCGCTTCATAAAAAACCTCCTTAAAAATCCCATGGAACGATTATAACATATTTATTTCTACCCTATAAACAATAAGGGAAGCCTGAGCTTCCCCTGGGCTTTATAATTAGGAAGGGGTTTTAAAACCCTTTGGGCCATCATCGCATCTGCTACCTTTTTAAACCCGGCTATATAGCCCCTATTGCCAAATTACCCACCTAGCCGTATTCTTCGGCTGCTGCCTTGGACTTGTTATATATTGATCATAATATCCTTTAACTTGGCATCAACTTCCTCAAATGACTAGGAATAACGCCTACCGTTTTGTGATATTTCAAACCCCACCGGCGTTAGCCGCTTTCGCAGGGGCAAACAGGATGTTATGGACTTGAATTACCTGATTGTTCCAGGAGTTGATAACATATTAGCCCCTTCCCCGGCAGCAATAACCCCCAAAGGTCACTGGAAACCCTACATTTTCTGATTAGATAGATAATCATGAATTGCTTGGGCCGCTTTCTTGCCAGCACCCATAGCCAGAATTACTGTAGCCGCACCGCTTACTACATCACCGCCTGCAAATACTGCTTTTTTGGCTGTAACACCATTGGCATCAGCGATGATATTACCATTTTTATTAACAGGCAAATCCGGAGTTGTTGAAGGGATTAATGGATTAGGACCCTGTCCAATGGCCATGATAACTGTATCAACCTGGATTTCAAACTCCGATCCCGGGATGGGCACCGGTCTTCTTCTACCTGAAGAATCCGGTTCCCCTAATTCATATTTTTGACAGATTATTGATTTAACTCGGCCGTTTTCATCACCTTTGATCTCTACTGGACTGGTGAGAAATTGAAATATAACCCCTTCTTCATAAGCATGTTCTACCTCTTCCCGCCTGGCCGGCATCTCTTTCTCCGACCTGCGGTATATTATCAATGACTCTTCTACTCCGAGGCGAAGGGCTGTCCTGGCAGAATCCATAGCTACATTCCCCCCCCCTATAACGGCTACCCTTTTCCCTACATTTACAGGAGTAATATAATCGGGGAACTTATAGGCCTTCATTAAATTTACCCTGGTTAAGAACTCATTAGCCGAATATACTCCATTTAAATTTTCCCCTGGTATATCCATGAAATAGGGTAGTCCTGCCCCAGTTCCTATATATACAGCATCGTACCCATTATTTAATAATTCATCGACTGAATGCAGCTTACCTATAACACTGTTTACCTTTAGCTCCACACCAAGCCTTTCAATATTCTCTATCTCCCTGGCTACTATATCTTTCGGCAATCTGAATTCGGGAATACCGTATACCAGCACCCCCCCTGCAACATGCAAGGCTTCAAACAATGTAACCTGGTAGCCCATTTTGGCTAAATCTGCTGCGCAGGTTAATCCTGAAGGACCAGAGCCGACTATGGCAACTTTTTGGTGCTTTTTGGCGATATCTTCTTTTTTGGCTTCCACATTTTTCAGTTCCCAATCGGCAGCAAAGCGCTCCAGCCTCCCTATGGCGACAGGTTCATTCTTTTTGCCCATTATGCATAACTTCTCACACTGGCTTTCTTGAGGACATACCCGTCCGCAGATTGCGGGCAGGCTGTTTTTTTCTTTTATCTTGGCTGCAGCCTCTGCGAAGTTTTTTTCAGTTAGCAACATTATGAATCCTGGTATGTCAACCCCTACGGGGCAACCTTCAACGCATTTAGGTTTTTTACATTGCAAACACCTGGCTGCCTCTAGCAATACCAGTTCTTCAGTGTATCCCAGGGCTACTTCTTCAAAGACTCGTTTTCTTTGGTTAGGATCTAAAACCGGCATACTGTATTTGGTTTTAACTATTTCTTTTGGTGGCATGAGCCTTCACCTCCCTGATTACAGCCTATCATGCTTAAAGCTATTCGTTCCTCAGCCTCAAACATCCTCGCTCTTTTCTTGGCATTCTCCCAATCAACCAAGTGGCCGTCGAATTCCGGCCCATCAACACAGGCGAATTTACGCTCATTACCAACTTGCACTCTACAGGCCCCGCACATACCGGTTCCATCCAGCATAATCGGGTTCAGGCTGACGATAGTCTTGATTCCTGAACTGCGGGTTACGGCACAAACCGACTCCATCATGACCAAAGGACCAATCGCCACCACTAGATCTACCTTTTCACTATCCAGGATTCTCTTTAGGGGATTGATAACCAATCCCCTTTCTCCGTAACTTCCATCATCGGTGGTTACCATCGTGGTTTCGCTAACCTCCCTGATCTTTTGTTCCAGGATAAGGTAATCAGCTGAACGGGCTCCGATAATTGATAAAATCCTATTACCTGTATCATACAGAGCTTTAGTTATTGGATATAGAGGAGCAACACCCACACCGCCGCCCACACATACTACAGTTCCGTATTGGCGAATTTCAGACGGGACTCCCAGGGGTCCGACAAAATCCAGAAGATAATCGCCCTGCTGGAGTTTGCCCAGATCAGCTGTGGATCTGCCTACTTCCTGAAATATGATGGTTATTAATCCATCATCTCGATTAAAGTCTGCTATAGTTAAGGGAATTCTCTCCGCTTTTTCACTTTGCCTTACTATAACAAACTGCCCAGGCTGAGCTTTCTTAGCAATCTCTGGTGCTTCAACCTTGAATTCCTTGATATTCCGAGCTAGAACCTGCCTGTCTTTAATTAAATACATAATCTCCCCCCAACCGTTTCCATCCTTATTTTTTCTCTTTATCCATAATACTACCACATCAATCATCCATAGCCAATTGCAACGTGTCCTCGATAATCTTGTAGATATCGTTTAACATTTCCGTAAGCCGGGCTTCATAATCAAAATAGTCTTTGGCCTCTGCTTTCTGGCTTAGCTTGGCAAATTCCAGGGTAATTTCACCAATTCCAGGTGATGGTTCTTTACCTAATATGTATGCCTGGTTTAATTCAAATTGCTTTTGGCGCAATTCAAGTATCCTATCCTTAAGTTCGGGGGTTTTATCCAGTTCCTTTTTAGCGGCAACATAATCTTGGTAAACCGGGTGGGCTGCTATGGCGCGGGCTAGTTCCCGAGCTTTATCATACGGGTTAGACACTATATGCTCACTTCCTTTCTCATTTATAAACTAACAATTATTCTCTACCCAGTCAATTAATGGCCGGAATATTCACGTTTACCGGTAAATCCCGCCTAACATGTTCCCATTTTGTTAAGTTATTATCCCCTGCTTGTTTCATCCTAATTGTCACCTGCATTAACGTTTTTCCGGCCTGATTAGTGTTTCGCCCGGCAGTTGCTATAAATACCTGTCTGCATGCTCATAGCCTAATATGCTGCTATATACCTATTTTACGAGGATATCAGCTTATTTATATATAATGGTAGCACCTGTTATTGTGATAACAATAACAAAAGACCAATCCTATGCCTGACTTTATACGAAGCAAGTATTATATAGTGCAAATTGGAACAAGCGAATTGTAACCGTTCTTCACAAGTATTAAAATAAATATAGGATTATTAGTATTTACGGACGGTTTAACTAAAGAAGGGAGGAGGTAACATGAAGTACATCTCAGTAGTAGTTCCGGAAGAAGTTGATCGTGAATTAAGATTTGCCTGTGCGGATCAATCGATTACTAAATCCAGATTAGTGCGCAAACTGATCGAGGATTATCTTCAAGAGTGGCGAGTTCGGCTTGAAGAAAAAGGGATTCAAATAATTCTGGAAGAAGAGAAAAATCGTTAGTTAACGGGCATTCAACCCAGGGCTGGCAAAGCAGCCTGGGTTCTTTTTTTTCTGCGGGCTTTGTTCCTTCCTCTCCGCCTTTCTATCCCATCACCATTATTTAATAAAATTTTAGCTGCTGTTATATATTATCTTCACATATTCACATCTTATTGTGGTATAATGTTATTAGCCTAATATGTTGTTGTGATGTTATGTTTGCTCTCTATAAGGGGGGAATTGGGTGAGCGGATTTTTAGCAGCACTGGCCATTTTCATAACCCTGCTGAGTGGCACTCTGAGCACTCTGTATGTTTTTAAGCGAATTTTTCTTGAATTTTAAACCGTGTGAAAGAGGCTAAGAAAGCGAGAAGGAGGAGGAGTAATATGACAGAACTTCAACAGACCTTTTTGTTTTATACTGCCATATATTTTGTGATTAAAGGCGGTTTGTATGTAGCTCTATACGTAGCAACACTAGTAGTTGAACGGGAAGCACGTTTGCGGCATAAAAGACTTAAACTATACCTGAATAAAAAGAGAAGCCTGGAACAAGAAAGATGGAAAGTAGCTTACCAGTTATATGAAAAACAAAACCAGTTTAATCCCAGTGAGTTTTCAAGAGCCAGTTAAAAACCGGGGAACCCCGGTTTTTTTTACTCTGCCATAACAGAAAGCCAGTCCTGCTCCAGTTCCCATAGAAGCCTTTACTAGCTAATAATACCCTTAACAACCAACAGAATAAATAACAGGTATAAAGCTCCTCCGGCCATTAATATTCCAGCAGTAATATGCTTCCTGATTCTAAGCTGGTAAAATATCAGTCCCGCCGACATTAAGGCGATAATTCCGGATAAAAACGCTCCCGTTGTCAGGTGCCAATCAGTCAGGAAAATACCTAATGCCGGTATTAATGAGCTTTGAAATACCATAGCCCCGGTTATGTTTCCTAAGGCCAGGGTATCTTTTTCTCTAGATATCCAGATTATGCTATTAAACTTTTCCGGTAACTCAGTAGCAATGGGTGTAATTATTATAGCCAGGATGAAAGCGGGCACCATAAACATGGAAGCCACCTCTTTGATGGAATTAACAAACATATTGGCGCCTATTACTATAATCCCAAGAGCAACCATAACCTGCAAAATAACCAGAGACAACCTGGCCCTCTTGCGGTCAAAATAGCAGCTGGGAATATCATATTCTGACTCAACCCGTTCTTCTTTCATTAATATGATTACATACCATAGATAAGAAATAACTATGAGTATCCCAATCAATATCTTTACCAACCGTAAGCTGGATGGAATAAAACCAGTTAAAATAGCTGTTAAATAAATAATAATGAAGAAACATAAATCTCTTGATACGGTTGTATAGTCAGCTGCTATTTTCTTTCCATGCTTTCTTCTCTGTTTAAAAATCATTACGGAGGCGCCGGTAATAAACATAGCCAGAGTGGAAAGCATCAAAGGTGCCCCGAGTATTGCACCTATCCCTATATCATGCCCTTCTTGACCATGGCCAAATATGATGGCTATGACTGGGATTAAGGTCTCTGGCAGGGCGGTTCCTACGGCGGCTAAGACACTCCCCACTGCGCCCTCTGAAAGTTCCAGCCTTTTCCCCAGCCATTCAATGCCATTAACAAAAATTTCCGCACCAGCCAATATAATACCAAGACTAACTATTAAAATAATAATACTTGTCATTCTTCGTCCTCTATAACATATTTATCGGAACCAATTGTAATTTTCTGCCTTTAAAGGTGCAAAAATGTCTAAAACCTAGCTGCCGGGCCAGCAGCATATTCTCCCGCACCTGTTCTCCCAAATTCTGGGGGTCATGGGCATCTGAACCAAAAGTAATCAAAACCTTTAAATCAAAGGCCTGTCTTAATACCTTCAGGGATGGATAAGTTTCCCCAACGGGCTTTCTAAGCCCTGAACTGTTAATTTCCATCACCAGACCGTTTGCCCGTATACTGTTCAATACCGGTACAATATAATCCAAACTGTTTTTTTTAACCGGTCTATGCCCCCACTTCTTAATCAGATCTATATGGCCAATTATATCAAATAACCTGGACTTAACCGCCAGGTTGACTGTGGAAAAGTAAGCCTTATAAATATCATCGATATCCGCACCTTCAAATCGGTCCTTATAATCCGGATGATCGAAAGCCCACCCGTTCAAAAAATGTACGGAGCCAATAATAAAATCATAGGGCTTAGCATTAATCTTGTCCCTGATAATAGATTCCTGCCCCGGTATATAATCTATTTCCAGGCCGATTCTAATCTGGATTTCGTTATACTCCTGGCGCAGTTGTTTTATTAAATCGAAATCAATTAACGATGCATGTTCTTCATGTTCCGCAAAACCAATTTCTTTAATTCCCTTCATCAAAGCATTATCCAGATACCTGTGTATCCACTCATAACTGTATTTATACTCGCCATGGGCTAATCCATGGACGTGATAATCAACTAACATATCTTTCCCTCACCATCCTATAATATTTAATCATTTCTTGGTTAAGAAGACAATGCAGAAGAATAAAACGATTGCAATAACTCCCTATATAGACTAAAATTTAGGCACTACTCAAGTTTTATGTAAGGAGGAAACATAAATCTATAATGGCGAGAATTATTCCATTTAAGGGTCTCCGTTATAATCAAAAAAAGGTCGGAAGCCTGGCTTCCGTGGTAACCCCCCCCTACGATATTATTGATGAAGTGTCCCAGGCCAGGTATTATGCCGAAAACCCAGTTAATATCATAAGATTAGAGCTAGGGCTTGAATTTCCCCAGGACAATGCTAATAATAACCGGTATACCCGTTCGGCACACTACCTGGAGAAATGGATTGAAGACGAAACCCTGGTCTATGAAGAACGACCTGCTATATACGTGTATCAACAGGAGTTTTATCATTTAGGTTTTACCCGGATCCGTACCGGATTTATCTGCGGCTTAAAAGTTGAACCTTATGAAAAGGGAAATATCTTACCTCATGAGGATACCCTTTCCAAAGCTAAAACCGACCGGCTTCATCTGCTTAGATCAACTAAGTGTAATTTTAGCCCTATTTTTGGTCTTTATTCCGATGAAAATCGGCAGATTGAATCAATTATGGCCGATTATATTAAAGACAGAAAGCCCGAAATTAAAATTACAGATGAGGATAATGAAATCCACCGGGTCTGGGTCATAGACCAGGCGGATACCATTAAGAAGATAATGGAGTTCATGTCAACTAAACAGGTATTTATAGCTGATGGCCACCACCGGTATGAAACCTCCCTGGAATATGCAAAAGAGATGAAGGAACAAAGGTACGAGAATCATGACTATGTTATGGCCACCTTGGTTAATCTTTACAATGATGGATTAGTTATTCTCCCCACCCATAGGGTGGTTGGAAGCCTTGCCAAATTCCATTCCTCCGATTTTATCAAACAGCTCGCCGCGGACTTTTATCTGGAGGCTTGGGCCGATAAACAAGACCGCGAGGGATTCCTGCTGGAATTGGGAAAACGGGGTCAGGATAATCACGTTATTGGCATGTATCTTGATGGAAAATTGTATTTTTTAACCTTAAAGAATTTTAGCCAGGCAAGTTCTTTGCTTCCCCAGGACAAATCCCATTTTTGGAAGAAACTGGATGTTACCCTGCTGGATATCTTCATCCTGGACAGATTACTAGGTATTGGGGAGACGGAACGCCGTAAACAGGAAAACCTTTCCTATAGCCGCAGTATAAACTGGGTTATGGAGCAGGTAGACAATCAACAATACCAGATCGGGTTTTTGTTAAATCCGACCCCGGTAGATGATATCGTCAATGTAGCTAAAGCTGGAGACAAAATGCCGCAAAAATCTACTTACTTTTATCCCAAGCTATTAACCGGACTGGTTATCAACCACCTGTAGAAGAAAAAAGCTCAACCCGGTCTTAATCTTAAGGGTGTATATCCCCTATAGCTAATAGTAACCGGGTTGAGCTGGGTTAGTTTTATTGAAAATTCAGATTCTTTAGATATCTTTCCTGGAAATCAGGCTGTTTGGCCAATTCAATATACTTAATTCTGGTCTTAAGCTCCCTGGCTTCCTGGCGCTTTTCTGGATAGATTAGGGTCATCACTGCTCCCTGAGCGGCAGCATTTCCAATATTAACCACCTTGCCCAGCTCCACAGGCGGCAGGAGCCCAGTTATTATTGCACTTTCCGGGTTTATATAATTCCCGAAGGAACCAGCCAGATATATTTTGTCCAGCATTTCCACATGAATTTTAGCACATTCCAGTAATATCTCAATGGCGGTTTTAATTGCGCTCATCGCCATTTGAAATTGCCGTATGTCAGCCTGATTAAACACAATCGGTGCACCAGTCCATGAATCATTCTGGTTAACCACCACTACTTCCAATCCGTTTTTCCCTTCTCTTACTTCAGGATGATTGGAATTGATGGATTTGATAGTCCCATGGTGATCCAGGTATCCACCCTTCAACAAAGCGGCGGTTATATCTATAATCGCCGACCCGCATAGACCTTTTGCCATCCGGCCACCCAAACAATTATACTGCAGCTTGCCATCAGCAGTGATATAAACTTTATCAATGGCTCCATCTTCGGCCCTCATCCCGCAGGTAATACTAGCCCCTTCAAACGCCGGACCCGCAGCAGCTGATGCTGCCCAAAACCGGCCCTGGTTGCCAACTACTATTTCTCCATTAGTTCCTATATCAAGCATTAAAAACCGTTCAGAACTAGCTGAAGGCAAGGTAATCAAACAGGCGATAGTATCTGCCCCTATAAACCCCCCCACCTGCGGCAGAATTACCAATTCTGCATTATTGCCGGTATTTAGCCCTAGTTCTTGGGCATTATAAACACATTCATCTTCGAAAAGGCCGATATATGGTGAAGCAGCTAATCCAGCCGGGTTTAAACCCATTAAAAAGTGAAGCATTACCGGATTGCCTACAATGCTTAGCTGAAAAATCCTTTTCGGATCAACTTTAACCTCCTGACACATTCCCTCCACCATGCTGTTAATGGTATTAACCAGGACCTTTTGTAAGGTTTTCAACCCCTCGCTATGTTCCATACAGTAACTCAACCTGGAAACAATATCGGCGCCATAAATCCTTTGCATATTCGGTTTAGAATCGATGGCTACAGTCACTCCAGTCTGCAGATTGACTAAAGCCGAAAACAGGCTGGTAGTTCCTAAATCGAGAGCCACCCCGTAAGCTCCGCATTCATCCCGTCCCATGTATATAACCGCTCTTTGATCCAAAATGAGGGCGTTCAGTTCTAATGCCGGTCGGCCAATCCTATCCATTTTAGATAACTCGTTGAGATTATCAATATCCAGTTTAATTTGGTGTCCTGGCAGGGCTTTCACCAATCGGCTATATAAAGTTACCGGATTGTCAATATCTATACCAGGTATAAACACCTTGCGGGTTTCAATCCGGCTTTCACGTTTTGTATTAATGGTTCTCCCCAAAGGTTTTTTGCTTATACCGGTATCCTGGAAGTCAATAAAGACTTTAAGTGGTCCTTGGACCGTACAGCAACAGGCTAAACGGTAGCCCAGTTTAATTTCACTGGGTAACAGATGCTGTAATTCGCTGTTCGTTAAAGGGTTGACTTTACCTGTTAACCGGACCTTGCATTTTCCGCAACTCCCCTGGCCAGCACAGTATCCTCCTATTTGGTACCCATTCACAGTAAGGACTTCCAGCAGGTTCTTACCGGTAAAAGTCCATAGATTATCATAAGGTCCATCTGGTTCATGTAAAACCACTTCAACTTTTTCCAGCATAGCTTCACCTGCAATTATCAGAGTTTATCCGGTAGGGATGGGAATATATATTGAACCTTTCCCCCCGGACAAAGCCAACCACGGTAATCCCGGCCTGGTCTGCAACCTTCCTAGCCAGATCAGTTACCGCCGCCCTGGCTAGGACCACTCTCAATCCCATAACCGACAGTTTCTGAATAATTTCGTGAGTTACTCTCCCACTGCTTAAAAATATTTTATCCCGGCACTCAACCTGGTTTTTCAAGCAATAGCCATATATTTTGTCAACCGCATTATGTCTGCCAATGTCTTCCCGCACGGCAATTATCCCTTCCCGGGCAGCAATACCCATAAGATGAACACCTCCAGTAAGCCGGTGCAGCTTTGAACTTCTGAGGTGCTTATCCATTAAACTTATAATCTCCTCCGGTTTTACATATACTTCATCGGGTTCTTCAGCTGCAATACTGGTGTTGTTAATCGAAGTCCTGCAGGTATTCACATAAATATTCTCATCTTTAATTACTAACCGGGTTATATCATAATACGAGGTAATTATTTTCTTAATCGCCAGATGTCCTACTATTAATTCCTCAAGGTTGGAGGGGGTACAAAATATATTCTCCAGGAATTGATCATTTACGTATACCCCGTATCTTACCTCAACTACCAACACATCTTCAATTGGTTCAACACCCCCAAGGGGTGAATACCGATGAATAGACTGCCGTACATAGTCCAATAATATCACCCTTTTTAAAAACCTTACCATTAAAATAGAAAAGCGCGCCTGGTACCTATCCTTTGTGCGCACTATTAGACCCCAATCTTTATCTTCATAAACCCATAATACTCCTGGTAATACAAAAGGCGGCAACAGCCGCCTGGTTCTTATCTTATTGCTCAACTTTCGTTTCAGCCATTAAAACAAAAGCAAATATTAAAACCCATACCAGGGAAGCCAATAAGGCTAAAGTAGCTCCGCTCCAATCACCTTGAGAAACCACCATCGTATTTCCCTTGCTATAAAGAATATTAAATCCTACCAAGGCAATGCCGGTAAGAATATAAACTATCTTCTTTACCCCGCCGGATAGCGTGAACCTTTTGGCCCATGAACAAAACTTAAGAAATAGATATGTTGCTACAACCACTACAAGAAATTCTACAAAGGGATTTGTCAATATTCCAAAAATCACCATCACTCTTCACCCCCCTTTATCCTCTTAATCTAACCCTTATACCTGTCCAGAACTATTTACTGATTAAGGTTAATCCGCATTCCGTCCCGACTTGCTCAGTTCTTAATATTATTCGCTAAAAATAACTTATTTCCTGCTAAATTGACAAATTTTTTAGTTGAGACTTTTGCATAATAGTTAGCCCAAGAAAAAATGGGCTTTTTAGGGGGCAAAAAAAGGACTTCACCCCTGTTTTTGCCGAATTTATTAGGTGACTAATCCAAAAACCCAAACAAAAACGAAAGGGGAAGTCACTTTGAATATTCGGCAAGGATACGTATTTTCCTTTGAGGATGCAATAAATTTGCAGCCCCGGTCACGTTTAGAGATAATTTTAACCACCCTCGATTTTGATGACGTTATTACTACTCTTTCTAAGGAAAATGAACAACATCGAGGGCCAACTGGGTACTTGGTTGAGCACAAATTCAAAGCATTAATTGCTATGCGAGTTTACAATATGGCTACATTTACTGAATTAGTGGAGCGTCTTACTCATGATCCGGTGCTCAGATACAACTGCGGCTTTGATGTTTTTGGCAAAGTGCCCAGTATTGCTACATTTAGTCGTTTCTATGAACAGTTAACTCAATCAGAAGTACTTGGGAACTGGGATGGCATAAGAAATCAATATGAACCAGATTACGTAGGATGTAGCGCCGAGGGGCATGTCAGCCATATTTTATCAGCCAGATTAAGCTCCAGGCCATTGGGGTGGTGCAAAATAGGTGTGGATCAAATGGCAAGATTAAGGGCCTTCGAAGCCAATGGTGGTGTGGTGTATGATTTGTTGTTAGCCAAAAAACGAAACAAATTGAGCAAGGCAAGGCAGCTTAAATTGGATCAGGAAATCTTAAAGAAGAGAACCCAGGTTGCGACTAATGAAACCTTTGGGAACATAGCTATTTTAAACAAAGGAAAGAAAACGGCAACCGCGCAATTCTTAAGATCAATTAGAACCGCTTAGTTATTAAAGGGGATTTTTCGTTTTTAAAACCCAAAGTAACTTGACACGATCATTCCATAGCTTAAACTTTACAACTATTATCGCTTTTAATATAATATTAATTGCTTATTCAATTAAATAAAAGTAAGTAAATCAGATAGTCGCAGGTAATTGTAATTACCTGAGGAAAGTCGGAGCTCCACAGGGCAAGGTGCTGGATAACGTCCAGTGGGGGTGACCCCAAGGAAAGTGCCACAGAAATAAACCGCCTCTAATAGAGGTAAGGATGGAACGGTGAGGTAAGAGCTCACCAGCATTTAGGCGACTAAATGGCTAGGTAAACCCCACCCGGAGCAAGACCAAATAGGGGAACTATGAAGCTGCCCGCTTCGTTCCCGGGTTAGGTCGCTGGAGGTGTCAGGCAACTGGCATCCTAGATAGATGACTATCAGATACAGAACTCCGCTTATAGATTTACTTGCTTATTTTTTAGGAGCGGTTCTCCCTAATGGAACCGCTCCTTCTGCTAATCAAAGATTTTAGCTTCTACCCGATTTGCCCCTTCCTGCAATTTGTTCAAGCAATTAATCGCAGGTCCTTCTATTATATCTCCCTGGTAAGTAAACCTGGAACCATGACACGGGCAATCCCAACTCTTTTCTGCATTATTCCAGTTCAGCTCACAACCCAGGTGGGTACAGGTAATGTCCATCAGGTGCAGTTCCCCTTGCTCATCGCGGTAAGCTCCTATTCTATTGCCATCTATTTCTACTACCTGAGCTTCTCCCGCCTTTATATTTAAATGCTCCGGCAATCCCTTGACTTTGCCGGTCACATAATGCTTGACCACATCAACGTTTAAGGTTGCGAATTGTTTGAGGGAAGAGGCAAGGTGGAATCTGGATGGATTATATACCGGAGCCCAGGGATTGTCACCCTTGGTAATCAGATCATTCAGTATAATCCCAGCTACCGTACCATTGGTCATTCCCCATTTATTAAAACCGGTAGCCAGGTAAAGGTTGGGGCTCTTGCGGGTAAGATTTCCAATGTATGGCACTCCGTCTATGGAAGTACAATCCTGGGTAGACCATCTATAGGCAACATCTTGGAGGGTAAAAATATCAGCAGCATAATCAATTAAGTTCTGGTAGTGAGTGTTTAAATCAGACCCATGCCCGGTTTTATGGTGCTCTCCTGCTACCAGGACCAGTTCCCCTTCTTTATCAGGCTGGGAGCGTAATGATCTTACCGGGTCTTCCGCGGAAATAAACATACCAGCGGGAAAATCCTCCTTAATTTTTACGGCAACTATATATGACCGTTCCACCGATAATCTGGTGAAAAACAGCCCCCCTCCATCAAAAAAAGGATAGTGGGAGGCAACAATCACCTTGGAAGCGTTAACTCTTTTTCCTTTCCGGGTAATTACGGAGGGGTAACCTTCGTCCTCTATATCAATGGCTTCGGTTTGCTCGTAGATATTACTTCCTTTCCTGGTAATTTCCTGAGCCAACCTGGATAGGTATTTCAAGGGATGAAATTGGGCCTGGTTATCGAACCTCATCGCAGCTTTAACCGGGAAGGGCAATGGAACTTTATCCACTAAACTCGCATTTATTCCAAGACTGGAAGCTGCTTCAACTTCATCTTCAATATCCTTTACCCCCTTATCCGTCTGGGCAAAAACAAAACTGGGACGCCATTCAAAATCACAGTCTATCTTTAGCTTATTGACCGTGTCGGCAATAAAATGAATAGCCTTCTCATTGGCTTCAGCGTATTGGGAGGCCAGGGTATTTCCCATTTCCTTTTTCAGCTTGGCATAAATTAATCTATGCTGGGAGGTAATCTTGGCGGTTGTATGGCCAGTGGTCCCTTGCAGGATTCTGCCAGCTTCTATTACGGCCACTTTTAATCCTTTCCGGGTAAGAAGAAAAGCAGCAGTAATACCGGCAATCCCTCCTCCTATTACTGCTACATCAACTTTTACATCCCTGTTTAATTCCGGATATTCCTTTATCGAGGTAGATGCTAACCAATAAGGATTAGGTGCCTGGCTGAGTTCAATTGTCCTACTCAATATAATCACTCCATTTATGTGCTACTATATCCTTATGATTTTGCAATTCCTAAAAATTATACGGATATGATTCCAATACCCCCAGTCGTCATATGCTATCAGCCAGAAAAAAACTAAAGGGTTCAAACGAACCCCAGGTGATTTTAAGCCGGACTAAGCAACTGTTACTGGCAGCCCATAGACTCACTAATTTTGCGGGCTGCAGCGATGACGTCTTCAAGATATTCTTTAAACCTGTCAGAATAAAGAATGGTGTTTACATCTCCTGATATACTTATAGCGGCAACAATTTGCCCTGAGTGACCGATTATTGGAGCGGCAATACATCCCAGCCCCAGTATCGTCTCCTGCCGATCTATAGCATATCCCTGGTTCCTGATACTTTTAATTTCCTCCCTCAATTTCTCTGGGTCGGAGATGGTGTTATGGGTAAATGCCGTTAATGTTTCGGTTTTCAAATAATGATTGATGTGTTCTTGGGACTGCCAGGCCAGTAAAACCTTCCCCACCGCAGTGCAATACGCTGGAATATCATAACCGGTGCGGGTAAAGGTGGAATATCCGGTATCTTCCTCCCCCTTTCTGTTAACTATAAATACCGCTCTTCGACCGGCATAAATTGCTACATGAACTGTTTGTTTATATTTTTTTATCAAATAATCTACTATAGGAGCTGAAACCGCAGTAAGCTCATTTCCTTCAGAGTATACTCTACCCAGTTCGAATAATCTAATTCCCAGGCAGTATTTCCCGTTTCCGGTTTGCCTTAAAAAGTCTTCAGCGGCTAAAGCCCTGACCAGGCTGTAAACAGTGCTTTTAGGCATCTGCAATTCCCGGCTGATTTCTGATATACCCCATTCCTTTTTCCTGTGATCATATAGTTTTAACATTGATAATGCTCTTTTAACTGACCTGCTCATTAATTATCCTCCAGCTGCAATACTGCAAATTTTACCCTCTTTTTCGGTTTATCAACCCTTCACATTATACGATTCAGCCAGTAGGGAAACCGGATGTATAACCCTTTGCCCCTGCAATTGTGAAGCAAGATAATATCTACATACCGGACACTGGGTTATAATAGTATCAGCTCCCGTATTCTTTATACTCTGGATTTTTTTAGCCCTTATCTTTTGTGCTATTTTTTTATGGTTTAAGAAATAAGTTCCAGCTCCTCCGCAGCAGCTTTCAGGATACTGCATTTCTTCATATTGGGCCTCAGGAATCTGGGCCAGTATCTTTGTGGGCGCATCTTTAACCCCTTTTGCCCATCCATGGTGGCAGGGAACATGGTAGGAGTATTTTTCCGTTAATGGTGTCAGGGGAGCAACCAAGCCGACACTGTTTAAATAGTCACTAACTTCCCATATTCTCTCTGAAAATTTTGCTACCCTAGTCTCTAAATCAGAGTTTTTAGGCATTAATCTAACCGATTTTTCTTTAAGCATCATGCCGCATGAAGTGCAATCGGTAATAATTGCATCAACCTCTAGTTTCTCAAAAACCCTTACATTGCTTAAAACCATATCTACTACTGATTGCAGATCCCCTTGAGCCATAAGCGGGATTCCACAGCATACCTGGCCCGGAGGGATTATTACCTCAATATTATTGCGGTTCATCACCTCAACAACGCTTTTCCCCGTATCAGGAAACATAAAGTTGGTCCCGCAACCCACAAAGTATGCCACCCGGGCCCTGGGCTTACCTGCCGGTGAATAAGTCCCCGAATAGGCTTGCTCAAATGTCTTTTGAGGCAAATCAGGCATTATTTTAGGAGCCAGCCCGTACTTTTGAGATAGATATCCCAGGTTAACCAGGGTTTTAATTAGACTACGCCGGGTTAAAAGGTTTTTGATTACCGTTTTTTTAAACTCAATCCCCCGACGGATCTCGCTCCGGGCTGCGATCACTATTTCATCGATTGGGACCCTGCCGGAACAGGTTCGGGTACACTGGGTACATAACATACAGCTATCAATTATCTTCAAGACCCCAGGGCTTAACGGCCAGGATTTTTCTAGAAACACTGACCTTATTAAGTTGATTCTGCTTCTCGCCGTGTATGGTTCAAACAATTCCGATATATACAACGGGCAGGTTTCCTGACAGTACCCACAATAAGAACACTTGTCCAGCGAGTCAATATATTCCTCAAGCTTTATCATGGTTACCGTCCCCCCATATCCAGATTTTCCCTGGATTCATTATCCCCTTGGGGTCAAAGGCATATTTTATCCGCTTCATCAGTTCCACCTGTTCCTCTCCCAGATCCCAGCTCAGGAATTCAGATTTGTGAATACCTATTCCATGCTCCCCGGAAATGGTTCCTTCCAGTTCCAGGCCTTTTTTGACAATCAGCTTAATTGCCTCATAAGCTTTTTGATCAAGTTCTTCGCTTAACTGCTGCATCCTAATGGTAGGATGCAGGTTACCGTCTCCTGCATGGCCCGAGCAGCCTAGTTCGATATCTAAGGATTTGGAAATATTCTGAATTTCCCGTACCAGTTCCGGAATCCGATTGCGGGGAACCGTCACATCTTCAACTATTATTCTTTTGTTTTTAAGGTATCCCAGGGGATATAGGTTTTTTCGGGCGGTCCAGTATACAGATTCCTCTTTTTTATCTGTAATAACCCTGATTTCAGCCGTTTCCATTTCCTTGCACAAATCGTAAATGCTCTTTGCTTCCATCGTTACCTGAGCCTCGATGCCATCAAGCTCGATAAAAAGATAGGCTGCCACATCCACTGGAAGAGGCGGATTGATATACATATTCATGGCCTTGACCGCCCCAGCCATAACCAGCTCCAGTTTTGCCGGAAGATTCCCCCGGGCTATTATTTCTGATACTATTTTGGCCCCTTCGTCCAGGGTTTTGCACCCTACAATCAGAGTCCTGGTTGCCGGAGGCAAAGTCAAAAGCCGCAGCGTAATCTGGGAAATAATCCCTAAAGTCCCTTCCGAGCCACACATGAGGTGAGTTATGTCATAGCCTGCTGACTGTTTCATTACTTTTCCTCCGGTCTTAATTACCGTCCCATCCGAGAGGACAGTTTCCAGCCCTAACAAATAATTTCCGGTGGTGCCGTATTTTACCCCTCTGGGTCCCCCTGCTCTGGTGGCTACATTTCCGCCGAGGGTACAAACACTCATACTCTGCGGGTCAGGAGGATAAAACAATCCCATCTTCTCTACCGTTTCCTGAAATTGAGCTAGTACCACGCCGCTTTCTACCTTAGCCGTTAAATTATCTTTATCTATCTCTATGATCTTCTTCATTCTTTTCATATCCACGACTATTCCACCTTTTACCGGGGTGGAACCACCCGCAAGACCGCTCCCGGCCCCGCGGGGTACAACAGGTATCTCTCTGGCAAAGGCGTATTTTAACAATGCCGAAATGTCCTGGGTAGTCTCAGGAAATACTAATAGATCCGGGATTCTGCTCGCTAAATAGTGGGTTGCATCACTTCTATAAGTCATTAACTCCTCTGGTTGATAAAACACCTGATTCCTCGGCAACAGCCGGCTAATATCCTTGGCCAGGGCATTCATCTTTACTCCCCCTCCAATCCTTGTCGTTAGACTACTCCCACCCAGTCAGGATAAAAACTGCTTTCCTTTGTAGATATGAAACTATAATGCTATCGGCCCTTCCCATTTGAAAACCGTTTAATTGTAATTTTAGTCCGGTGCAGTTTTTAATCCTGACAGGCTATTGGTGTTACAGGTTTTCCCCCATCAGATTATATCCAATCTCAAAAACCCGGCAATTAACTTCCAAAACCTTATCCTTAAACCTTTGCTTCAAGATTTCAGTATAATCCTCATCGCTGAGTGGAATTTCGGGAACTGCGGTCAGGGAGCCCATTAGAAGTATATTAGCCGCCTGGGGATTACCACACTCCTGAGCCGCAGCAGTAGCCTCGATTATTTTCACCTCTCCACACAGGTAGTTTAGCTCATTTATTATTGCTTCTATTTCAGGGTAAGTATCTTCCCCAATTAGAACCCCAAGAGGATAGTTAGGCCTGGGATCAAAGATTATCTTTGTATTTTTATTGCCATATTGGCGGGCTATTCTTAGCACTTCAACCGGCTCAAACCCCACAATGATATCAGCCTCGTTATAAGGGATTAACGGCCCGTATAGAACCTTGTTGGAGACCCGCACATGGCTCATTACCGAACCTCCCCGCTGGGAAGCACCGTATGTCTCACCTACGGTAACCTGGTAACCTTTTTCTACCAGGGCAGAAGCCAGCAATTCAGATGCCAGGATATTACCTTGGCCCCCAACCCCGCATATTATTATGTTTAAAGGATCCTTGGGCAATCTATCCATCAGGCCATCCCTCCTTCAACCTTAATCGCTCCGGCAGGGCAAAGGGTCGAACATACCCCGCATCCTATACAGATGACTTCGTCAATCTTGGCTTTTCCTGCGGAATAATCCCATATGTTGGCCGGACAACCCCAAACCCGAGTACAGAAACGGTTGCAGCCGCACTCATCTCCCCGGCACAATTCGGGGTCAACCCAAACCTTAGGCTTCTGCTGGCTGCGTGCGGTTAAAGTAGCACAAGCCCTTCTTAAAACTAATACCTTCAGCCCGGGCTGTTGCAGTAAATCATATACCACCTCAGTAGTTTCAGCGACCTGATACGGATCAGCTATTTTGGCTTTGCATCCGACAGCCTCTACCAGCTTTTCTATGGACAGCTTTTCGGTAATATCGCCCATTGCTGTTATTCCGGTCCCAGGATGGGGCTGGAATCCAGTCATGGCAGTAGCAGAATTATCTAAAACAATAAAGATCATATTGGAATTATGGAATTTAGCATTGACCAAACCCGGCAGGCAGGCATGGAAGAAAGTTGAATCGCCGGCCAGGGCCACAACCGGCTGGTTAAAGCCGAACCTTTCCAGTTGACCCAGACCTTCGGCCATATTAATGCCGCCTCCCATACAGCTGAGACCATGCATAAGATAATGCCCGGCCCGGCCGCGGCCCAGGCTATAGCAGCCGATATCCCCCATAACCAAACCGCCTCTTTCGTCGAGGTCTAATGCCTGCTTAAGGATAAAGAACGTAGCCCTGTGAGGACAACCGGCGCAAAAGGTCCGATCCCGATTGGGAACCTGTACGATCTGGTCTGGAGGTACCTGCCCCAGGGTTTTAGTTGTATACTGAATTCCCAGCAGACTGGCTACAGCTTGAATGACCATATCGGGATGCAGTTCGTACATACGGGAAAGATAGGCATTTTTGCCGTAGCGCCCATAAATCCTCACCGATATTTCTGGATTACGAGCAATCACTAAAGCCAGATTCTGCTCAATAAACGGGTCCACTTCCTCAATTACTAAAACCTGTTTGGTTTTCTTGAGGTGTGAGGCAATAAACTGTTCGGGAATCGGCCAGGTGGTTCCCAGTTTAAGTATTCCCACTTTATCCGCAACCTGCAACCGTTCAACTGCTTCCCGGCTGTAGAAAAGCCCGCTCCCGGAAGCGACAATGATGAGCTCCGGCTGTTCAGGCCCGGTATAGGAATTGAAGGGGGAGTGTTCGAAAATCTCCTGGGCGTCATCCAGTTTCTTCAACTGGGCCCTATGGTACATATTGGTTCCCAACAGGGTCTCATTTTCCTTAATATATGCCGGTTCACCTTTCTGGGCTGGAAGTTCGCCCAACACCACATTTCCTCTTCCATGGCATATTCTCGTAACCCCTCTTACCGCCACAATCTGCTGCAGCTCTTCCGATAATTCAAAAGCATATTTAACCATATCTTTGGCTTCCTGAAAATTGGATGGCTCAAGAAGGGGAATTGAAGCCGCCTTGATTTGATGTCTGGAGTCAAATTCATTGGTGCTGGAATGGGCACTGGGATCATCAGTAACCACCAGGACAAATCCACCTCGGCACCCTGACAAGGATGCGGCAAACAATGCATCCCCGGTTATCAGCAGCCCATTCTGCTTCATTACACACAAGGCACGAGTTTTGGCAAAGGATGCCCCCAGGCATGCCTGGAAAGAACACACCTCATTAGTTGACCACTCGGCATAAATTCCCATCTGTTTAGCAACATGGCCCAGCATGGTAAGTATTTCTGAGCCTGGTGAGCCGGGATAGGCAGCGGCGAATCGAACCCCAGCCTCCAGGGCCCCCCGGGCGATAGCTTCATTGCCCTGAAGCAAATAAGTTTTCCCCGGTTGATCAGCGGTAATCATCCATTCCATTAGTTCTCCACCTGCCCTTCTTGACTCGCCAGCAGTTGCTGGTATCTTTCCTGAGAAAGATCGATAAAGGGTTTCAACCCCTGGTTATCTACTGCTTCCTTTATAACCATTAAATTCCGTTTTTTCTTGTTATAAGAGGCCTTTTTCAACCGTTCCAATTCTTCTTCCGGGTATTGTTTAAGCAACAATTCTTCCTGGCTAGCAGCTGCAAGCAAATCCCGGCCCATCGCAGTTCTAACTATAACCGTATTCCATTCCGGCTGAATCTCATATGCTCCTACCGAGATATCAGCTAATTCGGAAGTCATATCAAGACAATAATGGCAACCCTTGCGGATATACGCTCTTATTTTATCATTGGGAACTTCTATCGTTCCTTGATCAGTATGGATTTCTACCCCATGTTGTGGTATTTCAATCCTTTGAATGGTGTGCCCCGGATACTCTGTATTAAAATCCCTCAGGAAACTCCAATTCAGTGACCACATGCAAAACAACCCAACAGCAATAACCTCTTCGGGTAAAGCTTCAGGATATTTATACTGGGCTTTTCTGAGGGCCTGAATCTGGCATGGCCTTCCTACGGTGATTAACCTTTTAACTCCCCTTTGCCTGGCTTCAACCAATTTTTTTAGGCTCGGGGCAGACAAAAACCTTGAACCCATACTGTTATTTAACTCAGCTACATCATCAACCAAAACTGGAACCGGAATAGCACTATTGGAGTAACCAGTAACAATAGCTGCTGTGTCAGCCTGCTGTTGGAGGGCAATCCTTAACAAGGTGGTTACTGTGCCTCCATTTTGCTGTCCTTCAATCGCTGCCCCTCTCTTAGCCATATAGATGCTCTCAACTGGACCTATCTCTAGAGCTGGCATATCCTTAAACAACGTGCTCTGTATTGCTTCCCAATCAGTAAAAGTGCGGGGGCAGACGGAATAGCATCGCCCATCCTGCTGTTGGCATTCAAAAGGTATTACTAAATGGTCTTCCAGGTTTTTAATGTAAGGACACCAATCAAGACATGCACCGCATAAACTGCAACTTGAGGTTTTTATAACTTCTTTTTTTAGTTCTAAACCTCCTGGCAATACAATCACCTCCAAAACATCCTTTAATTAAAATCCTCCTTCACTCCAAAAACCCCTGTGCGACCTGATGGAACAACGTTTATCATAGATATAGTATAGTGGCCATACTGGTATATACTTATTAGAAATAAACCTTAAATATTATCCAGCATAGTTGTTCCGTTATGCCGAACGCTGTTTTGGAAATGTTAGAATAGATATACGACATTATTACTTACAATTCCTTCAAAAAATAATATTTTATTGAATTGAATCAGGGGTTAATCGTAAGCCGGGCATATTCCGGGGTAAAAATCAAAACTCCGTTATGGGAACAACCCCAGCCTAACGGAGTTTTAGTTTTTAAAAAATAAGCCGCTGACATTATTCCAGTACTTCGAAATGCATGGAATCACGGTAGGAATTACCCCAGCTAAACCCAGCAGGTTTAAATGCTTTTTGCCAGAGGATTAGATTGGGGTCATTTGGGTTTTTTTGTGGATCAACATACCCGAAATGGTTTCTAGCATTTATATCAATAGCAATTCCCCATGAATGGTTACTTAACCCTTTTTTGGGATTCCAGTTAACATGCCGGGGTACAAAGGTTCCATCTATCGATTCTATTAAGCTTAGAAGCGGTACTTCTTTGCCATTGATGTTGGCTGTTCCATTTTTAATATTGTTGAAAGCCTGGATAAAGTTATCCCGGGCTTCCTTGTGAACCTGTACTTTCCTGTTTGTACCGGGCAGGGTGATGGTGACAATATTCTCAGTTATCCACTGGGGATCTATTTCAATCCGTCCGCCTTTGGCTTCCCGATAACTGAATTGTCCAAACTTGCCTTTTGCTTTACTTAGTTTGGGGTACTTATCCTTGGTTTCCGGGGAACGAGAAACTGCAACCGAAGATTTGTGTTCAATAGCCTCTTCAGGTTTATGGGAATAGGCGATTCTGGCTTTTTCCTTAATTATTACGGCAATGGTTTTGCTATCTGACTTTTTCCCGTCAGATGCCGTAGCTTTTATTTCATAAGTTCCTGGCTTACATTTACTGGTATCCCAGTCATATTCTAAGGAATCACCATTGGTTCTATCTGTAAGGGTATTGCTAATATGTAACTCAATATCTTCAACTTTTTTATCATCAGCAGCCTTGATGGAGATATTTATAACCGAGCCCTGTTCAACACTGAGTTCCTTGTCCGGGTAAATAAATGATACCACTGGCGGATCATTAATGGGAACAGTAAACCTTTTGATCTCCCCGTACCCATAACCTTTTGAATTTACCGCAAATGCCCGGTAACTGTATTCAACCCCCTCCATTAGTTGGGGAATAACTGTAGAATAAGTATGGGCTTCTTCTATCTCCTGATCAATTACCACTTTTTGATCCAGGTTATTGCTTGTCCCCCAGATGAACCCATATTCCCTTACTTCATCCCCTCCTTTATTTACAATAACCCCTTGCAAAGCCACCTGGTCTTCCCTGGCCTCAATTTGAATGGTTTCAACCGTTGGTGCTTCCACGGCAAGTATTGATTTCACAACCAAAACCGATATTATTAAGAATATGAAAACCAGATATGTAAAGTATCTCTTTTTCATTTTAGAGTTGTCCACCTTTCAATTGTTTTAACCAGTTTATTGCATACCCATTCCTCCTGTTTACCAATTCTGTTTGATGGTTACCTCAATATACATAAATTCTATCTATAGCTATCAAATATCGTCAAAGGAAACATAAGGCAAC
This sequence comes from Syntrophomonadaceae bacterium, assembly GCA_050949865.1. Lineage (GTDB taxonomy): Bacteria > Bacillota > Syntrophomonadia > Syntrophomonadales > Syntrophomonadaceae > JBMNGN01. The sequence continues at coordinate 348,364 of JBMNGN010000005.1, forward strand.
CAGGGATAATTATTACTATCTTTGGCCCTGGCTAACGGGTTGATTATCCCCCCGTCTGCCAGTAATATAAAAAAAGGCACCTTGATAAAACCGATATCAAACTAGCCATTAGTCTGAGGAGAGGGAGTTGTTGAAATGCAAGAGAAGATTCCTAAACATAAGGTTCTATTGACCATAGCAATAGCGTCCTTCTTGGCTCCCTTTATGATTTCCTCTACCAATATCGCCCTACCCAGCATTCAAAAGGACTTGTCGGTTAATGCGGTAGTTTTGAGCTGGATTGTTACCTCCTACCTCCTTTCAACCGCAGTTTTTTTAATACCAGCGGGGAAGATCTCCGATATTTATGGAAGGAAGAAGTTATTCCTTATGGGCACAGCCATTTATACTGTTACTTCCCTTATTTGCTCGCTGGCTCAATCGGGGGGAATGCTGATTATTACCCGAATATTTCAGGGACTGGGAGCATCAATCATTATGACCACCGCAACGGCTATTTTAACCTCGGTATACCCTCCGTCGGAGAGAGGCAAAGCCCTGGGAGTAAATGTTTCTATGGTATATGTAGGCCTGGCCTGTGGACCAACCATCGGGGGATTATTGACCGCCCACCTGGGCTGGAGAAGCATTTTTTATACCGCAGCTCCAATCGGGATTATAACCCTGGTTTTAGCTCTCTTATATATTAAAGGGGAATGGGCAGACGCCGCCCACGAAAAACTGGATGTTGGCAATAGTATTCTATACGCCCTGGTTCTGATAGCCATAACCTATGGTTTTACCCGGCTGCCAGCCCCATCGGGAATAATCAGTTTGTTGCTGGGATTATTGGGCTCTATAGCCTTTGTCAAAAACCAATTGCAAGCCAAATACCCGGTTTTCAATCTCCATCTTTTTAAGGACAACCGGGTGTTTGCCTTTTCCAACCTGGCAGCTCTGATTAACTACGGTGCTACATCGGCAGTAACCTTCCTATTAAGCCTCTACCTGCAGTATATTAAGGGTATGCCCCCTCAAGCTGCCGGCTTGGTTTTAATAGTACAGCCGATTATCCAAGCGGCTATTTCCCCTTTGGCCGGTGCATTATCTGACAAGATTGAACCCAGATTCCTGTCTTCCCTGGGTATGGCCCTTACCTCGCTGGGGTTGTTTGGGCTGGTATTTTTAAGTCAGGAAACGGCATTATTCTATATAGTCAGTATCTTAATTGTGCTTGGCCTGGGCTTTGCCCTGTTCGGTTCCCCCAATACTAATGCTATTATGGGTTCTGTAACCCGGCAGTATTATGGAATAGCCTCGGGTTCGGTCTCGACCATGCGCTTATTAGGGCAAAATTTTAGTATGGCTTTGGCTACCCTGATGATAACTTTGTTCATTGGCAAGGCCCAGATCTCTCCGGAAACCTACCAGCCGTTTCTAGACAGCAGCCGACTTACTTTTAGCATATTTACCGTTCTTTGCCTGGCAGGAATCTATTTTTCCTTTTTCCGCGGGGAATTACACACCCAGGAAGAACCTAAAACCAAAAAAATAAAAAACCGTTAATAGAATAAACTGCAGGCTATCTGCAGATTATTGTTTTGTCAGGTATAACATGGTCAGCAACATCCATAAGCAGAAGTGTACAGAATAAAAGCAGCAACAATAAAATAACATTCAGAATATGTTGATAACTATTGAATTTGTTGTTGTCTTCGTTAATGATCCCACCTAATTTATAAAACATAGCCAATACCCAAATAGTTCTTATCCCGTGTCTTCCCTTCATGAAAAACTATACCTGCCGTATTCTAGCCTGTGAGTTACTGCAGCTACCGGTCTGCGGAGGTTACAGAACCCCGTATAACGGGCCAATTTATAAGTAGGCAATAAGCGAGTCAGCCTTAAGGATGCTTCTAAAGGAATAAGAAACGTCACTTTTAAGCATCTGCATTTTTACTCATTTTGATGACTGGGGATAGTTTTTTATCCATAGTATATTGCCACGCATAGTAGTGTTTTATATATTATATATAAAGGAGTGAGTTAATATGGGTGGCAGAATATCAACCGATTTAATTCGCGGTCATACCGACACGATTATTTTAAATATCCTTCGTCAGGGTGATAGTTATGGGTATGAGATTTACAAAACAATAATTGCCTTGAGTGGAAAAAAGTATGAATTAAAGGAAGCAACCCTTTATACTGCTTTTCGCCGCTTGGAGCAAGATGAATTAATTGTGTCTTACTGGGGGGATGAAACCCAGGGAGGGAGGCGCAAATACTACCGCATTACCGATAAGGGCAAGGAGCTATACGAACAATACGTAAGAGACTGGATTTTTGCCAGAGCCGTATTGGATAAATTAATTCAAGGGAGGATTGAAGATGTTAAAGAATGAGAAGTTAGATAAAAAGGTTAACGCCTATATTGAGAACCTTTTTTCCGGGGTGGGAGCCAGTCAACAGCTTTTTGACCTTAAGGAGGAGCTTGCTACCAATCTGAAAGAAAAGACTTATGACATTCAATCCCGGGGTTTGGATGAAGATCAGGCTTTCAAAGAGGCGGTTATTTCCATGGGTGATTTGAGCGGCCTGGTTGATGATATGCGCAAACTGGGACAAGACATGGCCAAGCAAAATGTGTGTTCAACCATGACTTCCCGTATTTCCACCGCAGGCATAGTTGCCGGAGTTTTGCTGATGCTATTTGGAGTACTGACGGTTATCATGTTGTACTTTATGAAATTGGAAGCTCAATCTGTTGCGGGCAGCGCCATATTTATTGTCGCAGGGGGATCCATATTTACGTATAGCCTCCTAACCAGAGAAACCACCAAAAAATACGCTATGAATAAGGTTCGGGCAGTACTATATGCACTGGCAATTGGGCTTATACTCTTTAGTATTTTTGTATCAGTGATTTCCTATTTCGCCACCGGCGAAATGTTTATCGCCATAGGATCTTTGATGGTATTCATATTGGCTGGTATCGGGTTATTCTTAATTCTTGTCCTTACCGGAACGGACCGGCGCAAATAAGGAAGCAGGAAAGCAAGTGGACGTTCTTTTTGCTTCCTTGGGCAATCGAGCAGTAAATAGTATGATCTCAGCAATAGCGTTTAACGAGCAGCTTAAGAAAGCAAAAAATCGTCCACTAAATTAGAGAGAGGAGATAATTAATGATACAGAGGAAACCCTTTACTGCCCCTGGTTAAGTTGGGGAAAAATAATGGTATATACCACACTGCTATGGTTAATTAGGTTTTGAATAACTGCATTATGCTTCTGGGCTATGGCGTAACATAAGGCAAGTTCCAAGGCCCCTTGGGCTCCTCTCTTTGGCGGCTGCAGTAATTTTCAGGATTACACCTTGCTTATTGCATTCAGTTCGCAAAGTTAAAAGTTTTATGGCCGGGTAGTTGTTAGTCAAGTAATAAATTAAATTTATAATGAGTTTCCTCAGCTGCTTTTTATTAACAATTAATCCGTGATTTGCCTGAAGATCCCAATACAGCCTTATTCCTAAGGGTTTAGTTATTTCCGTAATCGAAGGCTCTATTTCCAAAGCAAAACTGTTTAGGTCCACCACCTCAGAAGAGAAGGCTTTATTGTCCGCAAACACCATAATATCGGATATAGTTCTATTAGCCCGGTCAATTTCTTCTATCATTAATTCAAAGTATTCTTTATATTTCTTACAATTCCTATCATTGTTCATCAGCTGAATAAACCCCCTGACAGTCGTCATGGGGTTCCTGACTTCATCTCCTATAGTGACCGCTATTTCGCTTAATACTTCTTTTTCTACCCCAAGGCCCTGCAGAGCATTTAGAGCATTTCTTGAAGACTTGTTTTTAATTCTGTTTACTAGAAGATATACAACTAGTGCAAATACAACAAAAGAAATAGCCCGGTATACTACAACCAATGAAAGGCTCTGATTTAGTAAAAGGTTAGTTTGTATGTGAATGAGGCCTAAAACCACAGATATAAGGATTCCTATCCAGCCAAACCAAAAAGCGCTTAATAAAAGCGGTATATAAAAGAGGTGGGTATACAAGATATCCGTTTGCTTATAGATATTAAATACTGCTGTAATGCTTAAACAAATGCATAGGAGTAAACTAAGGATTACAATTTTGCCGGTTGTTCGACTTAATACTGGAACCATTTTCATAATCTCCCTCTTTTCCTATTTATTAAGATAAAAAATTAGGTATTCTGAACCCCAATCCTTGTAAAAAATTATGACAAAATAGACCCAATTTCGAATAAAGGTTGGTTATATTATCATTCCCAGTACTTCCTGTCTAGGCTTCTATATTGTATGGCTTCTGCCAGGTGCTTAACCTGAATCTGGGGTTCACCTCCCAGATCAGCTATCGTCCTAGCGATCTTCAGTATCCTGTCATAGCCACGGGCACTGAGCCTGAGCTTGCTAAAAGCCAGCTTGAGGATTTGCTCGGATTTATCGTCAAGCTGGCAAAACCGCTTAATGTGAGCAGGGGCCATGTGGGAATTGAGAGTAATGCTGTAATCTGAAAATCGACGGGCCTGAATATCTCGAGCTAATTGCACTCTTTCTCTGATCTGTTTTGAAGATTCACCGGTTGAATGGTTTTTTAAATCATCATATTTTACCCGGGGCACTTCCACCTGAATATCCATTCTATCTAAAAGAGGGCCACTAATCCGACCCAAATATTTTCTAATTTGAAGCGGGGTGCAGCTGCATTCAAGGTCAGAACCAAATTTGCCACAGGGACACGGGTTCATTGAGCCAATTAAACTGAAATTGGCCGGGAAAGTGCAGGAACCTTGAGCCCGGGTAATGGTTATGCTTCTGTCCTCCAAAGGCTGCCGCAAAGCTTCTAATACCTCCCGGTTGAATTCCGGGAGCTCATCTAAAAAGAGAACCCCGTTTTGAGCCAAGGTGATCTCCCCTGGCCGGGGGTTTTTACCCCCACCCACAATGCTAGCGGCAGATGCGTTTTTATGGGGAGAGCGGAATGGCCTCTTGGTAACCAACGGGTAGTTTTCATCAAGGAACCCGGCTACTGAATATATTCGGGTAGTCTCCAAGATTTCTTCTCGTTTCATTTCCGGCAGGATTCCGGGAACCCTTCTGGCCAGCATAGTTTTACCACTGCCTGGCGGCCCGATCAACAGGGCATTATGCTGTCCGGCAGCTGCTATGATTAATCCCCGCTTGGCACTTTCCTGCCCTTTTATATCCAGAAAATCCAGGGCTTCTTCCTCCGTGGGTTCAGCCAATATTTCCCTGGCCTCTACCTCCGGTAATAATATTCCTTCCGCAAAATGTCCAAAAAGTTGCTGTAAATGAGAAATGCAAAATACCCCCTGGGCCTTTACCAGGGAAGCCTCTTTGCTGTTTCCTTCAGGGATAATAAATATGGTATTAGCAGGCAACTTGGCAATTTCAATGGCCATGGAAAGGACACCTGGAACCTTTCGCACCTTACCGTCCAGGGAAAGTTCACCAGCCAAAAAATAGTTGCTAAATAACCGCTTTTCGCACTCTTGGCTGGCTAAAAACACCCCTGCCGCTATGGCCAAATCAAAATGACTCCCTTCTTTCTTAATATCTGCGGGAGCCAGATTTACGGTAATTCTTCTATTAGGGAACCGTATATTACAGTTTTTGATCGCAGCCTTAACCCTTTCCCGTGCTTCCCTTACTGAAGCCGAAGCAAGCCCGACTATGTCGAACCCGGGCAAGCCATTATGTATATCTACCTCTACTTTAACCGGAATAGCCTCAATACCATTTATCGCCAGGCTGTTTACTGAAGCAAGCATGTAACCACCTCAGCCAGAAGATAGGTATAATCACCCTTGGAAAAGTGTTTGAATAGGAGCTACAAGGTTTTCAATCAGATGCCTGTCCCTGGGGAATGTTGGCAATATTTGCTGCAATAACTATTAGACCAGTTATTTATATTTTCGTGCTGTTTTCTTGATACTGGCAATCCTTTTAGAAAGATAAAGGTTATGAATAATCCGGCTTAAATCCTGCCCTTTATGGAGGTGCCGAACAAATGTTTTTTACATACCTAAATAATACCATACCCTATATTTTCCAGCAATACTGAATCGTGGTTATTGAAGATTATAAACAACTATGGAAGCCCGTTCCACCTGGGTTATAACAGAAGACCGTAGAATTCAGTTAGTAATGATTTTACCATATCGGGAGGACCTTATATTTCTTTTGTCAACAGGTCCAGTTCGGGATACACCCAAATTATTTACACTACCATTTTAGCATTTTCCCCAGAAAATTCATTTTATCCTCTGTCCTTTACAATAATCTTTATTCCTTTCTCTTGACATAGGGTTTCCACTATCATACGAAGCTCGCTGCTATTTATATATAGTTTAGTATGTATATTGTGCTTTTTGTTGTTTGTCTTTTCGGTGATTCTAATAATTTTATCCCGGTAATCCCTTCCAGAGCTCAAAGTAAATTCTACTAGCTGTACGTTATCCCATAGGACATCTCTGTTTCCGTAACCAATCCTGATAATATAATTAACTGCTCGATATGAAACCAAGAACGATTGTTTCTTTCGAAATTCGATGCATAGTGTTAATGCTATCCTAATATTAGGCCAGATACCGGCAAAAAAATAGGCCACCTTAATATTCCAATCCTGTATGATGATGTTGGCGCATTATCGTACGGGGGGAAAGGAAATGATTAAGATGGCACAAATAGAGCATATCAAGAAAATGTACTACTTGGAAGGGCTAAGTATTAGAGAAATAAGCAAAATAACTGGTCATCATCGTGATACAATTGCCAAATATCTTGATTCCCAAGATTCTGAACCACCACGATATAAATTAACAAAAGCTAAAAAACATCCGGTGCTGGGACCGTATATACCAATAATCGATGAAATACTGGCAACTGATCTAACCAGACATAGAAAACAGCGCCATACAGGAAGAAGAATCTATGAAAGACTTCAGAGCGAATATGATTACTGCGGCGGTTACAGCACAGTAACCGATTATCTGCGTATTAAACGCCAGAAAACCAGAGAAGGATTCCTGCCCCTTGAATTTGAGCTGGGTAACCACGCTGAAGTTGATTGGATAGAAGCCCGATTCTTTTTAAACGGCAAAGAAACCAAAGCCTATTTATTTGTTATGAAGCTGAGCGCATCAGGTGGATTCTATGTTCGTGCCTACCCATTTGAGAAACAGGAAGCCTTCTTTGATGGGCATCGCAGATGCTTTGAATTCATGGGTGGAGTGCCAGTGGAGATAGCCTATGATAACCTGAAAACAGCTGTTAAAAAGATACTTCAAGGCAGTCAAAGAGAGGAACAGGATCAATTCATAGCACTTAGGACTCATTATTTGTACCAGGCTAACTTCTGTCGTCCTAGAAGAGGCAATGAAAAAGGCGGTGTAGAAAAAGCTGGCCAGGAAGCAGTTAGAAGATTCCTGGTTCCCTATCCGGAAGTGGATTCTTTTGAAGAATTAAATCAGTACCTGCACGAAAGATGTAGCGAACTACTTGCCAAGAACCCTCGCTGGGAAGCTGAAATGAAATCACTAAAGCCCTTGTCGGCAGCTCCATTTAAATGTGTAAGGTATGCAGAAGCCAAGGTAAATACATATTCAATGATACAATTTGAAACTAACCGCTATTCAATACCGGTAAAATATATCGGTGAAAAAGTTCTGATCAGAGCTACTGTTGATCAAATCGAGATACTGCTAGACCATAACCTGATAACTGTACACCAAAGAATATATGGACGCCATAAGGAAAGTTTAGTCCTTGATCATTACCTGGAATTATTACTTATGAAATCAAGAGCTCTTGGTAATACCCGGGTATATCGACCAGATTCTTTACCGCCAGTATATGAGCAATACCGAAAATGTTTAGTAGCCAGAGACCCCAAAGGTAACCGGCAGTTTGTAAAGATATTAATGCTTAACCGGGAATATCCTGCTAATCAGATTACAGATGCTATTGGTCTAGCTCTGGCTTACAATGTTTACAACTATGATGGTTTATTAAACATACTTATGCAGTTAAATACTGAGAGCCCTAAAGTTATTCCGTTAAGCAGCGATCTTACCGCCAATATTCCTAAAGTGCACGTGCTTTCTCCTGACTTAAGTAAATATGGTGCACTGATTGATAATGGAGGTGTCAGGTAATGAATACCCCTCGCAATATGTTGATTGAAACCCATTTTAAGAAATTAAAGATGCCCCAGGCAGCTAAAGTCTATTTGCCCATGGCCCGTGAAGCGGAAGACAATAATTTAAGCTATGAAGATTATCTTTTAGGGGTATTGGAACAAGAAATAACCCAGCGGGAAAGCAATCGGATACAACGTGGTATACGTCTGGCAACCTTCCCGATAATCAAAACCCTGGACAGTTTTGATTTTAAAGCTGTGCCGTCACTAAGTAAAACCAAGGTCCTAAAACTTGCCAGCTGCGAATATATTAAAAACCTTGAAAATGTTATTTTGGTGGGTACATCCGGGGTTGGCAAAACACATATTGCAACTGCTTTAGCTTATGAAGCTTGCAGGAAAGGCATGAAAGCTAAGTTCTTTACCGCGGCTGGTTTAATTAATGAACTTTTGGCAGCTCAGCAGGAATACAAGCTCAACCGGATGGAACGGCAATACTCTGCATATCATTTGATTGTAATTGATGAACTTGGTTATGTTCCGTTTAGCAAGACCGGGGCCGAATTGCTTTTTCAATTCTGCTCATCAAGACATGAACGAGGAAGTCTTATTATTACAACCAATCTCGAATTCCCGAAATGGACGGAGGTGTTTTCTGACGCACAGATGACAGCCGCTTTACTGGACAGACTGACACATAAAGCACACATCCTGAATATCAACGGCGAAAGTTACAGATTTAAACAGGCACTGGCCAAACAGGCAAATAACTAAATCTTTTTTGTCTAGGTGGCCTAATTTTTAATTGACATTAACAAAACATGAACCCCCTAGGCTTTAGCTGCAGGGAGAGGGCAATTGCTACTTTTCGCAAAGCGTTTAATCATTAAATGTGAATGACCGCCTGTCTAGTTGACATACTATCATAAAAGCTATGTTCTAATTAAAAAACATGGCCTTTCTAGAAATTCTGGGTCACCTGCAGATGGGGTTATGGTGGTGTCGAACACTTCGTCTATCATTTTAAATTATTTTATTTCGTATCATGCTTGCTATGGTATCTACTAAGGTCACAACCAACAAAATCAGCATCAGAATAACTATCATTTCCTGATATTTGAAAAGTCGCATACTGGTCATTAGTTCAAATCCAATACCCCCTGCCCCTACAATCCCTAAAATGGTTGAGGCCCTAAAATTCATTTCCCACCGGAATAGGGCAAGGGACACAAATTCAGGCAGAATTTGCGGTAGAATTGCATAATTAATAACTTGTATTTTATTGGCACCAGTTGCATTTAACGCATCTAGCGGACCGGGGTCTACATTCTCGATGTAGTCAGCTAGAAATTTTCCCAACATACCGCTGGAACTGACTCCAATTGCCAATACACCCGGGAAGGGACCTAATCCAACCGCTGCTACAAATATCAGTGCAAAAATGACTTCTGGTATAGCCCGGAGGGTATTTAGAATCAATCTGCTGGTTTGATAAACAACTAAATTAGGCGAAATATTAATAGCTGCCAACAATCCAAAAGGTATGGAAAGCAATATAGCCAACATAGTCCCTAAAATAGATATTTGCACTGTTTCAATTATTGGGCTAATCATCCGAGGGGCTATGGAAAAATCCGGAGGCAGCATCCGGCTAACAATATCAGCTATTCCATGTGCGCCGGCCTGAAGTTTTATCAGGCTAAAGCTTGTACCTTGCGCACTCCACCATGTAATGGCTAAAAGGATGATTCCCCAAACAATATATTTGACTTTGCTGATTGGATCTCTCTTATATTGCACCACCAGAACTGTGTCAAATGCCCCTTTTTTTATTCTTTGCTTAATGCTCACAAGTATCCTGAGATCCTCCATATATCAAATCAATGTCTATTTTCTCGATGTTATCAATCGGCTTATCGAACAAAATCCTACCCTCGCGGATTCCTATGACTCTATGGGCATATTTGCGAGCCAATTCAACATTATGAAGACTTACAATCATGGTAATACCGTCTTCCTCATTTATCTCCTGCAAAATGTCCATTACCATTTCTGCCGAATATGGATCCAGGCTGGCTACTGGTTCATCAGCCAGTACTATTTGGGGTTGCTGAACTAGAGCACGAGCAATGCCAACTCGCTGTTGCTGTCCACCACTGAGTTGATCTGCCCTGATGTATGCTTTTCCCGATAGGCCAACGCGCCCAATACAGGCCAGAGCCAATTCCACATCTTTTTTAGGAAACAGTTTCAAGCAGGTGGATAGTGTATTGTTAAAAGCCAGCCTTCCGCAAAGAACATTTTGTAAAACGGTAAGACGTTTAACCAGATTATAGTTTTGAAATATCATACCGGTTTTTTGACGGAAATGTTTGAGTTTTTTTGTATTATCGAGAGGCACGCCGTTAAATGACACTTCTCCCTCACTGGGTTCAACCAAACGATTAATGCAGCGGAGCAAGGTGCTTTTCCCTGCTCCACTTGGACCTAAAAGAACTGCAAATTCACCAGGCTTAATATTAAGGTTTACACTTTTCAGTGCCTGAACCTCTTGATTATAATTTTTGCTCACTCCGGATATACTGATCATTGCTTACACAGCCTTAAATGTTTTTGGAAAGATCAAGGTTAATAAGTTTGACTGCTTCCCGGAGGGAATCCCAGTCTGAATCCTGGACCGGCTCAAAATGGGTGTTTTTTTCCATGAAGTCTTTTAAATTCTCAAAGTCTTCTTCAGGAATATTTAAAATCGCATCTTTAATCTTGTCTTTCAAGTCTTGGGGCAGATCTTTGCGCCAGGCCCAGGGTCCACCCGGGAATGGCTCTGATACATCAATAATCCTTACATCTTCTTCTACCAGGATGCCTTGAGCTATGGCTCTCTCATACATATGTTTTACAATAGCTGCTGCGTCAACATTTTTGTTCTGTACAGCAGCTGCACAGGCATCATGCCCTCCTACATAAACCACGGAAGCTAAATCCACTTCAGGATCTATACCGTTATCAACCATAGCCATACGGGGTATGAGGTGTCCGCCGGTAGAAGCCGGATCTACAAAAGCAAAGGTTTTTCCTTTAAGATCGGGGATACTGTGAATATCACTATCTTTATGAACAATGATAAACGACTTGTAAAAAATCCCCTGTTCTTCAGTATATCCTGCTGCGAATGCCTCGGCGTTAGCTATATCTGCCGCCAAAACATAAGATAATGGGCCATAAGAGGCCAAGTCTATTTTACCGGCACGCATGGCTTCTACAGTGCCAGCATAGTCATTAGCTACGAAAAGCTCCACTTCCATATCCAGTTTTTTAGCAAGGTAGTCCATAAAAGGCTGATATTGATCTTTTCTCTTCTGGATTTCTTCTCCAGGAACTGCACCAACTCTTAATACTTTTATTTCATCTTTTTCAGCCGGCTCTTTAGCACCGCAACCTGCTAGGAACATAGTGAGCAGCAAAAACGGTCAGTAATAAAAATGTCAATGTTTTTTTACTTCTTGGTGTTTTCAATGTAATACCTCCTGATTTTTAAGTTATTTAGCCAAGTAAAGTGATTTTTTAGAGAAGCACTTCCCGGGCATAAGCCGCTGTTCGTAATATTTCATCCGGATCCCCTAGTTCAATCAAGAACCAACTGCAACTACTCTGCCCCAAGGCCTCTAAACGGAGTTTCATATCATCCTTGTTGGTGGGAGCAATATGAACTCCTATTTTATGCTCCTCATCAAAGCGCTCTATGTTATACACATGAGCACTGAGTATATATGGGGCTACTTCAGATATAAAAGCTATATCAGTAATAGTCCCATCCAAAACCACGGGTGAGGCCGCAACATGCCCAATATCAAGAGTAGCACTAACCCCGGTATTCTTTATTAGATTCAAAAAACTCGAAGGGGTGTTGGTAAAGCCATAGGTTATATTTTCCAGGCAGGCCGTAATATCCTTAGCTGCAGCATAGTCAGCCGCTTGCGCAAGATATTTAACTGCGTGTGCACATTTCATGTCATGGAGGGCAAAACGAGAACCTAAACATAAATGCACGATTATATGTTTCCCGCCCAATGCGTTAATTACATCAATACATTCTTTGATATGGTTTAAGGATTTTTCCGCATGCTCCTTATTCCGGTGGGCTAAATCCACTTTCCGAAACTGCAAATGATATCGTATCTCAAATCCTGAAGCAGCCAGGGCTTCCATGTTAGCCATATCATTCTTTAATGCTTGACTCGTTTCAGCCTGTACCGTGTATTCAATGCCGTCAAAATTGTGGAGCGTAGCAAAACTAATCAAATCCTTTGCCCTGAGTGCTGAATCTGCTGCTTAAAGCAAATAAAGGTTTTGTAGCAGATTCAGCGACGTACCTTTGTATTTTAATAGCTCTCACCTCCTTTTTGTCAGTTAAGACTTTTGCATAATAGCCATGCCTCGAATTAGTGGGATTTTAATTACCCAGAAAAAGGACTTCACCCCCCATTTCGTCGAATTAGTAAGTGACACAAACAAACAATCCGTAGGAGGCGAAGTCACTTATGAATATTCGACAGAACTGCATTTTCTCCTTTGAAGATGCTTTAAAAATGCAACCAAAATCCAGGCTTGAGAAAATAATCAATACCCTTGATTTACAACCAGTTCTTGCCATATTGAATAAGCCTGATAAGAGAAAGGGTGGACCAACACCATACCCAGCCGCTGCAATGTTAAATGCCCTGATTGCTATGAGGCTTACGAATATGACTACATTTACTTCACTGGTTGAACGGCTTACTTACGACCCTCATCTCAGATATGTTTGCGGTTTTGAGCCATTTGGCACCGCGCCCAGTATATCGTGTTTCAGCCGGTTTTATGCGAAGCTTGCTGAGAGCGGTTGCTTGGAAACACTGTTTTCGTCACTGGTTAAACAAGCAGAGGATATGGGCCTTCTTGATCTTACTGCCGTTGCAATTGATGCCACCAAAGTAGAAGCCTATGAAAAGTCCGTTCCCCGTAAGAATATCAGCCAGGATGGCAGTGCCGCTGATTGGGGTATTAAGAGTGACACCAACGGCAACCCCATCAAGTGGTTTGGGTACAAGCAATATATTGGCACCGATGTAAAATCAGGACTTCCTATAGCTATCAAGGTAACACCGGCCAATTGTTCTGATTCCAGCGTGGCTATGGACTTAGTGAAACCATGTTATGCAAATGTACAAACCCCCATAGAGTATTTCTTGATGGACGCTGGTTATGACCATCGTGAGATATACTCTCTGATCAGGGATAAATACCATGCCCAGGCGATTATTGCGCTGAATAAACGAGGGGCCAAACAGCCCCAAGCCGGGTTTGACTGGGATGGGACCCCGATCTGCTCTGCTGGTTATCGCATGGTATATTGGGGTTCCTATATGGGCGTAAATAAATTTAGATGCCCACATGTACTGGGTAAATGCGACTGTCCTTTTGGCTCTGCATGGTGTTCAAAGAGTAACTATGGAATGGTGGTTAAAACCAGAGTAAAGGACGATCCCCGGTTGTTCTCAACTCCCCATAGGGGGACGGCTAACTGGCAGAAGTTATACAATATGCGTACCTACTCAGAGCGCTGTTTCAGCCGCTTTAAGGAGAACTTGGGATTAGAAACCGGGTTGAGGGTAAGAAAAATCAAGAAAGTTGAAGTCCATGCTTACCTTTGTGCCATAACCATGATTGCAGCTACAATAGCAGTCAATCAAGAAAGTAGTACCCAGTATCTAGCTGCTTAGTTCACATTTATTGGTTTATTAAAGAACGAACTACGTTAAAGGGGGTAGTCTGCCCTAATTCCGGAACTCCTAGCGTTTTGACCGTGGTTACAGGGCTAATTTAGGAATAAGGTGTATTTGCCATCTGCCGCCCATAAAACGTCTTGTATTATCAATAGCATTTTTCTGAGTTATGCAAAAGTCTCGAATTATAATATTCTATGCCAGAAAATATATTCCTCCTTTGTATATATTGTATAACAAAATATTATATATTCTTTTTCTCACGCTATTCCTATCGAAGGATATTGGACGGAGTGCTGTCATCGGGTTGGGTGTGCCCCCCGGGTTCTCCAACAATGAGGCATGAATGAACAGCGAAAAACAATATGACCCGGAAAGAATCAAAATAATTAATAGATGATTTTTAGAAAAACGGGGAATACTGGATATGCCTGGTTATTTTTTAAATTAGTTTCAACATCCTCTGCACAATTTAAAATCTAGGGGATTTTTATGAGCATAGAAGTATTAATTCTAACTACAGCCTGGATCCTAACTATCATTATGCTTATTCTGCTGGTGCCCAAAAATCGCATCAGAGAAGCAATAGTCGTCTTTTTTTTCAAACAGTTTATAACCTGGATAATAGGCTTGACCGTCGCTGAATACAAGCTAATATCATACCCGGTCAGGCTGTTTAGCTATGCCAATAAAGCTAGTTTCACTTTTGAGTATTTTGTATATCCTGCGATTTGCGTGGTTTTCATACTGCATTATCCGGAAGGTAGAAGCAACCTAAGGAAGTTTCTGTACTATTTTAACTTCTCTACAGTCATGACCATTATAGAAATACTATGTGAAAGATACACCCGGATAATAGAATACATTCATTGGGAATGGTATATAACCTGGGTTACCCTTTTCGTAACTTTCTATATATCAAGAAAGTTTTATGTATGGTTCTTCAGTAAGGTGAAGGTAGAATAGCGGAAAGCCCTCCACAAATTTCACTCCCCAAACCTTTGATGCAAATTTTAACCAACCTTAAGAATGCCGGGTATATAACCAAAAAAGATTAATACTTGCACCGCCAAAGACAATCTGGCTCTTGGGACCGGTGCTATTTATTTGGCAGCAAGGATGTGTCTTTTACGGACAACACCCTTTTTGCTTGACTAAATAAAGCCAATGACGTTTGGTTAGTCAAATAAATAAAGGAAATAAAAACTGGTAATTCGGCAATCGGATAATGCAATAATCATGGATTTATATCGCCCAGTTATATCACCCAGCCTATGGTACCAATAAGTGCAGTCAGGAATAGAATATGGGTAAAAAGGGGGGAGTACATTGTCTGGCAAATTCATTTTTGAGGTTATCAAAGCTGCGGCCAAAATACAAAAAGATTATGGCTTACCGGCAGCTGCTATTACAGCTCAAGCCTGTCTTGAAACCGGTTTTGGCAAGTATGTTTCCAAAGATATGTTCACCGGAAAGTATAGCTATAACCTATTTAATATTAAAGGCAGCGGTCCGGCTGGTTCGGTAACAGTTAAGACCTGGGAAGTATATAACGGAGTCAAGAAAACCATTTTGGCTAAATTCAGAGCCTACAACAACTACGAAGAAAGCTTTGATGATTATGTTTCCCTAATAACCAGGAGCCAGCGGTATGCTCCCTGTTTAGCCGTAAAAGATGATCCGGATGAGTATGCCAGGCAGCTGCAGAATTGCGGTTATGCCACCGATCCAAAATACGCATTAAAACTTATTTCCATTATGGATAGCCATAAACTTAGAGAATTGGCTGAGGAGGTTGTTGGTACAGAAGATGGCCAAACTTAAGGCGGCATGGAACAAGTATCGGTTAAGTTGGGTAAACGGTGGTAGTTTTCCTGGTCGGGAATATATATATTACGATAACCATGGTAATTTGGCTGCTAATACAGCCGAGCCATGGTTAATTATTGCCCGACCGCCATTTATAACAGGCTGCTGGAGAGATATCTTGTATGCTAATTTTATTATTAAAGGAATCAGGGCCTTTGGCTGTATCTAAATTTTAGTACTGATTCAAGGGGTTCAGTTTTTTATGTATAATTTAGGTAATTGAAAGCTATAAAAGACGTGAAATTGGGGAGGTGGAGAAATGTCACTGGAAATTATCCGTGGTGATATAACCAAAGTATGCGCTGATGCAATTGTAAATGCGGCAAACCCATCCTTGCTCGGGGGTGGAGGGGTCGATGGAGCAATCCATCGTGCTGCAGGGCCTGAGCTGTTGGAAGAATGCCGTACCCTTGGCGGATGTAAAACCGGGCAGGCCAAGATAACCGAGGGGTACAGGCTACCCGCAAAATACGTAATCCATACGGTTGGTCCAATTTGGCATGGCGGTAAAAGCAATGAAGAAAAGTTGCTGGCAGATTGTTATATGAACTCGCTTGCATTAGCGAAAGACTACAACCTGAAGAGTATTGCGTTTCCCTTAATATCCTCGGGTGCCTATGGATATCCCAAGGATAAAGCATTTAAAACTGCGATTTCGGTCATAGGGGAATTTCTTATGAGTAATGAAATGAAGGTTTATCTGGTTGTGTACGATAAGCCGGCATTTGTATTGTCTGAGGGGCTGTTTTCCTCCATTGCACAGTATATTGATGATAAATATATAGAGGAACATCTTCAACGCCGAGACAGATTGGAAGAAAAGCATCAATTAATAGGAGTAAATGAGTTTATTTCAGCCCCAATAATAGAACATAAAAGAAGTCTGGATGATGTAGTTAACCATATGGAGGAGACATTCTCACAAATGTTACTCCGTTTGATTGGTGAAAAAGGTATGACTGAAACAGAAACTTATAAAAAAGCCAATATAGATCGTAAGTTGTTTTCTAAAATAAGAAACGACATCAATTATCAGCCAAGCAAGCCAACTGCAGTTGCTTTCGCCATAGCATTACAATTAAACCTTGATGAAACCAAAGATTTACTGCTTAAAGCTGGTTTTGCCCTCTCTCGCAGCAGTAAATTTGATCTCATCATTCAGTATTTCATCGAAAACGGCAATTATAATATCTTTGAAATCAATGAAGCCTTGTTTGCATTTGAGCAAAAATTGTTGGGGGTGTAAATACGCATATACAGGATTTTCAGCGTTATCGAAGATTAGATACATGCAATCTGCCACTATATTGCTTTTCAAGAACTTATAGACATTGTCAGAAGGTAACACCCTATGCTCCTATGGAAATAGGATGTTTCATTTTATAGGAGACCCTATTAGAAAGCTTCTTCAATAGAATATCAAATTCCTCAATATGTCGCTTGCCATGCGACCGATCCGTACCTGCGAAATGTTATCCTCGAATCACCAAAGATGATGGGAGGATAACCCCATGAAAAAAGATTTTACTGAGCTGGTATTTATTCTTGACAGAAGCGGTTCAATGAGTGGTCTGGAAAGTGATACCATCGGCGGGTATAACGCTATGCTGGAAAAGCAGAAACAACAGCCTGGCGAGGCTGTAATGACTACTGTGCTGTTCGATGATAGGTACGAATTGCTCCATGATCGTATAAACCTTCGGGGTGTAGCGCCTATCACAGACAAGGAGTATTTTGTGAGAGGAACTACTGCCCTGTTAGATGCAATAGGTAAAACTATATACAAAATCATAAATGTCCAGAAACATACTGCTGAAAACGAGCGCGCTGAACAGGTTTTGTTTGTAATAACTACTGATGGTATGGAAAATGCAAGCCGGGAGTTTAGCTACGAAAAAGTCCGGCAGATGATTGAACACCAAAAAAGTAAATATGGCTGGGAGTTTATCTTTCTCGGTGCAAATATTGATGCCATAGCTACTGCAGAGCGGTTTGGCATAAGCCATGACAGAGCCGCAAATTATAATCCGGACAGCGCAGGCACTTTACTTAATTATGAGGTAATAGGTGAGGCAGTAAGTTGTTTTCGAGCCAGCCATAAAATATCAGAAAACTGGAAAGAGCGTATTGAAAAAGACTTCGGCACTCTTTCAGAGGTAGAGAAATATGCCGAAATTAGTGCTGCTGTAACCCATAACCATCCAGAAGGCATTAAGGGGGCTCAGGCAACTGCTGCCGCTATATTCCTTGCTCGAAACGGCCAAACAAAAGAGGATATAAAGGAATATATCGAGGATAAATACGGATATAGTTTAAACCATTCCCTTGAGGAAATACGCCCAAATTACCGTTTCTACGTGAGTTGCCAGGAAACAGTACCCGAGGCCATAATTGCCTTCCTTGAAAGCCTGGATTTTGAGGATGCGATAAGAAATGCGATTTCACTGGGCGGTGACAGCGACACCCTTGCCGCCATAACTGGCAGTATAGCTGAGGCGGCTTATGGTATTCCGGAAGAGATCAAAGAGAAGGCCTGGTCCTTTCTGGATGAGGACTTGCTTAGTGTGTATAGGCGATTTAACCAGAGATAGGGTTCAAAAGTCACTCTTATAAACCATATCCAAAAAATTAAAATAGCAAGCGAAAAGATCGGCAGTTCAGCAATTTATCTGGAATTTTTATATAATTAGAAACAAAATAACTAATATATACAAATATGTAAAAATTAAGGTGAATATAGCAGGAAACTATTGGGTAATAAACGAATATCTAACCAAACCACCCTTTAAGGGGGATATAGTTGCGTATTAGAATTGAGCTGCATGCGGAGCGAGATATAACGCTTCCAATTCACTACAGTCATTTGGTGCAAGGATTTATTTACAATAATCTAAAGAATAAGGATTACAGCGAGTTCCTTCATCAAAGCGGATTTTGGTATGGCAGAAAGCAATTCAAACTTTTTACTTTTTCTCGATTGCTAGCTCCGTTTACTTTGAACAAAAAACGGGGAATAATTGCCTTTCGTTCTCCTATTGCTCTTGTTATATCTTCCTCGCTAGAGCCTTTTATAACCGATCTGGCTGAAACATTAATTACCTCAGACTGGAGTTTTCTAGGCCACAGTGCTGTGGAAGTTAAGAGTATTACAGTAGAAAAAAAACCACAATTTAATGAGATAGTGCAGATTAAGATGCTTTCGCCTACCGTAGCTTATTCTACCGCCAATGTTGAAGGTAACCGCAAACGAACTGAATACTATTCTCCCTGGCAGACCCGCTTCCAGGAAATCGCCCGTTCCAATCTGCTGGCCAAATACCAGATATTATACGGAGAGCCACCAGGCAATGATGAATTTAAAGTCATTCCCAACGGCAACCAAGAACAGCGCTTTAAAGCAGTAATCAATTACAAAGGGACTTATATCGTGGGATATAATGGCATCTATTGGCTTCAAGGTAGCCCGGAGTTAATCAAGGTGGCCTATGATACTGGCCTGGGAAGCAAAAACTCACAGGGGTTTGGATGCTGGGAGGTGGTGGGGTAGATCTAAACCTGTAAAAGTAATTCCCCAAGATGACTCCTGAGTAGTGGGAAAAGGCGTTAGAGTTATATAGATGTAGATATTCAAGATGGAGGTGATAGAGTTTGAATTTACCGTTATTAACAGCCAGGATTGGACGGGCCTGGGCTGATGAGGATATATTCAGTGTGCTGTATCAAGATCCCAAGCTTAATACAGAGGATGACAAGCCACCTTATATAGCTTTTATGACCTTTGATTTGGGGAAAAATAAAATAGATTTTGACGATCTTCACTCGTACAACAGTGAAGCAGTGAAGCGTTATAAATATTTTGGCAATAATAAGGCGGCCGCGAAACAGTTTCATGTCGTAAGGGAAGGCAAAGACCTTCATTATTTTATGGGCTTGTGGCAAAATCTCCGCGATTTATTGGAGTTAAATGCTCTAGGGGCTTTATTAGGCCAATTGCAGGAGATATACAATGCGGGTTTAATCGAGGCTAAAACCGGCAACCTGGTTCTAGGGAGGATGACATATTTTATAAATAATCCGGATCTGGATTTTCAATATGATAGCCAGAAAAAAAGGCTAGTACGTAAGACACAAGCGGGAAAAGAAGAAATTACCATGGAGACGTTGGTCAAGAAGGCAGTACAAGCAAGGTCCGGGGATCAAATTGCTCTCGTGATACCGAGGATTAAAACTAAGGATGGTAAAACGATCGAAATTGCCACCCATGACGATTATCTTGAATTAATCAAGCGTGTTCATAAGCTAGAGGAAGAGAGCAGCGAAAAGACTGCAAAAGTTAATAAGAAAGCCATTAATAAGCCTGAAGCCTGCTATATTTGCGGTTTAAAGAAAGATGATTTAGCCTGTGCAGAGTACTCGACCAGACTAAGAAGAGATGGTATTAACAAAGTTTTTACCACCACTACAATAAATTATGCCAAGAATATCGAAGCAGAAGGTTACGAACACAATTACAGCTTCTGCAAAGATTGTTTCGATGATTTGCGGCAGGGGGAAAAAGTGGTTCTCAATCGTTTGACCACACGCTTGGCCGGAGAGAGAACCTTTATACTCCCGGAAGGGCTGTTGAAAGATTTTGAGTATGAAAATATTAACGAGATTAAACGTGAAATTGATTTTGTCTTTAAGCCACAAGAAGCTGAGATCTGGATAAATGGTATCGGTGCGGAAACCCGGTGGCTGCACATAGAGCATTTTAATTTGAACTTTATTGTTTATGACACAGACGGCAATTCGATGACAGTTTTACAGACCATCAGCGATGTCAACAGCAGATTTTTCATTGAGGTCATAGAAGCGTTTAAGGAGCGGCTAATGACCTTAACCGAGCATTTGAAATACTTTTCCCTGGGTAGCATTTACCGTGTTATACCTGTCAAAACCAAGAAGGTTCGCAACAAGACTAAACAGGTAGATGCGGGCCGTGTTTTGTCTTTTTATAAAAGTATTTTAAAAAGGGAGCAGGTGAAAGCTGATTTGGTTTATCGCTATGCCGTGGAAGCGTTAGATAAGGGCTTAACGCAGTTGGCAAGCGGAGAAATACGAAACTATTTCAATCTCGAGCTGAAAAGGTTTACCGGGGGTAAGGAAGACTTCTATATCAAAAAAGTCGTATTTTCCTATTTAGTCATATTGCAGGCTATGCAGGAAATTGGATTGCTCAACGGTTCGATATTCAATAATCATAAGGGGGAATGCAAAGTTATGAATGAAGATTTGCCAAAAGATGAATATCCAGAAATCATCTGGGAGGCGGAACGTTTTTTAGAAGAGCAAAATTTTACTGTCGAAGCCAGAGCCTTATTTTATCTGGGACTCATGATGAAAAGGGTAGCAATAGCCCAGGCGGCCAAGGGTCATAAAAATAAACCAATTTTTAAAAAGGTGAATTTTCAGGGCATGAACCAGAAAGATATTCTGCGTTTTTATGAAGATCTTGTCGAAAAGCTCCGTCAATATAATAAAATCAATTTCTATACCGAATGGCTTATGAATCGCTTCCATCATTATATGGGCTCTGTATTGACCACAACGGTATGGCCTCTAAGTGAGCACGCTAATGTATTTTATATTATGGCTGGATACGCTTTCCGGGTGGGGAAAAAGTCTTCGCCCGATTTGAGCCAGGAAGAAAAGAAAACCATGCAGGAAGAAGA
The DNA here is from genome assembly GCA_050949865.1 of Syntrophomonadaceae bacterium. Classification (GTDB taxonomy): domain Bacteria; phylum Bacillota; class Syntrophomonadia; order Syntrophomonadales; family Syntrophomonadaceae; genus JBMNGN01. The sequence goes on from JBMNGN010000005.1 coordinate 369,886, forward strand.
TGCTACAATATCAGCGGAGGAGGAAGAGAATAGTGGCAATAGTGAAGAATAACAGTGAGTTTATCTTTGGCTTTGAAGCCATTATGAACAATGTTAACGGAGATCCAGATCAGGAAAACAAACCACGCATGGATTATGAAACCATGACTGCGTTGGTGAGCGATGCCCGGAGAAAAAGGGATATCCGGGATTTTCTGAAGAATAAAGGCTTTAGAATCTTTGTGGATGTTTTGGCTGACCAAAAAGTACCGATGGATAAAATGTTAGCTGCAGTACTAAAAGACTTTTTGAGCCAGCCTGATCGAGTTGAAGCAATCAAAGCCAACCATGAATATTTGCGTAGCAATTGGCTGGTTGATGACAAATGGACTGATATCTATGAAGAATTAAAGAAACTGGCCAAAGATAAAAAGTCCAAGGAAAAGGCCTCCGTTTTTAACAATGCCTTATTTACGGAAATTATTAAACAGCAGTTAATCGATATTCGGCTGTTTGGCAGCGCCATGGCGGTAGAAGGGTTCTCCAAAACATATACAGGAGCAGTTCAGATTACCTGGGGATATTCTATGCATCCGGTCGAGTTAGTCGAATCAAGCAGCATTACGTCCATTATGAACGACGACAGTTCCACCTTCGGCAAGAAATATAAACTGTATTATGGCCATTTTGTCCATTACGGAACCATAAATAAATATGCTGCCCGGCTTACGGGGATGACGGATGCCGATCACGAAATCTTTTGTAAAGCATTGGTTCAAAGCATGCATAATAACCAAACAGACAGTAAACAGGGCCAAACGCCACAGTACTACCTAGAGATCGTATATAATCCTGAATTTGATGGTTATCTCGGAGACCTCAGGCGTTTTATCACCATTGAGGATGCAAAAGATAATGTTCGTCGCTGGTCCGATATCAAAGTTAATTTTTCTGAATTAGACGCAAAGATAAAGATTATGCGGGACAAAGGCTTTGTGGAAGAGGTTAGGGGTTGGATCCATCCCAGCGTCGACACTACTAATATGGTAAACTTTCCTGAATATCAACATTTAGAATTATTAACGCCTATCCTTTAGGAAGGGTGAAGCACATGGATGTTTTAGCTTTTCATTTATGCGGAAAAATGGCTCATTTCCGCAAATACTATTCCAATTCTTCTGCCTTGAGCTATTGGGTACCACCGCGTACGACGATTATTGGCATTCTGGCTGGCTTATTGGGCATGGAACGCGATTCGTATTATGAAAGCTTCTCATTGGAGGAGTGCCAGATTGGGCTGGCCCTCTGTTCACCACTGAAGAAGACTATGCAGAAAATGAATCTGCTCATGGTTAAGAGCTCTAATGACTTAAATGGTTCAGCAGACTATCATTCTCAAACCGCTACGGAATTTGTCATACCATGGGATCTAGTCAATGGATTTCTTGATTATAAGGTCTGGGTACACCATGAAAATAAAGCGATACATAATGCACTATTGAAAATCTTATCACCTAAGAATGAACATTATTATCAAAGTAAAGGTATAGCTCTTGCCTTAGGCAGCGCCCAGAATCTTGGCTGGATTGAAACGGAACAGATATACCATGGTGAACCGCTGCGTGACGCCGAAGAAAAACTTCATATTTCTTCAATCGTAGCCGCTAAAGACTTAACTCACCTAGAGGTAGCCACAGACAGAACTTATAATTACCTGAGAGAAGACCTGCCCTTGGAGTTTGACCGGGAACGCAAATTGACGGCTAAAGGCAAGGGAAATTTTATAATCAATGCCAATGGTACAGGCATCTGGGGCAGCGCTGATAATTTGGTACAATTGGAAAACGGTGAAGTGATTGCTTGGATGCATTGACATGGAGGGGTTAGAAGTGTACTGGGCCCATTATAATAAAAATGTAAGACAGAGGCTGCCTGAGCATTTGCAGTTGGTAAGCAAAGGATGCAAGTCAGCAGTGTCGGAGTATATAGCCTTTCGCGGTATTAATGCCGAACAGTTCAAAAAACTGGCTGTTTTATGCGGAAAATACCATGACTTGGGGAAGTATACGGATTTTTTTCAAGATTATATGATTAGGGGAAAAAATTCGCCGGATAAAGATCATGCGCACATATCGGCGTTGTTTGTCTATAATATGCTGAGCAGCACTGGCGATAGCCGACCTGATCTTAACATAATAATCAGCTTTTTATGCTACCTGGCGGTGCGTTTGCATCATAGCAATCTGCAAGTGCATGGCCTGAATATGAAGCCCCAGGACATGAACAAAACCCTGCAAAATAAACAGAAAAACTTATTGCAGAATGCGGAAAAGATTCTAAAAGAATTCCCTGAACAATGCAGCAGGAAGGAATTTGAAGATTTCCTGAGTTTAGGAAACACCGTTTTGCAAAACATCTGCGACATCCCGCACTATTTAAAAAGTGCCAGATTGAAAAATGCTCAATGGTTTTTCTTCTTGATTCTTTTATTTTCGCTGCTAATTGATCAGGATAAACTGGATTCTGCCCAAATCGCAATCAAAGTTAGAAATCAGATTAGCCCGGATAGGATTCCTGAGTACCTGGTGAAAAAAAACAAGGGGAAGCACCTGGAATTAGATGAGCGCCGGGAAAATGCTAGAAAAGAAGTAATTGAAGTTCTAAGCAAGATGACTGATCAGGAAATACTGGACCACAGAATCTATACTTTAACCGCTCCCACTGGAATAGGCAAAACCTTAGCCTCTTTGCAGGCAGCTGCTTATTTATCCCAAAGGCTTAAAGGATTGGGCTTAAAGAAATTGCTCAAAATCATTACGGCTATACCTTTCGTGAACATTATTGAGCAGAACCTGGATGATTATCGAGAAATCTGTGGCGAAGACGTATGTTTGCTGGCCCACTACCATCTTGGCCAAGTGGAGGAGCATATAGACCAGAACTGCCCTTTGGAAAAGGTGCTGTTAGAAACAGAATCTTGGGAAGCAGATGTAATCATGACTACATATGTACAGTTGTTGCAATCTTTGCTGTCTAATCGCAATCGCAATCTCAAGAAAATTAACAAATTAGCTGGCAGCATAGTGATTATGGATGAAATCCAAGCCCTGCCGGATAAATATATGCCATTAATTGGAGCTATTATAAGAAGGTTGGCGGCACATTATGGTACCCGCTTTATCTTGATGACAGCAACCCAGCCGAAAATCATGCAGTTTGCTGATCAACTTAAAGACGATATAGATATGCTTCAACCAAGCATAGAATTATTACCTAATAATGAATCTTATTTTACCAATTTGAGAAGAACCCAATTTATATCGTTAATTGAGGACCGAGCCATAAGTGAGGATGAGTTTATAAAGAAATTCCAGGCAAAATATACTGGAAAAGAAGCTGCTCTCATTGTGGTAAACACCATTAAAAGAAGCCTGAATATCTATAAAAAGTTGTGGGAACAATACCCGCGGCGGGTTTTATATTTATCTACCAATATCATACCTATAGCAAGAAAAAAAGTTATTAAACGAGCCAAGCAGTATTTAAAATTTAAAATTCCCTTCATCCTAGTATCAACTCAAACAATTGAAGCAGGTGTAGACCTGGATTTTGATTTGGCTTTTCGAGATTTGGCACCTTTGCCGTCCTTAATACAAACAGCAGGACGTGTTAACAGAAATAATAGTAAAGGATGTCTTCTCCCGGTTTATATAACTGAAATAGAAAATGATTGTGGTTTAGTCTATGGGACTGATCAAAAAAATAGAGTCAAAGCTATTCTTGCCAATAAAAAAGTAATAGGTGAAGAAGAATACCGTGCTTTGGTTGATGACTATTATTTCAAAATATTAAAACAAGGCTTACCCGATGAATCGAAACAGATATGGGAAAAAGGAATTGTCGAACTTGATTTTGAGTATATAAATAAGTTTGAATTGATAAAGAAAAGCCATGAAATAGTAGATGTTTTTGTTGAATATGACGACATTGCTACTGAGTTAGCTGATTTGTATATCGACTTGAGAAAACAGTTACGCCATGCTGATAAAGAAGGATATTTTGTTGTTAAAGCACGCCTACAAAATACTATGGCTGCAATGCAGCAATACTTTTTATCCATCCGGGTTAAGAGAATAATCAGAAATAAGCCACCTATTTTTGGAGACCGGTCTTATGGTGAAATAACAAGCGATTTTTATTGGATACCACGAGGACAAGTGAATGACTATTATGATTTGTTAACCGGGTTTAAAGATGAAGGTGCAGCTTATTTATACTGATATGAGATTATTGGCGCCATCGGAGACTGCTAAAAGAAATACTATAAGTAAGGTATTGTTGGGAGTTAGAGGAAAGCCTTATGGACGATACAATTACCGGTACTTTGGTATGGTATTACTATATTTGCCCGCGTGAAACTTGGTTAATGGCTCATCAAATCTTTCCTGATCAAGATGATGAAAACATGGCGATTGGTCGGGCAATTGGGGAGAATGCGTATAAACGGGAGAAGAAAGAAATCGATTTAGGCCTAGCTAAACTCGATTTGATGCGCCACGAAAACGGGGTGTTGGTAGTAGGGGAGATCAAAAAGACATCGCGTTTTCTAGATAGTGCAACCCATCAACTACTTTTTTACTTGCTGCAAATGAAAGACATGGGTATTACTGCCCGGGGCGAGTTGCTTATTCCAGAGGAGAAGAAGCGTTTTAAAGTTGAGTTGGACCCGGAAAAGGAAGCTAAGATTCGGAAGGTGATCGAGGACATTGAAGATTTAGTAAAAGAACCACTTCCACCACCAGCCCAGAAAATTAAGTATTGCCGACAATGCGCCTATAGTGAGTTCTGTTGGTCTTGAGGGGGTAGGGGTTATGAAAAAGACAATATATGTATTTAACGATGGAGATTTCAAACGCAAAGACAATACACTATACTTTGAAAGCGATGGAGTTAAAAAATACCTTCCGGTGGAAGATATTAAAGAGATCGTAATATATGGAGAAGTCAGTCTAAACAAACGGTTTTTGGAATTCCTAACCCAGAAGGAGATCATACTGCATTTTTTAAATAATTACGGTTACTATATAGGTTCCTACTACCCCCGGGAACACCTAAATTCCGGGTATATGATTCTACACCAGGCGGAGCATTATTTAGACCAGGAAAAAAGGTTGGATCTCGCCCGGCGTTTTGTGGAGGGAGCCGCAGCTAATATTATTGCTGTGGTCAGATATTATCACAACCGTGGCAAAGAGGTGGAGCAGGAGCTTCAACAAATCATTTCCTTAGCGGAGAGGATCGCTAGTTTGCGCAGCAGCAGTGAATTGATGGCTATTGAAGGAAACCTGCGGGATGTATACTATTCAACTTTCAACTATATTATCGGCAAAGAGGAATTTGAGTTCAACGGAAGAAATCGACGCCCTCCTCAGGACAGAATTAATGCATTGATTAGTTTCGGCAATACCCTGGCATATACGACAGTGTTGAGCGAGATATATAAAACCCATTTAGACCCACGAATTGGCTACTTGCATACCACTAATTTCAGGCGTTTTACACTAAATTTGGATGTGGCCGAGGTATTTAAGCCGATACTGGTAGATCGCCTTATATTTTCCTTGATTGGACGCAATATGCTGAAATCAAGCCATTTTGAAAAAAAGACTAATGGAATTTTGTTAAATGATAAAGGTCGGAAAGTCTTTGTGGAAGAATGGGAAAACCGTTTGAGAACTACAATTAAACACCGGGAGCTAGGGCGGGAGGTCTCTTACCGACGACTAATAAGGATGGAACTTTATAAACTGGAAAAACACTTGATCGGTGAAAAAGAATATATCCCCTTTATTTCGCGTTGGTAAGGAGGTGCTGTGGTGTTTGTCATCGAAGTATACGATGTAGCGCAAAAAAGGGTTGGTAAAGTTCTTAAAACCTCTCGAAAATACCTATACTGGGTTCAGAATTCCGTACTGGAAGGCGAGATTAATGAGAGTAGTTTTAAAAAGCTTCAGATGGAACTGGCCAGAATAATCGATTCAGACTATGATTCAATAATTTTCTATACTTTTCGTACCACCAAGTATTCGGAACGAGAGATCATGGGAGTTAAGAAGGGGGGACAAGAAACATTTATCTAGTGTCGTCGACTGGGAGTAGAGTAATTCGGTCGGGGGTGCGACGACAAGCTTTTTTTGAAAAGATTAAGACTCTAGGGTTTTAATTCAAATATTTTTAAATGGACAGTATAATAGTACTGTTTAATTATTACGGTTTTTTAACGGGTTTTTAGCGTACCTATGAGGAATTGAAACTTTTTCACATCATACGGTGTATTTCCCTCCTTTTCATGTTTTTAGCGTACCTATGAGGAATTGAAACACCAGATCGTTAACGAAAGGAGGGAAGCAAGATGATAGTTTTTAGCGTACCTATGAGGAATTGAAACGTCTTCCAGTTGACCTGCTTCTCCTGGTGCGTGCGGTTTTTAGCGTACCTATGAGGAATTGAAACTAACACACGACTACGCAGCAGCGGCTGCCGACTGGGTTTTTAGCGTACCTATGAGGAATTGAAACACCATTTCATCAGCAATCTGATACAGGTACGGATCCGTTTTTAGCGTACCTATGAGGAATTGAAACGTATTCGCCAAACATCCACAACTGCAAGATAATGGTGTTTTTAGCGTACCTATGAGGAATTGAAACTGGAGGCTGCTGCCAAGATACAAGTTCACTGGGACGGGTTTTTAGCGTACCTATGAGGAATTGAAACATATATTTCCGGTTTCGGCGTATGCCCCTAAGAACTTGTTTTTAGCGTACCTATGAGGAATTGAAACATACAAAAAGTTCTCAATAATAGAATAGAAGAAGCGAGTTTTTAGCGTACCTATGAGGAATTGAAACAACCGGATTGTAGAAAGGATGAAAGAATATGGCCAGTTTTTAGCGTACCTATGAGGAATTGAAACTCAGGTATTTGTAGTATGGATTGTTTAGCGCTTTTTCGTTTTTAGCGTACCTATGAGGAATTGAAACCAGTATCATTGTACATCCCTTTTTAGCCTACTTTTTGTTTTTAGCGTACCTATGAGGAATTGAAACTTGACTTCATCCGGTATGCTTAAAACTATGGCCCGCTCGTTTTTAGCGTACCTATGAGGAATTGAAACCATCAGGGGTAGATAAGTGATTCTTCTCCGCTATAAGTTTTTAGCGTACCTATGAGGAATTGAAACTCTGTCTGGAGGGAAAGGACTAAAAAGGGAAGTACCTGTTTTTAGCGTACCTATGAGGAATTGAAACATGGTTCCAATTCATACGGCAAAGGATATGGTATTGTTTTTAGCGTACCTATGAGGAATTGAAACTGCAGTATCCCCCTGAGCAGGTTAGAACGGTACTAAGTTTTTAGCGTACCTATGAGGAATTGAAACATTTTTACAAAGTGTTTCATTGACTTTGGAACGCTTGTTTTTAGCGTACCTATGAGGAATTGAAACTTGCTAAATTTGGAAAATTGTGACCGTCAACATCTATGTTTTTAGCGTACCTATGAGGAATTGAAACTTCTTTTCCTCCTTTCCGATGTTATTTTTTTTTTGGAGTTTTTAGCGTACCTATGAGGAATTGAAACTTCGACTTTTCGTAAGTGGATGCAGAAAGGCGAAACGTTTTTAGCGTACCTATGAGGAATTGAAACTTACAAGGGTTCAGACATTTTCAACTGGGGTTGATCGTTTTTAGCGTACCTATGAGGAATTGAAACTTGGGAAGAAGGTTCAGGAGTTTGTGAGCCGAGGCGAGTTTTTAGCGTACCTATGAGGAATTGAAACATATTTCTACATAACAAAAACCAGGTTCGTCCGTGTTTTTAGCGTACCTATGAGGAATTGAAACTCCAGATCAATATACAGCCCATAAGCATGCCGGCAATGTTTTTAGCGTACCTATGAGGAATTGAAACTGGTATAATCCGGTTGATAATTTACTTCTGCCCCGTTTTTAGCGTACCTATGAGGAATTGAAACTGCGAAAAATACCTATCGATCAAATCAATCCTGCAGCGTTTTTAGCGTACCTATGAGGAATTGAAACGAGATAGATTCAACAACGGTGAAAGAACAGAAGAATTGTTTTTAGCGTACCTATGAGGAATTGAAACACTCCATCGTGAGCTTCTGCGGCTACCCCAAGGTGTTTTTAGCGTACCTATGAGGAATTGAAACGAAAGATATTTGTCCATTTCCCAGTTCGCTTTTCCGTTTTTAGCGTACCTATGAGGAATTGAAACGCCTTTCAACGTCAAACATGGGCCCTGGACATTCGGTGTTTTTAGCGTACCTATGAGGAATTGAAACTCCCTTTCCGATACTCCTTCAATCTTTCCTGATACCCGTTTTTAGCGTACCTATGAGGAATTGAAACTAAGGAGCTGTTCAATATCGCAGCAGAAAACGGTGGGGTTTTTAGCGTACCTATGAGGAATTGAAACTATATAACGGATTAATTGGCAAGGAGAAAGAACGGTTCCGTTTTTAGCGTACCTATGAGGAATTGAAACTACGTTGATATAGTATTATCAGAAAAATTAGCGGATGGTTTTTAGCGTACCTATGAGGAATTGAAACGGGTAAAAATCTTGAAAAATTGTTTTGAAAAATTAGTTTTTAGCGTACCTATGAGGAATTGAAACTCGACACCATAACGGCTCATAAGCCGTTTTTTTCTCGTTTTTAGCGTACCTATGAGGAATTGAAACTCTCGTATAGATATCAGCCGTTCAACATCAGCATCGGTTTTTAGCGTACCTATGAGGAATTGAAACAAACAAAGAAGGCCCTAATAGTAGAAGCTATTCAAGTTTTTAGCGTACCTATGAGGAATTGAAACCAGATAGTGGCAGCAGTGCAGGGGATGGAGATATGGTTTTTAGCGTACCTATGAGGAATTGAAACATAATATTGCTGATACAGCTTGGAACGGAACGCTCGTTTTTAGCGTACCTATGAGGAATTGAAACATAAATAGCCGGGGACTAAGCCCCGGCCTCAGTATCGTTTTTAGCGTACCTATGAGGAATTGAAACCCAATACTGCGGGCATATTCATCCCACATCTTTGCCGTTTTTAGCGTACCTATGAGGAATTGAAACGAGGTGATGGCGGGTACATCGTGGCACCTCCCTCCGTTTTTAGCGTACCTATGAGGAATTGAAACTAGACATCACCAATAGTTACTGTGCCGTCACTAACGGTTTTTAGCGTACCTATGAGGAATTGAAACTTGGCACGAATAAAGGCCGGGCAAATGACTATACGTTTTTAGCGTACCTATGAGGAAGTGAAACCCAGCTTTGACTCTGATGGCTGGAGAGAGAGAATGCGTTTTTAGCGTACCTATGAGGAATTGAAACTTATGACCTATACCCGATTTGTCGGACACACAGTAGTTAGGTAAAATAACAACTGTGGAGGGATTAACAAATGGGGAACAAGGGAAAGCGTTATGACGCGGAATTTAAGGCGGATGCAGCCAGATTGGTGAAAGAAAGCGGCAGATCAGTTGCCAGTGTGGCAAAGGACCTGGGGGTGAATCCCCAAACCTTGAGAAATTGGCTACGAGATAACAAGAAACAATCTTCTGATAAAGCAAGACTAATTGAGTTGGAAGCTGAATTAAGGGCTGAAAAGCGAAGAACAGCTGACTTAGAGGAGACTGTAGCAATATTAAAAAAAGCTGCGGCCATCTTCGCGACAAACAACCGGAAGTAAGCTATAAATTTATCAAGGAACACAGCTCCGTGTTTCCGGTTGAGAAGATGTGCCAGGTCCTCGAAGTATCGCGGAGCGGCTATTATGATTGGAAAGACCGGCTCCCAAGCAAACGTAAGCTTGAGAACCAAGAAATACTTAAAATTGCCCGGAAGAGCTATAAAGAATGCCATGGTATGTGTGGTTTGGATAAACTCCTTGCTGATGTAAGAGAGAAGTTTCCCAACTGTAGCCGTAAGAGACTCTACGAAATCCAACGGAAAAACAAGTTATATGCCAAACGCAAAAAGAAATTTAAAGTAACAACGAATTCTAATCATAAACTACCAGTAACGGAAAATCTTTTAAATCAGAACTTTAAGACGGATAAACCGAATGCCGTATGGGTAACGGATATCAGCTACATATACACCTATGAAGGCTGGCTGTATCTAGCTATGATAAAAGATATATTCACCAAGGAAATAGTAGGCTGGGCAACGGATAGTAACATGAGAACAGAACTTTGTATTAAAGCCCTGGAAAATGCTGTGAGGCGGCATAAACCACCCAAGGGAATCATTCACCACTCTGATCGAGGCGTGCAATATTGCAGTAGAGAATACCAGGCAACCCTTAAGAAACACGGAATGATCTGCAGTATGAGCCGGAAAGGTAACTGCTATGATAATGCCTGTGCGGAAACGTTCTTCAGTACTATAAAATGCGAGATGCTTTACCATAAACGTTATATGACACGGGAGGAGGCCCGCTGGGACATCTTTTGGTATATAGAAGTATTTTACAACCGTAAAAGAAGACACCAAGCGCTGGGATACCTTTCACCAGCTACATTTAGAAAAGGCTATTTAGAGCAAAAGGCGGCTTAAAAAAGCTAGAATTATGAGATTTTGAGCAAAACTATGATTTAGTAAGAAAACCTAACTCTGGACTGTCTGTTTTATCGGGAAAACCCCATTAATCCCGATCCGCCAACAAAGGCGGACCGGGGACCGTTTTTAGCGTACCTATGAGGAATTGAAACTCAACTACTTCCCGGAATTTCTCATTATTCTGGTACGCGTTTTTAGCGTACCTATGAGGAATTGAAACAGGAATACCGAAAAAGCGAATACTTCCGGGACCGGGTTTTTAGCGTACCTATGAGGAATTGAAACTAATCCGGTACATAACCATAACCCCCGATGCCTTCGTTTTTAGCGTACCTATGAGGAATTGAAACTAATCAGCCGCCGGTGATAGAAGCAGCAGCTTCTCTGTTTTTAGCGTACCTATGAGGAATTGAAACTCCAGCTGGCAAATGCCCATACAATTGCAGAGCATTGTTTTTAGCGTACCTATGAGGAATTGAAACTCAAGATAGCCTGGAAACGTCTTGCCCAGTATGCTGTTTTTAGCGTACCTATGAGGAATTGAAACTATTGACGCAAACAGATTAGAGCGCAACCTGGAATTGTTTTTAGCGTACCTATGAGGAATTGAAACATCCCCCCAAGCAAAAACCGGGCAAAATCGCAGTATCGTTTTTAGCGTACCTATGAGGAATTGAAACTGTCTGAAAACACCATAGCTTCATCACTCCCTCCAAAGTTTTTAGCGTACCTATGAGGAATTGAAACATATATCAACGTAAGTTAGAAGGACGGAGCTATAGCCGTTTTTAGCGTACCTATGAGGAATTGAAACTTCTAGCGCTTGCAGGATTAGCGAGATAATACGGCGTTTTTAGCGTACCTATGAGGAATTGAAACTTTTGATATCGCGAAGTGTCTTGCCTAGTGCAGCTAAGTTTTTAGCGTACCTATGAGGAATTGAAACAACAGAAGCCACATGAAGGCACTAAAGCAAGTTGTTTGTTTTTAGCGTACCTATGAGGAATTGAAACTAGCTCCGCCTGGCTATCAAGGAAAAGAGACTTGGGTTTTTAGCGTACCTATGAGGAATTGAAACACGAGATTCACCAGCTAAACCAGACGGAGGCAGGCGGGTTTTTAGCGTACCTATGAGGAATTGAAACTCATCCAAGCTGGCTGGTACAAATGTTTTGTCCCCGTTTTTAGCGTACCTATGAGGAATTGAAACCGGGCTACTAAGATTGACAAGGTGGTATGGTTTACGTTTTTAGCGTACCTATGAGGAATTGAAACCAGGCAAAATAACCCCTGAAGAATACTTGGCGAAATGTTTTTAGCGTACCTATGAGGAATTGAAACGAGAAAAGCACTCAAAAATCTGCCGATGCTACAGAGTTTTTAGCGTACCTATGAGGAATTGAAACTGAGAGGGCTTGCATCGGTAGTCAAAGCGGTAACCGGGTTTTTAGCGTACCTATGAGGAATTGAAACTCAAGTATCTCAATCATGCGCGAGGTGTCGACTTCTCGTTTTTAGCGTACCTATGAGGAATTGAAACAAGGCTCTGGATCCCGGTACCGGGCATGACAGTTCAAGTTTTTAGCGTACCTATGAGGAATTGAAACTCTAACTGCTCCTGCTCCCGAATCTCCTCCGACCGGGTTTTTAGCGTACCTATGAGGAATTGAAACAGGGATTTTTTCATGAACCAGTGGTCACTAATTCAGTTTTTAGCGTACCTATGAGGAATTGAAACAAGGCCAGGGCTACCATGTAATACGGCAGGAAATAGGTTTTTAGCGTACCTATGAGGAATTGAAACTATACTAACCGGAAAAATTGTATGTAATGAATGCGGGTTTTTAGCGTACCTATGAGGAATTGAAACATTTAATTGGTAAAGTAAAGGACAGGGAAAGAAAGAGTTTTTAGCGTACCTATGAGGAATTGAAACAAGCTCGGCTGTGTAACCTATGTATCTGCCGCCAGCGTTTTTAGCGTACCTATGAGGAATTGAAACGTGTACTCAACACTGCCTGTACTTCCCTTAACTCCGTTTTTAGCGTACCTATGAGGAATTGAAACGCGAAAATACCAGTCCTGAACGTGGTAAGTACTGCGTTTTTAGCGTACCTATGAGGAATTGAAACACGCCATTAACACGAGTCAAGACCTTTTCCCATGTCGTTTTTAGCGTACCTATGAGGAATTGAAACTGCCTTTGACGTTACTCTGCAGGTGATGAACAAGGCCGTTTTTAGCGTACCTATGAGGAATTGAAACTCGGCAAAGAAAAGGATATGCGCTGCTTGGCCGGGGTTTTTAGCGTACCTATGAGGAATTGAAACATATCCTCAATCCTACCGGCTTCTATGCCTATCTAGTTTTTAGCGTACCTATGAGGAATTGAAACGGATATAATCCAGAAACACAACGATATGAACGCAAGCAGTTTTTAGCGTACCTATGAGGAATTGAAACCCGGGGAGCCCGTAGTAAAAGGGAGCGAGCCAGACAGTTTTTAGCGTACCTATGAGGAATTGAAACCTAGCTTTCTGCGTTTCTTCAACCTAACCACCTCCGTTTTTAGCGTACCTATGAGGAATTGAAACAAGCATCAGCAGACGGAGATGTTCATCAGTGGTGGTTTTTAGCGTACCTATGAGGAATTGAAACCCATCTATATAGGCCTCAGCAAGTATGTAGGCCACGTTTTTAGCGTACCTATGAGGAATTGAAACTAGTACCTTCGCCTATTTGTTCCGATAAAACACTCAGTTTTTAGCGTACCTATGAGGAATTGAAACACGCCTCAAAGCGGATGCTTGCGTACGGTTTTGCGGGTTTTTAGCGTACCTATGAGGAATTGAAACCTTTAAACTCGTTTAAGGGGGTTAGTTGGATTAATACGTTTTTAGCGTACCTATGAGGAATTGAAACGTGGATATCCTGGCATTCGAGTACGGCGAATCTCGAGTTTTTAGCGTACCTATGAGGAATTGAAACCGAGTTTGTGCTTAAACTGTACGATCCGAACATTCTTGCGTTTTTAGCGTACCTATGAGGAATTGAAACTATGACAGACCCGATCTAACCACCAGATATTGCAGACAGTTTTTAGCGTACCTATGAGGAATTGAAACTACCTCTGGGCCTTCTCCCAAAACTGCCGGTTAAAGTTTTTAGCGTACCTATGAGGAATTGAAACAAAAACAAAGTGATGGAGTGGGTTAAAGATGTACTGTTTTTAGCGTACCTATGAGGAATTGAAACTTAGCACTGTAACACCCCAGAACGGCCAAGGAGCAGTTTTTAGCGTACCTATGAGGAATTGAAACTTAGGACATTTTGTGTGTAAGCGTCAAATACATTCTGACGTGAATTACAATAAGTCGGGCTCATCCACGCCAAGTATATCACAAAGAGCATTATTAACTGCTATCCTGAAATCAGGTAGTGTAAATAATTTTGTGTATCCTTCAGCAGTAATCAAAAATTGATGGCTATATTGAGGAATTATTTCCCCTATGTATTTTAAAGCGTATCAGCTGTCTCAGTTCTTGTAAAGAACAAAGCCAGCTGTTTCTAATTAGCTATAATCTCCAGGGAAAATACGTTCGGAAAAAATGAGAACCAGTTGGCCAAAAATCTCGCGCCAGCCGCTGATTTTCCCCCATTTAATGGTGATGTCTTGAATTGCTAAATACAGGGACTTTAATAGGGCGGTATCCGACGGATAGGCCGCTTTGGCTTTGGTGACTTTCCGCAAGCTGCGGTTGAAATTTTCAATCCGGTTAGTGGTATAAATAAGCCGCCGAATGGCCGGAGGGTACTTAAAGAAGGTACTGAGTTCTACCCAGTTTTTTCGCCAGGAACGCAGGGCTGCTGGATATTTCTTACCCCAATTTTCTTCAAAAGCATCTAGTTCCATAAGTCCAGCTTCTTCAGTTGGGGCCTGGCAGATTCTTTTCATTTCTGAGGTATAAGCCTTTAAATCTTTATGGCTTACATAGCGCATGGAGTTACGAACTTGATGGACTATGCAACGTTGAATATCTGTTTGGGGATAAACGGTATGTATAGCTTCACTGAAGCCGTTTAGTCCGTCCACTGAAGTAATAAGTATATCTCTAACTCCCCGATTTTTTAGTTCATTCATGATACTGAGCCAGTATTTGCTGCTTTCCGACTCACCGATCCACAGGCCGCAGACATCTCTGTTACCATCCAGATCGATTCCAATTGCTATGTAAACGGCGCGCTGCTTTACCAGACCTTCTGTCCTGACTGGATAATGAAATAGCGTCAAAAAACATCATTGCGTAGAGCGGTTTTAACGGTCGGTTTTGCCATTCTTTTATCTCGGGAAGTATTCTATCTGTGATTTTGGAGATGGTTTCTGCTGATACTTCTGCTCCATAAAGGGACTCTATATGTGTACTAATATCTCGTGTACTCATGCCTTTAGCATACATGCTGATAATTTGATTATCCAACCCTTGTATATCCCGTTTGTATTTGGGAACAATCTTGGGCTCAAATTCACCTTTGCGATCGCGGGGCACGTCTATATCGATCGGGCCGTATTCCGAACGTAGTGTTTTGGGGGAGCTGCCATTCCGACTATTGTCAGTTGCCTTATTCTCGCTATCATTTTTTGCATAGCCCAAATCAGCTTCTAATTCGGCTTGCAGCATAGTTTCGACTGTATCACCGACTAAATCGGCCAGAGCCCCTCTTAAGTCATCCGTGCTCTTAATATCATAAGCCTGGATAAACTCCTGTAACCAACCTTCCGGTAATCTTTTTCTACGTCTCTCTCGCTTTTTCTTTTCCATAAACAAAATCCTCCATTTGGTTTTATTTTACCATCTGAAGGATTTACACAAATATTTTTACATTCTCATTTTTCGTTTTTAAAACCCAAAGTAACTTGACACGATCGACCGGTTTTACTGACTTGTTTTATTAATCAACCTGAGATAGATTTTAAGTAGCATAAATTAAGTATAATCAAATCTTTCCTGAGTAAATTATGAATAGGTATTATACTTTATACTGGGTTTATTTCTAATAGGAGGGGTTTTTACGAAAAGAATAGCCATATTCCTTTTAGTTAACCTTTTAGTCCTGACCACCATTGTAATTATTACTTCGATTCTTGGGGTAGGATATTATATTACTGGTTACGGAATTGACTACTACAATCTTCTGGTTTTTGCAGCTATTATAGGCTTTTCCGGTGCTTTGGTTTCCCTGCTCTTATCCAAGTGGATTGCCAAATCGGTGATGAACGTCAAGGTAATTACCCCTGATTCTTTCCAGAATTCAACTGAACAAAGGCTATTAAATACTGTTTACAGGTTATCCAGCCAGGCAGGTATTGCTAAAATGCCCGAGGTAGGGATATATCCCTCCCAGGAAGTAAATGCATTTGCTACCGGTCCTTCCACAAACAGCGCCTTGATTGCAGTTTCACAGGGTTTGTTAAACAGGTTGAGCCAGGAAGAAATTGAAGGGGTTTTGGCCCATGAAGTTGCCCATGTCGCTAACGGGGATATGGTTACCATGACCCTTATTCAAGGAGTGGTAAACACTTTTGTCGTTTTCCTTTCCAGGGCCTTAGCTTATGTGGTAGCCAACTTAGTACGCAAGGAAATGACAGGAATTGTTCACTTTATCTCGGTAATAGTTTTTCAAATCTGCTTCTCTGTGTTAGCCAGCCTTGCAGTCCTGGCATTTTCCCGGCACCGGGAATTTGCCGCCGATTTGCAGGGGGCTAGAATAGCCGGAAAACGCAAAATGATTCAAACGCTTACTGCCTTAAAGAATACCTTGCCAACCATTGACAGGGACGAACAGGCAGCCATTCAGACGTTCAAAATAAGCGGCCAAAAGAAGAGCGGTTTAACGAGGCTCTTTTCTACCCATCCCGACCTTGACGAGCGTATTCAGCGCCTGGTTAATGAACCAATCTAAAGTATATTACAGTTAATTAATGGAGGTTAATGAATGAGCGTAAAAAACAGTCTTATTCTCCTGTCTCGGCTGGGATTTTTATGCCTGATTCTATTCCTGGTTGCAGGATGTAGTACAGAGCAAAACCAGGCTGACAATAACAATAATAAGGCTTCAGAAGACCCGGTCAATATTGAAGCGTATTTTCCCCTAACGGTTGGCAGCACCTGGATTTACCAGGGAGAGGGAAACGAATATGCCAGCTTTTCGAGAGAAGTCTTGTTTGCCAAGAACAATCTTGCCCAGATAAAAGAGGATAATGGCGGTACAGTAATAGCGATGGTCTTTCAAGTAAATGATGAAGATATTACCAGGATATATTTTGAAGGTGAAGTGTACAACCCCGAAAACCTGCTGGAAACTAACCTGCCCCAAAATGACAATAAGACCATTATCAAAGCACCGATTGAAGTTGGCACTGCCTGGGAAACATCAAATGGTTCCTCAGAAATTGTGGACCTTAAAGCTAAAGTCGACACCCCAGCCGGGGTTTTTGAAAACTGTCTGCATGTCCAGACCACCGGAGATGACTACCTAATTAATGAATTCTTTAAGGAAGGCATTGGTATGGTAAAAAGGGAATATATCACCGGCGACTTCCAGGTAACATCAAGCCTGCAGGAATATACCATAAAGTAATAAATTATTGGCCTACCCGATATATTATTAAAGTATCCTGTTGGAGATTGGGTTCTTTGAAAAGACCCTTTTTTTTTATGTCTCATAACATCAAATCAGGGCGTTTTTAAACCTCCTTTTTTGTTCCGCTCCGAGGCTGTTTTGGCAAAATTCTATTTGCAATCGAACTTATGTTTTGGTTATAATAAAATCGAACATAAGTTCTGTCAAAGGGAGGGGACACATTTAATGTTTAAGGGATTTACTAAAAGGGAATTGTACCAAGCCCTAGCCAGCGCAGCTGGTATGGGCAATTACCGGGTACCTTTTTACCTTAGGGGTTTTTATCGTTTTTAAAGCCTAACCTTGATATGCTACTTTAACTAGAAGTACCGGGTTATAATACCTCCGCCCAGAACCTTTTCGCCATCGTACAAAACTACCGACTGTCCGGGAGTTATAGCCCTTTGGGGTGCCATAAAGCTAATTTTCACCTCCGATTCGGAAATTGGGGGTGACGAATTGCCTCAACTTTCGGCGCAAGGTACCTGATTTTAGCCAATGCTCTGATTGAATCACCAGGAACCTCACCAGAAATAAAGGTGAAATCTTCAGCAATTAGGGCTTTATGATACAGGCTTTCATTTGAGCCTACCCAAACCGTATTGGTTTTTAGCATCTATGCCAGTCACATAGGCTGGAAATCCCAGGGCCAGGCCTAAGCCCTTACGCTGGCCGATAGTATAGCGATGAATTCCCCGATGAGGTCCTAAGGGTTTTACCGTTGGACAGTTTAAATTCTCCTTGCAGGTGCCCCACACCGGCAAATTTTTTCTATAAATTCCCCGTAGTTCATGGATGAAAACGAAACAGATTTCCTGGCTTTCGGCCTTACTTGATACCAACAACTCGGTGCTGTCTAGCTATCTGTCTAACTTCATCCTTAGAATAATTGCCAAGCGGCAGGATAACCCGCTTAAGCTGAGGCTGGGTCAACCGATATAATACATAACTCTGATCCTTCCCAGGGTCTGCAATGCGGTCAGCAGGGCCATCCGACCATCTGATTCCCTAACCACCCTGGCATAATGGCCGGTAGCCAGAAATTCCGCCCCCAATTCCATAGCCTTTTCCATAAGCAATCCGAATTTAATATAATAATTGCAAATTACACAGGGATTGGGGGTTCTCCCGGATAAATATTCCCGGCAAAAATAATCAACACCCGGTGAAAGAACTGGTTGCTTAAATCAATTACCTGATGAGAAAATACCGAGTTGGGTAGCTACACTGCGGGCATCATCGACCTCCTGGTTATTGTCATGCCACAGCTTCATAGTAATCCCCAGGATTTCGTAGCCCTGGTCTTTTAGCAGTAATGCAGCAACTGAACTTGTCAATACCTCCGCTCATAGCAACCGCCACTTTTCTCACCGCAGATCTAACCTTCTTTCCAAAGCGTTTATCCTAATATAGCTTAAAAC